>NZ_JBEPLU010000001.1:600000-1200000 GCF_040545335.1 Phenylobacterium koreense
GCACTATGAGGCGATCGCCTGGCAGCTCGCCCGTGTCATGCGCGGCGAATGTCGCCGCCTGATCATTAATGTCCCGCCCAGGTCGGGAAAATCGGTCCTGGCGACCATCGCCTGGCCGATGTTCCTCTGGGGGCATGATCCGACCCTGAAGATGATCTGCGTTTCGCACACCGAGGACCTGGCCCGCGATTTCAGCATCAAGCGTCGGGCGATCGCCGAGAGCGACTGGTATCAATCGCTCTTCCCCGACACCCAGATGGCCCGGCTCCGGGATCTGGAGCTTCGCACCTCGCGCTTCGGCTCCTGCTTCGCCTCGGGCGTCGGCGGCGCGATCCTGGGCCGGGGCGCCGACGTCATCATCGTCGATGACCCTCTGAAGGGCCTGGACGCTCTCTCGGAAGCGTCGCGGCGGCGGGTCAATGACTTCTTCGACAACACCTTGATCACCCGCCTCAACGACAAGGCCCGCGGAGCGGTGGTGATCATCATGCAGCGGCTGCACGAGGACGACCTCGTGGGCCACGTGCTTGAGCGGGGGGACTGGGAGGTGGTCTCCTTCCCCGCCATCGCCACCGAGGACACGGTCCACCCCTTGAGCGACCGTCGCGGCGACGTACACCGTCGGCGCGTCGGCGATCTGCTCATGCCCGAGCGCGAACCGATCGAGGTGCTGAACGAACTTCGCCGCGCCCAGGGCAGCCTGCTCTTCCAGGCCCAGTATCAGCAGCAGCCGGCGCCGGCTGGCGGCAACGTCATTCGGCGCGAGTGGCTGAGGTACTGCGACGCCCCGCCCGAGACCTTCGACCGGATCATCGTCTCCTGGGATACGGCCTCGACCTTGAACGAGACCTCGGACTGGTCAGTCGGTCAGGTGTGGGGCGCCAAGGGGCTCGACTACTATCTTCTCGATGTCGTGCGCGACCGGCTGGAGGCGCCGGATCTGCGTCGCACCATCGTCGACGTCGCCATGCGCTGGGAGGCCGACACGACCATCATCGAAGACACGGAGCTTGGGCGGGCGCTGGGGCAGGATTTGCGGCGGGCAGGCCTTCTGCGCCCGATCCTGATCCGGCCCTATCACGAGAAGCGCGTGCGGCTGGAGGCGCAGTCGGCACGTTTCGAAGCGGGCCAGGTGCATCTGCCGCAGGAAGCGCCCTGGCTTGGGGAGTATGTGAGGGAACTGCTCGCCTTCCCAGCGGGCAAGCACGACGACCAGGTCGATGCGACCAGCCAGGCGCTCGACTACCTTACGGGCCGCAACGCCCGTAGCGGGCCGCTGGTACGCCGAACGCCTGAGCGAAGACAGGTGGTCGAGCGCCGCGAGGTGGTGCGGCGGTGATCATCGCTGCACCGGCTCTGGGAACTTGCCGGTCGCCTGTTCGACGGCGGCCATCAGGCCGGGCACGCAGGTGACCATGTGGCCCTCGGCCGTCTGCATCTCGTTCTGAACCGCCTGCATGGTCGATGGCCGCGCGTCGCCGTCCAGGACTTTGGTGAGGCGCTGGAAGACGTTCTGCTTGCCTCGGTAGGCCCGGTAGCAGGCGCTGAGCGCGGTCTGAAACTCCTCCTTCAGGGCGTCCGGCGCGCCGTTCGGCGGCTCGAGCGCGAAGATGGCGCTCGTGGCGGCATCGCAGGCATAGACGGCGTCCTTCGACAGGGGATAGGTCGAATAGGGCGTCCCGTCCGGCGATTGCAGTTCGGCCTTCACCCGGTCGCTGGCCTGATCGCAGGCCTGAGCCGCCGTCTCGAACTGCGTCCAGATCACGGTCGCTTCCTCAGCCAGTGTGGCGGAGGCCGCCGCGGTGTCTGAGCTCTCGACGACGCTCTTATGCTCGTCTCCGCCATTCCGCGCGTTGGTGATAATGACGCCCGCGATCAGGCAGGCGACCCCGATGGTGATCACCCACACTTTCGGGCTGGCCGGCGCCAGTATCCCCTTCGCCTGTTCGTCTTGGCTCTGGCCGTCCGCACCCATTGCTCTCTCCGCATCCTATGAGTCTTGATTGAGGTTGAGCAGCCATACGTAGCGGCGAGCAGTCAACTCAATTGAGACTCATAGGCTGTAGATCAAAAGGCTGCGTCCCGGCCCCTTCGGGGCATGGACGTGCGTCGGCGAGTAGGCCTCAACGTGAAGCGACTGCGGGAGGCTCAGGGCATCTCGCAGGAGGACCTCGCCGACCGCGCAGGCGTGCATCGCACCTACGTCTCTGGCGTCGAGCGGGGTGTTCGCAATCCGACCATCACCGTACTGGAGAAGATCGCCGGGGCCCTGGGCGAACCGCTGGCGAAGCTCGTCGGCTAGGCGTCTGGGTCTCGGATTATTGCGCCGGCTTCGGCCAGCGCTTGGGCCTCGCGGCACAAGCCGGCGATCCGCGCAAACTCATCCTCAGCATTGGCTGACGCGACGAGGTCGAGTGCGACCTCCAGCTTGTCGGCGAGCGCCGGGAGGATTGCTTCGATTGCGGACTGCGTGGGCGGCATAGAACCACGAGGGCTTGGTTCGACGGATAAGTCCACGCGGACGCCGCGCAAAGTCGCCTTTCGTGCGCGCAGTCCAAGCACTATGCAGTCGGATCGGAGGCTTTCAGTAGTATTCGCGGATGTAGCCATACGCCCTCGCGAACAGATCCGCGTCCTGATGCAACTTGTAGCGGAAGAGTGTCTGACGAAGTGCCTTTTTGACCTCTCGCTCACCCGCATTTGTCGCTTGCCAACCATCGAAACGAACCGCGCGCACGATTTCGTCGATATCGTCGACAATGCGCTTCACCATGACTGGGGTGTCGCCGTTCTCAGCTTCTTCGAACAACGCGGTAAGCGCCGCCCTCCCCCGGTCGATCTCCTCTTCCTCGGGAATCTCGCGCTCGGCCTGAACGACGTCCCTCGCCAGCGCCAGCAGTTCCTTCAAGAACTCGACGGAGAGCAAGAGACCCTGTTGGTGGCGATTCTTCAGATCCTCCAGCCGCTCACCGAGGGCCTTAAACTTCGGATTCCCCGCATGTTTTCGCAGGCGGCCAGTCAATTTTACGGAGATCTCCTTGGCCTTCTTCTCGGGATCAGGATTGCCGAGAACGGCCTCGAGAAGGTCGGCGTCGAGAACGAGGGTATCGAGATCATCGCGCACGGTATCGACATGAACATTGGCATGGATCAGCTCAATAGTCTTTGCGCCTAAGCGGTGCCAAAGGAGCCGGCCTGTTCCGGTCGAAGGCTTCAGGGACTCGTACACCTGAGCCAGCCACCGATAGTCAGTCTCATACGGCGTCAGAATGGGATCAGGCGATAACGCCTCCCAAATACGGGCTAACACATTGAAGTCCGCCGCAAAGGCGTCGCGCAGATCGTTGTTTGGGATGCACTCCTGAGCGGCGATCAGGCCCTCATACCCGCCCAGACTGCGATCTACGCCGGCGAAATAGGCGAGACATTTTTGGAGCGCCCCTGGAAGCGCATTGATCAGTTCAGCAATGTTCGAGACGGCCTTGCGCACGCCCTCCTCATCAAACTGCAGCGCCTGCGCGACATCGTCGAAGATGCCGAGATAGTCGACGATCAGGCCGTGAGTTTTCTGCTCGCCATAAGGCCGGTTCGTCCGGCAGATCGCCTGCAAGAGGGTGTGATCGCGCAGCGGCTTGTCGAGATACATCGTCTGCAAGATGGGCGCATCGAACCCCGTGAGGAGCTTCGACGTGACGATGATGATCTTGAGCGGATCCTTCGGGTCGCGGAAGCGGTCGAGTAGTTTTTCCTCGGCGTCCCGATCGCGCTTGTAGGGTGCGTACACCGGCTCGCCGCTATTTACCGAGATCACTATGTCGGAGACCTCGGGCGGCAGATGCCGGTCGAGTTCCTGCTTGTAAAGCAGGCAGCTTTCGCGGTCGAAGGTCACGACCTGCGCGCCAAAGCCGTTTGGCGCCACTTTCTCTTGGAAGTGCTTAGCGATATCGCCGCAGATCGAGCGGATACGCTCGGGCGCCTTCACCAGGATCGCCATCTTGGCCGCGGCCTTGCCTAGGCGGTCTTTGTCCTCGTCCGTTAGGCCGTGAGTCAGCTCAGCATAGGCTTCCTCAATGGCCTTCTGGTTGATGTGCAAGTCCACCAGCCGAGGCTCGAAATGCAGCTCCTTCGTCGCGCCGTCGCGGATCGAGTCATTCAGGCCGTAGCGGCTCATATAGCCACCCTCGTCAGACTCAGCGCCGAAAGCGTAGAACGTGTTCTTGTCGGCGCGGTTGATCGGCGTGCCCGTCAAACCGAACAGAAACGCATTCGGTAAGGCCTCGCGCATCTTGCGCCCCAGATCGCCTTCCTGAGTGCGATGGGCTTCATCGACGAGGACGACGATGTTGTCTCGGTCGTTCAGCACGCCGTCGGCCTCGGCGAACTTATGGATCGTGGTGATCACCACTTTTCGGACGTCTTTAGCCAGCAGGTCGGCCAGTTCTTTGCGGTTCTCGGTGCGGACCATGTTGGCCATATCGGCGGCATAGAAGGTGCCCGAGATTTGGCTGTCGAGGTCGATCCGATCGACCACCACAAGCACCGTTGGGTTCTTCAACGCCGGGTGAAGCCGAAGCTTGCGCGCGGCGAACAACATCAGAAGCGATTTGCCCGATCCCTGGAAGTGCCAGATCAGGCCCTTACGCGGTTGGCCCGCCACCACGCGCGCGATGATCTTGTTAACGCCATCCACCTGCTGGTAGCGGGCGATAATCTTGATGCGGTGCTTTCCTTTTTGGGTGGCGAACGCGGTGAAGCTCTCGAGCATGTCCAGCACCATCGCCGGACGCAGCATCGAGCAGGCGGCCTTCTCCACCTCGCCTAACGATTGTGCGCCGTCGCCATCTCGCCAGGGCCCCCACATATCAACCGGCATCCGGACCGAGCCGTAACGGAACTCCTTGCCTTCAGTAGCGACCGAAAAGACGTTCGGCACGAAGAGCTCAGGCACATTCTGCTCATAATCGTCGTGCACCTGAATTGCGGCGTCCAGCCAGCTCTGGCTAGAGCGCACGGGTGTCTTGGCTTCGATCAACACCAGTGGCACGCCATTGACGAGTAGCACCAGATCGGCGCGCTTCTCGGTCTTGCCAGCGCGAATGATGAACTGCTGAGTGACGACGAAGCTGTTCTTCTCGATATTTTCGAAGTCGATCAGGCGGATGGTGACGTGTTCGCCGTTCTTGCCAAAGGGCATTGAGCGTTCGCCGAGCAGCCAGGCGGCGAATTCCTCGTTTGCCTTTACCAAGCCATCCGACCGCGCGCCCATGACGATGGCGCGAAGGCGGTAGAGTACGTCATCGGCCCGGCCGGAGTTGGCGCCGATGTCGGGGTTCAGGCGGATCAGGGCGTCGCGCAAGTGGGGCTCGACCAGCACTTCTTGCGGCTGGCGCGGAAGGATGGCAGGGGCGACGTAATGCCAGCCGACGCCCGCGATCTTGCCATCCGAGCGGGCGAGGCCGGTGGAGAGCTGCGCCGGGCGAGCGGAGGCCGCGCCCGCGAGCAGGTCGCGCAGATGGGCCTCCACGGTGTTGGCCTCGTTGAACGTCATGCGGTTACCGCTCCGCTCAACACATCGCTCATTATCTTGATCTGCAGCTTTCGCGTCGCTTCCAGACGACGCTCTGCGAAGGCGAGTGCATCGGTGAACTGCGCGACGTCTTCAAGAATTTCGCCTTGCCGCGTGATGTCAACCAGCGGTATGCCAATATTCCTCAGGTTTGCACCGTTAATTTTGAGCATGCTCGAGTTTGTTCCCGCAGCAATACTCTGTATTTGTCGACGACAGCTCACCGATCTCAAACACATTTCCAGGTACGATGTACTGATTATATTTGGATCCACGGCGATGCGCATCATCGTGTCCGGGTAAGACACGTCGGCCCGATCCTCGGGGAACACCATCGGCAGGCCGACCAGCTCGCGAGTATTGGCTCTGGAGACAACCAAATCACCCTTCTTGATGCGTGAGCTCAGAGTATCCGGGTCGACTTCGACGGGCTTTAATTGACCGTGGCGATAGCCACATTTCGAGATGGCACTGAGAGCCAGCACCCAGTGCCCAGTTTCGCTACTCGCAGCTACGGGCGAGTAACCATTCCGCGGGGAGGCCGTCATGATGCTGCCCAATGCGACGAGATTGGCATCAGCCTTCCGCAGATGCTCTTCGAATGCTGCGATCTGTGCGACGCGCGTTGCCGAAATTAGGGAATGAACACCTTCGACGCTGTCTTGCACCGCAAGCAACGCTTCCACCAACCGCGCCTGCTCCTGGATCGGCGGCAGCAGGAATTCCTCTGCGGCAAGCGCCTTCCAGTTGATCGTGGGCGACAGCGACCCGACCGAGATGCTCGAGGCCCGTTCCATGAACAGGTCGCTCTGCATGTAGAAGGGCAGAAATTCGGGCTGCACCGCGCCGGGCTTGGCGCGCAGCACCATGGCATGTGCCGAACAAATGCCCTCGAATTCCGCCACCGCCACCTTGCGCTGATAGACCCGGCGCTTGCCAAAGATTATGTCGCCCGGTTGGAACCGCAGCTTGGTCGATTCCACATCCGTGGGTTCGCCCCAGCGCCGGATGCGCAGGCTTTCGGGATCGAGGTGTTCCAGCCCGACATAGCGGTCCACCCCGGCCTCGGCAGGGTTGTCAATCCGGTCATTGATTTGCGTGGCGATCTGGTCAAACCGCACGCGCGTCCATCCCGCCTTGGAAGTCGGTTGCTCAAGCATCGGCGTCCTCTACAGGCGTCAGGCCATCGAGCATGTCCACCAGCGCGTCCATGCCCGACCAGAAGTCGCGCCCGTCCTCATCAAACGCAGCCCAGGTCGCCGCAAGCGTCGTGCCCCCGGCCACGGCAGCCGCCTTAGGCCGCTTCACATAGCGGGCAATCGACAGGTTGCCGTCCGCCGCCAGCACATCGGCCACATCCGCCACCGCGGCAAAGCCGGGATCATCGGCAAAGGCGTGATAGGCCGACAGGACACGCGCCTGATGTTCGGGGCGGAGGAAGCTCTGTGCCCTTTCCCGGGCAATCTCGGCCACCGCGTCGATGAACAGGATTCGCCCCTGACGCTCTGCCGGCTTCCGCGACCGGCAGATCACCACGCAGGCCTCCATCGGCGAATTGTAAAAAAGCCCCGGGCCGAGCCCCAGTACGCATTCGACCCTGTCGGACGCGACCAGCCTGCGCCGCATCTCAGCCTCTTCGTTGCGGAACAGTACGCCATGGGGGAACAGGATCGCGCAGCGCCCAGTCTGCGGGTCCATCGACGACAGGATGTGCTGGAAAAAGGCGTAATCCGCCCGCCCCTGCGGGGGCGTACCCAGGAAGTTACGGCCCCACGCATCCTGCTCCCATGCGCCGCGGTTCCATTTCTTGATGGAATAGGGCGGATTGGCCAGCACCACATCGAAAGTCCGCAAGCGATCCCCCTGCACGAAGGCCGGGGCGGCTAGTGTGTTACCGCTAGCAATGTGGAAATCATCGACGCCGTGGATGACCAGGTTCATCCGCGCAATGGCCGCGGTGATGGTGATCAACTCCTGCCCATAGAGGCCAGTGGTGCGAATGTCGCCGCCGCGCCGCTTCACCTCTGCCAGGCAGGAGATCAGCATCCCTCCCGTGCCGCAGGTCGGGTCATAGATGCTCTCGCCAGGCTGGGGCTCCAGCATCTGCGCCATCAGATGGACGAGGGTGCGGTTGGTGTAGAATTCCTGCGCGGTGTGACCGCTGTCATCGGCGAACTTTTTGATCAGATATTCGTAGCCGTTGCCGAGTTCGTCCTCCGGCACGGCGGCGAGCCGTCAGGTCGTGCTTGGAGAAATGCTCGATCAGGTTCTTCAGAGTGCTGTCGGGCATCTGGGCCTTGTCGGTCCAGTTCGCATTGCCGAATACACCTTGGAGACGTGCGGGGTTCGCCGCCTCGATTGCGAGGAAAGCCGACAGAAGAGCCCGCCCCACATCGCGAGGCGCGGCGCGCACGTCGTCCCAATGCGCCGCTTCAGGGATCACGAACCGGTCGTTGGCGGTGTCGACGGCGTAGCCCTTGTCGCCGGTTTCATCGAGCGCCTGCTGGTAATCCTCGTCCCAGACGTCGGAGAGGCGCTTAAAGAACATCAGGGGGAATATGTACTGCTTGTAGTCGCTGGCATCGATGAGCCCGCGCAGCAGGGTGGCGGCGCCCCAGAGATAGCTTTCAAGTTCGCGCTGGGTCAGCTGGCTCACTTCAGCCACCCCCCTTCGACCAGTACCTTACGCAGATGATCCTCTGCGGTACGGGCGTCGGCCAACGCCGCCTTGAATGCTTCCACAGCGTCGAGCAGCGGCGGTATGTCCTGACCGATCGGAGGCAGGACATACCGCGAGATGTTCAGCGTCCAGCCTTCCTTCTTGATCTCGTCGAGCGTGGCGACCTTGGCGCGGTCCTCAACATCTTCGAAGGCTCGATACCAGGCGACGATCTGATCGCTGTGCTCTTCGTCGAGGAAATTCTGGGCCCGGCCTTTGCGGAAGAGCGGCGAGGCGTCGATGATCAACACCTTGTTTTTGCGCTCCGCCGGCTTCCTGCAACGCAACACCATCACACAGCCCGCGAGCTGCGTGCCGTAGAAGAGGTTGGGCGCCAGCCCAATGACCGCCTCGACCATGTCCGCCTCAAGCAGCGCCTGCCGGATCGCGCCTTCGGCTGATTTGCGGAACAACGCGCCCTGCGGCAGGACAACCGCCATTCGGCTGTTCCCGGTAGGCGCCATCGACGCGATCATGTGCTGAACGAAGGCGTAGTCGCCATAGCTCTCGGGCGGGATGCCGTACTTCGCCCGCCCCCAGGGATCGGCCTCCCACAAATCCCGGCCCCACTCCTTCAGCGAAAACGGCGGGTTTGCGATTACGCAGTCGAAGGTGGCGAGGCCTCCCGTACTTGGGTCGCTGAAGGCGGGGTTGCGCAGGGTGTCTTCCCTGGCGATCTGAAAGTCCTCGATGCCATGCAGAACGAGATTCATCCGCGCGATTGCAGCGGTGGTCAGGTTCCTCTCCTGACCATAGATCCTGCCGTAGAAGGTTCGCGGATCCCCACCCTTTTGCTCGACATGCTCAATGGCTCCGAGGAGCATGCCCCCCGTCCCGCAGGCAGGGTCGTATATGCTCTCTCCCTCTTGCGGATCGAGGATGTCGATCATCATTCGGACGACGCTGCGCGGCGTATAAAATTCGCCGGCCTTGTTTCGACGGGTGATATCGGCGAACTCACCCACCAGGTATTCATAAGCGTCCCCCAGCACGTCAGTGCTGACCGCGCGATTGCCGAGCGGGATCTCCGAGAACCCTTCGATCAGGTCCTTGAGCAGCTCGTCTGAGAATTTTTCCCTGTTGCTCCAATCGGCCGCGCCAAACACGCGAAACAGGGTGTCGGGATTGGCGCGTTCGATTTCCTGCATCGCCCGCTGCAATGCCGCTCCCACGTTCGCCGCAACCTCCCTGACATCATTCCAATGGCACCCCTCAGGGAGGTCGAATCTGTGCACCTCAGGAAAAAGGGATGGATCGACATCGCCGTAAGTCTCACGCGCGTCGACTTGCTCCTCGTCCCAAACATCTGAAATACGCTTGAAGAAAAGCAGCGGAAGAATGTATCCCTTCCAATCCGTGCGATCGACCGCTGAGCCGCGCAAGATGTTAGCGGCCTCCCACAAAGCAGACTTCAATCGCGCTCCGTTGTTTACTGACCTATTCATTTACCCCTCAAAGCGCGGCCAGTTCGTTCTCGCCTGCGCCGGTCTCGATTCTGCCTGTCTTGGATTATCAGTCTATCAGCCTGCGAAGGTAGGGTCGTCGCTTCTTCGGCAACGTCTCACGCTGAAAGCGCCCGCACCAGCTCGACCATGGCCAGGGTATCGAGCCCACAATAGCTGCTTAGCTGCGCCTGCAGCTGGTCGCGGCGTTGCGGCGCCGTTTCCGGCGCGGTGGCTTCAAGATATGCGATCTGCGCGCCCTGCCCATCCCGCACACCCTCCAAGTCCGAGTAGGAGAGATGCGGCGCAACAACGGGGAGCACCGCCTTGATGGAGTACGATCCCCTCATGTCGCGGTGATAGTAGTGCGCTCGAACGAGCGGAAGCGCGTCGACGAGACGCTCAGCTCGGGCCATCAGCGCGTCGCTGAGGTCCGGAAACCTCGCAGCGAGACCGGTGATGCAACCGCGTTCAAAGGCGACATTGTAGGTGATGATCGCTCCCTCATCGCCGATACAGTCGATCAGAGCCTCGGCGCAGGCGCGGCTCGGATCATCGCCTGACAGGTCGAGGAAGCCGGCATGCGTGAGCGCGCCGCCTGCCTCTTCAACGTGACACGAGAATTGAAACGGGACGGCTTGGTACGGCCGGGTGCCTGCCCAAGGCGGGACCACATGGGCGATCGTCTCGAAATCAAGATAATATCGTGGAAATGACCATGCGCCGACCGCAGCGGCGAACGCGGCGCGGGCGTGGTAGGGAATGCCAGAGCGCGTCGCTTCGTGAATGCGAACTTGGGCGGGCGGCTCGATAGCGCCGGCCGGCACGTCACGGAGATCGAGGTACCCCGCCGCTGAGAGCTGAGCCGCGATCTTCTTGCCCGTGACGCCGGGCAAGAGCGTGACGGGATAGTCAGGCTGCGCCGGCGCATTTTGCAGGCAATAGGCAGCGAATGGACACTCATATGGGTCGGAGCAATGCGGGCCCGGCTCCCTGGCCGGCTCGCCCGCCAGCGCGAGTCCCCAGGCCTCGCGAACCAAATCCGCCCGTCCTGCGATTAGCGGGCCAAGTTCCCCGTGGACCTCAGCGTCCTTAAACAGGCCGGCGTACTCGCCGCCGCCGGGGTAGGTGAAACTGGTGTCCACGTGCCGGATCGCAGCGCCAGCGAGGGGCAAACCTGCGCCTTGCGCCGCCCACACCTGAGTGGCGAGGTCGGCGAGCTGGTAGGCTTTCACCGACCCGCTGCTCTTGACCTCGATCATACGCCAGCCGCCTTCTTCCGGCAGCAGCACATCGGCACGCACAAGGACGCGTTCGTGTCGAAACGCCGCCTCAAAGATCGGGCGTTCGGGATGGGCTTGAACTAGCTCGGCCGTTTGTTCGACGGCGGCGGCGGCATCGATCGCAGTGACGGCGATACCGTCAGGGAGAAGTGCACGCGCCAGTCCTCCGACCTGATTGCCGCCGCTGAACAGGGACCCGCTGGCGACTGCGGCCAATTCGGGCCGATGCAGGGAGAGCCAGAACCGCTTCTCGCATTGCTCGTACTCGGAGATCCGAGATTTGGTGAGGTGTTCCATGGCCCAGCTCCCACCCCACGGTTGCGAACGGGATGATCGCCGTCAAGGTGCGGGCCGCGCCATCGTCAGCGCCAGCCGTTCCCGCCTTCCGTCACGCCGCGGCGACGCAGCAAGTCCCCCAGATCCGCACCGTCTAGCCGACACTGGGCAATGACCCGATCATATGAGCGCTTGCCGGCCCGACAGTTGACCGCCTTACCGCGGGCGACTGTCTCCAGCATCGCTTTGGCGGCGGCCCCGCCGGGCGCGCTGAGTTCCGGTGCATAGAAGTTCGCTAGACGCACCTCGATCCAGGTGGCCGGATCGGCGGACCGACCGACGCAAAGACTGTCTCCATCACCGACATAGCGGACGGGGCCGGAAAAGACCGTGCCGGCTGAGGGCAAGGGGGCGGTGCAGGGATCAGCCTGCGCTAATCCCGGCATGGCGATCACGGCGATAGCAAACAAAGTTCGGCGCAATTTAACCCACTCCCAATCCTTGCCAGGCGGATCGTTCGGCTCCGTTCGCCGCCAACGCATGAGCCGCGTCGAGGGCGAGGAGCTCAATTGGTCGCCGCCAATCACCTGACAATGATCACCTCTGATCCGTCCGCCTTAGCGCGTGGGCCACGGCCGAGACTAATGGCGGGGCGGGACGAAGCCCCTGCTGATGGAGCACCGTGAGACAAGCCTCGAATTCGCGGTAGGTCACGGCAACCTGCTCGCTGCGCTGCGCCAAAGCCTCAATCTGAGCCGCAAGGTCTTCGATTTTCTGCTGGCGCGCCGCCGTCTCGGCCGGCGTCGGCATACGCGGCCCATCCCAGGCGGAGATGGCCGCGTGCGCGCGAGTATAGGCAGCGACGGCCCGCAGAGCTTCCGCAGGCGTCTCGATCAAGGAGTAGCTCGTGCTGCGTCCACCAGCCGGGTCCTTGACCAGGATCCTGCGCCGCAACAGATCGTCGATGTCCCGAAGCGCCGTGTCTGGTGAAGTCTTGGTTATGATCGCCCACTTCGAGCTGGTCAGCTTCCCCTCAAAACCTTCAAGCAGCAGGTCGAGCATGCGCTTCTGACGCTCGTTGAACGCGCCCCCCGCCAAGGCCTCCCAGAAGCGCGCCTTACGAAGGACATTCGCCAAAGTGGTCTCGGCGCCGTCAAATGCACGATCGAGACACCCCAGGAACCATTGCAGCCAGGCGGTAATGTCGAGCCCGTCCTTCTGGGTGCGCTCCAGGATGGCGTAGTAGGCGTTCCGCTCGAGGCGAATTTGCGCGGACATGCTGTAGAAGCGTTGCGCACTGCCTTCGGAGCGGGCCAGCGCAAGATCGGCGATGGCGCGTGCGACCCGGCCGTTCCCATCGGCGAAGGGATGGATGGTGACGAACCAGAGGTGAGCGAGCGCCGCCTTCAGGATCGGATCTAAAGTGTCATCGCCATTAAACCAGGCGAGGAAGGCCGACATCTCGGCCTCCATCCGCTCGGCAGGCGGCGCTTCGAAATGAACGTGCTCACGCCCGATTGGGCCGGAGACGACCTGCATGGGGCCAGAGGCTGCGTCGCGCCATGCGCCGACCAGGATGCGGCTCATCCCGCTCCGGCCCGTCGGAAAGAGCGCGGCGTGCCACGCGAATAAGCGCTCGTCGGTGAGCAGCGCACCGTAATTTTGGGTGGCGTCCAACGTCATCTCGACGACGCCCTCGACATGTCGGTCGGCCGGCGTGAGCGCGCCGATATCCATCCCCAGGCGCCGCGCGATAGAGGAGCGGACTTGGCCCTTGTCGAGCTGCTCCCCCTCAATCTCGCTCGATTTGAGGACATCGGCGGTGAGGGTTTCCAGAACGGCTTCCGCTCGACGCTGAAATCCCAGCGTCTCCATCCGGCCAATGAGCTTGCCCTGCCGAAGGCGGACCGCAGCAAGCTGCGCCTCGAGCTGCTTATGGTCCCAAGTCAGATGGGGCCAGTCGCCCTGCTCGTGGATGTAGGTCGCCATTTTCTCCGCACCGTCTGCGGTGAAAATGGCGCCCATTCTCCGCACAGGCAAGCACTTTCGCCGCACATTATGCAGCGATTATCCGCCTTAATCCCCGCAGCCTGACCACGGCGCCCCTCGGGCAGGGCCCGACACGGCCGAGTTTGCACGCTTGAGAAGGCTCGTGAAAATCAGTCCTCGTCCTCGAAGCCCTCGATTTCCCAGCAGCTCCGCGCTTGACGAACTCCTGTTACCTTACGCACCCAGCGTCTTCTTACGGCACAGTCAGTCCTGGGCGGTTCCATGAGCGTCGGCGAACTGTGAGGCGAGGTCGAGCCGGCTCTTGATCTGTTGATGCACCGTTTCATGCTCTCCCGGCTTGCCCGAGTGTGAGAACTCAGTGTCCACCAATATGCCGCGGATGGCGCTCAGCAATTCCGGCTGTCGAATCGCCAAGGCGCGGAGCAGCGCGTCAACGATGCGCTCCTGCGCGAGAAAGCGCGCGTCGAGGGCGATGTCTTTGGTAGTCATCATGGGGTCTCCTCGGAGGTCAAGCCCGAGCTCAATAGGCCGCGGCGCGCACACTTCGATCGACAGACCACCTTCACGCGCCTGCGCCGGAAGCCGGAACTGCAATCGTAACGCATCAAACTCCGACCCGACATCACCCGTCGACGCCAACGAGATTGCCGAACCACTCTCCCGCCATACCGCCCGCCGGTCCGGCGGGCGCTGGACCAGGTCGCTGCCAGCATCCCTGCTCGAGGAGAGCGCAGGGCCAATCACGAGGCGATCGCCTAGACTTCCAGGCTCATCAAGCGCGCGATCTCTCGCTCGCCCATGATCACCCGGTCCGCGCCTCGCTCCTGCAGATGCTGGATTTCACGGTCGGATTGCGCGCGCCCGACAATTCGCAGGCTCGGATTCGCGTTTCGTCCGCGAGCAATGATTTCTCCGGCCTCGAGGCTATTCGGGACGGTGACGATCAGGTTCTTGGCGCGGCCGATGCCAGCCGCGGCAAGAACCGCCGCCCTTGTGGCGTTCCCCAGGACGGCGTCAAAGCCACTCGTTCTAAGTTCTTCGACGCGTTCGAGGCTGTCCTCGATCACAACACAGACCCGCCCAGTCTCCTTCATCCGCTCCACGACCAGCCTTCCGACCCGCCCGTAGCCGACAACGATCACATGATCGGAAGCCGTGGTCCTGTAGGGTTGATGCTCTCGTTCGGCCTCGACTTCCCGGGCCAAGGCCGCGGCGCGCCGGGCGCGGGCGCGGTCCCCAAACAGGAAGACCAGGGGATTGAGGATGATGGAGATCACCGCCCCGGCGAGCACGAGATCGCGGCCTGCAGGAGGCAACAGGCCCAGACTGAGCCCCAGGGTGACGAGGATGAACGAGAACTCGCCGATCTGGGCCAAGCTCGCCGAGATGAGGACGGCGGTGTCCGTAGGCTTGCGGAAGGCTTTCACAATCGCGAAGGCGGCGATGGACTTGCCGACGATGATGATCAGCGCCGTTGCAAGAACTGCGAGGGGTTGCTCGACGAGCACGGCGGGGTCGAACAGCATCCCGACCGATACGAAGAAGAGCACGGCGAAGGCGTCGCGCAGCGGCAGGGTGTCGGCGGCGGCCCGATGGCTGAGCTCGGATTCCTTGAGGATCATGCCGGCGAAGAAGGCCCCCAGGGCGAACGACACGCCAAACAGCGCCGAGGCGCCGTAGGCGATACTGATCCCCGCCGCCAGGATCGACAGGGTGAAGAGCTCGCTCGAACCAGTCCTCACTACACGCGCGAGGAGCCACGGAATGAGGCGCCGGCCGACGACGATCATCAGCACGCCGAACGCCACAAGCTTGGCCAGGGTAAGCCCCAGCGAGAGGATGAGCGGCCCCGGCCCCCCGGTGTCGCCTGACAGAGCCCCAGCCAAGATCGGCAGCAGGACGAGCGCGAAAACCATCGCGATGTCCTCGACGATCAACCAGCCGATGGCGATGTGGCCGCTTCGTGTGTCGAGCAGTTGCCGCTCTGTCAGAGCTCGAAGAAGAACCACCGTGCTAGCGACCGAAAGGGCCAGCCCGAAGACAAGCCCCGCGGCCGGCGACCAGCCGAGCCACCACGCCAAACCCATGCCGAGCAGGGTGGCGACGAGGATCTGCACCAAGGCGCCTGGAAGGGCGATCTTCCGAACAGCGATGAGGTCCCGGTAGGAAAAGTGCAATCCGACGCCGAACATCAGCAGGATGACGCCGATCTCGGCAAGCTCGGCGGCGACTTCCGCATCGCCGACAAAGCCAGGCGTATAGGGGCCGACCAGCACGCCGGCCGCCAGATATCCAACGATCGGGGAAAGCCGCAGGCGGCTGGCGAGCATCCCCAAGAGGAGGGCGGACGCGAAGCCGGCGGCGATCATGGCGATCAGCGGAGTATGGTGCATCGCGCCTCTCTATCGGCTTCCGTGCTTGGGCAAGCGCCGTGGGCTCGCAGGCCAAGGCGATGCAGTTTTCCGCCTCGATGAACGCGGGCTCGGATGGATCGCGCCGTCCACCCGGGCAAGCCTGCGACGGCTCCGGCTCTTCAACGATATCGGCGTCGCAAGATCCCGAAGCCTACAGCGTCCGGGGACTTCGATCCACGTTCGATATCCGTTCCGTAGCTGTGCCTCGGTTATTCAGACGGACCTGGTCGTTGCTCCGTCCTAGCTTTTCGGATGCGCGTCCCCATATGAAGTAGGCGCCATCGGGCGTGTGCCGCGACCGAAGCGGTCGATCGTCCCCGAGGCGGCGCACGTATCCGAGACCGCAATGTCCCCGCTCTTCGTAGCGTCCGCGCTCCTAGTCGTGAGCGCGATGCTTTTGCCTAAGGCCTTCTCGTTGCTGAACTGGAGGCCGAAGCGATGACTCTCGCTCCTCCGAACGATCTCGCGCGGGAGAACGCCTACCTGCGCCAGAGAAACCACCAACTCCAGAGCGATGTCACCGCGCTGTCGGCTGAGGTCGAACGCCTGAGGCAGATCGTGGAGCGCTTGCACGGCCGCGCCCCCATCCGGCCGCCAAATCCGCTCAGCGGAGGCCAGTAGTCATGTGGCGAAGGTGTGAGGCGGCGAGCGCGTCCCTGAAGATGAGACGTCCCGCCAGCTTGTCGCGATGAACCAAGCCTTCGTCACGAGCAACCTAATGCGGTCCAGTTGAAAGGACGTGCGATGCACAAGATGATTATGCCGACCGGCTCGACCGTTCGACTTACTGCCACCGCTGGGCCGCAGACGGGCGTCCATCGCTGGGCGGTTCAGGTGCATGGCGTCGGCGCGACGGCCGCGACGCCGGCGCGGCTCGTCTACGGCTCTCAGATTGGCGGTCAAGATCGTGAACAACGTATCGACATACCCGCGCAGGACATTGACTGCCGGCTCGAGGTGCGGGGGCAGCACGCACTGGACGGCGGCGAATGGCGGGACGACAGGCTGACCGTCCTGGACGATACGCCGAGCCAGTTGGACATCGGATTCTTCAATCCCGCACGCGCCGGCGCGCACGCGAACGATGTGCTGCTCAGCTTTGCGTTCGCACATCCTCATCCTCAAACCTGAAAGGCGCCGACGATGGCCAAAGGCCAGAAGCGATCCAGCCGGGAGCCGCGAAAACCCAAGCAGGCCCGGCCCAAGCCAGCCGCGGCGCCACTTGCGTTACCTGGATTTCCGGGACCGTTAGGAACGCGACCAAGATTCTCGTGTCTTGGTTCCGAGGCATCGCTCCAACCGAAGCCGATATCAGGGCCGAAATTTAGAGCCGCGGTGAGCGACATCGCGGCCAGCCGCTTGAAGGGGCTCTTCATGAACTCAAGGCTCCCTGCCTGCCGGCCGCGCGCACCGTCCTCTTAAGCGCTGGCGTGTGGAGACTTCAGGGACGATGAGTGCAAAGTTGGAGGACATGCCCGCGTCCGGAGCCCAAGCCGCTCTGCTTGAGGACATGGGTTCGGAGACCTTCGTCCTGAGCTCGAAGAAGCATGAGCGTCAAGGCGCGGCCATCAGCCCCCCGCAAGCATGCCGGCTAGAGCCACACGCATTGGGTAAGCATATCCGATCGCACGATCCTGGGGCGGGCGCGGCGCTTTAGGACGTGCTAGCATAGATCTATTAACTGAGGACGCCTCGGTGTCCCGATCTCGGCCGGGATACGTCTTTCGCTTCGCGAGACTCCGGGTTTTGGAGGGACAGCCATCGCTGCTCGGGCCAAGATTGATCCAGATGCCGGCATTGCGTTGGCTTTGGCCGTCGTCGGTTCCTCGACCGCGCCACTGATCCTCCTCGACGGCGACTTCAGGGTCGTGGCGGCGAGCGCGTCATTCTTCCACGCTTTCCAGCTCGCTCGCGGGGAAACGGAGGGGCGTACCATTTTCGAACTGCGCTCAGGTGATTGGAATGTCCCTCAGCTGCGGACTTTGCTGAAAGCGACGGCGGCCGGAGTCGCCCAGATCGACGCCTATGAGATGGATCTGATGGGCGACTGGACCGAACCGCGACGTTTGGTGGTCAATGCGCATAGGCTCGACTACGGCAATCCAGAGCACGTTCGAATCCTGCTCTCAGTGACCGACGTCACCGACGCGCGGCTCGCCGACAAACTGAAGGAAGACCTCCTTCGAGAAAAGGTCGTCCTCCTTCAGGAGATCCAGCACCGAGTGGCAAACAGCCTTCAGATCATCGCCAGCGTGATCCTCCAGAGCGCGCGCCGCGTGCAGTCGGAAGAGGCGCGGAGCCATCTGAAGGAAGCTCACAGCCGGATTATGTCGGTTGCCACCCTGCAGCAGCAGTTAGCCGCATCTCGCCTGGGCGACGTCGAGCTGCTGGGCTATTTCACGCAGCTTTGCGAGAGCATCGGCGCATCGATGATCCGCGATCCCGGCCATTTGAGCCTGGAGGTGGACGTGGATGCTAGCGCCGTTCCTGCGGACACTTCTGTAAGCCTTGGACTGGCGGTCACCGAACTCGTGATCAACGCGTTGAAGCACGCCTTTCCCAGCGCGCAGCCAGGCAGGATCGTGGTCGGGTACCACGCGGACGGCCCAAACTGGACATTGTCCGTCACGGACAACGGGGTCGGCATGCCCAAGGACGCCCCGAGCGCCTCTCCCCGTCTTGGGACCAGCATCGTCGCGGCGCTCGCAAGCCAGCTGCGCGCACGCGTCCAGGTCGCGGACGCGCACCCTGGGACCGCTATTTCCTTGGTCCATACCCACGCGACGCCAGTCGAGCTGCAGAGTTTTCAATCATAGGCCGAGGTCTCGAAGCTGGACGATTAAAAGTTCAATCAAGTTATCTCCTGGCCGACCTGCATGGCGGAGGACCTAGCGCATCACTACATGAGGTACGGGCGAGGCTCGAGCTGCGAGTCGGCCCCGACCAAGGAACACACAATGTTCCCATGGAGGTCAGAATGGCCGTCGAAAACACCGACCTGGAGCGCCGCGTGCTGGCGCACGAACAGATCCTTCAGGCCCTAATGGCTCAGTTGGCGGAAGGGCAGCCCGGCTTTTTGAGCCGAATGCATGAGCGTTTCGCCAACACGCGCCGCGGGGCACACGAGCACGACTACGTCGAAACCGCCGACTACGCCGAGGCCTTCTTGCACGAAGTGGCGCGGCTCGGACGCCTTCAAGACGCGAAAGCCGCCGAGCGGCCTTCCGTGAGGTCCCACTCGAACACGCCGGTCGCGAAAGCCAGCGGCCTCCATCCGCCCATTGCGATCCGCACCTCGCGGGTGGGCGGGGTCTGGCACGTAACGCGCGACCACGTTTTCCTTGGAGACTATCTGGCGGAAGGTCCAGCTCGGGACGCAGCGACAAAAGCAGCGCGCGACATCGCTGATCAGGGCGGTCACGCGGAGCTGATCTTCGAGGCGCCACGATAGCCGCGAGTCGCCTCCGCTCATCGGCGGGCGAACGGCCGTTGTTCCGGTGATATTGGGCGGCTGACGTCACGACCAGGCGCTGCGGACCGACCGGAAGGCAATGATCATGTGCGCGCTGAATCTACGGCATGAACTGCACGACGAAGAAGCCAGGCTACTGGCCGAGCTGAGAACCCTGCGCCGAAGTCAGCGGGCTCTTGCGCCAAACGTCGTCACTGCGCCGCTCACGCTCGGCCAGCGTATTGCGGACCTGGTTGCAGCGACCATGGGTTCCTGGCGCTTCATTGTGATCCAGTCGGCCTTGCTAGTCCTGTGGGTGACGTTGAATATCACTGCCTATGTCCACAAGTGGGACCCCTACCCCTTCATCCTGCTGAACCTGGCGCTCTCGTTCCAGGCTGCCTACGCGGCTCCATTCATCATGATGAGCCAGAATCGCCAACAGGACGTGGACCGCCGGGAAGCGGCCAACGATTATAGAATCAATGTGAAGGCCGAGCTCGAAATTGAGCTCCTCCACGAGAAAATCGACCAGCTACGTGAAAAAGAGGTCCTTGCGCTAACCCAAGCCGTGCAGAGCTTGACTGCACTACTCCGAAAGACGTGACCGATTCCGAATGGCAAAGTCGACATCATCTAGGGCCATTGGCCGATTATATGGGACTATTCGGCGCGGTTGCGCTATTAGAACAATGATTGAGAGTGGCTGACCGCCCCTCAGGGACGGAAAGGACACGCGCAGCGTAGCTCTGGCCCCGGTCCTGAAAGCTCACCCTCATGAGCACGATTTCTCAAAGAATCCATCGCTCGCAGATGCCGGGCTATTGGGCAGTCGAAATCCGACAGAGCGAGGCTGCCGGACCCGGACAACGGTACCTCTGCCAGGCGCAAGATGATCCTTCTGCCGCCGCGATTGCCGGACGCCTGATGGTTCGGGACTCAGCGTCCGAGGTTTCAATACTACTGGCGAGAACCGTCGCCGATCCGGGGGAATGGGCGCAATTGATAGCAACTCACGATCATTCGGAACGTGACGCGGCGACCGAACGGGGCGGCGCGTGAGTGGCACCCTCCGATGCGGAACAGGATACACCTTTCGCGGTCGCGAGACGTCCAAGGCATGCCAAGCCTCGCAATGATAGGTTCGATGGCGAGTTCCAGGGGGCATTGCGCCAGGAGAACCAGCGCATTCTGCACTGGAGTCCCAATTCGGCGAGTGAGGTAGCGTAACCGACGCCATTTCAAGGGCGCGCGCGGATCCTCAAGAATAGCAACGCGGAAAGGGGGGCATGATGCCACCTGAGAGGCCACTTTCCTAAAGGCGCTTGAACGCGCCGGGCGACCAACTCGCCCGGCGCGCTGATCTCGGCCGATCTGATAACGACCGGCCTAGCGGGCTCCGCGCGGGTTCGCCGCCATCCCCGCCACCGCCCTTGATCCGCCCCACACGACGGCGTCTCCGACGGTCCCGGCGCTTGAAGGGTCCCGGTCCCCTAGTTTGGCGCCGCGGCGCTCACCTCGGCTGGCAGATTGGTGAGCTCGGCGATCGCCTGGAACTCGGTGAGGTATTCCGGGCGCTGTTGCGCGAGCCAGCGAACGACGCGCGCGTTGCCGAGCAATCTGGTGAGGTAGGCCTTGGCGACCGTGAGATGCAGATTGTCGAGACCGAAGGTCTCTTCGACCGACTTGATCTGGACCTGCAGGCTGGCGAGTTCGCGCTCCAGCCGCGCGACCTGCTCGCGCGTCACCGCGTTCGTCGCGGCGCCCTTGCGCCGCGGCTTGGCAAGCTGACCCTCTGGCGTCGCCGCCAGCATAGCCATGGCGATCGGCTTTCCGAAGTTGCCCTGGTTGATCATCATCTGGGCGGTCTCGAGCTGACGGAACGGCGCCATTTTCCGCAGCACGTCGAAGACGGCCATCGGACAGGGCGTGTCCTTGAGAAGCTCGGCTGTCTCCTCGCAGATCCCGTCCATCAACTGCGCGCGCCGTTGGATGGACTGCGCATTGATGCCAAGCGCCCCGGCCAATCTCTCCGGCGCTACGCCACGTTCGATGGCGCGGACTACCATTCGGTGCTCCTGGGGCGCCGACAGACGACTGATCCGCTTGTTGTAGGTGAAGGTGTCGTCGTCGGTAGCGACCAGACAGGTCACCTCCGTTTCGCCGAGGTCCTTCAGCGCCTCGATCCGCAGGTGGCCGTCGAGCAGGAGGTGGCGGCTTGGATCAGCCGGATCTCCAATGACCACCGGCGGTTCGACCAGGCCCACCGCCTGCACCGAAGTGAGAATCTGCCGGTACTTCGAACTGAGTTTCACGCTGGGCCGCAGGCGCTTCATTGGTGTCAATGACGCGATCGGCAGACGGACACCACGCCGCTCGAAGGCGAGCCGTACTCCCGCCAGGTTCGTCTGGTCGCTCATCGCACGCCGCCCGCCACACGGGCGTCCAGGGCTCGCGGCATGGTGTCCAACTGCTCGGCGCGTAGGAGGGTGGCAAAGGCCTGGTCGGCGCGCAGTTCCTTCAACGCCTGGATGACGAACAGAAGCCGGCTCTGAACGAAATCGGCCTTCTTGGTGATCAAGCGCTGCCGGTCCGCCTCGCGTCGAAACACCTCGACCAGTTGCTCCGGAGTAGGTCGTCTGCCATGTGACGCTCGGCCGAAGCGCGCCTCGGCCAATCCACTCTTGCGCCGCCGCTGGTCGAGCAGGCGGCGAACGATCTCGACGTTCCGCCCTTTGATCTTTCCATCTGCATAGGCGTCGGCAAGAGCCTGCTGGATGCCAGCGTCATCGCTGCGCGCGATCGTCATGGCGAGGGTGATTGGAATTATGCCGCTCTCCACAGCGGCGATCAGACGCTCCTCGCCCTTCTCCAGGAGCGTGATGATCATGTTCACCCATGAGGGCGATGTCCCGATCTTCTGGGCGATCTCGGCGTCGGTGTAACCGCGCTTCCGCAGCTCGCCGACCTCGCGCAGATTATCGACGCCCCGATGTTGGGGCCGGGCGATGTTTTCAATGAGGCTTCGGACAAGGCAGTCCTCTTCCGGCATGTCGACGACAATCGCCGGGACTTGGCTCTGCCCAAGCGCCTGGAACGCCTCGATCCGGCCCTCACCACACACGAGGTCATAGCGAACTTGGCCGCCGGGAAGCCTGCGACGCGCCACCGTAATCGGGCGCTTCAGCCCGATCTCCTCGATGTTGTCGGTGATTTCGCGATGGTTCTTCCGGTTGCGGGCTCGCGGATTGAGGACGCCAATCTGATCGATCGGGATCATCTCAACGATGATGTCGGGCTGGTCCATCACGCCGCCTCCGCGAATGGAATTCGGGCCGTCAGCGCAAACAGGTCGCTCAGGTCGTCGAACCTGTAGGCGTCGAGCGACAGGCCATTTTCCTCCGCCAGCCGCAGCCGATCAGAGATGAGATCGATGCGCGGGAAGAAATAGAAATCCAGTATGGCGCGATTGGCGGCGTCCATCCGCACCGCGATGGTGATGTCGGGGGCAAGGCTGGTGTCGAAGTGCAGGCGCCAACGATAACTGCCCGCCTGGGTCTGACGGCAACGGGCGATGACGATCGACAGGGTGAGTTCATCGTTGACCCGCAAGAGACCATCGGGCCCGGGACCGGCGACCGTGCCGCCCGCCTCGCGCACGCCCGCTACGACCTGCGCCACCACGGTTGGATAGAGGTCTCGCAACCGGGCATTGATGCGTAGGTAGCGGTAATCGCGCTGGGGACGGTAGCCGATCAGCTGATAAGCGCGCAGCAGGCTCCCGAACCGAGAGCGGTAGGCGCTGCTGGACGGCATCGCCTCCTCCTCGTCGATGATGAGCCCCGACAGCGGCCCCTTCGTCTCAAAGAGCCGGCGCAGCTTGGCCAGCATCTCTTCGTCGGTGAACCGCCGCGAACGTTCGAGGATGATCTGGCGCGCCTGTTGGAAGAGATGTTCGGGCACGACCGGTTCAAACGCGCCTTCGGCGCGAACCCACATCTCGGGCGGATTTCGGACCCGCTTTTGCTTCAGCTTGAAGGAGGAGCGATTGAAGACGTTATGGCCAACATACTTTTCGTTGGTGAGCAGCTGATGCACAGCGCCGCGCGTCCACGGGCGACCCTGGTCTGCTGCGACACCCTCTACGTTCAGCTGGTCTGCGATCGCCCGCTCGGTCATGCCCGTGACGACGAAGCGCTGATAAACTTGTTTGACGATGGCGACTTCGTCGGCGGGCCCCGGCACCAGAATGACCCGGTCGGTCTGCAGGCTCTTGTGCTCGCCCGGGCCGAGTATGCCCTTGGCTTGGCCCTTGTCATCGACCAACAAGCGGCGAAGCCCATAGCCCGCCACTCCGCCCTGGCGGAAGCCGAGTTCGATCAGGCGGCACTGACCAGCGAAGACCTTTGAAGAGAGCTCGCGGCTATACTCGCCCGCCATCGCCCGCTTCACGCTCTTGAAAATGGTGGCCATCGGCGTGCCGTCATTCTCAAACGGCTCGGCGCAATAGACCACGCGCACGCCGGCTCGGCGGCACAGGTATTCGTAGTAGGCGCTTTCGTCCGCGTCCTGGAATCGCCCCCAGCGACTGATGTCGTAGACGAGCAGGACCTCGAAGTGGGCGGACCGACCCTGAATATCTTCGAGAAGCCGCTGAAGGCCTTCGCGGCCGCCAATATTGAGCCCGCTCTTACCCTCGTCAGAATAGGTCCGAACGATCTCCATGCCGTGGGTCTCGGCATACTTCAGAATGGCGTCGGCCTGGTTCTCGGTGGAGTAGCGCTGGTGGTCTGTCGACATGCGCACGTACTGAGCCGCGCGCAAGCGCGTCTCGCCCGGCTTGGAGGCATCAACTTCTGTGCCACCGGAAGCGGCCATTGCCGCTCTCCTCAATCATGATCTCATGATTTTAAGGAAACAGATTGTTACGTTCGCCGCAAGCTCGTAGGAATGCGCGGCGTAAACCTAATGCTTAAGCTCAAGCTCGGAGCAAGCTGAGCCTTTATCGCTAGAGAGGCGTAGGAGTAGTTCTGACTGCAACTCCTTCGGCATTCGCCGATAGGCAGCGACCAGCTGTTGCTCATCGGTTGACAGGTCGGATGTCTCGTCCGTGACGATGGACCACGGCGCACAATCAAGGACCGCGGCCAGGCGCTTCAGCCAGGTGACTGTAAGCTGCCGCTTACCCGTTTCCAGGTAGCCAATTTCCTGAGGGGTCACATCGACGCGCCGCGCAAGCTCGGCGACACTCAGTCCCCTTGCCTCACGAATGGACTGCAGCCGATTTGGAGCGGGATGGGCCCTTCGCAGTCGTGAGGAATGAGCGGGTCGCGACGCGGAACTCACGCTGAAGCCACGATGCGATGGAAGCCAATTGAGACCAACCGCGCCGACGCGACTTCAAAGGGACGCGCCCGGCTCGGAAAATACAATAATATTCTCAATTGCTTGCGCGCCATCCCGCCCTAGAAACACACGCCCTCGACTGTATCGAGGAGGCCCGATTCAGGCTGATTTGTCTCCCATTTTTCGGGAGACCCTTTGCCCAGCGACTGCACACACGACCATTCATTCCCCCGCCAGCGCGGGGTGAATTTCCCGCCAGACAATACCTGCGAGAAGTCCGCCGCTTAGGCGGATGATTCGTCGTGCGCCGGACCCTCCGAGAGCCGGCCGCGCTACGCTCCCAGCCCCGATCAAACCAGCGGCGATCGCTGTTACTTCCTCTCAGAATACGCCTTGCCCGCCGCGGCCGGATGGCCAACCGCCGAACCCGTCACAACCTTCGCGGTCGTTGGGGTTCCATGCACAAACCGCTCCACGGGGTTGTATCTTGGCAGGTTGGGATCATCGCCCGCTGGCGTACTGCGCCATGAGCATCACTTGACAATGCTACGCTCAAGCCAGACCGTCTAGAACAAAATGGAAACAAACAACATCGACGGAATGCGTGATGATTGACCTCTTGAGACGCATTTTAGGCCGATCGAAGCTTGACCGTCCCAGCGGGGCGCCCTCCGGAACCGCCACGGAGGTGCTTGAGGAGATGCGCGCGCAGAGCCGCCCTTGCCTACGGCTTCTTCCAGGTGGAAGCGGGTCGTCCAGACTCGGGGGCTCGGCATCGACAAGCGGTGCTTGGCCGCGGCATGGCGGGCGCCCTCTCAGCCTCATCGCCCAACTCGATTTGGCTGAGATGCGTGCGGCCGGCAGCCCAGACTGGTTGCCCGCCGAAGGGAGACTGCTGTTCTTCTACGAGCTCGAACTCAGCTCCTGGGGTTTCGACCCAAACGACGCCGGTAGCGCACTGGTGCGCTATGAGACCGCCATAGGCGACGACGTTGCTGAACCCGACGACCTTCCTGCTCATGGGCGCTTCGACGCCTATCCGATCACGTTCGTCGCCGACATTTCGCTACCCAGCGAGGAGCGGCTGACGATCGATTGGAAGACATTGTCCGCTCAAGAACAGGGCAAACTTGAAGCCGCCGTTGAGGCGGCGACACCGGCAGAGCCAGCACATCAGATCGGCGGCTATCCCCTTACGGTTCAGGGCGACAACATGGAGTTGGAATGTCAGCTTGTTACGAGCGGGGTCTATGTTGGCAATTCCAAAGGGTACAGCAAGCCGAACGTCGAGGCCGCCAAGCCAGGCTCTACTGACTGGCGCCTTCTACTACAGCTCGACACCGACGACACAGTCGGAATGATGTGGGGCGACACCGGCCGATTGTATTTCTGGATCCGGGAACAGGACGCTCGTGCGGGCGACTTCTCCAAAACCTGGACAATCCTGCAATGCCACTAAAGATGCTCCGGGGCTGACCTTTAGCTGAGGCGATTCATCAAGCTGCGGATTCGGAGACCGCTCGCTCGACGCCTACATCAACGACCATTCATTCTCCCTGCTGCCACAGGCGAACTTCCTCCCCCGAAAAGCTGTCCGAAACCGGTCTCAAGGGTCCACGCGCTCGCCCCGCCCAGCCAAAAAAAACTTCGAACATCCGCTTTCGGCCTCGAACGGAACCCCTTATAAGGCGCCCTCCTCAAGTCGGAGTGTGGCTCAGTCTGGTAGAGCACCGCGTTCGGGACGCGGGGGTCGCAGGTTCAAATCCTGCCACTCCGACCATTCATCCTCCCTGCGAGGCGGGTGAGTTCTTTCTCCAAGCGATTATGATCCGCCCCACGGTCGGCTCCGAAGGGCAGACGCGGGCGACGACGGCGCAATACGTTTGAATCGTACCGAGCGCGGCCTGGGAGACGGCGCGGCCGCCAAACGGATCTCCCAAGCCCTGGAGTCAGCCTCGAGGGCGTCAATCGAACGCCAGGCGGCGGACGACCAGCACCCCGCCGCGATAGGCCATCTCCTCACGCTTTCGGGCCTGGATCAGCGGGCTGTCGGCCACGTCGCCCAGCGCGCGCTCGGCGTTTACGAATGAGCCCACCGCCCACTTGTCGCCGATGGGCGTCATCATCATGAGCGCGACGCCGACATTCTGCAGGCCGGCGCCCGGCATATAGGTTTCGAGTCCGGTGACCGCGGCCTCGTGCTCATCGACGCCCAGATAAGCGTTGTTGGACTTTGCGTCCCCGCCGCGCAGATAGACCGTGCTGACCAGCAGGCCCACCGGCGTCACCGACTGATTGGCGACCGAGACGTAGTAATCGGTTCCGTCCGTCTGACCGCGAATGTCGCGCATGACCCGCCCACCGATCGAGATGTTTCCGGGAGCACGGACGAATCCGTAGAGGGCGAGATCGGCCCCGAGGTCGGGCAGTTCCAGGCCCTCGATGGTGGATTGGCCGGAATAGTGCGGGCGGATCTGGACGCCGGCCCTCACCCGGTCCGACTTCACGACGTTGTAGCCAAGCCCGTCGAGCGGATTGCCGTAGATCCGATCACGCCAGTTGAAGTCGCCCCAGGGAGTGAAGTTCAGCCGCTCGGACTTCCCGCCTGTGGGGCTGAAGCCGTAGACCACGCCCCCGCCGATGTTCATCGACAGCTCCGGCTGGGCGATGACGGGCTTGAAGGGTTGGGCCTGCGCCCAGGCGCTCCCCGCGGTTGCGCCCATGGCCAAGGCCAAGGCGGCGACAGCTACTCTCACTGCACTCACCATAAAAAAGACGCGCCGGCCGGGGCCGACGCGTCGCACTCAAAGACTGCGCCTCAGGACGCCTTTTCCCAACCCCCGCCGAGCGCCTTGAAGAGGGCGATCTGGTCAGTGGTCACCTGGGCGTCGGACTGCGCCAACTGAGCCTCCAGAGAGGCTAGGTTGCGTTCCTGAACCAGGACGTTCAGCAGGCTGTCCGAGCCCGCCTCCAGGCGCAGACGCGCCAGCTTGGCAGCCTTCTCGCCCTCGTCGCGGGCCCGCTTCAGCGCCGCGCGCCGATCCAGCTCGCGCGCATAGGCGTTGAGCGCCGTCTCGGTTTCCTGGAGCGCGGTCAGATTGGCCTTCTCGAAGCTCGCCAGCGCGCCTTCGGCGCTGGCCCCGGCCTGCTTCACCCGCGCGCGGGCGGCCAGGATGTTGGGGAAGCTCCAACGGATCAGCGGGCCGATGCTGAACTGGTAGTCGTCGCCAAGATCGCCGGCGTTCTCCGCGATGGTGGAGATGCCTCCGCCCAGCGAGACCGAGGGATAGAGTCCAGCCGTGGCCACGCCGATCCGCGCAGTCGACGCGGCCAGTTCGCGTTCCGCCTGGCGGACGTCAGGACGACGCGCGAGCATGCCCGCGCCGTCGCCCACCGGAATGAGCCGGCGGACCTGGGGCACGGCGGCGCAGTCAGCCGCCGCGGCCGGCGCCTCGCTGGGCGCCTTGCCGAGCAGGAGCGCCAGGCGGAAGAGCGCGGCGGCGCGCTGCGCCTCCAGGGGCGGCAGGCTGGCCTTGGTGGTCTCGAGCTGGCTGGCGGCGCTGGCCGTGTCCAGCGCGGTGCCGCGGCCGACCTCGAGCTGGCGCGCGGTCAGGTCGTAGGTGTCCTGCTGCAGCGCCACCGAGCGCTTTGCCACCGCGATCTGGGCGTTGGCGGCGCAGGCGTCGGCGAAGGCCCGGGCGGTCTCGGCGGCGACCGACACCCGCACCACGTCGAGCGCGGCCTGGGCTGCGGCCGTGTCGGCGCGACTGGCCTCCAGGCTACGGCGAACGCGGCCGAAGAGATCGACCTCATAGGACACGTCGAGGCCGACCGAGTACTGGTCCATCTCCGCGAACTCGCCAGGCGTGAGTTGGCTACGCACCCTTTGCGCGCCGGCCGAGGTCGTGGTCGAGGGCAGCAGGCTTGAGCGCGTCTCGCTGAGCACCGCGCGCACCCGGGCGAGATTCGCGGCCGCGACGGCGATGTCCTTGTTGGCGGCCAGCGCCTCCTGAACCAGGGCGTCGATCGTCGGGTCCTGAAACAGCCGCCACCAGTCGCCCGGAGGCGCGTCGGCCGAAGCGACCGCCGTCTCGGCCGAGACGAAGGCGCCCTGCCCGGCCGCGACCGGGGCCGGAACCTTGTAGCTGGGTCCCACCGCGCAGGCGCTGAGCGCCGTCGCGGACATCAGGACGGTAACTAATGCGCGCCGGATCACTTGGCGCCTCCTTCGTAGTCGAGCGGATGGTGCGGCGTGCCGCCACCGGTCGTGGGATAAGCCTTCTCCTTGCCCTTGGGCTTGGGCAGGCGCGCGGCGAGCTGACGACAGATCACATAGAAGACCGGAGTGAAGATCAGGCCGAAGATCGTCACGCCGATCATGCCGAAGAACACCGCCGTCCCGAGGGCCTGACGCATCTCGGCGCCGGGACCGGTGGCGATCGCCAGGGGCAGCACGCCGAGGATGAAGGCGAACGAGGTCATCAGGATCGGCCGCAGACGAGTGCGCGCCGCGCGGACCGCCGCCTCGAACCGGTCCACGCCGTCGTCTTCCTCCGCCTGCTTGGCGAACTCGACGATGAGGATGGCGTTCTTGGCCGCCAGAGCGACAAGCACGATCAGGCCGATCTGGGTCAGGATGTTGTTGTCCTGGCCCCGCAGGTTCACCCCGACGATCGCCGCGAGAATACACATCGGCACGATCAGGATGACCGCCAGCGGCAGGGTGAAGGCCTCGTACTGCGCGGCGAGCACCAGGAAGACGAACACCACGGCCAGGGCGAAGATCAGCGTGCCGGAATTGCCCGCCGCCTTCTCCTGATAGGCAAGCTCGGTCCACTCGTAGCTGAAGCCCGGCGGCAGCACCTTGGCGGCGTGTTCTTCCATCTGCTTCAGCGCATCGCCTGACGCGACGCCCGGAGGCGCCCCGCCCTGCACCTCGGCGGCCGGGAAGAGGTTGTAGCGCACGACCCGGATCGGGCCGGTCTCGTCCTTCACGGTCGCCAGGGAGCCGAGCGGGACCATCCCGCCGGCCGCCGAACGCACGCGGATATTGGCGATGTCGGCCGGATCGTCGCGCGCGTCGGACTCCGCCTGGGCGGTCACCCGGAAGGTGCGGCCGAGCAGGTTGAAGTCGTTGACATAGGTCGAGCCGAGATAGGTGCCCAGCGCGCTGTAGATGGCGCTGGGTTGCACGCCCATCAGCAGGGCCTTGTCGCGATCGACCTCCGCGCTCACCCGCGGCGAGCCGGTGTTGAACTGCGAGAAGACGCCGACCGTCGTCTGCGGGGTCTGGGCGGCGGCGCCGACCAGGCCGTTGGCCGCCTGCTCGAGGGCGTGATAGCCGGCGCCGGAACGGTCCTGCACCATCATCTTGAAGCCGCCGGCGTTACCCATGCCCTCCACCGGAGGCGGAGCCAGGAAGAAGATGTTGGCTTCCTGAATGCCCGCCAGGCGTCCCATGACCTGACCGGCCATGGCGTCGGCGCTCATCTCCTTGCCGCGCACGGACCAGTCGTCGAGCTTCACGAAGAACACGCCGCCGTTGGACATGGCCGAGAAGCTGGCCCCGTCGAGCCCCGCAAAGGCCGCGACGCTTTCGACGCCCGGGGTTTCTTGGACGATAGCGCTGGCGCGCTTGACCACCGCGTCCGTCCGATCGAGCGAGGAGCCCGGCGGAAGCTGGACCACGCCGATCAGGAAGCCCTGGTCCTGCTGCGGGATGAAGCCGGTCGGAGTGGCGGTGATGCGCCAGCCGGTCATGGCGATCAGGCCGCCATAGATGACCAGCACGATCACGGTCGCCCGCACCAGGCGACCGGTCATCTTGCCATATCGGTCGCTGAGCCAGTCGAAGCCGGCGTTGAACTTGTGGCCGGCCCACCGCAGCGGGAATAGCCAGCGCGGGCCGTGGTCGGGCGTATGGGCCACGTGCGGCTTGAGCAGGATCGCAGCCAGCGCCGGCGACAGGGTCAGCGACACGATCAGCGAGATCACCGCCGCGGCCGAGATGGTCACCGCGAACTGGCGGAAGAACATCCCCGGAATGCCCGGCATGAAGGCGGTCGGCACGAACACGGCCAGCAGCACCAGCCCGATGGCGATCAGGGCGCCCGACACCTCGTCCATGGTCCGGTAGGCTGCCTCTCGTGGAGTGAGGCCGTTTCGTATGTTCCGCTCCACGGCCTCGACCACGACGATGGCGTCGTCGACCACGATGCCCACCGCCAGGACGAGGGCGAACATCGAGAGCGAGTTCAGCGAGTAGCCAAGGGCTAGCTGGACGGCGAAGGTGCCGACCAGGGCGACCGGAATGGCCAGGATCGGAATAATCGCCGCACGCCAGGTCTGCAGGAAGATCATGATCACGATGACCACTAGGATCACCGCCTCGAAGAGCGTGCTCTTCACGGAGTCCACCGAGGCCTGGACGAACTCGGTCGGGTTGTAGGGGATCATGTACTCCACGCCCTGGGGCATGGAGGGCTTCATCTCCTCGACCGTCCTCAGCACCTCGCTGGCGGTTTCAAGGGCGTTGGCGCCGGGCTGCTGGATGATCGCCAGGCCGATGCCGCGATTGCCGCTGAAGTAACCGCGCATCCCGTAGTCCTGGGCGCCGAGTTCGACGCGGCCGATGTCGCGGACGCGGGTGATGCGGCCGTCGGCGTCGGTGCGGATGACGACGTTGGCGAATTCTTCAGGATCGGACAGGCGGCCTTCGACCTGCACCGGCAACTGATAGGCCGCGCCGGTATTATTCGGAGACTGGCCGAGGGCGCCGCCGGCGGCCTGGATGTTCTGGGCGCGAAGGGCGTCCACCACCTCGTCGGCGGTCAGGTTGCGCGCAGCGGCCTTGCCCGGGTCGATCCAGACCCGCATCGAGTAGAAGCCGCCGCCGAAGATCTGCACGCCGCCCACGCCCTTGATCCGCAGCAGGCGGTCACGGAGCGTCGAGTTGGCGTAGTTGCCGATGTAGTCGAGGTCGGCGTTCGGATCCTTGGAGGTCAGCGCCACCAGCAGCAGGAAGCCGGAGAGCTGCTTGTTCACGGTGACCCCGACCTGGCGCACCTGTTCGGGCAGGCGCGGTTCGGCCAGGGCGACCCGGTTCTGGACCAGCACCTGGGCTGCATCGAGGTCCGTGCCCGGCTGGAAAGTCACCGAGATCTGCGCCATGCCGTCGGCGGTGGACGACGAGGTCATGTAGAGCATGCCCTCGACGCCGTTGATCTCCTGCTCGATCGGCGCAGCGACCGTCGCGGCGAGTGTCTCGGCGGACGCGCCGGGATAGGTGGCTGTCACCGCGATCGTCGGCGGGGCGATGTCCGGATACTGCGACAGCGGCAGCAGCGGCAACGCGAAGGCGCCGATCAGCGAAATGAAGACAGCGATCACGCCCGCGAAGATCGGGCGGTCGATGAAGAAGTGCGAAAAGCGCATGGTCCGTGCCTGTCCTTGGCCTTAGCGGCCGCTGGCGGGCGTGGCGCTGGACGCCACCGGAATGGTCACTGTAGTCGTGGTCTTGGCTGCGGCCTTGGGCTCGATCTTGACGACCTTGGCCTTGACCTTCTGGCCCGGGGCCATCAGGCGCACGCCGCCGTTCACGATCACCTTGTCGTCGGGCCGGACGCCGGTGCGGATCACCCGCAGGCCCTGGCTGACCGGACCGAGGCTGACGGTCTTCATGGTCACCGAGCCGTCGGGCGCGACGACGTTCACGGCCTTGCGGGCGCCGTCGGCGACGATGGCGTCCTCCGGAACCAGCAGCGCGTCATAGGCCTGACCGCCTTCGACCTTGGCCTTGCCGTACATTCCCGGCTTCAGGAAGCCGTTGGGGTTCTGCACCACCGCGCGCATGCGGACCGCGCCGGAGCTGTTGTCCAGAGCGTTGTCGGTGAAGTCGATGGCGCCGTTCCAGCGATACTCGGCTTCGTCCTGCAGGCGAATCTGCACCCGGCCGCCCTTGCCCGACTGCCGCTGCTCCTTGAGAAGCTGGGCCTCGGAGGCGTCGAACACGAAATGGATCGGGCTGGTCGAGACGATGGTGGTCAGGACGTCGGCGGTGGAGGCGCCGCCGGAGATCACGTTGCCCGGGTCGACGCGGCGATCGGACACGACGCCGGAGGTCGGCGCGGTCACGCGGGTGAATTCGAGATCGAGTTCGCGGGCGCGGACGCTGGCCTGCGCCACTTCGTTGGCGCTGCGCTTGGCGTCGTACTCCTCGCGGCTGATGGCCTGGACCTTCAGGAGAGACTCTGCACGCGCCATGTCGGCGGCGGCGAGCCTGGCCTGGGCGCGGGCGGCGGCCAGCGCCGCCTCGGCGGGGCGAGGATCGAGAGTGAAGAGGAGTTGCCCCTTCTTCACGTACTGCCCTTCGCGGAAGTGGGACGCCTGGAGATAGCCCCCGGCGCGGGCGCGCACATCGACGCTCTCCGGCGCTTCGAAGCGGCCGGTGAAGTCGTCCCAGTCCACGACAGATTGCCGCAGCGGCGTGGCCACCGAGACTTCGGGCGGCGGCATCTGGGGCGGCCCGTCCTTCTTGCCGCAACCAGCCAAAATCAATGCAGCGGCCGCCGTTGCGACCAACGGCGCGAGAAACTTACGCATGAACAATCCCACGGGCGGGGGGAGACGCCCCAAGTCAACGGTTGATGACTTTTAGCTCGACTATGCCTACATATGTCAACAGTTGATGACTACAAGGGAGCCGTCTGGAGAAATGCCCGGTTTTCCCGCGCCGTCGCGCGGACGCAACGCCGCCGCCACGCGCCTGGCCATCCTTGACGCCGCCAGAGACCGTTTCGCGAGAGAGGGTTATGACGGCGCGAGCCTGCGCGAGATCGCCTCCGACGCCGGCGTCGATGCGGCCCTGGTTTCGCGCTATTTCGGGTCGAAGGAAGAGCTTTTCGTCGAGGTCCTGAACTGCGCGCCGGACGGGACGGACATGTTCGAGGGCGAGCTGAGCGGGTTCGGCGAGCGGGTCGCCGCCGAGCTTCTCGACGATCCGGACACGCGCGACGGTATCGACTACCTCCTCGTGATGCTGCGCTCGGCCTCCTCGCCGGCCGCGTCCGGACCACTGCGCCGGGCGATGCACATCCACTTCCACGGCCCCTTCGCGGCCTATCTGGGAGGCCCTGACGCCGAGGTGCGCGCGCGCCTGGCCGGCGACCTGATCATGGGCGTCGCGATCTCCAGGGCGATCACGCCCGACCATGACCTCGACGAAGAAGGCCGGGCCCGTCTGCGCAAGCGGCTTGCGGCCGTGCTCCAGGCGGCCGTCGATCCCTAAAGGTTCGGACGGCCCATAAACCCCTCTCTCCTGGAGGTCGAGCGATCGCACTCGCCCTCTGGAAACGCTGATGCGTATGGATCCTCAGCGCGCTGACGCGGCCGAGGATGACGATCTGAAGGAAGAGCCGGGGGCATTGTCGCCCTTGTCACCGACGCCCCAAACGCAAATCGGCCGGCCCCTTTCGAGGCCGGCCGACGGCGATTGCTCGTCTGCGAGATCCTTAGAAGGACTTGCGGACGCTGACGTACCAGTAGCGGCTGTAGGGCTGGTAGAGGTCGCCCATGTAGCCGGCCGACTCGAGAGGCGGCTTCTCGTCGGTCAGGTTGCGGACGCCGATGCGCAGGCGGGTGTTGGCCGCCAGGCCTTCGGTGAACTCGTACTGGCCGTAGAGGTTGGCGGTGATCTGCGAGTCGACCACCCACGGAACGCCCGCGGAATCCACCAGGTCGAAGTCGTTCACCTCACCCACGTACTGGGTGAAGGCGCCGACCTGCCATTGCTCGTAGGACCAAGTCGCCGAGGCCGACCACTTCCATTCCGGACGGCCGTCGCGACGGATCAGGTCGCCGCCGCCGCTGATCGAGATGGCCGGATCGATTTCGCCAGCTTGCTGCGCCGCCAGGAGTTCGGCGACGCCCGCCGACGGCGAGCGATAGAACTTGATCAGGTGGGCGGCGTTGAAGTTGACGCTGAAATCGCCCCACTCGGTGCCGCGCAGGTTCCACATCACGCCGATGTCGAGACCCCGAGCCTCTTGCGGCAGCAGGTTCTGATACTGGTCGGTGACGTAGAGGATCTGACCGGCCGGAGTCAGGCCGGTGCCCGCGAACGCGGCGATGTCGTCGGCGGTCGGAGCCGCACGGACGACGGCGTCGTAGGACGAGCCGTTCAGGCGAGCCAGATAGTCGGCGGTGATGGCGTTGCCGCCGCCGAACAGGCCGACGATACCTTCCTGCTTCACGCGCCAGTAGTCGACGGTGAAGGTGAAGCGGCCGAACTCTTCAGGAACGAAGTGCGGCTCGTAGACCAGGCCCAGGCCCCAGGTTTCCGACTCTTCCGGCTTCAGGTCGGCGTTGCCGGACCGGCGCTCCGAGGTGTTCGGACGCACGCAGGCCTGCAGGTTCGCCAGGCGGCCGGCGCGGACGTCGGCTTCACAGCGGTACCAGTCGGCGCGGCCGTTCGAACGGGTGACGAGGGTGGCGTTCACCTGCTCCAGGTTCGGGGCCTTGAAGCCCTGGGCCCAGGAGCCGCGGAAACGGACGCCGTCGATCACGTCCCAAGCCAGGGCGACCTTCGGCTTGGCCACGTCGCCCACGTCGCTGAAGTTCTCGTAGCGGCCGGCGATCTGGGCTTCGAAGTTGTGGACCAGCGGGATTTCCATGTCCGGCGAGATCACCGGGATGGCGAATTCCACATAGGCCGAGGTGACGTTGCGCGAACCCTTGGTGTCCGGCGACGGGCTGGTGCCGACCAGGTCGTTGCCATAGGTCACGCCGGTGAGCGAGTTGGTGTAGGTGATCGTGCCGTCCAGACGGTCGTCGCGGTCGTCCTTCTGGGTTTCACGGCGATGCTCGATACCCGCGGCGAAGCCGAGATCGCCGCCCGGCAGGGTCAGCAGGTCGACCTTCGAGATCTTGAAGTCGGCCATGGCTAGCGAGCTGGTGCTCTTGCGGGTGGTCTTGACGCGGATCGCGTCGATCGCCGCCTGCGAGCTCGGAGCGCCGTCGCCGATGCTCGGGGCGCCCAGGGTGCCGCCGTTGAACGGGTTGTAGGCGTCCGGGGTCGAGAGAGCCATCTGCCGTTCCAGCAGGGTGGCGCTGATGCCGTCGGAGACGTCTTCGACCTCAGCCTGCGAGTAGAGCAGCGCGCCTTCCCAATGGAAGCCGAACTTCTCGCCGCGCAGACCGGCCAGGAAGCGCCACTGGGTGTTCTCGACATCCACGTGGTTGGGGCCGACGTCCGCGAAGTTGTACGCCGCCATGTTGGAGCCGACGCCTTCGGGGCCGATGCTCAGGCCGGCCAGGCGGTTCGGATTGGCTTGGCCGTTGGCGAAGGTCGTCGGGCCGAAGGGGTTGTAATAGTTGCTCGCGGCGATCGCGATCGGCATGGACGACAGGTTCGTCGTCGAGGTCTGCAGGGCGTGGGTCGTCGCCGTGTAGTAGCCGACTTCGCCGAAGGCGGTCATCTCTTCCGTCAGGTCGTACTTACCGGTCAGGAACAGGTTGACGCGCTCGGTCTCGGGCATCACCGACGGATTGAAGCTGGCCGCGGTGTCGAAGCGCAGGTTGCGGTCGGCGCCGGTCGCGCCGGTCGCCGCCGCGCCGGAGGCCAGGCAGATGCCGCCGCCCAGTTGCGGGCCGCATGCGGCGTTGAAGGACGGCTGGATATGATAGGCGCCGGCCGACGAGGTCAGGAGCGCGCCGTTCTGGCGAACCGCCTGCAGAGCCGTCAGGCTGCTCCACGGGGTCGCGGTGGTGCGGTCGTCCAGGGTGGTGTTGCCCGCGTAGTCGGTGCCGGCGAACAGCGGGGTCTTGTTGTCGGACGAGGTGTAGTCCTGATCCCAGGCCTTCAGCGCCGAGCGGTTGGTGTAGTTGGCGAAGAGGCTGATGTTGCCCCGGCCCTCGTGGAAGTTCTTGCCGGCCTGCAGGCTGAGCTGGCCTTCGCGCAGGCTGGTGCCTTCGGCCGCGCCGTACTGGGCCTCGACGGTCAGACCGTCGAAGTCGTCCTGCAGGACGGTGTTGACCACGCCGGCCACCGCGTCGGAGCCGTAGAGTGCGGCCGCGCCGTCGCGCAGCACTTCCATGCGCTTCAGCCCGTTCACCGGGATGGCGTTGGTGTTGTAGGTCAGGACCGGGACGAGGTTCTCGTCGGCGCGGCTGGTCGGGTGAGCCACGACGCGGCGGCCGTTCAGCAGCACCAGGGTGTTGCCGACGCCCAGGTTGCGCAGGTTGACCGAGCCGACGTCGCCGCGGGCGCTGTTGCTGGAGTTCGGCAGGTAGCTCGAGTTGAAGCTGACGTCGCCCATCTGCGGGATTGAGCGGAAGAGGTCGTCGCCCGAGGTGGCGGCGACGCTGCTGAGCTGCGACTGGTCCACGACCGTGACCGGCAGGGCCGCGGTGACCTTCGCCCCTTCGATCTGCGAACCGACGACGACGATCTCTTCGACGGCGTTGTCCTGCGCGGCCGCCGCGCCGGCCCAGGAAAGGGTTCCGAGCGCAGTGGTCGCCAGGATGGCCTTACGCCATGGCAAGCGAGTACTCATTGAAGTCAACCTCAACTTAAAACTGTACTTAGGTCGACAACAACCAAATTGCCCCGACCCCCAATCGGGGACAGACACCTGATCCGCTGCTTGGCGTCACCCCTTGGGTCAGCGTTTGGCCACAAATAATGGCGGTTGTGGCAATAGGGTCACGACATTGTCGCAAAGGGCAGTCACGTGACCGGGCAGGCGCGCATAATTTATGCAGCCACTAACCAGTCAAGCAAATGGCGCGCCCGACTCGGAGGCCGAGCGCGCATCACCCGATTCAGTAGAAGGTGACGTTGTCGACCTCGACCCACATCTTCTCGCCGGCCGCTCGGCCGCCGTCGATCGTGACCTCGAGGACGTCCTTCCCGGTCCACGGGCCGGTGGCCGCCACACGGCTCTTTTCGCGTTCCAGCGCGGTGAAAGGCACATCGACCACGCGCCAGTCCGCCCCTCCGGCGACCTGGCTGCTCCAGCTCCCGTTCAGGGTGTTGAAGCCCACCGAGTAGGCGCCGCCGTCCCCGCGGATTTCGAAGCGCACGCCCTTGAAGGCGGACACGTCCACCGGCTGCACCGAACCGCGGCTCAGCGGGATGATCACCCCGGCGTTGGGCTTGTCCTTGGCCGACATCCTGGCGGCGATGCTGAGGGCGTGGTCGGTGGCGGTGCGGTTGATCACCTGAGAGACCTGGACCGTCCGGTCGATGCCGCCATCCATATCGTCCATGCGCAGGGTGTCGAGGCTCGAGCGGCCCTTCGCGCCCTCGAAATCGTCGATCAGGGCGCCCTTGGCCTTGATCACCGGCATCGCCTTCTCGCCGTTGGCGGCGGGCAGCTTGGTCCCCTGCCCGTGGACCAGGACGCCGTCGACGAAGACGCGGTCGGTCTTGCGCACGTCGGAGATGTTCTCCCAGGGGCGGCCGTCGATCAGCACAAGGTCCGCGCGCTTGCCGGCCTCGACGGTGCCCCGATCCTGCAGCTCGCCCAGCACCTTGGCGCTGTTGGCGGTGCCTGCGATCAGGGCTTCCGAAGGCGTCAGGCCCGCGGTCACCAGGAGCTCCATCTCCCGCAGGGTCGAGACCCCGTGCGGCGTTCCGGTCATACCGGCGTCGGTGCCGAGCGCGATGGTGACGCCCGCATCGTGCAGGGCCTTCACGTTATGCAGCGCGTAGCCGAACTTCTGCTCGGCACGCAGGCGCGCCTCCGGCTTGGAGGCCCCGCCCTTGGCCGGATCGTATACGGCCAGGGTCGGCGCGTAGGCCGAGCCGCCGGCCTTGATCGCGTCGATGGAGGCCTGGTCGATTTCCCGGTCCTGCAGGCTGTGAGCGATGATGTCCACCTTGGCGCGGCCGGCGACGGCGCCGCGATCGACGGTCACCGTGTGGGTCAGGACCTTCAGGTTGTTCTTGTGCGCCTCGTCGACCAGGGCGGACAGGGTGCCCTGGTCCATGCTGGTGTTGTCGGGGGCGGCGCCATAGCGCCAGCCGTCCGAGAACGCCTTGATGAAGTCCAGCTTGTAGGGAACGAGCTGGCGGACCGCGATCCGCGCGCCTTCCGGCGAATTCACCCACTTGGTGGTCGCTGTGTCGGCCCAGTCCGCGCCGTGCCCGCCCGGCGTGCTCATGCGCGCGACGAAGTTGACGTGCGGCGAGGCCATGGTGGAAATCCACTGGCGGCGCGGAGCAAAGGATTCCGGCTGCTGGTGGAAGTCGTTCACCGTCGTCACGCCGGCGGCGATGTAGGCGTTCGCGATCTCCGGCGAAATCCGCGGTTCACCGCCCGGCGTCCAGTGAGTGTGAACGTCGAAGAAACCCGGCAGCAGGGCCTTGCCCTTGGCGTTGATCACCTGCGCCCCCTTGGGGGCCTTCACCACCGGGCCGACCTCGACGATCCGGTCGTCCTTGATCACCACGTTGGCGAGATGCGGCGCCGCGCCGGTGGCGTCGAACACGGTCGCGCCCATGATCGCCACCGGACGCTCGGCGGCGTTGGCCGCTCCGGCAAAGGCCATGACACCGCCAAGGGCGAAGGCCCCGGCAAACTTCCAACCGTCCCGAACTACGCTCACACGTTCCCCCGTCACCAATGCAAAACACGCGGGAACAAGCTCGGCCTATTCCCTTTGCGAACCCAGTTAGGCCGCGCCGGAGGCGATGGCGATTCATATCGCCGTTCCAAGGGCCGATTTGACCTCCGAGCCCCGAGCAGAGCCCGGGTCGTTCGAGGATATCGGAAACCTCGACTTCACGAGGTCATTTGAACCGCACGCTGACCCATGTAGCTTGAGGCTGATCCTCCTCCCCTTGCGGTCTTCGACATGAAGCAATTCCTCCTCACCATGGCCGGCGTCTTCGCAGGTCTGGTGCTGTTCCTGATCGGCGTTCCATTCCTGCTGATCGTCATGGCCGCCGGCGCCGCGAGGCCGACGCCGACGCCGGCGCAGACAGTCCTGGAGCTCGACCTTCGCGAGCCGCTGACCGATCAGGACCCGGTCAATCCCTTCGCCTCCCTCGGGCGGCGGTCGATGTCGGTGATGTCGGTGATCGAGACCCTCGACCGGGCCGGCAAGGACGGTCGGGTGAAGGCGCTGTTCGTGCGCCTGCCCGAAGGCGGCATGCCGCCCGCCGCCGCCGACGAGCTCCGCCTGGCCTTCAAGAAGTTCCGCGCCGCCGGCAAGCCGGTGGTCGCCCACAGCCAGGGCCTCTACCCGTCCGGCGTGGTGACCTCGACCTACATGCTCGGCGCGTCCGCCGACGAGCTGTGGATGCAGCCGGGCGCGTCGCTGCAGGTCACCGGGCTCGCCTCTGAGGACGTCTTCTTCAAGCGCTTCTTCGACAAGTATGGCGTCAAGGCGAACTACGAGCAGCGCTATCAGTACAAGAACGCCGTAAACCCCTACCTCTACAGCGATTACACCGCCCCGCACCGGGAGTCGCAGCTCTCCTGGATGGGCTCGATCTACGGCTCGGCCCTGGCCAGCGCGGCCACCGACCGCAATCAGACCCCGCAGGTTCTGCGCACCAATCTCGAGGCTGGTCCCTACCTCGCCGAAGACGCCCTCAAGCTGAAGCTGGTCGATAAGGTCGGCCAGGTCGAGGAGGCGGAAAAGTCCATCCTGACCCGCGCCGGCAAGAGCGCCGAGATCGTCGAGTTCGAGCGGTATCTGCGTTCCAGCCGTGACCGCACCCCACGCCCCGGGCCGGCCATCGCCGTGGTCGAGGGCGAAGGCGCGATCATGACCGGCCACGACGGCGCGGCCAATCCGTTCTCGTCGTCCGCGACCATGTACTCCGACGACATCGCCGAGGCGCTCTACGACGCCATCAAGGACAAGGACGTGAAGGCCATCGTCTTCCGCGTGTCTTCGCCCGGCGGTTCGGACACCGCCTCCGAGCAGATCCTGGCGGCGGTGCGCGCGGCCAAGGCCGCGAAGAAGCCGGTGGTCGTCTCCATGGGAACCTATGCGGCGTCCGGCGGCTACTGGGTGTCGTCCGAGGCCTCGGCGATCGTGGCCCATCCGACCACCCTCACCGGCTCGATCGGCGTCTTCGGCGGCAAGTTCGCCCTGGGCCCGGCCCTGGAACGCTTCGGGGTCGACATCCGCGAGCTGGGGGTCGGCAGCGAATATGCCGGTGCGTTCGGCATGGGCGGCGAGATGACCCAGGCCCAGCGCGCCGCCTTCTCCGGCTGGATGGACCGCATCTACGGCAACTTCATCGCCCGCGTGGCCGAGGGCCGCAACCTGCCGGTCGCGCGGGTGCAAGAGATCGCCAAGGGCCGCGTTTGGACCGGCTCCCAGGCGCGCGAGCTCGGCCTCGTCGACGAGGTCGGCGGCTTCTACCAGGCGGTGGACAAGGCCAAGGCGCTCGCCAACCTCAAGGGCGACGTCCGGCTCAAGCGGATGACGACCCAGGTCTCGCCCTTCCAGGCCCTGGAAAGCGCCCTCGGCGTTTCGGCGACCTCAGTGCGGACGCTTGCGGCTGCGGCCTGGATCATGGGCGACCCGCGCGCCCAGTCGATCCTCGACCAGATGGCCCAGGAGCGCCTGCGCAGTTCCGGCGCCCGCGTCCTGGCGCCGACCCCCGTCCACTAGCGGCCACGGGCCTGTGCGCGCCGTTGCGAAACCGCGCGCAGGCTCCGATGATGCCGCCATCCTGGTTTCCAGCCCGAGGCCTTCGACATGACCAACTTCCGACGCGTGACCGACGATTTCTCGGTCACTCCCCAGATCGCTCTGGAGGACCTGGCCGCAGCCGCCGCTCAGGGCTTCAAGCTGGTGATCAACAATCGCCCCGACGGCGAAGACCCGACCCAGCCATCGAGCGCCGAGGTCGAGGCGGCGGCAAGGGCCGCTGGCCTGGACTACGTGCACATTCCGGTCCGCGGCGGCCCCACGCCCGATCAGGTGGAACAGAACTACCGCGCCGTTGAGGCCGCCGGCGGCCCTGTCCTGGCTTTCTGCCGCTCGGGCACCCGTTCGATCGTCACCTGGTCGCTGGGCCAGTACCAGGCCGACGAGCGCAGCGCGGACGAGCTGATCGAGCTGGGCGCCAAGGCCGGCTACGACCTGGCTGGAGCCTTTCCCCGCTAGGGGCGCAGCTCCACGCGGGCGGCCCCCATGCTCGCCTGCTCCGGCTCGCAACTGGCCACCGCCAGCACCAGATGGGCCGCCAGGATGCAGAGCACCGCGAACGCCGCTCGCTGGAGCCGTTTTGAAACAAAAATCGCCGCGGCCAGGGCCATGACCGATCCCTCATCCAGTGTTCGGACGGGTCACAGCAAGCGCGGCGCCGAGAAGAGGAAACGCTGATGATCCCCTATGTGCGCGAGATGAAGTTCGAGTACGGCGCCTGCGACCAGGTCTCGCCGCTCATCCGGCGCGTCGTCGCGAAGAACCCCGGCCCCTTCACCTATCTGGGAACCGCCACCTTCATCGTCGGCAAGGGCGAGGTGGCGGTCATCGATCCGGGCCCCGACATGCCTGAACATCTCGACGCCCTTATGGCGGCGCTGGAAGGCGAGCGCGTGACCCACATCCTGGTCACGCACCACCATTCCGACCACTCTCCCCTCGCCCGCCCGCTGCAGGAGAAGACCGGAGCCAAGATCTACGGCTGCGCCGTCGGCGGCCAGGCGGCGGACTCGACTGTGATCACCGAGGCCGGGCACGATCTCTCCTTCACCCCCGACGTCGACATCTGCGGCGGCGGGGCGGTCTTCCAGGGGCCGGGCTGGACCCTGGAGGCAATCGCCACGCCGGGCCACACCTCCAACCACATCTGCTTTGCCCTGAAGGAGGAGAACGCCCTGTTCTCGGGCGACCACATCATGGGCTGGTCGACCACCGTGGTCTCGCCGCCGGACGGCGACATGACCGCCTATATGCAAAGCCTCGACAAGGTGAAGGCCCGCGGCTTCGACGTGCTGTGGCCGACCCACGGACCGCCCATTCGCGAGGTGACGCCCTTCATCGACGGCTACATCGCTCACCGCCGCGCCCGCGAGGCCCAGGTGCTGAAGGCGGTGGCCGACGGGCACGGCAAGATCAGGGACATGGTGCCCGTGCTCTATGCCGAAACCGACCAGCGGCTGTGGCCCGCTGCGGCTCGTTCGGTGTTGGGGCACATGATCGACCTGACCCGCCGCGGCGTCGTGACGACGGACGGCGAGCCAGGCCCTGACAGCGAGTATCGGCTGGCCGGCTAGGCTCCGGTCGCCGCGGGCGTCGGCAGGACATAGTCCTTCATCCGCTCGCGGATCAGTTTCTTGTCGATCTTGCCGGTGGCGCCCAGCGGGATCTCCTCCACGAAGGCGACGTCGTCAGGCATCCACCACTTGGCGATCTTGCCTTCGAGGAACTTCAGGAACTCCTCGGGCGTCGCCTGCTCGCCGGCCCTCAGCTTGACCAGCAGCAGCGGCCGCTCGTCCCACTTCGGGTGCGCCACGCCGATCACCGCGGCGATCTCGGCCTTGGGGTGGCCCGCGGCGATGTTTTCGATCTCGATCGAGGAGATCCACTCGCCGCCCGACTTGATCACGTCCTTGGCGCGGTCCGTGATCTGCATATAGCCCTGCTCGTCGATGGTCGCGACGTCGCCGGTGTCGAAGTAGCCCTGATCGTCGAGGATCTGGCCGCCTTCGCCCTTGAAGTACTCGCCGACGACGAACGGGCCGGAGACCTTCAGGCGTCCGAAGGTATGCCCGTCATGCGGCAGCGGCTTCTCCTCGTCGTCCACCAGCCGAAGCTGCATGCCCAGCGGCGCCCGGCCCTGCTTCAGCTTGAACTGTAGCTGCTCCTCCGGGTCCATCTTCGAGACCGCGGCGTTGGGGGTCGACTGGGTGCCGAGCGGCGAGGTCTCGGTCATGCCCCAGGCGTGGGTGACGTCGACGCCGTACTCGTCGCGGAAGCCGCGGACGATGCTTTCCGGCACCGCCGAACCACCGATCACCACCCGCTTCAGGGTGGTCAGCTTGCCGTTGGTGGCCCGAAGGTGCTGCAGCAACATCTGCCAGACGGTCGGCACCGCCGCCGAGAAGGTGACCCCCTCGCTCTCGATGAGCTCGTGCACGGAAGCGCCGTCCAGCTTCGGCCCCGGCATGACCAGTTTGGCGCCCACGGCGGGCGCGGAGAAGGCCAGGCCCCAGGCGTTGGCGTGGAACATCGGCACCACCGGCAGCACCACGTCCAGGGCCCGGATGCCGAGAACGTCGGATCCCATGGTCACCAGGGTGTGCAGGAAGTTCGACCGGTGGGAGTAAAGCACCCCCTTGGGATGGCCGGTCGTCCCGGAGGTGTAGCAGAGGCCCGCGGCGGTGTTCTCGTCGAAGCCGCCCCACTTGGCGTCCGGCGTGGCCTGCGCCAGCAGCGTCTCATAGGCCAGAGCGCCGGGGAGTTCGTCGCCCAGATGCGTCTCGTCGGCGAAGACGATGATCTGCTTTACGGTCGGGATCTGCGCGCGGATGCCCGCCAGGATCGGCAGGAAGGTCAGGTCCGTGAAAATGACCTGATCCTCGGCGTGGTTGATGATGTAGACGAGTTGCTCGGCGAACAGGCGCGGATTGAGGGTGTGGCAGACGGCCCCGATCCCCATGATCCCATACCAGGCCTCGATGTGACGTGCGGTGTTCCAGGCCAGGGTGGCGACGCGATCGCCCGGTCTGATCCCCATCGCCAGCAGGATGTTGGACACGCGCTTGGCGCGCTCGTGGACCTGGCCATAGGTCGTGCGGACGATCGGTCCCTCGACCGAGCGGCTGACGATCTCGCGATCTGCGTACCAGGCCTTGGCGTGGTCCAGGATCTTGTCGACCGTCAACGGCCAGTCCTGCATCAAGCCGTGCATTATGTTTTTCCTCCCGACAGTGCCCGTTTTCGAGCTGAGAGCAGGCTAGTTTCCCCAATCCTGCAAAGCAACGCGGCGCGAGTGTGGTGATCGGTGGAGTTGACTTCGCGTTCCTTGTCTTATCGAAGGGCCGCCGGAATTTGCTGAGCTTCGGAGCCGGTCTTGGACTTTTTCGACGTGGTCGTGATCGGCGCCGGGGCGGCGGGCATGATGTGCGCCATCGAGGCGGGCAAGCGCGGCAGGCGGGTGCTGGTGATCGACCACGCCGCCGCCCCGGGCGAGAAGATCCGCATCTCCGGCGGCGGGCGCTGCAACTTCACCAACGTCAACGCTGCGCCGGCGAATTTCATCTCGGCCAACCCGCACTTCTGCATCTCGGCCCTGCGGCGCTACACGGCCCGCGACTTCATCGCCTGGGTCGAGCGCACGGGCATCGCCTATCACGAGAAGACCCTCGGCCAGCTCTTCTGCGACGGCTCGGCCAATGAGATCATCGCCATGCTGACCGGTGCGATGCGCCAGGCCGGCGTCGAGCTACGGCTGAAGACCAGCGTGGAAGCGGTCGCCAAGACCGACGAAGGCTTTCGCCTCACCCTCGGCCAGGGCGCGGTGACCTGCGAGTCCCTCGTGGTCGCCTCCGGCGGCAAGTCCATCCCGAAGATGGGCGCGACCGGCTTTGGCTATGATCTCGCCCGGCAGTTCGGCCTGCCGATCGTCGAGACACGCCCTGCCCTCGTTCCCCTGACCTTCGAGGTCGGCATGCTGGAACGCCTCAAGCCCCTGGCCGGCGTCTCGACCGACGCCGTGGTCTCCAGCGGCAAGACCCGTTTCGCCGAGGCCATGCTGTTCACCCACCGCGGTCTCTCGGGCCCGGCGATCCTGCAGATCTCGTCCTACTGGCGCGAGGGCCAGGCCATCACGGTCGACATGGCGCCGGGCGTCGACATCGCCGCCACGCTGAAGGCCGCTCGCCAGACCCGCGGCAAGCAGGCGGCCATCACGGTCCTGGCCGAGCACCTGCCCCGGCGCCTGGCCCAGCTCGTCCTTGAGGAAGCCGCAGCCGCGGCCAACGCCGGCGACCTTTCCGACAAGGCGATCTCGCGCATCGGCGCGGCGGTGAACGCCTGGACCGTCAAGCCGGTCGGCTCCGAAGGCTATCGGACCGCCGAGGTGACGCTGGGCGGAGTGGACACCAATGCGCTCGACTCCAAGACCATGCAGGCCAAGGCCGTTCCTGGCCTGTATTTCATCGGCGAAGTCGTCGATGTGACCGGCTGGCTGGGCGGCTACAATTTCCAATGGGCCTGGTCGTCCGGCTGGGTCGCGGGTCAGACCGTCTGAGGACGGACAACCTGCTGGAATAATTAAGAATAGCTCCAAAAACCCGTCATTCGCCCGTCATCGATTCCCGTCAAACGGGCCTCGCCGGCGAATAGATCAACAGACACCCGGCTGCCACGGCTCGGCGCGAGCCCTGACGAGTATGGTCAGCCCGTCGCGCCGCGCATGTCTGGGAGCGGCGAATGGTGGTATTGGCGACCCTGGCCATGGCGACGGCGCTCACGCTTGAGCCTGGCGAACCGAACTCCTTCGATGCGCCGCCTGCGGGCAGCGCCGAGATCAGCGTCCTCACCTACAATGTCCGCGGCCTGCCCTGGCCCATCGCTCATGGCAGGGCCGAAGCCTTGCGCAAGATCGGCGAGGAGCTCGCCTTCCTGCGCTCGCAAGGGCGCCAGCCTGACGTCGTGCTGATCCAGGAAGGCTTTCGCGACGAGATCGCCGGCCTGGTGAAGGCCAGCGGCTATCGGTACTGGGCGCAGGGACCCGACCGCAGCGAGCGGCCGCCCGCCGGCGCCGCCGATCCCGAGCCCGGCCGCCCCGCCCTCGGCGAAGGCTGGGGCAAGCTCACCAACGGCGGGCTGCACGTCCTTAGCGACGCCCCGATCACCGAGGTCCTGAACGTCGCCTACCGCTCCTGCGCCGGGCTGGACTGCCTGGCGAACAAGGGGGCGATGCTGGTGCGGCTGGCCTTCCCCGACATCCCGGTCGAGGTTGACGTCGTCAACACCCACATGAACTCGCGTCGCGCCGCGCGCGCGCCGGCCGAGCGCACCCTGCAAGCGCACAACCTGCAAACCGAGGAGCTCTACGCGTTCATCAACCGCGCCCGCGCGCAGGACGCGCCGCTGCTCATCGGCGGCGACTTCAACGTGCGCAACGCCCCGGACCGTTACTACCACAAGGCGTCGGCCCGGCCCTTCGCTGTGGTCAGCGAGTTCTGCAGCCAGACCCTCGAGGCCGGCTGCGGCGCGAGCGAGAACAGCGAGGGTCAGCCCGCCTGGCTCCGTTCGCAGGACCTCCAGGCGTTCGGCGGCGGCGGTCAGGTCGAGGTGCGGCCGGTGCGCGCCCAGGCGGTCTTCACGCAGCAGGAACGCCTGCGCTTCTCCGACCACGACGGCTATCTGGTCCGCTACCGGCTGACCTGGAACCCCCAGACCCTGCCGCCCGCACCGTCGAGGGCCTTGGAAGTCCGCCCGCAATTCGGAAAATGGGGGGTCAAGGTTTCCTGGAAATACTGATGACCGCCGAACGCATGATCACGCAGCTCGCGCTGCAACCCCATCCCGAAGGCGGCTGGTACCGGGAGACCTGGCGCGCCGAGGCGGCCGACGGCCAGAGGGGCTTGGCGACCTCGATCCTCTTCCTCCTGCGGGCCGGCGAGCGCTCGCACTGGCATCGAGTCGATGCGACCGAGCTCTGGATCTTCCAGGCGGGGCGGCCGCTGACCTTGCGAACCTACAAGGACGGTCCAGTGGTCGAGACCGTGATGGGAAGCGATCCCGGCGCCGGTCAGGCCCTCCAGCACGCCGTCGAACCCCACGAGTGGCAGGCAGCCGACGGCCCCGACGAAGGTTGGTCGCTGGTCGCCTGCGTGGTCACGCCGGCCTTCGAGTTCTCGGGCTTCGAACTGGCGCCGCCCGACTGGCGACCGCCCACCTAAGGCAACGGCGAGCCGCCGTGCTCGATGGACCAGGCCTCCGCAGCGTCCTGCGCCGGCCCCGAGGCGTCCACCCTCACCCAGTCCAGTTCGCCGACATCCCGTTCCAATTGCATGCGCAGCGTGGCTACCGTGGCGTCGGAGGCGTCGCCCTCCCTGCCTTCGATACGCTGGGCCAGGACCTCGGGCGCTGCCTCCAGCCAGACTCCGTGGAACGGCACGGACGCTTCAGCCGCCAAGGCTCGCGCACGGCCGCGCAGCTCCGGCGCCATGAAGGTTGCGTCGATCACCACCGCCCGCCCGGCGTCCAGCAGGCTTCGCGCCTCGGCCAGCAGGCGGTCATAGACCTCGTTGTAGAAGGCGGGAGAATAGACGCTGGCCGGCAGCGGCGCATCGGGCGCCACGCCCAGCAGGCGCTTGCGGATTTCGTCGGTGCGCAAGATGACCGCGCCCGGCGAGGCCCCCAGGCCAGGCGCGATCAGCCGTGCGAAGGTCGATTTCCCCGATCCCGACAGGCCGCCGACCGCCGCCAGCTTCGGGGGCGGCGGCGATAGGTGCCTCAGGCCAGCGTCGAGATAGGCGCTGGCGCCCTCAAGGTCGCCGCTGTGGGCCTGGACGTGGGTCCGCACCCCGGCGCGCACGGCCATCATCAGCGGCAAGGCCGCGAGCCCATCCAGGAGTTCAGGACTTAAGGTCCGCAGGCCCTCGTCCAGATAGGCCGACAACACCCGCACGGCCGCATCGCGGCGGCGGCGGAAGTCCAGGTCCATCAGCAGGAAGGCCAGGTCGTACTGGATGTCGATGTCCGAGAGGACGTCGTTGAACTCGATGCAGTCGAACAGCACCGGCCGGCCGTTCTCCAGGAGAATGTTCCCCAGGTGGAGGTCGGCGTGGCACTGGCGGGCGAAGCCGGCCTCGCGGCGGGCGTCGAGCAGGGCTTCGCGGCGGAAATACTCCGCATCGGTCGCCGCGATCAGCGCCTCGACACGCGCCTCGCCAAGCTGCGGCGACAGCTCGCGGATCAGCTTGGCGTTGGAATCGATGGTGTATTTCAAGGCCTTGCCGCCGCCGCCCTGCGGGCGCAGCTCGGCGCGGGCGTGCGCGGCGGCGACCTCGCGCCCCAGCGCGTCGGCCAGCTTGCCGTCCACCGCCCAGGGCTGAGCCGCCAGCACCGCGCCTTCATCGAAGCGGCGCATCTCCAGGGCGTATTCGACCACCGCCCCCTCGCCATCGAGCTCCAGCCCGCCGCCGGCCGCGCGGGTCACCTTGCGGATCGCGCGGTAGATGTCCGACGCGGCCGCCCGGTTGAATCTAAGCTCGCGATCCAGCGCCCAATAGCGCAGGTCAAGGGTCGAATAGTCGAGATAGCCGAGCTCAACCCGGCGCTTGAGCTTGAAGGCTGTCTCGCCGCCGAGGAACACGCGCGCGCAGGCGGTCTCGATGCTGCGCTCGGCCTTCGCGGCGAAGAAGGCCGCGACCTCGGCCTCCTCGGCGTCGGTCACGGATAGAGCCGCTGGGTGGTCCAGCCCTCGGCCACGCGCTGGAAGACCAGGCGCTCGTGCAGGCGGAAGGGACGGTCGCGCCAGAATTCCATCACCTCGGGGCGCAGGCGGAAGCCCGACCAGTGCGGCGGGCGCGGAACCTTGCCGAGCCCGAACTTCAGGCCCATCTCGGCGATCCGCTTCTCCAGGGCCAGGCGGTCAGGCAGCGGCTGCGACTGTTCCGAAGCCCAGGCCCCGATCTGCGCGGGCCGCGCGCGGGTGGCGAAATAGGCGTCGGCTTCCTCCGGCGTCGTGGGCGCGACGGTCCCGCGCACCCGCACCTGGCGGCGCAGCGACTTCCAGTGGAACAGCAGAGCGGCCTGCGGATGAGCGGCGAGCTGCCGGCCCTTGGCGCTGCCAAGATTGGTATAGAAAACAAAGCCTTCCGGCCCGGCGTCCTTCAAGAGCACCATCCGCACGTCGGGCATGCCGGCGTCGTCGACCGTGCCCAGGGCCATGGCGTTGGCGTCGTTCGGCTCCTTGGCCACGGCCTCCTGCAGCCAGTCGGCGAACAGCTCGAAGGGATCGGTCGCCGACAGCAGCGGCGGCGGCTCGGCCGCGGACACCTGCCGGACATAGTCGTCTTCGCTCGGAGAGGGGGGGATCTGGGCCTTGTCGCTCATGGCCGCCCTATAGCGCGTGTTGCGCGCCTTGGCATGCTTAACCCGCCGTTGACCACGCCTGGGGCAGAGCTTTCCGATGGCTGCGGCTCCAGCAACGACGATCACCCGAAAGCGCGCCCGCGAGATTCTCAGGCTCGGCCAGGCGGCGACCGCCGCGGACCTGCGCAAGGCGTTCCGGGAAGCGGCCAAGGGCGCCCACCCCGACCGGGCCGGCGGCGACGCCGACCGGTTCCGCGAGGTCGTCGAAGCCTACCGCCTGCTGAGCGAGGAAGGGCCTGCCGATAGGATCGTCCAACCGCCCTCTACCGGCAGGTTTTCTGCCGATGAGGACAGAATCCTGCCGATCACGCCGCGGCTGGCCATGGACGGCGGCGTCGTGCTGCGCGAGCGGCCGGGCGCGGCGGCGCTGAAGATCACCCTTCCCCCCGGCCTGCGCAGCGGGGACCGGCTGAGGGCCGCCGACACGATCTTCGAGATCGCCATCCGCGGCGACCGCGACGTGATGGTGCGCGGCCACGACGTCTGGCTGACGGCCGCGCTGCATCCCCACGTCCTGGCCCAGGGCGGGCGCGTGTCGGTGGACACCCCGCTGGGCCGCCGCGTGGTCTGGATCACCAGCAAGGCCGCCGAACGGGGCCTACTGCGCCTGGCCGGCCAGGGGCTTCCGGCGCGGGGCGAGCACCCGCAGGGCCACCTCTTCCTGCGCCTGGCGAAACAGCCGCGAGCGACGGACTCGGTCGCCGCCGCCCTGCGCCGCCGCTTCGCCGCCGCCTGGGCGGCCTAGCCTTGGCGCGGCGGCGGCTTTAAGAACGCCGCCATGTCACACAACAGCTTCGGCCACCTCTTCCGTGTCACCACCTGGGGCGAGAGCCACGGGCCGGCGCTGGGCTGCGTCGTCGACGGCTGCCCTCCCGGCATCCCGCTGACCGCCGAAGAGGTGCAGGTCTGGCTCGACCAGCGCCGCCCCGGCCAGGGCAAGTTCGTCACCCAGCGCCAGGAGCCCGACGCGGTGAAGATCCTCTCCGGGGTCTTTGAGGACGACCGCACGGACGGCCAGGTGACCACCGGCACGCCGATCTCCATGCTGATCGAGAACGTCGACCAGCGCAGCCGCGACTATTCCGAGATCGCCACCCAATTCCGGCCCGGCCACGCCGACTACACCTATTTCGCCAAGTACGGCGTGCGCGACTATCGGGGCGGCGGACGCGCCTCGGCCCGCGAGACCGCCGCCCGCGTGGCGGCCGGCGCCGTGGCCCGCAAGGTCATTCCGGGCGTGACCATCCGGGCGGCCGTCACCCAGATCGGGCCGCACGCCATCGACCGCTCGCGCTTCGACTGGGACCAACGCCACGAGAACGGCTTCTGGTGCCCGGACGCCCAGACCGTGCCGATCTGGGAGGAGCACCTGGAAAAGGTCCGCAAGGCCGGCTCCTCCACCGGCGCGATCGTCGAGGTCGAGGCCGTCGGGGTTCCGCCCGGCTGGGGCGCGCCGGTCTATGGCAAGCTCGACTCCGAACTGGCCGCCGCCCTGATGTCGATCAACGCCGCCAAGGGCGTGGAGATCGGCGCGGGCTTCGCCGCGGCCGCCTTCTCCGGCGAGGAGAACGCCGACGAGATGCGGATGGGCAATGACGGCCAGCCGCTGTTCCTGTCCAACAGCGCCGGCGGCATCCTCGGCGGAATCTCCAGCGGCCAGCCGGTCGTCGCGCGCGTCGCCTTCAAGCCGACCTCCTCGATCCTCACCCTGCGCCGCAGCCTGAACGAGGCGGGCGAAGAGATCGACCTGCGGACCAAGGGCCGCCACGACCCCTGCGTGGGCATCCGCGCCGTGCCAGTGGTCGAGGCCATGACCGCCTGCGTGCTGGCCGACGCTTTCCTGCGTCATCGGGCGCAGACGGGGGGCGCGGTCTTCGTTCCGGGCCGCTAGACCCGGTGGCGGATCACATTCAGCGAACGTCGCTTTTTCGTTATTGACCGCAATGGTTGTAGGTCGCTAAGCACCACGCGTCGCGGCTGCAGCCGCCCCTCCCTCAGCGGTAGTCACGTGCGCCTCGATCACTTCAAAGTCCTGGTCGTCGACGACAACGAGCACGCCCGCGCCCTGCTTACCCAGATGCTGCGGGCCCTCGGCGCCTACCAGCTCGTCGAGGCCAGCAACGGCCATGAGGGCATGGCCGCCATGCGCGAGCACCAGATCGACATCGTGCTGACCGACCTGGTCATGGCGCCGGTCGATGGGTTCGCCTTCGTGCGGGAACTTCGAACCTCGCCGACCAGCACCAACCCGCAGGTGCCGGTGATCATGGTCAGCGGGCATTCGACGCTGAAGACGATCAGCGCGGCGCGCGACGCCGGCGTCAACGAGTTCCTCGCCAAGCCGCTGAGCGCCAGCGGCCTCGTGGAGCGCCTGCATAGGGTGCTCCAGCACACCAAGCCCTTCGTGCGCACCCCGACCTATGCCGGCCCCGACCGGCGCCGCCGGACGCCCCAGCGGCACAACGGCCCCTGGCGCCGCGCCGGCGACCGGCCCCAGCCGCGGGCGATCGAGATCTAGGACGGGGCGGAGCGCGCCCAGCCTTGGCCAGCCGAGCGATTTCCGCTTTCGCCCCCTTGCGGACCTTTGCGCCGCCAGCGATTTTGCGAGTTCCTCAGCCTCGGGCCGGCGTTCGTCCCCGAGAACTTCAGGAGAACCCAGGGGCGGTCGATGGCGTGCAGCACCGCTTGGACAGGTCGGCTGGCGATGGCGCTGCTGGCCTTGTTCGCCTCGGTCGCGACGGCCCAGGAAGGGAGCGGCACTTTGCCCCCGGAGCGGCCGACGGTCTCAGAGCTTGTGGTGACGCCGAAGATCACATGCATGGACCCCGAACCCGACCCGGCCGCGCCGGCGCCCCGGATTGTCAGCAGCTTCCCCGCGCCCGAGGCAGTGATCCGGCCAGGCGTCCTGGTGGTCCGGCTGACGTTCGATCGGCCGATGACATGTGACGGGTTCATTGTGGAGGCGCCGCCGATCCCCAACCCTTGTCCCACTCGCCGCCAGCAGATGTCGTTGAGCTTCGATCGGCGAACGATACGGGTGCTCTGCAAGACGGAGCCGGGAATGAGCTATGCCCTGCGATTAGGCGTCACGCCCACCCAGCAGTTCCACAGCTTGGACGGCCGCCCGCCGGAGGCTTACGAGGTGAGGTTTCGCACGTCCTCGGAAGGTCTGACGACGACAATCGCAGAGGCGCTGGCGCAAGACGCAGGGACGCTTCCGCCCGCAGATACGCCGAGACCATAGCGATACGCCTGGGCCAGGCGCCGCTCCATGGAGCGTATGGGTCGATGGCCCGTGCCAGCGGGCGGCGCCTAGCTCACCGCCAGGGCGCAGCTTTCGCCGATGGTCGGGCGGGAGACGACGATGCGGGAAAGGCCGGGGAAGCGCGGCTGCAGGCGCTCGGCGAAATAGAGGCAGATGTGTTCGAGGGTCGGGCGCTCAAGGCCCGGCTTTTCGTTCAACAGGCCGTGGTCGAGCTCGGCCGCCACGGCCTTCAGCGCCGCATCGAGGTCGGCCAGGTCCGCCACCCAGCCGACGGGCTCCTGCGGCGTGCCGCGGACGGTGGCCTCGACCTTGAACGAGTGGCCGTGCAGATTCCGATAGAGCCGGTCTTCCGGCCCTTGAGGAAGGTAATGCGCCGCGTCGAAGTACGCGGCCTTGGTGATTTCAAAGACAGGCTGGGTCATCGGATTGTCTGGAAGAGGCGTCCGGCCGCGCTTTGCCGCGCGTGTCACGGAATGCCCAGGTACTTATGAGTCTGGACGCTTAAACGCCAGCGCGGGTGCGCAAGGCAATAGGCGATGGCCGCCTGGGTGTTTTCGACGCGTCGCGGGCCGTCCATCGGCTGGAGCAGGAAGCGCTCGAAATCCATGTGTTCGAACCGCGCCGGATCGACGCCCTCCTGCGGATAGACCAGCTTCAGCTCCTGGCCGGCTGCCTGTACGACCGGGGCGTCGGCCTTGGGGCTGACGCAGATCCAGTCGATGCCCGCCGGCGCAGGCAAGGTCCCGTTGGTCTCCAGGGCGATGCGAAAGCCGCGGCCGTGCAGGGCCGCGATCAGGGGCTCGTCCACCTGCAGCAACGGCTCGCCGCCAGTGCAGACGACGAGTCGGTGGTCGGGGCCGCCGGTCCAGGCCGCCTCGATGGCGTCCGCCAGGGCCTCGGCGCCGGCGAACCGGCCCCCGCCTTCCCCGTCCATCCCGACGAAGTCGGTGTCGCAGAAGGTGCAGACCGCATTGGCGCGATCTTCCTCGCGCCCCGACCATAGGTTGCATCCCGCAAAGCGGCAAAACACCGCCGGCCGGCCGGCCTGGCCGCCCTCGCCCTGGAGGGTCAGGAATATCTCCTTGACGGCGTAGCTCATGGCGCGAGCTCCGGCCGGCCGGAGGCGACCCACGCGTCCCAGCCCTTCTCGCGCAACTCGCAGGCGGGGCATTCGCCGCAGCCATGGCCCCAGTCGTGAAGCTCGCCACGCGTTCCCCGGTAACAGGTATGGCTGTCGCGGACGATCAGATCGACCAGCGCCTCGCCGCCGAGCTGCTTGGCCAGCGCCCAGGTCTCGGCCTTGGTCAGGCGCATCAACGGGGTCTCGACGACGAAGTCCTGGGCCATACCGAGGTTCAGCGCCGACTGCAGCGCATCTAGGGTGTCACGTCGGCAATCGGGGTAGCCCGAGAAGTCGGTCTCGCACATGCCGCCTACTAGAAACTTTGCCCGGCGACGATCGGCCAGGGCGGCCGCATAGGTCAGGAAGACCAGGTTCCGACCGGGCACATAGGTGTTCGGCAGCCCCTTCTCGGTGATCTCAAAAGCGCGCTCCTGGGTCATGGCGGTGTCGCCGATGTCGCCGAAGCCGCGAAGGTCGAGCACGTGGTCCTCGCCCAGCCGCCCAGACCACTGGGGAAAGCGCGAACGCAGGGCCTCGCGAACCACAGAACGCTGTTCCATCTCGACCGCGTGACGCTGGCCATAGTCGAATCCGACCGTCTCGACATGGCCGTAACGGGCCAGGGCCCAGGCCAGGCAGACGCTGGAATCCTGACCTCCGGAGAACAGGACCAGGGCGCGGGAACCGGAAGAAGCTTCGTTCATGGCCCCCATATGCGCGCGAGCGCGGCGAATCGAAAGTCCGGCGCGTTAGCCGGCCGCACGCAACTCCATACCGGAAGCTCCAAAATGGGCCTGAACGCCCCTTCTTCGCGGTTGCGATATGCCGAATACATGGAGGTCGCGAGTTTTCGCACACGCGAAAACGCGAACGCCACCCATAATTGCGAATATTCGCACCCTATGGCCTTCCGCAACGTCACGTCACACCTTGCTCATGAACGTCGATAACTTGACGCAATTCCGTTGACATAACTGAAATCTGAGCGCGAGCCTCACTTTGCCGAGGGCGCGCCGCCCGCCCCGCGGCGAATGCTTGCGCGGCGACACTGACGTACCGGACCGGCCTTTCAGAGAGTCCGGGCGTCCTGGGAGGAACCTGCAATGTCGAACACTCTGCATTTGCGGAGCCTGCTTATCGTGGGCGCATCCGCGGCAGCCATGAGTACGATTGCGTCCCCGGCCTGGTCTCAAACTCAGAACGTCATCCAAGAACTGGTGGTCACCGCCCAGAAGCGCGAGGAAGCGCTCCAGGACGTGCCGATCGCCGTCTCGGCCTTCGACCAGAACGCGCTTCAGAAAGCCAGGATCGACGGCGGCCCCAACCTGGTGCTCGCGGTCCCGAACGTGAACTTCTCCAAGGGGAACTTCACCGGCTACAACTTCCAGATTCGGGGCGTCGGCTCCAAGCTGGTCTCCGGGTCGGGCGACGCCGGCACCGGCATCCATCTGAACAACGCGCCGCTCATCGCCAACAACCTGTTCGAGACCGAGTTCTACGATCTGGAGCGGGTGGAAGTGCTGCGCGGGCCGCAGGGCACCCTCTACGGCCGCAACGCCACCGGCGGCGTCGTCAACCTGATCACAGCCAAGCCGATCGACGAGTTCGAGGCGATGATCCGCGGCGAGATCGGCAACTACAGCAGCCGCAAGGTCCGGGGCATGGTGAACATGCCGCTGGGCGACACCTTCGCCCTACGGGTGGCGGGCGCCTATCTCAAGCGCGACGGCTTCGGGGACAACATCTACACCGGCAACGACGCCGACGACCGGGACCTCTACGGGCTCCGGGCGACCCTGGACTTCTCGCCGACCGACGAGTTCCACGCCTACTTCCTGTACGACCACTTCTACGAGAAGGATAACCGCTCGCGGATCGGCAAGCAGTTCTGCACCAAGGACCTCGGCCCGGCCAATATCGGCGGCGTGGGCTATTCGGCCATCGGGCCGATCGGCGCGGTCCAGCGCGGCTTCTTCAGTCATGGCTGCCAGCCGACCTCGCTCTATTCCGCCGACGTGCTGGGCACGGTGAACAGCCAGTCGACCCTGGGCGGCCTCTTCGGCGCGCTCGGCGGGTTCCAGACCGGCGACGCCTACGCCGGCAAGATGCAAACTCCGGACGTCCGGGACATCGAGTCCAACTTCGACCCGATCTACCGAGCCAAGACCGACATCTACCAGTTCAACGTCGATTGGGACTTCACCGAAAACCTGCGGCTGAGCTGGCTGGCTGCCTATAGCGAAAACTACATCTACACGCGCCAGGACTATAACCGGTACATCCCGAGCCAGAACTTCAACACCACGCCCAATCCGGTCAACGCGGTCCCGATTCCGGCGGCGGCCTATGCGGCGGTCTATGCGAGCCTGTTTCCAGGCGGCGTCGTGAACGACCCGCAGAACGGCGCCTACAACCGGTTCACCACCAGCGACATCTCCTGGGGCGAAAGCACCCAGTGGAGCCACGAAGTCCGGCTGCAATCCAGCTACGACGGGCCGTTCAACTTCAACCTCGGCGCCAACCTGCTGCGGTTCTCGAGCACCGGCGACTACTATGTCATGTTCAACACCGGGACCGCCTGGTACCAGGTGCAGAACTTCCTGACGACCGGCAACCCCAACTGCGTGGGCCTGGCTCCCTGCATCAGCATCGATCCCAAGCAGGAGCCGGACCGGCTGGGGCACAACTACTATGACAACTTCGCGCCCTATAGCCTGAGGTCGAGCGCCGTCTTCGGCGAGGCTTACTGGCAGATGGCCGAGAACTTCAAGTGGACCCTCGGCCTGCGCTACACGGTCGACAAGAAGACCGTGCACAATCATGAGGTGACGCTTGGCAAGCCCGGCTTCGGCATCGGCGGGCCGCCCGGAGAATCCGACCCGTTCCTCAAGGTCGAGTTCAAGGAAACGACGGGCCGCTTCGGCTTCGACTGGAAGCCTGACCTCGGCTTCACCGACGACAGCCTGATCTACGCCTTCTTCTCGCGTGGCTATAAGGCCGGCGGCCTCAACCCCGCCTGCTCGGCGGTGGTGAGCTGCCCGCCGGAATCCTTCGAGCCGGAGTTCGTCAACGCCATCGAACTCGGGATGAAGAACACCCTGCTGAGCGGCCGAATGACCCTGAACGGGACCTTCTTCCACTACGACTACAAGGGCTATCAGGTCTCGAAGATCGTCAACCGGACCTCGATCAACGAGAACATCGACGCCAAGATCCATGGGGTCGAGCTGGAGTCGGTCTGGCAACCGCTGGACGGCCTGCGGCTCAATGCGGCTCTCGGCTGGCTGCAGACCGAGATCGACGGCGGGACCTCCATCGACATCTTCAACCGCACCCAGAGCAATCCGAACCTGGTGGCGGTGAAGTCGTCGGAAGCCGCCGCCTGCGTGGTCTCCCTCTCGGCCGCCCAGACGGCGCTAACCATCTCCAACACCCTGAACAACCCGTTCGCCCTGCTGGGCGTCTGCACGCCGGCCTCCACCGCCGGCGCGGGGACCACCTTCGACGGGGCTGTCGCGGTCGGCACCAACGCCTTCGGCGGCCTCGTCGCCGACGGGGTGGCGCTGAACCTGGACGGCAAGGAACTGCCGAATTCGCCCGAATGGACGCTGTCGCTCGGCGCGGAATACACGTGGCAGTTCGGGAACGACTGGGCCGCCACCCTGCGGGGCGACTACTACAAGCAGACCAGGACCTTCGCCCGCATCTACAACAGCGAAGCCGACCGCATCCAGGGCTGGGACAACGTCAACCTGACGCTGACCATCGCCAATCCGCGGCTGGGCTGGGAAATCGGCGCCTTCGTCAAAAACGCCACCGACGAGGAAGCCATCACCGACTTCTACCTGACCGACGACTCCTCGGGCCGGTTCCGCAACGCGTTCTTCACCGAGCCGCGCACCTACGGCGTGTCGCTCCAGAAGCGCTTTTAGACCCCCAGTACAGTACCCACTGGGCCGCCGCCCCTCGGGACGGCGGCCTTTCTTTGTCCGCCAAGGCCAGGGCGGCATCGGCGGACCTGCGTCAAACCGACACGCCGCGATCTGGGCCCGCAGCTTCGCTCGAAGGCCGCGACACCAAGCGGGGAAAGGAACCGCGGGACGTCATGCAGTGTCGTGCAGTCGACATGAAAATTTGGCATGGCGCTCAATAAAGGCGCCCGCCGATCGAATTTAACGTCTCCGCAAGCGCTTAGGCCCATGCTGAGCATAAGTTCCTTCAGGACGCCGGCGTTTGATGTCTTTGCCCGAGTTCTTCTTCGAGCGCATTACCAGCGAAATCCATCAGCAGATGGAAGGCGTGCTGGCGCTGGCCGAACGTCTGGCGCGTCAGCCCATGGGCGCCGACGCCCAGGCCTGCATCGCCGGCGTGACCGAGGCTGCGCGCACCGTGCGCCAGATCCTGGCCTCGTCGCAGGACCTCAAGAGCGCCACCGACAACGGCCTCTCCATCACACCCGAGCCGAAGCGCGCCGCCACCCTGGCCGACGAGGTCCAGGAGCGCTGGCAGGAGCGGGCGACCGACAGCGGTCTGACCCTGCTGGTGTCCTATGACGGCGATCCGGACGCCCTGGTCATGGTCGACCCCATGCGCATGCACCAGGTGTTCGACGCCTTCATCGCCCAGGCCCTGGCGGGCCTGCGCCGAGGGGCGGTCGAGGCGACCTTGAAGGCCACGGCCAACGGCGACACCACTCGCCTGGAAGGCCGCGTCCGCGGCGGTGCGGATCCGGCGATGGGCGACCGCGCCCTGGACCTGCGCGAGATCGAGGCGCTGTTCGGCCTGGAAACCGCGCTCGGCGTCGCCCTGGGGCGGAAGATCGTCGAGACCCTGGGCGGCCAGGTCCGCGCGGAGCCGAATGTCGGGGCCGGCGAGACCTTCGTGTTCGAGATCGACGTGCCGACCGCCCGGGAGACGCAGCCGGCCGAGGAAGGCCTGGGCCAGGCCGAGCGCGCGGCGCACATCCTGGTGGTCGACGACAACGCCACCAACCGCATGGTGGCCGAGACGCTCTGCGAGATGTTCGACTGCACCTCGGAGTCGGCCACCGATGGGGTGGAGGCTGTGGAAGCGGCTCGCACCGGACGCTTCGACCTGATCCTGATGGACATCAAGATGCCGCGCATGGACGGCGTGACGGCGACGCGGGAGATCCGCGCCCTGCCCGGCGCCCCGGGCCGCGTGCCGATCATCGCCCTGACCGCGAACGCCGATCCCGAAGACGCCGCCGGCTACCTCCGCGCGGGCATGAACGGCGTGGTGGAAAAGCCGATGAAACCGGAAAACCTCCTGAGGGCTTTGCAGGAGAACCTGAGCGAGGCGGCCGCCGCTTAAGTCCGCGACGCCCAGTCGCAGCGCTCGGCATTGTGCTTTGTTCACGGTCGGCGCGAGATCGTAATGCGCCGTCCTTGAGGTTACCTAGTCATGCGCGCGACCGATGAAATCTACAGCTCCCTCCTGGATGGCGATCAGCGCGGCGGGGTCGTGGGCGGCAAACAGAGCCTGACCATCGACCAGGCGGCCTACCACCTGGTTCACGGCGAACCCGGCTGGTCCAGCCAACTGCAGACGCCTGCGACGGTCACCTACGCCTATCGCGCCGATGCGCCGGCGGTCATGCCGGACGGGGTCTCCGGTTTCACGCGCTTCACCACCGCCCAGATCCTCCAGGCCGAGCAGGCCCTGACGAGCTGGTCGGACGTCGCCAACATCACCTTCGTGCGGGTCGGGGCCGGAGCCTCGGGCGAAGGCGCCTATTCCGACCAGGCCACGATCCTGCTGGGGAACTACACGACCGGTCGCGAGACCGCCGCGGCGTTCGCCTATTTCCCCGGATCGACCGCCGCCAGCTCGGCTTCGGGCGACGTCTGGATCAACATCACCAAGGGCACGAACGCCGCGCCCGCCCCGGGCAACTATGGAGCCCTGGTGCTGGTGCACGAGCTCGGCCACACGATCGGCATCGACCATCCCGGAGACTACGACACCGGCGGATCGCCGACCTACGCCGCCGACGCGGCCTATTACGAGGACAGCCGCCAGTACACGGTGATGACCTATTTCGGCGAGGCCAACACCGGCGCCTACTATGGCGGGCGCTACGCCGCGGCCCCGCAGCTCGACGACATCGCCGCGGCTCAGCTCGAATACGGGGCCAACATGTCGACCCGGACGGGCGACACCATCTACGGCTTCCACTCGAACGCCGGGCGGGCCTGGTTCGACATCGCATCGGCGGACGCTCGGCCGGTCTTCGCCGTCTGGGACGCCGGGGGCCGCGACACCCTCGACTTCTCAGGGTTCGCCAACAGCCAGACCATCGACCTGCGCGAGGGCTTCTTTTCGAGCGTCGGCGGGCTGACCGGCAACGTAGCGATCGCCAAGGGCGTCACCATCGAGAATGCGGTGGGCGGCTCGGGCGCAGACGCGATGATCGGCAACGGCGCCGACAACGCCCTGCTGGGCGGGGCCGGCGGCGACACGATCAGGGGCGGCGAGGGCTCGAACTTCCTGCGCGGCGAGGCAGGTGGGGACCTCATCTACGGCGGCGGCGGATTCGACGACATCCATGGCAACATGGGCGGCGACACCGGCTATGGCGGGGCGGGCGACGACTGGGTGGTCGGCGGCCAGAACAACGACCAGATGTTCGGCGAAGCCGGGGCCGACATCGTCTACGGCAACCTGGGCGACGACGTTCTCTACGGCGGCCTGGGTTCCGACACGGTGCGCGGCGGCCAGGATCAGGACCTCGTCTATGGCGAGGACGGCGACGACTGGATCTCGGGCGACCGGGGCGACGACACCATCTGGGGCGGAGCCGGCGCCGATAGCTTCCACACCTGGGGCGACGCCGGCCTCGACCGGATCATGGACTTCAGCCGGGCGCAGGGCGACCGGGTGCTGGTCAGCGAGGCGGCAAGCTTCACCCTCGCCCAGATCGGCGCGGACGTGGTGATCACGATCGGCGCGGGCGCCCAGATGACCCTTGTCAATGTGGACGCCGCGACACTGTCGGACGGCTGGATCGTCTCGGTCTGACGATCCGGCTCAACGCACCTCAGAGCTGGTTGTACTCGCCGCAGCGGCAGCGCACGACGACGTCGCGCAGGTCTTGACGATCATGGGTGGTCAGGACCACCGCCTCGCAGGCGCCGCAGAGGAAGGCAGAGCCGGCTTCGTCGGCCGAAACCTCGGGGCTTTCCACCGCCTGGATGACTTCCCGCCGTCCGACAAACAATCCGGGGAACACTCGAAGGGACGTCATAATCATAAGAACTGCCTCATTCTGACCCCGACTTGGGCCACGGTACTGAGCATATGCAAAACCCAACTACCCTTATTCCGCTGCATCGCAATGAAGTTTATGAGACGCACATCAAAAAGGCGCCGCGGCCGGAGCGGCCGGCGCCGGGAAAGCGGCCGACAGGCGGAACCGGCCGCGCAGCGTCCCGTTTCAGAAACTCCAGCAACCGCGACAGCGCCGGCGCGTGTGGCCTCGCGCCCATGACACGGAGAGCCCCATGACCAACGCTTACGAAACCGAATCCAACGCCCGCGCGGCCGTCCGCGAGGCCGGCGAGACCTTCCGCGACGCCGCGGCCGACGTCGGCGGCGAAACCAAGCGCGCCGCCAAGCGCGCCAAGAACAGCGCGGCCGCCGCCTCGGGCGCGCTGGCCGAAGCGGCGACCACCTTCGCCCGCGACGCCCGCGCCGTGGTCGGCGACAAGGTCGGCAAGGCCAGGGTGCAGGCCGAGCGCCAATACGGCCGCATCAAGGAACAGGCCAAGGTCCGCGCCGAAGAAGCCGACGTGTTCGTGCACGAGCGGCCCTACATCGCCCTGGGAGCGGCAGCTCTCGCGGGCTTCCTGATCGGCCACCTGATGAGCTCCTCGCGCTCGAACGTGGTATACTTGCGGGACGATCGGTAGTCGGAAGGCTACCGGCGCCGATCCTGCTCGCAGGCCAGCCATAGCGCTGGGTGAGGATCAATAATGGACAGGCAGACGCCAGCTCCCCCCTATGAACTGGAGATCGCTCCGGACGGCGAGTTCTGGCGCTACCGAAAGCGCTGGCGCACCGGGGTGAGGCGCTTCCTGCCGTCCTTCTGGCACGCGACGGACGCCGATGGCGTCCGCATCCTGCGACGCGAGCAGCGCCCGGAACGATAAGGGGCTCTTCAGGACGATCTCAGGTGAGCGGCCGCCTCGTCGAGCTTGGCCCGATCGCTGCCGTGCCTGGCGATAAGCTCGCGCGCCTGGTCGGGCGTAATCCCATGCGTCTCCGCGAAACGGACGACATTGAGAGTCTCCCCGGCTGAGGCGCCGCTGCGATCGGCTTCCGGGCGCTTGTCATCGGACATGATCGGCTCCTCCTGCCCCGATGAAGGGTCAGGGACGCAGAAGGTTCCGAGCTTGACGAACCGGGCCATGCGAAGCCTTGATACCGGCGTCGGCCTCGCCACCTGCCCCCAAGGATTCATGAAGCCCACGCGAACCCGCGCCCTCTACGCCGGCTCCTTCGATCCGATCACCCGCGGTCATCTGGACATCGTCGAAAAGGCGCTGAAGACCTTCGACATCGTGCACGTGGCGGTGGGGATCAACCCGCTCAAGACCGGCCTCTTCAGGATCGAGGAGCGACTCGACCTGATCCGCGGGTCCATCCTCGACATGAAGCTGGGCGGGGCGCAGGAAGGCCTGCCCGAGCAGGTGGAAATCGGCTCCTTCGGCGGGACGGAGAGCGTCATCAAGTACGCGCGCCGGATCGGCGCCACCCATGTGGTGCGCGGCCTGCGCCAGTTCTCGGACTTCGACGACGAGTTCCGTTTTCACGGTATCTTCGGACGCCTGGAGCCGGCGATCCCGATGATCCACCTGATCTGCCACGAGACCTTTCTGCACGTCAGCTCCAGCACCGCCAGGGAGCTCGCCAGTCTCGGGGAGGACGTGTCCTGGCTGGTCACGCCCAGCGTCGAGCGAGCCCTGCAGGAGAAGTTCCCGGCGGCCTAAGCCATCCAGCCCGGCTGGGCCGCGGCTTGACGTATCCAGTCGGCCATCAGCTTCTCGTCCAGCGCCTCACCCTCATGGATGTGGAAATAGCGGGTGTTCTCGTCCTTGGACCCGACCGGGGGGAGCGGGTCCAACGACGCGCCCCGGAAGAAGGCCAGCTTGATGTACTTGCTGTAGCAATGAAGGCTGAGGAACCAGCCCTGCCCCTCGACGCCATAGAACGGCGAATTCCATTTGACCGCCTTGCGCACACCCGGAACGACGCGCTCGATCAGGGCGTCCAGCCGGGCGCCGGCCTCGCTCTTCCAGCCCGGCATGGCGGCGATATAGGCCTGGACGGGGGCATCGCCCTCGCCCTTCGGAATCTGCGGATTGCCGCCCGACAGCAGCTTCGGCTCGGAGACCCTGGTCATTGGCTTGCTCGCCGGTATGCTTCGCCCGGAAGGTAGGCGGGCCCATGAAAGACGACACCGCGGCGAAGGGCGAGTCCCCTTCGCAACTGATCGATGCAAGGATCGCCGAACTGGGCGACTGGCGGGGCGCGACGCTGGCGCGGGTCCGCGCGCTCATCAAGGAGGCCGAGCCGGGAGTCGTCGAAGAATGGAAGTGGCGGGGCGTCCCGACCTGGTATCGCGACGGGATGATCTGCACTGGCGAGACCTACAAGAAGGTCGTGAAGCTGACCTTCGCCAAGGGCGCCTCGCTGGAGGACCCCGCCGGCCTCTTCAACTCCAGCCTCGACGGCGCGGTTCGGCGGGCCATCGACATCAGGGAAGGCGAGACGATCGACGAGAACGCCTTCAAGGCGTTGATCCGCGCAGCGGTCGCCCTCAACGCCCGACGCTAGGTCAGAACGCCTTCGATATCTCGACGCCCAGGTCGATCGCCGTGAACCGCGACCGTTCCCGGTTCGAGAAGCGGTTGACGAAGGCGGCCTCCCAGGTGAGCCACAGGCCCTCGCCCAGCTCCCGCTCGGCGAGCAGCACCAGCGCGGCGGTCACGTCGTTGCGCCTGGCGTTGGTCCCGCCGTTGAAGTCGGAAAAGATCAGGTCGCCCTCGATCGTGAGGTCGTAGCCAAGCTGCGGCTCTGCCAGCGTGTGCGCCGCCAGGGCCGCCAGGCGCGTGCGCCGCTCCTCGGGCACGTCGGAGTGCTCGTACTCGGCCGACAACTCCGCATCGATCGGGCCGAGGCTGGCGCTGTAGGTCAGGTTGCTGATCGCCAGATGGAAATCCTTCTCGGAGAAGTCGTCGGCATAGACGCCGAGCATAACGAATTCCGCGGTCAGCGTGCCTGAGCCAAGCGGGCGCTGCGCGTAGACGAAGCCTTCGAGCCGCCCCTCGCCCACCTGGTCGTCGTAGTCCGAGTTGTAGTAGTCGCCATCGATGGCGGCGCCAGCGCCGACGCTCCAGCCCATCAGCGGGACCGGCGTGACCGACACTCCGAGCCCCGGGGTCAGATAGCCCGTTTCGATCCGGTCCGACGGGGTCGTGCCGGCGTTGGTGGTGTAGACCCCGCGCAGCGAGAGATCGAAGGTCACCGGCCGGCCGCGCGCCGCCTCGATGGTCGGCAGCTCGCCGATGTCATGCGGATGCCGGCGCAACGCATCGTCGATGTCATAGCGGCCGGTGGAGTCGGCCTCCTGGGCCTTGGCGGCGCCGGCCAGGGCCACGACGACGGTGGCCATAACCCCGGCGGCGCGGGCCGCCAGACGCAAGATTCTAGAACTCCACCGCATCGCGCTGCAGCGGGCAGGTCAGGCAGTGACCACCGCCCCGCCCTCGGCCCAGCTCGCCACCGGCGAAAGTGATCACCTCGATCCCGGCCTTGCGCAGCAGTGTATTGGTGAAGGTGTTGCGGTCATAGGCATAGACCACGCCGGGCGAGGCGCAGATCAGGTTCGCGCCGCTGTCCCACTGGGTCCGTTCGCGCATGTAGGCCGTGCCGCCGGTCTCGACCACGCGCATCTTCTTCACGCCCAGGGCCTCGCCGACGGTCTCGACGAGCGAGCCTTTGTCCCGGCGAAGATCCAGCTCGCCCGGCTTGCCGCCCGGCCGGTAGGAGTAGGCGTGGATCTGGTTGACGATCTCCGGATAGGTCAGCACGCAGTCGCGGTCGGCGAAGGTGAACACCGTGTCCAGGTGCATGGCCGCGCGCAGCTTGGGCATGGCCGCCACGATCACGCGCTGGGCCGCGCCAGCTTCGAACAGCTTGCGGGCGAGCTGGCCGATGGCCTGGCGCGAGGTGCGCTCGCTCATGCCGATCAGCACGGCGCCGGCGCCGATCGGCATCACGTCCCCGCCCTCGAGCGTGGCCAGCCCCCAGTCCTGCGTCGGGTCGCCCCACCAGACCTTCACCTTGCCGGCGAAGGCCGGATGGAATTTGTAGATTGCCGTGGCGAGGATGGTCTCCTCGTGCCGGGCCGGCCAATAGAGCGGGTTGAGCGTCACCCCGCCATAGATCCAGCAGGTGGTGTCCCGCGTGTAGAGCGTGTTGGGCAGCGGCGGCAGCAGGTACTCGGCCACGCCCGCGGCGTCGCGGATGAGCTGCAGGGCTCGGCCGCCGAGGTCGGCCGGAAACTCCTCGGTGGAGAGGCCGCCGATCAGCACCTCGGCCAGTTCGCGGGCGGGCAGGCCGTCGAGATAGCTGCGGATCTCGTCCAGCAGCTCGACGCCCATCTGGTTGGCGACCACCTGATTGTCGAGGATCCATCTGCGGCCCTCGGGGATGGCCGCCACGGTGGTCAGGAGGTTGTGCATCTCCAGCACCTCGACGCCGCGGTCGCGCAGCTTCTGCATGAAGTCGAAGTGGTCGCGCTTGGCCGCCTCGACCCACAGGACGTCGTCAAACAGCAGGTCGTCGCAATTGCTGGGGGTCAGCCGCTGGTGCGCCCGGCCCGGCGCGCAGACCAGCACCTTTCGCAGTTGGCCGACCTCGGAATGAACGCCGTACTCGCCTGCCATGAGATGCCTCCATTCAGATGGCGATCGTCCCGGAAACCAGGCCGTAGACGCCGTAGGCCGCCCCGGCCACGGCGATCGCCGCCAGCGCCCAGTCGAGGCCGCCGAACACCCGACGTCCCTGCTCGCGCCTGGCCCACAGGTAGAGCAGCGTGCCGGGTGCGTAGAGCACCGCCGACAGCAGCAGGAACTTCAGGCCCCCGGCGAAGATCAGGAAGGCGGTGTAGAGGGTGGCGATGGCGGCGAAGACCAGGTCGCGGCTGCGCTCCTGCGGCCGCGCCTCGTAGGTCGCCCCTCCCCTGGCGAGCTTGAACCCATAGGCCGCCACCAGCAGATAGGGGATCAGGGCCATGGAGCTGGTCAGGCTCAGCATCAGGGCGAAGGCGTCTCGCGACCAGTAGGTGCTGATGACGAACGCCTGGACGACAATGTTGGTCATCCACAGGGCGGCCGCCGGGACCTGGTTCTTGTTCTCGGTCGCGAAGACCTTGGGCATGTCCTGGTTCTTGGCCGCGACGAACAGCACCTCGGCGGCGATCAACGACCAGGCGAGGTACGCCCCCAGCACGGAGATGAGGAGGCCGATGCTGACGAACACCGCGCCCCAGGGCCCGACCACGCTCTCCAGAACGGCGGCCATGGAGGGCTGACGCATGTCGGCGATCTGGGCGCGCGCGAGCACCGCATAGGGCAGCAGGGTGACCAGCACCATCATAGTGGTGACGCCGACGAAGCCGGCGATGGTCGCCTTGCCGACGTCCGACCGCTGCCTGGCGTAGCGGGAATAGACGCTGGCGCCTTCGATCCCCAGGAACACGAACACCGTGACCAGCATGGTCGCGCGCACCTGCTCGAAGAGGCTAGTCTGCGGCATGTCCGCGCCGCCCCAGAAGTTCTGGCTGAACAGGCCGGCCTGGAAGGCGAAGGCGAGGATGACGATGAAAGCCAGGATCGGCAGGACCTTGGCGACCGTGACGATGTTGTTCACGAAGGCCGCGCTCTTCACGCCCCGCAGGATCATGAAGTGAAAGAGCCAGATCCCAACCGAGGCGACCAGGATCGCCGCCACCGTGTTGCCGTCGCCAAAGATCGGGAAGAAGGCGCCCAGCGTCGCCTTGATCAGCACCCAGTACGATACGTTGCCGATGCAGCTTCCGGTCCAGTACCCGAAAGCCGATAGAAAGCCCGGATAATCGCCGAACCCGGCCTTGGCGTAAGCGAAGACCCCTGCGTCGAGGTCGGGCTTACGCTCGGCCAGCGACTGGAAGACCCGGGCGAGCGTGTACATGCCGCCCGCAGCAATGGCCCAGGCGATCAGTGCGCCGACCGGCCCTGTGGCGGCCCCAAAGGTGCGCGGCAGCGAGAAGATGCCCGCTCCGACCATGGAGCCGACCACCATGGCGGTCAGGGTCGGCAGCGACATTTTCTGGACTTGCACGCCGATCCCGCTCCCGCCCCTGAACTTCGCGACGGGGCGCAATCCTTCGTTGTGCTTGCGAGCATCGGGCGCGGCGAGACCCCTGCCCATCGGGTAAACACCTGAGGTCCCCGAGGGAAAGGGGGACTTCCTCAGCCGAACCAGCTCTGCGGCAGGTTCCAGGCCAGCTCGCACCACAGGATCGCGACCAGCAAGTGTATCCCCACGAAGATCCAGCCCGCCCGGCGCAGGCGCGAGACCGCCACGCAGGACAGCACCAGGTCGGCGATCGCGTAGATATGCGGCGGGGTGAACGGGTCGGGCCAGAACCTCAGCACCAGCAGCGTCGCGACCACCGCCGCCACGACGATGACCAGGCGGGCGGCCAGAAGCAGGCGCCAGTTGAACCCGATGAAGGCGCGGCGGACGGGGCGGCTGTCCGTCATTGCGCGCTCGCCGGCGCCTGATCGGCGCAGACCGGGAAATCGCAGGCCCTGCCGCGCCCCGAGGGGCTGAAGCTCCGTAGGCTCACCGCCGACCGCCTCCTTACGTCCGAACGCTCGACCTCCAGAGTTGTCGTCATGACCCGAGAAACAAGGGGGTAGTTTACCTGATAGCGCGCCCGCCGAACGCGGGATTGAGTGGCGGATGCTCGGCGCGATCGAACAGTTCATGGAGAGACACCGACCATGACGAACCTCCATTGGTGCATTCCGACCATCGCTGCGGCGGCGCTGCTTGGCGCCTGCACGCCCCAGCCGTCACCAGGCAGCTTCAGCCGGACCGAGATGATGCGGCCGCAGACGGTCGAGATCGGCACGCTCGAGAGCATCCGGCCCGTCAACATCCGGCCCGGCGAGACCCGGCTCGGCATGGCCACCGGCGCCGTGCTCGGCGGCATCGCCGGCAGTCAGCTCGGCGGCGGGACCGCCGCCAACGTCGCGGGCGGGGTCGCCGGCGCAGTGGCCGGCGGCGCGATCGGCAGCGCCCTGCAGGGCTCGCAGAACACTCCCGGCCTCGAACTGACGGTCAGGCTCGACTCCGGCCGCAGGGTGGCCATCGTCCAGCCCGGCTCGCCCGCGGACTTCCGGGTCGGCGATCGCGTTCGGGTGATCGGCAACGCCGAGAACATGCGCGTCAGCCGATAGAGGCCAACGGGCGCCGAACTAGGCCTGGTCGGCGAAGGCCCCTTCGGCGCGCGCGTCGTCGGGGTCCGGCAGGTCGTCGGTCATTCCACAGAGAAGGTTGACGCCCAACGCCTTGGACAGGCTCACGAGCCCGCTCAGCTCGGGATGCTTCGAGCGCCCGTTGAGCAGGTCGCGCACATAGCACTCGTTTCGGCCGATCTGTCGGGAAGCTTCACGCTCGGAGATATTCAGCTCCGCGAGCCGCTTGCGAATGCGGCCCCGCAGAATCTCCAGGTGGTCGCTCATCCGGCCCTCCAGCCAAACAACGACCGACAGTATCCGACGCGGCCGTGACAGATCGAGCGGACATGTTGTCCGGGGCGGGCAAGGCGCCATAGCCTCGCTGAAAATCAGAGGGGCGAGGCCAATGCACGGACTAGAAAGCGTTTTCGCCAACGCGGCCATTCCTCAGAAGATCGTCCTTGTCCTCCTTCTGGCCGCCCTTCCCGGCGCCGTCGCCGCAGCCACTCTCGCGCTCCGAAGCGGCAAGCGCGATAGCACGTGGCGCCGAATCGTCGCCGATCTCCGAACGATAGGCCCGGCGACGGGCCTGCTCGTCGCCGGCTTGAACACCTTCCACATGGGTCAGACGATCCAGCGCCTGCCTTTCGACCCCGCGCTCAAGCAACTGACCCCGGGAATCTTCGAGGTTTCGATGTTCGTGAGCCTGGGAAGCCTCGTGGGCCTGGTCGCAGCGGCCGCGCTGGCGGCCATCGAACTCCGCCCGCCCCGCACCTAGGGGCGCGGGCAAAAAAGCACCCCGCCGTGCAAAACCCGGCGGGGCGTGAGGGGCGACGTGCTCGACGCCACCCTAGCCGCAAAGCGGCGAAACGCAGCCTAGGAGATGCCCTTAGAGGGCTATCGCGGGGAGGGTGCAATCCACCGACCCGTTCGCGCCCTTCGGTCACGCTCGCGCGTTCCATCTCGAACACGGACAGGAGATGACGATGACCGACACGTTTTCCCAAGGACCGGACCTGGCTATGGGCGTGCCCTCCGGCGACATCCCCGAAGGGGGGATGCTGGCCGGCCACGTCGGCGACAGGGCCGTACTGCTCGCGCGCACGAGCGGCGGCCTTTATGCGGTGGGCGCCGAATGCACCCATTATCACGGCCCCCTGGCCGAGGGACTGATCGTCGGCGACACCGTGCGCTGTCCCTGGCACCACGCCCGCTTCTGCCTGAAGACCGGCGAGGCGCTCGGCGCCCCGGCCATCGATCCCATCGCCTGCTGGACGGTCGAGGAGCGGGACGGCCAGGTCCGGGTGACCTCGCAGGCCGCCGAGACGCCGCGGCCATCTCCGCGCGAAGCGGCGCAAAAGCGCGTGGTGATCATCGGCGGCGGAGCCGCCGGCTTCGCCGCCGCCGAGCGGCTGCGGCGTGACGGCTTTGCAGGCGACATAATCATGTTGAGCGCGGATTCGGACCCGCCCTACGATCGGCCCAACTGCTCGAAGGACTATCTGGCCGGCAAGGCGCCGCAGGAGTGGATGCCGCTTCGAGACGCCGGCTTCTATGCGCAGAACCGGATCGACCTGCGGCTCGGCGCCCAGGTCGAGCGCTTCGATCCGGCGGCCAGGACGGTGCTGGTCAAGGGCGGCGAGACCCTGGCGTACGACACCCTGATCCTCGCCACCGGAGCCGAGCCTCAACGGCCACCCATTCCCGGCCTGGATGGTCCCGACGTCTATCTCCTGCGCACGCTCAAGGACGCCGACACGATCATCGCGGCGGCGGAACGGGCGAAAGGAGCGGCGGTGATCGGGGCGAGCTTCATCGGGCTCGAAGTCGCCGCGTCGCTCAGGCAGCGGGGGCTGGAGGTCCATGTCGTGGCGCCCGAGAGCGTTCCGCTCGAAAAGGTCATGGGCGGCGAGCTCGGCGCCTGGGTGAAGGGCGTGCACGAGGCCGAGGGCGTCGTCTTTCATCTGGGCCGCAAGGTGCTGGGTTATGCAGGCGGCCAGGTGACGATGGATCAGGGCGAGCCGATCCGCGCCGATTTCGTGGTGGTGGGCGCCGGCGTGCGGCCGCGCGTCGCCCTGGCCGAGGCCGCCGGGCTCAAGGTCGACAACGGCGTGGTCGTGGACGATCGCCTCAGGACCAGCGCCGACGGAGTCTATGCGGTCGGCGATATCGCCCGCTATCCGGACCCGGTCTCGGGCGATCTTGTCCGCATCGAGCACTGGGTCCACGCCGAGCGCCAGGGACAGCACGTGGCGCGGCTGATCCTCGGCGAGGACGCCCCGTTCGACGATCCGCCCTTCTTCTGGTCCCACCACTACGACAAGGGCGTCAACTATTCGGGCCACGCCGAAGGGTTCGATCCGCCCGAAATCGACGGCTCACTGGCTCGGGAGGATGCGATCGTCCGCTTCAGGCGCGGCGGCAAGCTCCTCGCCGTCGCCACCGTGAACCGGGACCTGGACAGCCTGAAGGCCGAAGAGGCGTTCGAAAAGGGCTGATGCAAGACGCCGCCCACGGCGACCGTGGTGCGCGACCTCTTGCTTGGCTGCCTGCGGGCGCACGCGGAGGTTCTGAGCGAGCCCGCGCCAGGTGTCTACCTGACGGGCGCTCCGGAAGGCGCCCTGGAGCTCACCGCAGTCAGCGCCGTCGCCTGGGCGCGCCACGCCTTCAAGATCAAGAGCGAGCTGCCGGTGGTGCGGCCAAGGAGGGGACATAGACCGGTGGCTCCGGCGCCGGCCAGTCGGTGATTTGCCGGCCGGCTAAGGAGAACGGCTGCATCGTTCGCCTCGGCGTGGACGATGCGCACGCGGTATCCTTGAGGCTGGATAGCAGGGTTTGGAAGATCGCTTACGGACCCAGATCCGAACCCCCGCCCATCGCAGGAAGCTGGCGGCCGGACGGGTGAAGCGCTCGCCTGCCGTTTCGTTGACCGCAGGATGAAATCGGAAAAAATCCTGCGTTCGCCATCGCCGTCGCGTCCGATTGACACGGCGCGCCAGATCCCTGTCAGTCGGCCGTCATCTCCGCTCGCAGCCAATCCTCGACGGTGACCGTGCCCAGGCGCGGATTGGGGCCCGGCCTCAGGGACCGGTCATCAAGCACCGCGCCGAAATAGGGCGCATCCGGGTCAGCCACGATGATGCGAGGATCACCCTTGGCGCTCAGGTACTCCTCGGCGAACCGATTGATGGGCAGGGCCTGCGGCCCGGCGATCTCGGTCGTGTCATTGAGCGGCGGGCCGAGGGTGATTTCCGCCAGGGCCGCGACCACGTCATCGGCGTCGATCGGCTGCACCAGGGCCGAGGATAGATGGAGCTGCTGGCCAGCGCCGGCCGACTTGATGATCCCCGCGATAAACGGGAAGAACTGGGTCGATCGCAGGATCGTATAGGGGATCGGGGACGCCTTGATCAGCGCCTCCTGGGCGATCTTGGCCCGCATATAGCCGCTGTTGGCGAGGCGGTCGGCGCCGACCACAGAGAGTGCAACGTGGTGGCCGACGCCAGCGGCCAACTCCGCCGCCAGCAGAATCCGGCCCGAAGTCTCGAAGAACGCCATGACGGCGTCGTCCTCAAACGAAGGCGAATTGGACAGGTCGACAACGACCTGGGCGCCGGCGAGCACTTCGGCGACACCTTCACCGGTGAGCGTGTTCACCCCCGTATTCGGGGCCGCCGGGACCGCTTCATGCCCGAGGTGTTTGAGCTTCGTCACTAATCGGGAACCGATAAGGCCCGTGCCGCCGATCACAACGATCTTCATTGGGTTCTCCTCCGTTTGATAGGCGTCCGAACGCTAGGGGCGAGGCGTCGGGCGGCATATCGAACTTGAGGTTAGGCGGACCGCGAGCGGAGCATGCCGGGGGGCGATCCCAATTCCGCCAGCGGCGAGGGGTTCCTGGACCTGCGTGCAGGTCCAGCTAGACCAAGGCATAGGGTCAAGCCGGCCGTAGCGGGGCGATGCGACGCCGGCTTCATACCAAGGCGATAGATGCGATGCGCTCGGGCACGGTGGCCCGTTTCGGTGCAAGGCCGTCAAGCTGCGGGGTGTCTTCAACCTGACCAAGGACCTCCATCATGACGCCCCGTTTCAACGCCTTCAAAGTTTCTCCCGATCTGACGAAGGCCCTGCTCGACGTCGAAGCCGTGCTCGAAGGCAGCGGCCTCGAGCATAGCCTCGCCGAGTTGGTTCGCCTGCGCGCCTCGCAGATCAACGGCTGCGCCTTCTGCATCCACATGCACGTCACCGATGCCCGGGCCCACGGCGAGGACGGCATGCGCATCGCCATGCTCGACGCCTGGCGAGAGTCGCCCCTCTTCACCGATCGCGAGCGCGCAGCGCTTGCTTGGACCGAGTCCCTGACGCGCATCGCCAAGACCCACGCGCCGGACGCCGAATACGAGCTCGCAAAGAGCCAGTTCAGCGAAAGCGAAATCGTCGCCCTCACCGTCCTGATCGGCCAGATCAACACCTGGAACCGCCTGCAGATCGCCGGCCGCGCCGTGCATCCAGTCCAACCGGCCAAGAGCGCGGCTGCCTAACTCGCACCCCGGAGCGGCGCCTCTCCCTGGTTGAGGCGTCCGTTCGCCACGAGCCTAACGGCGATTTCGAAGGGAGCCCTAGATGCTCAAGTCCATCTGCCTTGGAGCCGCCGTCCTTCTGGGCTTGGCAGCGCTTGCGAACGGCGTCTTCATGCTGGCCTCTCCTGAAGGATGGTACTTCGCAGTTCCCGGCGTCACGACCACGGGCCCCTTCAACCAGCATTTCATCCGCGATATCGGCCTCATCTTCCTGCTGCTGGGCGGCGGCCTTCTCCTCGGCGCAGCGCAGCGCCGCTTCCGGGTCCTGCTCTGGAGCGCGGCGGGCCTTTGGCTTTCGGGCCATGCGCTGTTCCACTTCTGGGAGGTCGCCGTCGGCATCTGCTCGGCCTCGGTCATCCCTCGCGACTTTCCGGCGGTCACCTTTCCGGCCCTGCTCACCGTGCTGCTGGCGCTCTGGGCCGCGCGCGAGGCCCGCAACGGATGACCTGCGGCCACGACCCCACATCCGACGGCGCCCCGCCCCGTCCAATCGACGGTCGCGGCCGGGCCAATCCGTCCGGCGCACGTCCGGAGCTCCACATGCAGGGGTGGAGATACGCCGCGCCCTCGATAGGATCGGCCGTGGCGCCCGAAGGCCTGCCTGGCTCGGCCGGGATCGTTCATGACCTTGGCAATCTGATCCAGATCGCCGCCTCGGCCGTGAACATCATCGGCCGGAACTCTCGAACCTGGCGCGACCCTTCGCTCGAGCCGGCGCTCGCGAGGGCCAGGACCGCCCTCGAGCGCGCCAGCGACCTGGTGCGTCAGACCGCGAGCGCCATCCGTGTCCCCGACGTGCAGATGCGCGCCACGACCGAACTCCAGCACCTGCCTTCGTGCCTGGCGGAAATCGACGGCCTGATCCGGTGGGTATGCGACCCTGACATCACGCTTTCGATTGACGCGCCAGATGACCTTCCCCCGATCTGCTGCAACCGCATCGAACTCCAGAGCGCGGTGCTGAACCTGGCGATTAACGCCCGTGACGCGATGCCCGAAGGCGGCGCGCTCGCGATCCGAGCGCGCGAGGCGACCGGCGGCGCCGCTCTCGAACTGAGCATCACTGACAACGGCCAGGGCATGTCCCCCAGCGTCCTCGCCCAGGCCTTCAGGCCCTACTTCACCACCAAGCCGGAGGGCCGGGGCTCTGGCCTTGGCCTGGCGATGGTCAAACGGTTCGCCCAGGAGGCGAACGGCGAGGTGGAGATCACCAGCGCCCCCGGCCGGGGCGCGCGCGTGACCTTGCGCCTCCCCACAGCGCGCTTCGGCTCCTCGGCTCACGACGCTTCCAACACCCGCAGATGATGGATGTCAGCCATGTCACACCCGACCTCAGACGAATCTTGGCAGGCGGCCACTGTTGATCGCCTGCCCCTTCCGCCAGCGCTCAAGGATGTAGAGCGCGAGGCCGTCGCCTATGATGTCGTCATCGTCGGGGCCGGACCGTCCGGCCTGGCGGCGGCCATCAGGCTGAAGCAGTTGGCCCGGGCCGATGGGGCCGAAATTTCGGTGGCGGTCCTCGAGAAGTCCGCGGAAGTCGGCGGCCATATCATCGCCGGGGCCGTGATCGATCCGCGCGCGCTGAACGAGCTCATCCCAGATTGGCGCGAGAAGGGGGCGCCGCTGCCGACGCCGGTGAGCAAGGACGAGTTCCTGCTGCTGGGCCCTCGAGGCAGCTTGCCGCTTCCCATGTTCGCCCTGCCTCCCCTGATGCACAACAAGGGCTGCTTTGTCGCATCACTGGCCGACGTGACACGGTGGCTCGGGCGCGAGGCCGAGGCGCTGGGGGTCGAGATCTATCCGGGCATGGCGGCGAGCCAAGTCATCTGGGACGCCGGCAAGGTCAGCGGGGTGGTGGCCGGCGTGTTCGGAGTCGGCCGCGACGGTCAGCCGACCGCGGCCTTTCAGCCGGGCATCGAGATGCGCGGCAAGTACGTGCTCATCGCCGAAGGGGCCCGCGGGGCCCTCGCGAAGGCGATCATGGCCCGCTACGACCTAGCTCGTGACGCCGAGCCGCAACTCTTCGGCCTGGGGATCAAGGAGCTGTGGCAGGTCCCCGCCGAACGCCACAGGCCGGGACTCGTGCAGCACACCACCGGCTGGCCGCTGGGCCAGTTCACTGGCGGCGGGAGCTTTCTCTACCACTTCGGAGACCGGTTCGTCTCGGTGGGCTATGTCGTGCACCTCAACTACCGCAACCCGTTCCTGTCCCCTTTCGACGAGTTTCAGCGATTCAAGCACCACCCAGCGATCGCACCTCATCTGCAGGGAGGCGAACGCATCGCCTACGGCGCCCGGGCGATAACCGAAGGCGGGCCGCAATCGACACCCAAGCTCACCTTCCCCGGCGGCGCATTGATCGGTTGCTCGGCGGGCTTTGTGAACGTGCCCCGCATCAAGGGCAGCCACAACGCCATGAAGACTGGCATGCTGGCCGCGGAGGCGGCCTTCGAGGCGATCGCAGCGGGCCGCGCGGGGGACAGCCTCGACGCGTACCAACTCGCCTATGAGCAAAGCTGGGTCCATGCCGAGTTGCAGCGGGTTCGCAACGCCAAGCCCCTGCTCGGCCGTTACGGAACGCTCCTGGGCGGCACGCTCGGCGTCTTCGACATGTGGTTCCAGACGCTGTTCGGAAACCGGTCGCTGTTCGGCACGCTTTCGCACCGCAAGACCGACGCGGCGGCGACCGAGCCTGCCGCCCGGCACAAGCCTATCGCCTACCCGAGGCCAGATGGCGTGCTCTCATTCGACAAGCCTTCGTCGGTCTTCCTGTCGAACACAGCCCACGTCGAGAACCAGCCTGCCCACCTGCGGCTCCTGGACCCGTCGGTCCCGATCTCCACGAACCTGCCGATCTATGGGGAGCCGGCCCGGCTCTATTGCCCGGCCGGCGTCTACGAGGTGCTCTATGACTCGGACGGCGCGAACCCGCGCTTCCAGATCAACGCGCAGAACTGCGTGCACTGCAAGACCTGCGACATCAAGGATCCGGCCCAGAATATCGTCTGGACGCCGCCGGAGGGCGGCGGCGGTCCGAACTATCCGAACATGTGAGCCGCCTAGAGCACGATGCGATCAGACGGAATCGTCTGATCGCTGACTCATGCCCTAGATTCAAAGGCTTGAGGGCGTTCCGATCGTAAGATCGGGGATCTCCGCTTTGCGGAAACGCCTAGAGAATTCCCTCTTCGCTGAGCGCGCTGCGGACGGCGGGACGCTCCATCATGCGGCCGCGCAGGGCGTCGAGCGCTTGGGGGACGCTCACCTCGAAGCGTTGGGCCCAGAGCAGCATGACGAACAGGTAGAAGTCGGCGACGGTGGGCGAGGGCCCGAAAAGGTAGTCCCCCTCCATGGTATCGGCGACATACTCGAGTTGCTTGCTCACGGTCGAGCGGGCCTTCGCCTTCTCCGCCTCGCTGCTCGGATGCCACATGGGCTTGAAGCTCCGGTGCAACTCGGTTGAGACATAGGCCAGGGCCTCGAGCAAACGGGTGCGGCCGAGCGGGCCATCGACGCCGAGTTCGGGAAACTGGGAAGCGATCCACTCCAGGACCGCGATGTTCTCCGTCAGGACCTCGCCGCTGCTCAAGGCGAGCGCCGGGACATACCCCTTTGGGGTGACTTCGCCGAAGTCGCGGCCGGAGGCCGTCAACTTGGTCTTGAGATCGACCCGCTCGCGCTCATAGGCGACGCCGGCTTCTTCCAGCGCGATATGATCGGCCAGGCTGCAGGCCATTGGGCTATAGTAGAGCTTCATCCGGACTCCTTGGGCTGTGGTCAGTTCGTGACGGCGTGGGCGCTGGTCCAGCGACGCAGCCAGCGATCGAATTCGGTGTGCCCGAAACGGGGGACGCTGCCGGCCATGAGGGTCTCGTCGGCCAGCGGCGCGCCGAAGTATAGGGCCTGGGAATCGACCAGGATCGGCCGGTTATCTGCCGAAGCGGCCATGAACCTGCCGATGATCTGATCCAGGCGATGCATGCCGGGCCGGCGAGCTCGATGGTGGCGCCCGCCGGCGGGACCTGAACGAGATTGGCCAATGCCTCGGCCACGTCGCTGGCGGCTATCGGCTGGACAGGCGCCGGCGCCACGCGGATCTCGCCTCGTGTCCTTGCCGCCGCAGGCGCTGAACGAGATCGGCGCCGACCCTGCCGGCGCCGCCAATGACTACGATTTTCATGTTCGTTTATCCGAGTTGAAGTTGCGAGAGGGCGCTGAGCGGCTGCAGGCTCTGCCGCAGCCAGTCTTCGAATCGCAGTTGGGCGATGCGGGCCGCTGGCCCGGGAAGCAGCGCCTCCTCGGCAAGCTCTGCGCCGAAATAGAGCGCATGGGGATCAACGATCACCCGCCGCCGGTCCTCGTATGCGGTGAGCACCTCGTTAGCGAGATCGGATAGGCGGAAACGTTCAGGCCCGGCGATCTCGACCATCCCATAGAGAGGCTCGCCGGTCGCCAGATCGGCCAGCGCTTCGGCCACGTCGAGCCCCGAGATCGGCTGTGTCAGGGCCGGGGAAATGACGACGTCATCCCCGGCGCCGGCCTGCACCACGCCAGCGATGAACTCGAAGAACTGGGTCGACCGGAGAATGCTGAAGGGTACGCCCGAGCCCCGGATCAGGTCCTCCTGCAGCTTCTTGGCCCGGAAGTATCCGCTCGCCTGCAGGCCGTCGGTCCCGACGATGGAGAGGGCGATGTGATGGCGCACGCCTGCGGCGCGACCCGCGGCCAGCAGGCGATGACCGGAAGCCTCGAAGAACCGCAAGGCTTCCTCGCCTTCCAACGAAGGAGAGTTGGAGACGTCGACGACGACCTCGGCGCCGGCCAGCGCCTCGTCCAGCCCCTCGCCTGTCACGGCATTCACCCCGTAGGTGGGCGAGGCCTCCAGGACCATGAAGTCGTCCTGACGCAGATTGTAGACGAGCTTCTCGCCAATGCGGCCGCTGCCGCCGATGACCACGATCTTCATGCTGGCCGCCTCCTGCAGGTCTGGCTTCGAGGCTTGCGAGGCTAGGCCGCCGAGTTGGCCTGGGTCGATTTGGATGAAGGGCGAGGCCGCCCTATACCGGCGTATAGGGCGGCTCCAGGCCGACCTTACACCAAGGTCTAGCGAAGCTCCGCTGCGCGGATAGGGCGCGCAACCTGGGCATCGAGGTCCGGCCACGCTTCGGAGGGCGCAAGTTCCGCCCTTCGTGTGAATGGCAGGCGCCCGCCGGCGCCCGCAAATCGGGACATCGCTTCAATCGTCAAAGGAAACCGGACGATGCCCCCGACTTCACACGGCGCGCCGGCGCCGGCCCTTGTTCTGGCAGGCCGCACCGCCGTGATCACTGGCGGGACCAGCGGCATAGGCCTGGCCGCCGCAAAGGCGTTCGCGAATGCGGGCGCGCAGGTGGTGGTGTCCGGCCGAAGCCGCCAGGCTCTGAACGAGGCGGTTGCTGAGATTGGCGATGCGGCGGTGGCGATCGCCGGCGATGTCGCCGATCCCAGCCATCACGACCTCGTGGCCCAGGAGGTCCGCCAGCGGTTCGGCGGGCTGGACATCTACATGGCCAACGCCGGGATCAACACGATCACGCCCTCGGCCGAGGTGTCGGAAGCCGAATACGACGCCCAGTTCGCCGTCAACACGCGCGGCGTGTTCTTCGGCGTCCAGAAGCTGGCGCCGCTCATGCGTGACGGCGGGTCGATCATCCTGACCGGCTCACTGGCCAGCGAGAAGGTTCTGGACGGACATGCCGTATACGCCGGCTCCAAGGCCGCGCTAACGGCGTTCGCCCGTAGCTGGGCGATCGAATTCAGCCCGCGGCGGATCCGCGTCAATGTCCTGAGCCCAGGTCCCGTAGCGACCGCAATCCTGGGGAAGCTGGGCGTTCCGGCTGAAGCCCGCCCGGCCTTCGAGAAGGCCATGGCGCAAGCCATACCGCTCGGCCGGATGGGGCGCGCCGAGGAGTTGGCCCAGGCGGCGCTGTTCCTGGCTTCGGACGCCAGCAGCTTCGTGAACGGGGTGAACCTCCGCGCAGATGGCGGCATGGCCCTGCTCTGACCCCAGGGGGGCTCAGGTCTCGCTCCGGCCGCCTGGATACGGCTGGGGCGAGACGCGAACGACGTTGATCTAGGCTTCGGGAGCGGGGACGATGGGAAGGCGCACCTGGAACATCGCGCCCCCGGCCGGGTGGTTCGACACAGAGATCCTGCCGCCATGCTCGGCGACGATCGACTGGCAGACCGACAAGCCGATCCCGACCCCGGTGTTCTTGGTGGTGAAGAACCCATCGAAGACGCGTCGAAGGTCGCCAGCCGCGACGCCTGGTCCGGTGTCGCGGATCGCCAGCATGACCGCGCAGCTCGGCTCAAGGCCAAGCTCAAGCTCGATCCGACGCTCGCGACCGGCGCCCTCGCCGATCGCCTGGATGGCGTTGACCAGGAGATTGACCACCACCTGCTGCAGTTGGATCCGGTCGCCAAGGATGGTTGGAAGAGCCTCGAGCTGGGTGCGAGACAGCTCGATGCCGCGCCCGTCGAGTTCGTGGCTGACGAAGTGAAGGGCCTCGTCGACGACCTCCGCCAGATCGAGCGGGATGTGATGCGGATCCTGCTTGGTCGCCATGGCCTGTACGCGCTGGATGATGTCGCTGGCGCGCCCTGCGCTCGCGGCGACGCGCGCAGTGAGCTCGCGCACCTTGGCGAGGTTGGGCTCGCCCCGCGAGAGCCAGCGGAGGCTCGTTTCGGCGTTGGTGACGATGGCGGCGAGGGGTTGCTTCACCTCATGAGCGATCGCCGCGGCCAGCTCCCCCAGCATCGAGAGCCTGGCCGCATGGGCGAAATCGGTCTGCAACCGACGCAACTGCGCCTGCGTCCGGAGGCTGTCGGTCACGTCCTCGATGGTGATGAAGGCGGTGTCTTGCGGCTCGCCCGGCGTCGGATAGGTGACCGAGAAGATGACATCGCGGACCTCGCCGTCGAAGGTCGTCATCCTCGCCTGTTCGACGTAATTCCGGCGGCCGTCGAAGTGGGCGATCATGACGCGCCGGGCCATGGCCGGGGTCGCAGCGAAGAGGTAGCGAACCGGACCGATCAGATCCTTGGCCGAGGCCGACCGGAACAGCGCCATGGCCGCCTGGCTCACCTCGGTCACCAGGACGATATCCTTGGCGGTCTCCACCAGCTCAGGGTGGGCGTCGAGGTATGCCGCAATGTCCGTCACGCCGCGCGCGCGGAGCTGCTCGAACGCCTCGCCAACCGCACGTAGGTCCACGTACCAGAGCGGTGTGGGAGCATGATGGATGAGGATCCTGAGCTGCACGTCATCCGCCGCTACGTGGCGGCCGGTCGGGCGGCTGGTCAGGTCATCCATCGGACGGCTTCTTGCCTTCGCCGAGCAAGCCCGACAGGCGTCCGAGGAGGTCCACATCCCTGACCGGCTTGATCAGCACGGCGCTGGCCCCGCGCTCCAGGGCCTGTTGCTGGATTTGCGGATCCGCGAAGGACGTCACGACGATGACCGGCAAGCTCGGATCTGCGGCCTTGAGAGACGCAAGGAGCTTCAGGCCAGACATCCCCGCCATCCGCAGGTCGGTTATGACCGACGCGAAGACTCCTGCCGAATAGGCCCCAAGAAAGGCTTCGGCGCTCTCGAAGGCGCGGCATTCGAGGCCCTCGACCAACAGGAGATCGCAGAGCGCGTCCCGCACCTCCGGGTCGTCGTCGACGATCGCAATCACCAAGGGAAGGGGCAACAGCCTGTACCTTTACTTTGCGGCCATCAGGGCCGCTCCAAGCTGTCGCCCAATCCCGGGCGGGCCGATACCATACCATGGTCTAGGACCGTTCCTCGCGAGCGCCCGCGGGCAGGGTTTCCCAGGCGCGGATCAGTTCTCCCACCGAACCGGCGCGCATCTTCTGCATGACCTTGCTGCGATGCAGCTTCACGGTGACCTCGCTTATGCCGAGATCGTAGGCGATCTGCTTGTTGAGCCGCCCCTCGACAACTTCGCGCAGAACCTGCCGCTCCCGCGGCGTCAGCGTGGCGTGGAGATCCAGGTGGCGTCTAACAGCGTCGGCCCTGGCGCGCTGCGCCGCGTCCTTCTCGATCGCAACCGTCACCGCGTCGAGCAGGGTCTGATCCCTCACCGGCTTGGTGAGAAAGTCCACCGCGCCCGCCTTCATCGCCTGCACGCTCATCGGAATATCGCCATAGCCGGTAAGGAAGATGATCGGCTTGGGGTCGTGACTTCCAGCAAGGTGATGCTGCAGATCAAGTCCGCTCGAACCCGGCATCCGCACGTCGAGGATCAGGCAGCCTGGCAGGTCCCGCTGGCCCGACTGCAGCCATTCGCGGCCGGACGCGAAGGTCGCGGCGGCTATTCCGACTGAAAACAGGAGTTCGGCGAGCGCCGTCCGGACATCGAGATCATCATCCACGATCTGAACGAGCGGCTGCGCAGTCATGTCGGCGACGGCGCTCATGCGGATCCGCATCCGTCGCTAGCGCTTGGGAAAGGCTGGGCCCAAGACTCCTGGCTCATGATTGCATCCTTTTGCCGCACGACCGGCGAGGAGGCGCACTATCGCTCCGTGCCAGAGCCGGCGGGCGCCCTCGGAGTGGTGAGCCGCGCGCCCTCGATAGAGGGATTTCCGGCCTACCGTTTTGGGGCTAGGCCGCCCCAAACGATAAGGTAGGTGTCGAGAACCGGTGCTGATCGCCACCGGCGCAGCAGGACGCGGGATGCAATTGATCAAGGTGATGCTCGTGGCGGCCATGCTGCTGCAGCCGGTCGCGGCCCTGGCCGCCGACCTGCCGCGTCGCCTTGCGCATTACACCCACCAGCCGTGGACCGAGGCCATCGACGCTCCGGCGCCAGTGCTTGCGATCGCACAGGGTCGCGACGGCTTCCTCTGGCTGGCGACGGGCCAGGGCCTGTTCAGATTTGATGGCGTCAGTTTCGAGCCGATCGTCGCCGAGGGGGATGACCAGTCCCAAGGCCAGCCGAGCGCCCTGCTGGTGACGCGCAATGGGGACGTCTGGAGCAACTTCTCATCTTCCGGACGCTTCGCCATCTATCGCAAGGGCGCCTTGCGACTTCTGGACGCTCCTGCGGCCCCGAACCGGGTCATCGACATGGCCGAAGGCCTGGACGGCTCGATCTGGGCGCTGACCGCGAAGTTCGACGCTGAAGTCCTACGCCTGCGAAACGGCCAATGGACCTCATTCAACGTCAAGCAGGGCCTGCCCCTGGACGACGCGCTGAGCATGCTGGTCGCTGCGGACGGTGCGGTGTGGATCTCGTTCTGCAACTCGGTCGTACGGCTGGCTGCGGGCGCAACGCGCTTTGAGACGGTGCGCAGCACGCCACAGGCCAACGGACGCCTGTCTGTCGATCAGGCTGGGCGCATCTGGCTGTCGGAGAAGCGGGGCAGCTATCCGATCAGCGGCCCGGGCGGCGCTGGCTCGCCGCCGCCGCTTCGCGCCCCCTACCCGACCGACGACGCGCAGATCCGGGGCGCGCCGGTCATCGACCACGCCGGCAACCTGTGGATCGCCACGCGCTATGACGGGGTGCAGCGCGTGGCCTCGATCAATCCCTCGGGTTCGGCCAATCCGCTGGCGGAGCGTCTGCAAAGTAGCGGCGGCCTCTCCTCGGACGTCACCTATGACGTCCTGGAAGACCGGGAGGGCAACCTGTGGGTCGGCACCGAAAAGGGCCTGGACAAGCTGCGGCCGGCGACCCTGAGAGCCGAGCCGGAACTGACCAGGCCGGCCGCATTCGGAGACAAGCTCCTCGCCGCCTCGGACGGTTCGGTCTATATCGGCGAGGCCAGGACCATCTACCGGATCGCGGCGGGCGGGCGGCCGGAACCCATCCTGCAGAACATTTCGGAGCCGCAGGCGCTGTGCGAAGCGCCGGACGGCGCGATCTGGATCGCCTTCTCCGACCAAATAACCGTGTGGCGGAATGGGCGCGTGCAACGGCGGATCGATCGGGCGCCGGCGAGCAACACCCACAGCATCATCTTTGACTGCGCTTTCGATTCACGCGGCGACTACTGGACCGCCGCCGGCGGCGGCGGCATGCACCGCTTTCATGATGGCCGCTGGGAAGCCATGTACGGCTCCGCCGCGGTCGACGGCTTCTACCCGACGACGCTGGTCGCTGGTCCCCGGGGAAATCTGGTTGTTCAATGGAGCCGCGACAGCCTGGCCTGGATTGGAGAGTCCGACCAGCCGTCTCTCTTGCGCTTCGACGCCGAGCATCGGCGGCGGTTCATTCCCGACCATGGCCAGGGCGGTCCGCAAGCCCTGACGCTCTATCCGACGTCCGCCGGCGACATCATCGCAGCGGGCGCGTTTGGCCTGTCACGCTTCCAGGGGATGAGCATCCAGACCCTTTGGGCTGATCCCACGGCCGCGGACCGGCGGATCAGCGGCCTCGTGCAGACACCGGAAGGCGACACCTGGATCGCCTATCCCAGGACGTTGGTCCGTTTCCGCTCGTCGGACCTGGCCGAGGCCTTTTCCAAAGGCGAGGCGCCGCGGCCGACGCTGACGCTTGGCCTCGGCGATGGCCTGACCAGCCGGCCGCACTCCCACAGCCAGCGCTCCATCGTGCGAGGCGGCGACGGGCGCCTATGGGTCGCCACCGAGACCGGCGCCTTATGGATGGATCCCCGGCAGATCGCGCGGACCTATTTGCCGCCAGGACTGGCCATCAAATCGGTGACGGCCAATGGTCATCTCTATCGCGATCCCGCCTCGCTCAAGCTGGGCAGCGAAACGCCAAACGTCGAAATCGACTTCGCGGTCCTGAACTTTGCCGACCCCAAACGCAGCCAGGTGCGCTACCGGCTCAAGGGGTTCGACAGCACCTGGATAGACCCGGGCGCGAGGCGGCAAGCCTTCTACACGAACCTCCCGCCGGGGAAGTACGAGTTCCAGGTGATCGCCGCGAGCAGCGAAGGCGTCTGGAACCGCAAGGGCGCTTCGGTCGAGTTCGAGATTCCGCCGACCTTCTTCCAGTCGCCCTGGTTCCCCCTGCTCTGCCTGGCGCTCGCCACCGGGCTCTTCTGGCTGCTCTACCGCCTGCGCGTCGCCCAGGTCGCCGAGCGGGTTCGGGTGGGGCTGGAAGCGCGGCTGGGGGAGCGCGACCGCATCGCCCGCGAGCTGCACGATACGCTGTTGCAGAGCGTTCAGGGACTGATCCTGCGCTTCCAGTCCGTAGCCAATAAGATGGCGCCGGGAGATCCATCGAGAGATCTGCTCGAGACGGCCCTGAAGCGGGCCGATGATGTCATCGTGGACGGACGAAATCGGGTGCGAGACCTGCGGATCGCCGAGGGGCCGCGCGACCTGCGGGCGACCCTCGAGGACGTCATCGCCGCCACCGGCTTTGACCCGGCCGTGCTGGTCCAGGTCACCGAGGTCGGAGCCCCGCGTGCGGTGCATCCACTGATTGTGGCCGAGATCGGCCGTCTTTCCGGAGAGGCGCTGTTCAACATCGTGCGTCACGCCAGGGCCACCGCAGTCGAGGTCATGATCGAGTACTCTCCCCATCAACTCCTGGTCCGGCTTCGCGACAACGGCGTCGGCATCGCTGAAGAGGTGCTGGAGGCCGGCCGCAAGCCCGGTCACTTCGGCCTGATCGGAATGCGTGAGCGCGCCCAACGGATCGGCGGCGCGTTCTTCATCAACAGGCGCGCGGGGGCCGGCACGGAGGTGGCCCTAAAGCTGCCCGCCAACCTCGCCTTCGCCGACCGCGCCAAGGGCGCACGGCGGCCTTTTTCACAGCTTCGTTCCTGGAGGGGAACCGCCGGTGTCTGAATCCAGCTCCCGCCCCATCCGCATTCTTGTCGTCGACGATCATCCGATCCTGCGCGAGGGGGTCGCCCTGATCCTGGAGGACCGCACCGACATGGCGGTCGTCGGCGAGGCCCGCGACGGGGTCGAAGCGATCGTGCGCTTCCGGGAGTTGCAGCCCGACGTGACGCTAATGGACCTGCAGATGCCCGGGATGGGCGGCTTGGACGCAATCAAGGCCATCCGCGCCGAACAGCCGGACGCCCGGATCGTGGTGCTCACGACCTATGACGGCGACGTCCAGGCCGTGCGGGCCCTGAAGGCCGGCGCGATGGGCTACCTTCTCAAGAGCAGCCTGCGCACCGAGATGCTGGACGCCATCCATCACGTGTACAGCGGCCGCCGCTACCTCCAGCGCAACGTCGCCGAAGAGATCGCGCTCCACATCGTCGACGACGCGCTCAGCGAGAGGGAGGTCGCGGTGCTGGAACTGGTCGCGGTCGGCAAGGCGAACAAGCAGATCGCCTGGGAACTGGGCCTGTCGGAGGAAACCGTGAAAGCGCACCTCAAGGCGATCTTCGGCAAGCTGGACGTCGCTGATCGAACGCACGCCGTCACGGTCGCCGTCCGCCGAGGGATCATCGTTCTCTGACGCCGGGGATCGATCAGGACCAAGGGCCAACCTGCCGTATACCAAGGCATAGGCCATCCCCTCCCGGCGGACGTTCGCCGCCGGGCGGACCTAGCCGAAAGCACGATTGAGGTGCTGGCCGCCCGAATGAGAGCCTTGCCCCATGGCGCCTAGAGCGTCGGCGAGAGCCCGCGCGGCTCAGGAGGAGCGAGACCATGGCTACCATCACCACCCACGACGGCGTCCACATTTTCTACAAGGACTGGGGGCCGAAGGACGCACAGCCGATCGTCTTTCACCACGGCTGGCCGCTTAGCTCGGACGACTGGGACAACCAGATGATGTTCTTCCTGGCGGCGGGGTATCGCGTCATCGCGCATGATCGACGGGGCCACGGACGATCAGACCAGACCGATCTCGGCAACGAGATGGACACCTACGCGGATGATGTCGCCCAGCTAGTCAGGGCGCTCGACCTCAAGAACGCCATTCACGTCGGGCATTCGACGGGCGGCGGCGAGGTCACGCGTTACGTGGCGCGGGCCGAACCCGGGCGCGTGTCCAAGGCCGTGCTGATCGACGCAGTGCCGCCCGTGATGGTCAAGAAGGACTCAAATCCGGGTGGAACGCCGATCGAGGTGTTCGACGGGTATCGCGCGGCGTTGGCGGCCAACCGCGCTCAGCTCTACCTCGATATTCCGACCGGCCCGTTCTACGGCTTCAACCGGCCAGGCGCGAAGGTGTCCGAGGGATTGATCCGCAATTGGTGGCGGCAGGGCATGATGGGAAGCGTCAAGGCCGGATACGAGTGCATCAAGGCGTTCTCGGAGACCGACTTCACCGAGGATCTCAAGGCGATCGACGTTCCGGTTCTGGTGATCCACAGCGAAGACGACCAGATCGTACCCTATGCCGATTCAGCGCCTCTGACGGTCAAGCTCCTGAAGAACGGCGTGCTCAAGACCTACAAGGACCTGCCGCACGGAGCGTGTCAGACGCACCCGGAGATCGTGAACGCCGACCTGCTGGCGTTCATCAAGGGCGAAGCGGCCGGAGACACGCGCGCGGTCGCCTAAGGCGGGACCACGTGTTGACCACGCCCGATAGCAGGTGAGCCGGGCGGCGACTGTGACGCCCCTCCGCCCTCCTGCGCCATGACGGGCCATCGCCTGATCCCGCCTTGAAGCGGGAAGCGGTCAGATCCGCGGAACCCGGCCGCTCATTTCGTCTCCGGCGTTCGGCGGCAGGCGTATGAACCACAACATGGAGATCAGGGTCACCAGCCCCACGATGATGAAGGCGGGAGACACGACCTCCGGAGTGAGCGTGGTCGTGTGGTTCACGGTCATCAGCAGGTGCAGAAGAAGAGCCGACAAGGCGATGCCGATGGACTGCACCAGTTGCTGGATCATGGAGGAGGTGGTGGTCGCGCGGCTCATCTCCTCCTGATCGATGTCGGCATAGACCATCCCGCTCAGGCTGGTGAATTGCAGCGAGCGGAAGAAGCCGCCGATCCCCAGCACCAGCATGATGCCCCAATGCGGCCAGGTCGGGCGGAACAGCGAGTAGGACATGAAGCTGAGCGCCACGATCACCCCGTTGACCAGCAACACGGTGCGGAAACCGAACCGGCGCAGGAGCGGCGGAGCGCTGGTCTTCATCAGCAGGGCTCCCATCGCGGAGACGAAGGTCATGGTTCCGGCCGCGAACGCGGTCATTCCGAACGCCACCTGCAACATCATCGCCAGGAGGAAGGGGTTGGCCCCCATCCCCACCCGCATGAAGCCGCCGCCGATTACCGATGCGGAGAAGGTGCGGTTCTTGAAGACGTCCAGGTTGACCACCGCGTGCGGCGTGCGGCGGGCGTGCCGGCCGTAGATGACGAGGCTGACGGCGCCGGCGCCGAACAGGGCGGCTACGGCCCAGGGGCTCAACAGATCACGCCCGAGGTTCTCGAAGCCGAAGATCAGGCAGGCGAGGCCCACGCCAGTCAATATGATGCCGGTCAGGTCAACCCGCGGCGGCTCCTGCTCCTTCACTTCCGGCACGTAGCGATAGACCAGGACGAGGCCAATCAGGGCGATCGGCAAGTTTATCAGGAAGATCCATCGCCAACTGGCGAAGGTGACGATCGCGCCGCCAAGTATCGGTCCGACCACCGGCCCCAGCAACGCCGGCATCGTCAACACCGCAAGCGCGCCCACCAGTTCGCTCTTGGGCGTCGTCCGAAGCAGAACAAGGCGGCCGACTGGCATCAAGGTGGCGCCGGCGACCCCTTGAAGGAAACGCGCGATGACCAGGCCGAGCATGTCGTTCGCCATGCCGCAGGCGAGCGAACCTATCGTGTAGAGCACGATGGAGCTCATAAATACCCGCCGCGCGCCGAAGCGATCGGCGATCCAGGCGCTGAGCGGGAGGAATATGGCCGCCGCCAGCATGTAGGTGGTGATGGCGACATTGAGCCGGATGGGCTCGACACCAAACGTCTCGGCCATGGCGGGCAGCGCATTGGAGATCACCGTCGCGTTCAGCGTCTGCATCAGCAGCGCCGAGCCGATGATCGCCGGCACCAGCCAGCCCCTGGTGACCGCGCTGTCGTCTTTCGTCGCGACGGCGCCTTCGATCGTCCCTTCCGGAGAGCTCATGGCGCCACGAGCCTCAGCAGGGGGGCGGCGGCCCGCGCGAGCGCGTCGCGTTCTTCCGGCGGAAGGCCGCGCAGACGCGACGCCAACCAGTCGTTCCGTTCACGCCGAATCTGGTCGAGCTTGTCCAGACCCGCGGAGGTGATCGCAAGGCCACACCGTCGCCCGTCCTCAGCGTCGTCGCTGCGGCTGACGAGGCCGGCCTCCGCGAGGCGTTTGACGTGGGCGCTCATCGTCGGGCGGGACGTGCGCTCGGCGTCGGCCAGGGCGCTGACGCCGATCCCGGGGTTCATGCGGATTTGCCCGAGCAGCAGGGCGTCCTGCTCGGAGAGCCCCGCCTTCCGCGCCTCCTGACGAAGCCGGCGGGACACGCGTAGCAGCGCCGGGCGTAGCGCCTCGGCCAGGGCTGTGACTTCTGAGTTGGCTGCAAGCATGCGAGGTAGTTAGATCGTCTAACTAACTAGTCAAGCGCTATCCTCGGCCATCGGCGCTTACGCCCTCGCCCGACCAGGTTGGACGTAATACGTCGCCAAGCTGCGGCGCTGCAGGCCAGGAAGGTCGGCTGGAGCCGACCGGTTGCAGACCTTCTGTAAATCGGTCCATCAAACGGCGCGGATATCAGGCCGACATCCGCGTTTTTTCTAGTCAGGTGAGGAACCGCGCAAGTGCTTGGATTGGTGTTCCGTCAGGCCGCCTGTGGCCTTGCCGCCTCCCTGGCGCTGGTGAGCGCCGCCTGTTTTGCAGGCCCCGCCCGAGCGAGCGGCGACTTTGGTTGCGAGCCGCAACTGTCGCTGGTCCCGACCGCAGTCGATACGCAGTGCTGGAACGCGCCGTTCCTCAACCCCCAGAACGACAGCCGGACCAATCTCCAGCTCCTGTTGAATGACGCAGAAGGGATCGGAGCGCCCAAGCCCCCGCCCCTGACGCCTCTGGACGAGCCGTGGCGGCGTCGCCTCACACGTTGGGAGACGCCGTTCTGGCTAGACGACTTCAGAGCCGCCTTCGGCGACGAACCTGACACCGGCTCCGACGAGTTCGCGGCCGGAGAAGGCTCCCGCTGCCGAAGCAACGACAGCGGTATGGCCGACTTCCAGGCGGCGGTCGAGGCGAGCAGGCTGAAGGAAGACGACAAGGCCGCGCTGATCGCGCTGCGCCGCGGCCATGGCGCTTCCTGTGGGAATGCGCCGGCCGATGACAGTCCGCCCGAGGAAGGCAAGCGTCTCGGCTCGTCCCTGGCCCGCCAGTTCGCCAGCTACTCGCAGGGCGCCGCCTCCTTCTACGCCAGCGATTTCGCTGGCGCGCAAAGCCACTTCGCCCTGGCGCGCGCCAGCCGGAACGCCTGGCTGCGGGAGGCCGCGACCTACATGCAGGGCCGTGTGGCGTTGAACGCGGCGCAGGCGAACGCCTTCGGCGAATGGGGCGAGCTCGACCGCGGGCGCGTTGACAAGGCCTCCCTGGACGAGGCCGTGCGACTTTTCGAGGCCTACCTGAAAGCCTATCCTGAAGGGCGCTACGCAGCCTCCGCCCGCGGCCTGTTCCGACGCGCCGCGTGGCTGGGCGGCAGGAACGATGAGCTGTCGGCCCTGTTCGCCTGGCAGTTCGATCATCTCGGTCCCAACGCGCGGAACACGTCGGTCCAGGCTCTGGTCCAGGAGGCGGACGCCAAGCTGCTCAGCGAAGCGGATCTGTCGGGGTTGAAGGAGCCTCGCCTGCTGGCGACCGCCGACCTGATGCGGATGCGGATCTTCAGGGACGACAAGGGTCAGGTGGTGGAGCCCATGCAGATCAGGCGCGAGGAGCTCGAGGCCCAGCGCCCGGCGTTCGCCGGCCGCGAGGCGCTATTCGACTATCTGCTCGCGGCGCACGCGTTCTATGTGGACAACGATCCCGCCGGCGCGCTCAAGCGCCTCGGTGACATGGCGCCCGGCGCGAAGATGGGCTCGCTCGAATTCAGCCGGCAGATGCTGCGCGGGTTGGGTCTGGAGGCGACCGGAAACCCGACCGCCGCGCGCGGCCAGTTCCAGCGCCTCATCCCCACCGCCGAGCCCCTGATGCAGCGGCCGGCGGTCGAGCTGGCGCTCACCATGAATTACGAAAGGACCGGCGATCTCGGCATGGCGTTCCTTCCCGGCTCACCAATCCTGAGCGAAGACTATCGCCGTCAGCTTCTGACCTATTCTGCGAGCGCCGAGCTGCTGCGGCAGCAGGCTTCCGCCGCGGACGCGCCCGAGACCGAGCGCCGCACGGCCCTGTTCGTCCTGCTCTACAAGCAGTTGACCCGCGGTCGCTATAAGGACTTTCTGGCCGATCTGAAGCAGCTTCCGCCGGCGGCCGTCTTCGCCGACACGACCAACGAACCTTATGACGATCCGACCCGGCGGCTCGGCCTGTTCCACTGGTCGGGCACGGCCGCGGGCCAGGGCTACGCCTGTCCGTCGATCGAGACCGTGGCCGGCGCGCTGGCGCGAGACGCCCGCAAACCCGAGGCGCTGATCTGTCTGGCCGAGTTCTTCCGCAAGAACAGCCTGGACGACAGCTACGTGGACGAGGCGCCGGCCGCGGGTGAACTTGGCGGCGGCCCCTCGCAGTTCCCGGGCGGCGCCTTCTCGCGGCTGGACGTCTACAAGCAGATCCTGGCCGAGCCGAAGGCCACGGCCGAGGTCCGCGCCTATGCCCTATACCGCGCCGTGAACTGCTATGCGCCGAGCGGCCACAACGCCTGCGGCGGCGCCGACGTCCCGCTCAGCCAGCGCAAGCAGTGGTTCCAGGACCTGAAGACCAGGCACTCCGCCTCACCCTGGGCCGAGAGGTTGAAATACTATTGGTGAACCGCCGGGCCGTTCTTCTTGCGGCCATGGGGACGATGACGTGCGCCTTCCCCGCCGCCGGTGCGGTCGATGCGCGAGACTACGACGCCTTCTGGCTCTGGGCTGGCGTCGTACCGCAGCCGGTGCTAGCGCGCGCACAGCGTCTCTATGTCCTGACCGGGCAGGTGGAGCCTGTGCCCGGCGGCGCGCGCCTGATCGCTCAGGGGGGAGCCGCGCCGCTCCAGGATCGCGCCGAAGTCTGGATGGCGTATCGCGCCCACACCCTGGACTGGCCCGAGCGAATCTACGCCCAGATCCGGGCTCGATTGCGACGCTGGCGGGCGCTCGGCGCGCCCGTCGTCGGCGTCCAGATCGATTTCGACGCCGGCACACGTCATCTCGACCGTTACGGCGAATTTCTGCGTGATCTCCGTCGCCGGCTGCCACCTGACTGCAAGCTCAGCATCACCGGCCTGCTCGACTGGGCCGCCCAGGGCGAGCCGGCCGCCTTCGACGCGCTTGCGGATATCGTGGACGAAGTGGTCATCCAGACCTACCAGGGACGCCGGACGGTTGCGGGCTACGAAGCCTATCTCGCCAGCCTGCGGCGCCTGCGCGTTCCGTTCCGCATCGGGCTGGTCCAGGATGGCGAATGGCGGGAGCCAGAAGGGCTTGCGACCAATCCGCAGTTTCGCGGCTATGTGGTGTTTCTCGTCAATCCACGGCCACCTTCGTGAGGCCATCAGCGTGGTCGTTCGTACCGACGTCGAGCCGGAGCCGGATGCGCCTCGCGCCCCTTCGTTTCGGATGAGGTCTGCCCGCCTGCCGGGGCCACCCAACCGTCGAAGCGGTTGGGTAAGGTGGTAGCTGGGGGCCAGTTCAAGCTTGAGCGACCGTTGTCCCTGGTTGGCCCTCCAGCCGCGACCACAACAGCCTAAGGGCAGGACTTTCAGATTTGCGCGGGCACAGGCTCGCCTAGCGTGCGGGGCGACCGCCAGGCGTACGCCGCTTCGGCTCCGTCACTGGGCGAGCCGGGAGGGGCCGCCTCTGGCCAGCGCCGCCTGATAGGCGGGCCGTGCCTGAAAACGGCGGCGCCAAGCCTCAATGTTGGGATAGGCGCCGCGATCGATCACAGCGCCAGCCAACTCGCCGACGAAGCTCATCTGCACATCGGCGGCCGTCAACTCGTCTCCGAGCAGGAAGTCTCGGCCCGCCAGCTTCTCGTTGATGAAGCCCAAGTGCAGAGCGACTTCACTGTCGGCCTGCCGACCGAGCGGCGCCAGGACCTTGCCCACCCGCAGGGTGAGCGTCTTCATCACCAGCGGCAGGATCGCCGAGCCCTCGGCGTAATGCAGCCACTGCACGTACTCGTCGTAGAGCTCGCTCGAGGGATCCGGCTGCAGTCGCCCTTCGCCGTGTCGGCGGATGATGTAGTCGATGATGGCCCCGGACTCGGCGATGACCCGATCGCCTTCGGTGATCACCGGCGACTTGCCGAGCGGGTGGATCTCGCGCAGTTCCACCGGCGCCAGACCGGTGCGCGCGTCGCGCTGGTAGAACACGATCTCATAGGGCGCCTGCAACTCCTCCAGGAGCCACAGGATGCGCTGCGACCGTGACTCGTTCAGATGGTGGACGACGATCACCGACTTGCTCCGCGCCGATCAAAGAAATCGTTCCAGATCGCCTGGATCCTCCTCGTGCACTGGTGTCATCGCGCGACTAGGGATCGAGGTTGGGCACCTGAAACTCCACGGCCATCGCGGCGCGTTCGATGAACCTCATCACCCGACGCGGATGACTCACATGAAGACTGTGTGAGCCGCCGGCGACCACTTCGACGCCGGCGGCGCCCGCGCGATGGGCCATGAATTGATGAAGGGCGGGCGGCAGGCTGCGATCGGCGTCACCGTAGATGAACCAACAGGGAAGGGTTCGCCACGCCGGCTTGCCCACAGGATCACGCAGCGCCGCCCGGTGGAGCGGCCGTTGTCGCCTCGCCAGGGCCAGGACTTCCATGTCCGAAAGATCGCCCGCGAGCACTCGTCCATAGCTGCTTTCAGGCACGTAGAGGTCGGCGCCGCCATCTGCGAGCGGGGCTTGAGTCAGCACCTCGGGAAGGTCGCTCCCGGGAAAGCGGGCCATGAGGTCGCTAAAGGATTCGTCCTCGTCAGGCGCAAGCGCGGCGACGAAGACCAGGGCCTTGACGGCCTCGGTCGCACAGCCGACCTCTGACAACAGGACCCCGCCATAGGAGTGGCCGATCAGGATAATCGGCCCGTCGATCGACTGGAGCAGGGCTGCCAGGGCCGCTCCATCGCTGACCACGTCTCGGAGTGGATTGGCGAAAATCCGGTAAGGGCAGTGGTCGCCCAGGTGCTCGACGGCCGCGCTCCAGCTTGCGCCGTCGCTGAACGCACCATGGACGAACACCAAGGTGGGCCTGGTGTCGAGGGTCGGGGTCAATTGATCATCGATGTCGTCGAGATCGACCGCGTCGTCCATGAAGGGCTCCATCAGGCTGGGGGCGCACCCAGCCTAAACTCGCCCCCACGCGCCGCATAATAGACCACCGGCATGCTCTCCATTCCCGGAGGTAATAGCCTTGTGGCTTGGCCCCGAGGCCAACGTTCCTTCAGATGCGGCATGGCCAACGTTTCGACATCCGCGCCAGATCAGCCGCTGGTGCGGCCCTCGACCGCCGAGCTCAATCGCCTGCTGGCCACGCTCGAGGTCAAGGTGGTGCGGCTGACCGAATGCCTGGTAAGCCGGGGTTGGCGGCTTGAGGTGACCGGCCCCGATGCGCCGGGGATTCACTACAACCTTGTGGGCGAAGGCTGGCTGGTGTTCGAGAACCAGGCCCCGATAGCGCTTCGCCCACACACGCTGATCATCGTACCGCCGAACCTGGACTTCGCCCTCGAGGTCAATGGTCCAGGTGCGCTCGGCCCGAACGTGAGGGTCGAGAACCGGCGCCGGGTCGTCTCGCCCGCCGACAATTTCGGCCGCCGGGAGGCTGGCGAGCCGCCGCCGGAACTGATTTTGATCTGTGGCTACTTCCAAGCAATCTACGGGGCGAGCATCGACCTCTTCATGGGGCTGACGACCCCGATCGTCGAGCAGTTCGACGCCGCGGATCGGCTTGATGACGCGTTGCGCAAGGCGCTCGACGAACTGCTGGCCCAGGAAATTGGCGATGGTGCGATGGCCGCCGCCCTGCTGAAGCAGGTGATGGTCATGCTGCTACGACGGTCTTTGGCCTCGAACGAGACCTGGGTCGAGCGCTTCTCCATCCTGAGCGATCCCCAGGTCGCCCGGGCCTTCGCCGATATGGTTGAGCGGCCAGGAGCCGCCCACACCGTCCAGTCGCTCGCCCGCTCTGCCGGGCTCAGCCGCTCGGTCTTCATGGAGCGGTTTCGCCACGTTTTCTCAAAGACGCCGATGGCGGCGCTGCGCGACCTGAGGATGCGGCGCGCAGCACGCGAATTGGTCGCTGGCCAGGCCTCGCTGGATCAGATCGCCTACGACGCCGGCTACAGGGACCGAACCGGATTCCTGCGCGCATTTCGCAAGGTCTATGGCTGCGCCCCCGCGGAGTTCCGGGCCGCGGTGGACAAGGGCGACCTCTTCGTCGGCGTCTGAGCGCCCGTTGTATCTGCCGGACTTTTCGCCACGAACGCTGGACTCCCGTGGCTTGAGGCGCGCGCCGTCCCGATAGAAATGTCGCGCTGGCCTCGCCATCCCCGAGGCGCCTCAAGGGGCCAGTGACTTGAGCGACGTGATCCTTTCGGCGGTGCAGCACCTGGTGCGGGAGGACGGCCCATTCCTATCGGCCCTAGCCCGGACGCCGGACGCATCAATGGCGATCGCACGGGCGCTCGAGACCATCGAGGCGGACGTCGGGCCATCGCACCAGCGCGAGGAAGGCGGGGTCCATCGTCTTGAAGCCCTCCTCCACGCGCGCCTGCTGGATGGGGTGGAGCGCGGAGAGGTCGCGGCCGACGTCGACATCGGCGATCTGTCCGCCTTCTATGCCAACATCGTCGTGAGCCTTGTCGCCGAGGCGCTGAACGGTGGCGACGCAGGACGGCTCGCCGCAATCCGGCGGGTCGCCATGAATGTCCTGCCTCGAAGGGCGGTCGTCTCGGCATAGCGCCGGACGACGTCCAAACTGGCGTTCAACCGGCGCCAGGCGTTCCCGAATTATCCCTACGGGCCGGCCGACCATCGGCCAATAACCGCTGGGGATCGATCCCATTCCAGGAGACTATTTCCCCTGGAGGCGACCGCACGCGACCCTTTCCGCGGACATTTGTTCGAGGGAGGTCACCATGCGCCGTTCGACTACCGCTTGTATCGCCTTAGTCGTCGCCGTCGCTGTCTCCGACCTTGGGTTGACCGCCTGCTCCAAGGCCGAAACCGCCAAGGCCGAACCGGCTGCCGCGCCGACCGTCGCAGCCGCCCCCACTCGTTACCTGCCGGAATACGCGGCGAACGGCGACCTTCTCCTGCCCAAGGACTTCGAGAAATGGGTATTCGTCGGCTCGCCGCTCACGCCGAACGCCTTGAACGGAGGGGAGGCGAACTTCCCCGAGTTCCACAACGTCTACATCGAGCCCGGCTCGTACGAGATCTATAAGAAGACCGGTGTCTTCCCCGAGGGCACTATCTTCTTCAAAGAGCTGCAGCTAACGCTGCCTCCCGCCACTCATCCCGATGGGTCCAGTGAGTTGCCTTCCGGGCGCGGGTATTTCCCTGGCAAGCTCAATGGCGCGGACGTCGTGGTGAAGGACACCAAGCGGTACGCCGAGACCGGTGGCTGGGGCTATTACAACTTCAACCATTTCGAGCCCAAGGCGGCCTCGGCTTCGCTGCGGCCGAAGACCGAATGCGCCTACTGCCACGAGGCTGGCGCGCAAAAGGACTCCATCTGGGTGCAGCTATATCCGCGACTGCAATAGGGCGCGCTCATCGCGCCGGCCGTCCCCTCCCAAGCCCCGGCGCCGGAGACGGCTTTCAAATCAGCCAGGAGGTTCCCATGTCGAAGTACAGCAAGAGTCCGGAAGCCGTCGCCAAACTCACGCCGGAACAGTACCGGGTGACGCAGGAAAACGGCACCGAACATCCTGGAACCGGCGCACTCCTGCACAATGAAGGTCCTGGGATCTACGTCGACGTGGTCTCTGGCGAGCCCTTGTTCGCTTCGACCGACAAGTTCGAGTCGGGCACGGGCTGGCCGAGCTTCACCAAGCCGCTCGCGCCGGCCAACGTCGCTGAAATCCAGGACACCAGTCATGGAATGGTCCGCACGGAAGTCCGATCGACCCACGGCGACAGCCACCTCGGGCACATCTTCCCCGATGGCCCGAAGGACCGCGGCGGCCTGCGCTACTGCATCAACTCGGCGTCCCTGCGGTTCGTGCCGAAGGATGAGATGGAAGCCCAGGGTTACGCGGAATACCTGCCGCAGATCGACGGTTAGGGCTTCCAAGATCAGGACCCGACTGGCCGCCCCTCAGCCGGGAACGATCAGCGCCACGACCGCGAAGCGATCTTCGGAATCGGTCCAGACGGGACCGACGCGCCAGCCGCTGGCCGTCGCGAGGTCAGCAAATTGCTGCAGGTCGTACTTGCGTGAGCTCTCGGTGTGAATGCTCTCGCCCGCCTCGAACGCAAAGGTTTGGCCGGCGGCCACGACCGTCTGAGCCCGCGTCGACACCGCGTGCATTTCCACCGCCGAGTCCATCGGGTTCCAGCGCGCCTGATGCTTGAAGGCGCCGATATCGAAATTTCCCCCGAGTTCGCGATTGATCCGGACCAGGAGGTTGAGGTTGAACCTTGCGGTCACCCCTTCCCGATCATCGTAGGCCGCCAGCAACGGCTCAAGATCCTTCTTGAGATCGACGCCGATGAGGCCTGCGCCCCCTTGACCGACATGGGAGGCCATGCGCCGCAGGAAATCCTTGGCTTCGTCAGGCGCCAAATTGCCGATGGTCGAACCGGGGAAGAAGCCGACCGTGCGTCCTGGCGGCAAGTCGTCCGGCAGCTCGAAATCGACGGTGAAATCGGCAACGCAGGGACGGACATCCAGGCCTGGGAAGCGACCAGCGAGCCGGACCGCCGAGGCGGCGAGGAAATCGCCTGCGATGTCGACCGGGACATAGGCCGTGGGGGCCAGGGCGCTGAGCAGGATCTCCGTCTTAAGCGCCGCACCAGCTCCATACTCCAGGAGAACCGCGCCCGGCCCCACGAACTGCGCGATTTCTTGCGCCGAGGCCGTGAGGATCGCGGTCTCGGTGCGGGTCGGGTAATATTCTTCGAGGCTGGCGATGACTTCGAACAGCGCCGAGCCGTGGTCGTCGTAGAGCCATCGCGCCGGCAAACTCTTGCGTGGACCGGAAAGCCCCCTGAGCACGTCACTACGGAAGGCTGCTTGGAAAGGCACGCGCGTTTCGGTGTCGAGCATTCCTCTTTGATATCGACCGGCGCGGCCCAACAGAAATCTGTCCGGAGCATGGATTCCATGCTCCGGTGGAATGCAGCTCTTACAGGCGGCGAGCCCCTTTAGGGCTTGGCGCCGTCGAGTGCGCCTGCAGGTTCATTTGATGGGCGTGGTCAGCGCTTTATCGTTGGTGTTGAGCACGAAGACAGCGAGCAGCTTCGCCGGTTCGGTCTTGTTCGCATTGCGGCTGATCGAATGGGTCGCGCCCGGCTGTTCGGACCAGCTCTCGCCCGCCCGATAGATCCGCGTCGCGCCGTCATCCACCTTAGACTCGATCGCCCCCGAGATCACATAGGCGTAGATGAAGGCCGACTTCGCGTGAGTGTGGGATGGGGACGCCGCGCCCGGCGCGTAATCGACTTGCACCGCAATCAGCGACTTGCCCGGGATATTGGGAATGGCCGCCTCGAAGTTCTTCGTGACAGTTTCCGCTTCGCCATCATGGGCGGATGCGGGGCCGGCCATCGCGAAAACGAGCGCAGCGCCAGTGGCGGCGATGATGGTTCGGATCGTCATGGGCTTTTCCCCTGCGTATCGGTTGGTCTTCGCGGCCCTTCGCCAGCCCGCCATGTGAGCGGCCCACGCGGGGACATAGTCGGATCGTCCGCGCGGATTGATCAATAGGAAGGCGAGACCGCTCGCCTCCCGATCACTATGGCCGAACGCGGATGATCGTCTTCCCGGGGGTCCGTTTGGTCGGGTTGAAGGCGGCGACCGCATCGTCAAGCGGCGCGACGGTTCCGATGTTCGTCCGCAGTCGTCCGTCCCGCACGCGCTGAACGATCTCGACCAGTTGGGCGCGGTCGGACTCGACAACGAAGTCGACAGCCCGCCCATCGGCTGGCCGCGCCTCGGACGGTCCGACGATGGACACCAGGGTTCCGCCGGCTCGAACCAGCGATGCAGACCGCTTCCCGATGTCACCGCCGATGAGATCGAACACCAGATCGACCTGGCCGACGTCTTCCAGGGCCTGGCTGTCGAGGTCGACATACTCGTTGGCTCCGAAATCGAGCGCCTTCTGACGATCCGGGGCCCGTCCGGTGCCGATGACATAGGCGCCGAACTCACGCGCGAGCTGGGTCACCATGGAGCCGACCGCGCCAGCCGCGCCGTGAGCGATCACGCGCTGCCCGGCTTGAAGGCGGCCGTGCACGACCAATCCCTGCCAGGCCGTCAGCCCCGAGATCGGAAGGCTCGCGCTTACCGTGAAATCGACGTCGCCCGGCAGCGGCGCGAGGTTGCGCGCTTCGACGGTCACGTACTCCGCCAGCGTGCCGTCACGGGACCAGTCCGTCAGTCCGAACACCCGCTGTCCGACCGACAGCCCTGTCGTCCCATAGCCGAGCGCGGTGACCACCCCGGCCAACTCGTGCCCGGGGATCGACGGGGTTCGGTCCCGGCCCAGGCGGTCGGTCCAGGTCGAGGGCCAACCCAGCTCCGTATTGACGAACCCCGAGGCGTAAACCTGAACCACGACGTCGTTTATCGATGGTTGCGGCTCGGGCCGGTCCACCAGCTTCATCCCGGCCGTTCCTGCGGCCTGGTCGGACACCACGATCGCCTTCATGGAAGTGTCTCCTCGGTCATTGACGTTGATGAGGCCCGAGCCGCTCGTAGGCCCGGTCTTAGGTCAGGCCGGCTGTCGCACTGCCGTCCCTTGGTTGTTGTCGATCAGGTACCGCCAGAATCCATCCGCACCGCGCCGGGCGATGTCGCATGCCGAACCTGCGAGGCGCACCGGCTCCCCGCCAGGCCCCTTGCCATCGATGGACCAGTCCAGAACGATCTGGGCGGTATCGCCGGCGACGAACAAGTGGCGCACGTTCGCCACCAACGGCAGCCCGAGTTTGATATCGCGCCCGATTATGGCGGTGATCTCCGCGTGATCCGTAATCGTTCGCCCGTCGAGCGCGATGAACACCGCCTCCGGAGCGTACAAGTCCATCTGCTCGTTGACGTCGCCGGAGTGAAATCGCTCAAGCAGCGACGGAATCTCAAGCAGCGACGGAATAATGTCTTCCGGCTTCGTAGGGAGTGGAAAGCGCTCGGACATCGGAGGCTCCTGTTTCGTTTTTAATGAAACGGTTTCCGCGACACCGCCCGATGAAATCACCTGCGGTGATGATCATTGATCGCGGCGCGGGGCGGCGTTTTCCAATAGTCGGCGCGTATGGTTTCCATAGTGGCGAGGAATGCGCCTCCATGCCGGTGGCGCCTATCGTGATCACCCGAAGTGCGGCCCAGCCTCCCAACCTAGCAGCGATGCTCGGACTCCTGCTTCCTCGGCCTCGAAATCAGGATTGCACGCACTGGACCAGCCCGTCCCTGATCCAACAGGCGAGCAACTCGCCGGCGACCGTGACACCGCCTTCCGGCCCTCGCCGCTCGGCAAGCACCGCGCAAATGTCGGCGAAGGTTCGGCCGTTTCTCACCATCGACAAGGCGGCTCCTTCGTCGGCCGAAAGCATGCGGAACATCGGGCGATAATGCTGTCGCCACACGAGCAGCTCGGCCTTCGTCTCAAGCTTGGCCGCCTGCGGAGGGGACCTGCCCGCTTCGATGGCTGACCAGATCATTGCGGCGTTGCTCTGAACCGGGCTGATCGAAACCGCGTCCGACAGCACCAGCACCGCAGTATCCCAATCGACGGCCGCCAGGGCTACGGGGTCGATAGGCGGCGTGTCCGGCGCGACGAATGCCTCGGCGAGGTCCCGTTCAAGCCGCGCGAGTTCTCCCACTTCCGGATCCGACCCAAAACGCGCGTCGAGCGTGGTGGGAAAATCATGGGGATAGTCGTCCAGCGTCCAGCTATATGGGGCATGTCGGTCGATATGATGGGCGGCCGCGCCAGCGAAGACCTCCTCACCCAGCCAAGCGCGAAGCACCGGATAGCTTTCGATCAGGCAGGCCATCAACTGACCGCGGTAATTGTTGAGGTATACCGAGAGCCCAGCCTGCGCGCCTTCGCCGAACCGCTCGGCGGCGTGGGGGGCTTCCGCCTTCAGCCATTGGCTGAAGTCCTCCTGGAGAGCCTGCAGGCTCACGCTGCCCGTCCCAACCGCCGCGCGGCGACCTGTCGTGCCGTATCGAGTTCGTCGAGCAGTTCGCGAAGCGGCGGAATGTCGTCGTCCCGTTCGATCATCGTTGCGACCGCCCCCAGACGCTCAACAGCATCTGCATAAAGCGCCCAGACAGCGTCGGGAACGGGGCGATCGTGGGTATCGATCAGGAGGTCGCGCCCTTTGCTATGCCCGGCCAGGTGGACCTGCCGCACCTGCGCGGCCGGAACGCCGGTAAGGTAATCCTGCGCGCTGAAGCCATGGTTGCTGGCGCTGACGTAGATGTTGTTGACGTCCAGCAGCAGTCCACACCCGGTCCGGCGGCACACCGCGTCCAGGAACTCCCACTCGGCCATTTCGCCGGGCAGGACGATGTAGCTTGACGGGTTTTCCACGAGCAGGCTTCGGCCCAAAACGGCTTGGGCGTGATCGATGTTGTCACAGACCCTGTCCAGGGCCTCCTTCGTATAGGGTAGGGGCAGCAGATCGTGAGAATTGAACCGCCCGATCCGAGACCAGCTCAAATGGTCGGACACAAACAGCGGGTCAATAGCGTCGATGAGCGCGCGCAATCGCGCCAGATAGTCGCCCCGTATCCCATCGGCAGACCCGATCGACATCGAGACGCCATGCAAGGCGACGGGGTATCGTTCACGGACGCGCCGTAAGATGTCCAACGGCCGGCCGCCGGCGACCATGAAGTTCTCGGAGATCACCTCCACGAAGTCGACGGCCACGGGGGTGTCGCTGTCGAGGAACTCGGCATAGTGCGGCTTGCGCAGGCCAAGACCGAAGGTGTGTTTGCTGGGCATGGGCTTCGTCCACAAGGTTGGACCGGCCCGCTGGGCCGGTCCGCCGCGACTACTTCGAGGGCGCCGTGAGGCTGCCGCCGGCGGCCGCACACGCCTTGGACGTCATTTCCTTGAAACCCTGCCCCTTGCAGTCGTTCATGGCCTTGCAGTCGTGGTTGCCCGACTTGCAGTCCGACTGGCCCTTGCAACTGTTTACGCCGTAGCAGTGGATAAGCTTGCCGCCGTCCTGGGCGAAGGCTGGAGCCGAAAAGGATACGCCCGACAGGGCGGCGAGGGCGGTGGCGGCAGCAAGGCCGGCCATGGTCTTGGAGGCGGTCATGATGATCTCCCGAAGAGGATGCGCCGAAGTGGCCACTCTCTTACGGGGCGGGACCTTCGTCGGTTACGGTGGTGGGCTCACCAGCGAAGCAGTCTTGGCCCCACCAAGGCGCCGACGCCGGCGGCCAGGGCGATCCCCAGGCTGTACCAGGTCAGCACGAAGATCGCCGAAACCTCGGGACAGTGCAGACAATAGATCGTGGCCGCCCAGGCTCCGGCCGCAAGACCGGCTGCGGCTCCGGCGGCCCGAAGACGCGTCGGCGCGAGCTTCCGGAACGACCACAGCAGACCGATGAAGATCGGCGCCGCGAGGCTCAGGACGAGCCAGGGGCACACCATCCAGCTCTTGCCAAGCCACATCGCCAGCCATTTCGCGGGGGGGGTGATGGCCAGCTCGACGATACCGATTCCGGCCAGGACGAGGACCGGGATCGCAAGAAACCACAGGCCGGTCAGCGAGTGCGGAACCGGACGCGCCAGGCGGGTCACGGCGAACACCGCCCCGACTCCCAGCGAGATCGTGTAGGTCCACTTCATCCAGAACGAGAAGCCTTGCATCGCCACATGCAGATCCGGCCGAATGCCGAGAATGGCGGTCACCGCGGCCATAGTGGCCAGGCCACCGACGATGACGCCCAGGCCTATACGCTTGGCCAGAGCGCCCCGCCGAACGGGGGTGAGGTCCCGGCTAAGGCTTTTGATGACGTCCTCTGTGTTCATCGTCATTCGCCCCGAATCCGAGTGGCGAGCGCCTTTAGCCCGCGATGCACCGAAACCTTGACGTCAGACGGGCCTATGCCCGCGTCGGCCGCCGCCTCGGCGACGCTCTTGCCGTCCAGACGGGTGTCCCTGATCGCGCGCGCCTGCTTCGAGGAAAGACGACTGAGCAGCCTCTCGACATCCATGCGCGCTGAGACGGCGGTCTCGAAGCCTTCGGTCACCAGGATGGCTTCGACGTCCTCGACCGGCACGGTGAGCTTGCGCCGCCTCATGTGGTCGATCAGGCGATAGCGCGCGATCGCGTAGAGCCACGGCGTGAACGCTCGATCCCGCTCATAGGTGCTCCTCCGCGTGTGTATGGCGATCAATGTCTCCTGCACCAGGTCGTCAACCTCGTGTTCCGCCCCGCGCATCCGCCGCCGGTAGAAGGCATGGAGGAGCGGAACCAGCGCGCGCAGCAGGGCTTCATGGGCGGCCGCATGACCGTCCAGGCCTTCAAGCATCCAGGCTCTGAGCTGAGCTTCGCTCTCTGCCATGCGCGCCCCCTTGGTGACCTTACGGGCTAGGCCGGCATGCGGTTACGCCGGCGATGACGATTTTCTCGACGCGGGCCTCCTGTAACCGCTGCGCTTGCGCCCGCGTACTGACCGGAGTGACCGGCCAACACGCCATTTCGGTCGCCCCGGCTGCTATCACCCTCACGCCGGGTGGCGCTTCTCAAGGAGTTTCCCGTGACCAAGACCCATGCGGCCCTGGCCGCCAGCCTCGCCCTCGGCCTCGTGGCAGGGGCTGCGCACGCCGCCGACCAGAGCCAAGTCCCCATGGAAAAGTGCTACGGCGTCTCCCTCGCCGGCAAAAATGACTGCAAGGCGGGCGCAGGAACGACCTGTGCAGGCACGTCGAAGGTCGATTACCAGGGTAATGCCTGGAAGCTCGTCAAGGCGGGAACCTGCACCTCGATCAAGACGCCCAAGGGCGCCGGCTCCCTGACCCCGAAAGCCTGACCCGCACCGGACCGCCTCGGCGTCTGCGCGAGGCGGTCCGCTCTTCACCGAAAAAGGCCATCCCATGGCGTCGATCACTAGTATCTACGGGCGGGCGGCAGCGCTCGCCGAGCGGCCGCTGCCGCCGAGCCTGTTACTGCTGGTCGCCCGGTTCGGCATAGCTTCGGTCTTCTTCGCGTCCGGGCGAACCAAAACCGCCGGCTTGCTCACCATTACGGATTCGACCTACGAGCTCTTCCGCTCGGAGTACGCGCTTCCCATAATGAGCCCGGTGGTCGCCGCGCACATCGCGACCTATTCGGAGCACCTGTTCCCGATCCTTCTAGTGCTGGGCCTTTTCACACGTCCCGCAGCCCTAGCGTTGCTCGGTATGACCGGCGTCATCCAGATCTTCGTCTATCCCGACGCCTGGCCAACACACCTGAGCTGGGCTGGCTTGCTGCTGCCGCTTATCGCCTTGGGAGCGGGGAACTGGTCCCTTGACAGGGTATTGCGCCTCGAACAACGCACGCCCGGGTTCTCGCAGCGGTCCTAGCGGAAAGCCGCCGCCGGACGGCTGTGACCGGGGTGCGGTTGTGATGGGCCAGTTCAACCGGCGCGCCATTCAGGTCGATCAGCGGTTCCGTCGGCGCGCCAGCACGGTCGAGATGTCTTCTTCGATGCGCTCGATTGGGTCGCCTAGACGGACTTCGCCGCCTTCGATCACGCGGGCCAGGATACCGCCATGGCCGCGGACGGCGTTGTAGCCGCCGGGACCTAGCGTTTCCTCCATCCGGCCACAGGGCGCGCACTCCCCTGCCCCTTCGAGGATGACCGGTCCTATGCTGAAGCGCCGGTCTTTCAGCGCCAGCAGGTTGACGCCCCGCGTCACCAGATTCCGCCGGAGCTGCTCTGGTTGGGCTCCGGCGCCGGCGAGGAACTGGCCGATCGCGGCCAAGTCCTCCGCGGCGATCAGGGTGACCTGGCGGGGACCATTTCGCGAGGAGATGTAGTGGTCGCCTTCAAGGCCCTCACCCGGCGCCAACTTCGCCGCCGACACCGGGATCATCGAGGCGCGACGTGCGGGCCGAAGGCCGATCCATGCGAGCTCGCCGGGCGCTATCGGCCCAGAAAGGAGCCGCTGCAGGGATGATTGAGACTCCATTGCGCGCTCCGGGATTGCGGCCGCGCTAACGTCGGCCGGCCTTGGGATCGATCCGGACACCGTCCAGCGCGCGCCATCCGAACGCGAACAGGGGACGGACCTGAGCGGCGAAATCGGCGATCAGGCTCGGCAGGTTCGGATCGGCGAGTTCAGCGCCGGTCAGCCGGCGTCCGACCAACCACTGGGTCTTCTTCAGCGTTGCGTCCAGCGGCCCGCCAGCCTGTTCCTCGAAGCCCTTGGGCGTCCGCTTGACGGGCGCGCCATCCTCCAACTCGAGACCATTGTCGTCCAGGGCTTTCTCGACAGCGAGCCAGGCTTCGGGATCGGCGACGATCTGCTTGCGGAAGGCGTCGATCAGCGGGCGCTGATCCCAAAGGTAGAAGCCGGCCGTCAGGAAAGGACCTTCACCGGCGTGTTCGTCATATGCGATTTTCGCCGAGGGCAGCGTCGAGGGATCAAGCGGATCGATCGTCCGGGGATCGAAAGCCCGCGCCGGCCCGCCTTCGGGCTCGATGTGCACATAGACCGCGCCGGGCGCCATCTTGCCGCCCTCGCGCGTCAGGCTCGCCGCGACGTGGGTCTTGTAGGGTCGCTTGTCCTTGGAAAAGCGAACGTCGCGGTGAAGGCGGAAGATGCTTTTCTTCGAGTCGCCCACGAACGGCAGGCCCCGGGCTGCGAACTCCGTGTTCAGCGCCGCGATCAGACCGCCCATGGCCGGCTTCAGCCCTTCGTCATAAGCGGCGCGGTGCTCGGTGAACCAGGCCTTGTCGTTGTTGGCCGCCAGCCCCGTCAGGAACCCCAGGTCTTCATTGGAAAAGCCTGTGAAGGCCTCGGAAGGCGACGGATCGTTCTTGGGCATAAGGATTCCGGGCTCTCCGAAGTGATCCTTGTTGCGAAGACGCCCAGGCGCGCGTCCGCACTGCGCCACCGAAGATGGACCGATCAAGAGCCCGATGGCGATGACTTCCGGTTATCGAATGCATGAGGCCTACGCCGGCTCAATTGCTCAGCGCCGGAGGCCATACTTCCAAGCCTGGGCCGAGCAGCGCGAAACCCGCGCGTCGGCGCCTTCGGGGAGGTCAACGATGACGACGGCGACCAATATCATCGACACGACCAAAGAATTTCTGGATCGCGGCTATAGTCACGACTTCCGGAACGACGGGGGGACGCTTCACGATGTCACCGTCGACCGTCAGATCGATCTTCAGGACATTCATGTCGACGCGGCCTACCGCTTCGAGCTGTCTCCGGACTCCACCGACGCCTCCAACTTTTACGCCATCACCGATCGGAAGCACGGAACCAAGGGTCTCCTGATCGACGCGTTTGATCTGCTCGAGGCGACGGGCGAGACGCCGTTGTCGAGCCTGCTTTCCAAGACACAGGAACAGCGGCGCGACGATGACGCCGAAGCGCCGACCCGTTTCGGTCTGCGGAAGGTCGCCAAGGCCGAGTTCGGGGCAGATCCGGACCGCTACGTTTTGCGGATCGGATTCCCGGATTTTCCCGCGTGCCCGTTCGGCGAGTCCTACTCAATGCTCGGTTTCGACACCGCAGAGCAGACCTACGTCTGGCTGGCCACCAAGATCCTGCGCGATGACCGCTTGGTTCGCGTCCCATTCCAGTGCGCCGAAATTCCCGATAATGACTAAGGGTCGCATCGAGCCCGAAAGAGGCATGCATGGACAAGAGCCGCATACGAGACCGCCTGCTGTCGCTGGAAGCTCACGAGCTCCATGACACCGCGGAGGCCTACAGCGAATACGTCGCCGGCGCGCACATCGATGCCGGGGCGCCGATCGATGACCAGGAACAATCCCAGGCCGTGCAATCGCGGAACCTGGCCGAGGCGTTCGAGTGCCCGCTTCATGACCACCTCGAGAAGATTGATCTCCTGAAGCGGATCGACTTCGGAACGAAGACCAGAGTCGAAGCCGGCGCCATCGTCAAATTCGACGACCGCTACTATGTCATCGGCGTCGCCACGGGGCGCTTCGCCTACGCCGGCCACGCGTTCATGGGGATTTCCACTCAAGCGCCGATCTTCGAGGAGCTTGAGGGCCGTCGGGCCGGCGAGCGCTTCAAGTTCAAGGGACACGAGCATCTCATCCAAGAGGTGACGTGAGCACCGCCCTGGGCTCAGACGGCGCGGTCGCACTCGCGCAGCGGACGCGTCTTGAAGGCGGCGCCCAGCTCCTGGTTGCGACGAGTCTTGCATCCAGCCTGGCGTTTGCAAGCGGCTCCTTGGCCGCCGTCTCGCTGGCTGCGATCGGTCAGGATCTGGCGCTGACGCCGCTCGAGCTGCAATGGCTCGTCAATGCCGAGCTGCTGCCCCTGGCCGCGTTCACGCTCACCGCTGGAGGCCTAGGAGATCGATTTGGCCGCAGGCCGGTCTTCATCCTGGGCATAGCGCTATTTGGCGCCGGCGCCCTTTTGTCCGCCCTCGCGGGCGCCTGGGCCGCCTTGCTGCTTGGCCGGTTGGTGTGCGGCCTCGGTGAGGCCCTGATTTTGCCGAACGCCCTCTCAATGCTCGGCGAGGCGTTTCCTTCCGACCGCAAGGCGCGCGCGGTGGGCGTTTGGTCGGCCGCGGGCGCCGTTGCAGGCGCCGCGGCCCCGGGCCTGGCTGGCGTTGTGCTTGAGCATGGATCCTGGCGGACGCCGTTCCTGATCCTGGCGGCGGTGGCTGTGCTCGCCCTTTTCGTCGCGGTCCTCTGGACCCCAAGGGGAGGCGCTCGCAGCGCCGTGCAAGTCGATTGGCCGGGCGCAGGACTGTCGGTCCTGGGTCTGGGGGCCCTGGGCTGGGGCCTGACAAGCCTGACCGGCGGCGCTGCATCGGGGGCCCTGAGCATGACAGCGATCATGTTCGCGCTGCTGGTTCTGGGCGCGCTCGTTGTGGTCGAGCGACGGCAGGGACGCCGGGCCATGCTTCCACCCTGGTTGCTGGCGTCGCGAGATGTGATCGGCGCCAACCTGTTTACGGCGCTCCTCTACGGGCCGTTCACGGCGATGCTCACGCTCCTGCCGTTCGTGATGATCCAGGGCGCCATGCTTTCGCCGGTCGTGGCCGGCGCCGCATTCATTCCACTGCAGATCCTGATCACCGTGATATCGCCTATGGCCGGGCGTATCTGCCAGGGACTCGGCCGGCGCGCGCCTCTGATCCTTGGTGGGCTTATGGTCGGGGCCGGGTGTTTGGCGGCGCTGCGCATCGACGCCGACGCCGCCTACTGGCCCGACATCTTTCCCGCGGTGCTGCTCCTCGCACTTGGAATGGGCCTGGTCGTCGCGCCTCTGAGCACGCTGGTCCTGACCTCCGTCGACACCGATCACGCGGGCACGGCCGCCGGGGTCAACAGCTCGGTGGCGCGTGTGGGCTCGCTCGTGGCGGTCGCGCTGATCGGCGGGGTCCTGCAGGGCGGTCCAGGCTTGATACCGGCCTTTCACCTGGCGATGGCGGTGGCCGCCGGGTCATGCGGCCTCGCCGCATTGGCGGTGTTGATCGTCGAGCCCGGCCCGCACACCGATTTCATCCCCCGGGACTAGGCGCGACCCGTTCCGATACGCGGTGCGATCAGAGGCCACCGTAGCGCTCGGTGCGGATGATCTCAGCCGCGACTCCTGCCGCTTGGGCGCCGTCGGCGGCCGCATTGACGAAGCCGTTCGTGCCGCAGACGAACACCCGCTTCGGCCATGCGGGCAGACGCTTCAGGACCCGGGCTAAGATCTCGTCGTCGATCCGACGGGAGAAATCCTGGGGCCGCCAGGCGGACGCCCGGGTGAGCGCGAGGGTCATGCCGAAACGGTCGTTCTGTCGTTCGAGCGCCTCCAGTTCTTCGCGATAAAGCACGTCTTGCGGGCTTCGGGCCGAGAGCAGCAGGTGCATCGGCACGCGGGCCGCGGCCTCGGCCCCGCGGCGGGCGATGGCCATCAACGGCACGAGGCCCGAACCGCCGCCGATCAGCAGGATCGGGCCGCCGTCCTCCGGCTCCCAGACGAAATGCCCACCCAAGGGGCCCTTGATCTCGACGACATCGCCGACCTGCGCGACGTCATGGAACCATAGCGAGACCTCGCCGTCGGCAAGGCGCTCGACCGCCAATTCCAGCTCGTCGTCGGCGCCCGGCAGGGAGGCGATCGAATAGCTTCGGATGGCCCGATAGCCATCTTCGGCGGTCAGGCGAATGTCGACATGCTGCCCTGCACGCCACGTGAATGGCCGATCCGGGCGGACAAAAAAGCTCGTAATCTCCGGAGTCTGCATGACACGACGGGTGATCGTCGCGTTCTGCCATCGAACCGCAGGGGCGAGGACGCCAGCGACGTCAGTCATCGGTGTATCGCTGCTCCCGCCATGGATCGCCGTAGATGTGGTAACCGCGCAATTCCCAGAACCCGGCCTCGTCGCGCGTGGTGAATTGGAGGCCTTTCACCCACTTGGCCGACTTCCAGAAGTAGAGATGCGGAACCAGCAGTCGGGCCGGACCTCCATGATCGGCCTCGAGCGGAGCGCCGTCGTAGCGTAGCGCCACCATGGCCTTTCCCTGCGTCAGATCGGCCAGGGGTACGTTCGTGGAGTAGCCGTCGAACGAGTGGGCGAGGACGTAAGGAGTGGGCGGGTCGATGCCCGCATCGTCCAGCAGGTCGTCGATCAGCACGCCGCTCCAGCGGGTGTCGAACTTCGACCAGGTGGTCACGCAATGAATGTCGCGCACCAGTTCCGTCTGGCGCAGGGCGTTGATCTCGTCCCACGTCCAGGTGCGAACGGGCCTCGGCCCGACCTTGAGGGTGAAGGACCAGGCCTCGGTGCGAAGGCGTGGCGTCGGCCCGGCCGTGAGGACGGGGAAGTTCTCGACCAGATGCTGGCCGGGCGGCAATCTCTTGGCCGTGGCGGGCGGTTGCCGACGACCGACGAAGCCTCGTGTCACCATCGCCGCGCCCCTTCTCTCTCTGCTCCCATCACCTTCACGCTGCGTCGCCGGCCTTGGCGCGGTGTGGCAGCTTCCAGTCCGGCCGCGGAAAGTGGCAGGTGTACCCGTTGGGTATCCGCTCCAGGTAGTCCTGATGCTCCGGTTCGGCTTCCCAGAAGGCGCCGGCCGGCTCGATCTCCGTCACCACCTTGCCCGGCCAAAGTCCTGAGGCCTCCACGTCGGCGACCGTCTCCTGCGCCACGCGCCGCTGCTCGTCGCTGGTGTAGAAGATCGCCGACCGGTAGCTGCGACCGAGATCGTTACCCTGCCGGTTCAGGGTCGTCGGATCGTGGATCTGGAAGAACCATTCCAGCTGATCCCTGAAGCTGGTCTGCGCCGGATCGAAGATGATCTCGATCGCCTCGGCATGGTCGCCGTGCCGGCGATAGGTGGCGTTCGGGGTCGCCTCGTCCCCGGTGTAGCCGACCCGGGTCGAAATCACTCCAGGCCTCCGGCGGATGAGGTCTTGCATCCCCCAGAAGCATCCTCCGGCAAGTACGGCCCGCTCAGTGGTGTCCATGATCATGCTCCTCGTGAGACCAGCCCCGTTATCGTCGATCTTCTCATGGACGCGACCGAAAGCGGCCTATTGATTCCATTCCCGGTGCGCATCGCCCGGTCGGACGGATCAAGGCCGCTATTTCGCCGGCCTCGACACCGAGGCCAGATAGACGACGATGTCATGCCTTTGCTGTGCGTCGGGGACAGCCAGGAACATCTTTGACCCGGGGGCCATGGCCTGCGGACTCTGCAGCCAGGTGTCCAGGCGAGCCCGCGTCCAGACGCCCCCAAGCTTCTTGAGACTGTCCGAGTACTGAAAGTCAGGCAGGCCGGCGACCTTGCGGCCCACGACGTCGCGATGGCGCGGCCCGATACGATTGGCGTCGACCGAGTGACACCCGCCGCACTTGGCCTCGTAGAGAGCCTCTCCGACAGCCGGGCTCTCGGCCGAGGCGGAGGTCGCGACGAGTCCCGCCGCGAGGGCGATCCAGATGCACGCGCGGGTCATCAGCTGAACAAGAAGGCTTTGGCCGGGATCGGTGTTCCGGCAGCGTTGTTCAGCGTCGTCCAGTGCACCGCTTCGTCCGCCGACAACTGCGTGAACAGGTGGACGAGTTGCGGATCATGGAGGGCGGCCACCTGGCCGGCATAGGCGTTGGTCGCTCCAAGCTCCAGCTTTGTGGCCAGATTGACGACGTCTGCCTGAGATTTGAGAGCGGCGAGATTGAGTTCCTTGACATAGTCGGCGTCCGCCTTGGGCTCCACCGGCTTGCCACCAGCCTTGCGGATGAGATCGGCAAGGGCGTCGCGATGCTGTTCGTGATGGCCCTTGAAGATGAGCGCGACCTTCAGCGTGTCGGCCTGCAGCAGGCCGCTGGCGCCGGCCAGGCGGTAGGCGGCGATCCCTTCGTGCTCAAGGGCGAGCGCGCCCTGCATCACCGAAACGTCCGCCGCCGGATTTGGCGACGCGGCCGCGCGGCCGGCGAAGGTCGCCGCCCCGACGAATAGGCCAGCTCCGGCTATGAGGGTTCGACGGGAGGCGTCTTGGTCGCGTTGGTTGCGGATCATAGGAATGTCCTTTGGCAAGAGCGTCGGTCAGACGCGTTCGAGGAGCGCCACGGTCCCCTGCCCGCCGTCCGCGCAGACGGAGACGACCGCTTTCGCGCCGACCGGATGGGCGAGGAGTTCCTTGGCCGCCTGGCTGAGGATGCGGGCGCCCGTGGCCGCGAAGGGGTGGCCCAAGGCGAGCGAGCCGCCGTGCCGGTTCAATCGGTCGAAGGGGAACGGTCCGAGATCAACGTCGATCTTGGCGTGCTCGCGCCGATACGACGGATCCATCGCGGCTTGGATATTGGCGAGCACCTGGGCCGCGAACGCTTCGTGCAGCTCCCATACGGCGACGTCGGCGGCCTTCAGGCCGTGGCGGGCGAGCAGCCGCGGGATGGCCCGGGCAGGCGCCATGAGGATGCCCTCGACCGCATAGCTCATCGCCGCGAGCTGCCAGTCCACCAGCCGCACGGCCGGCGGACCACCCAACCTCCGCAGCCCGTCCGCGTCGGCGACCCAGACGCCGGCGGCCCCGTCGGTCAGGGGCGAGGAGTTGCCGGCCGTAAGCGTGCCGGCGCCCGTCCGGTCGAACACGGTCGGCAGCGCGGAGAGCTTTTCCAGCGAGGTGTCGGTCCTCGGCAGCGTGTCGTGCTCGACCCCGAAGGCGGGCAATACGAGATCGCCGAAAAACCCGTCCTGATCCCGTCCCCGGGCGGCGTTCTGGTGACTGGCCAACGCCAGGGCGTCCTGCGCGGCGCGCGTGATCGCGTAGAGCTTGGCCGTGTCCTCCGTGTGCTCGCCCATCGATCGTCCGCTGACGCGGTTCGCCCAGGCGTTGGCCGGGATCTCGAAGTCGGCCGGGGTCACCGCCTCCAGCAGTTGCAGAGCCGCCGGCAGATCGCGGATCGCCTTTGCCGCAATCTGATCAGCCTTGCCTTGGCGCAGGGCGATCGGACGGTGCGACATGGTCTCGACCCCACCGACCAACGCCAGATGGGCGTCGCCGCGACCGAGCAGTCCGCCCGCGGCCAGCGCGCCGATGAAGCTCGTCGAGCAGGCCATCACATCCGAGAAGGCGACGATCTCAGGATCGAGGCCGGCTTCGAACACCAACTCGCGGGCGACGTTCGAGACGGTCGGATCCGGGATCACCTGCCCCCACAGGAGCAGGTCCGGCTGCGCTGAATTGATCATCGCCTTGGCGATCGGCGCCGACAATTGAAGCGCCGACACGTCGGCATACTGGGCCCCAGCTTTGACGAACGGGGTTCGTACGCCTGGGACAATGAAAACGTCGGCCATGTCGGTTCCAGCGCTGGGTGGCGTCCCCATGTCCCGGCGCACGGATTTGGTCCGTGAGATCGGCTGCGGACGGTCGGAGTGAAAGGTCGAGGAGAACGGTCGCCGCTGAAGGGCGCGAGGGGAAATAGCGAGCGATCATGGGATTGATCACCGCCAGCTATCGCACTGGCTTCGAGCGACTAGCGCTGCAGAGCCGGGTATCCGGAGGAGTACATCCAGTCTGTGCTTTCGGCCGGCTGGTGGCAGCCCAGGCAATCCTTCCGATAGTCGGTGGAGGTGGTTTGCGTCGGCTTGTCAGCGTCGAACCACGACCATCCCCAACCGTCGCCCCACAGCGGATCGCCCGGATGACTGTTCTTGCTGTCGCGCACGCTCACGAACCAGCCCTTTAGAGCGGTCGCGTTACTGACCGTCCCTGTAGTCATGGATTGGGTGGACGTGCCGCGGACCTCCTTCACCAGGACGGCGCCGTCCGGGAAGTGGCCGGTCCGCTTGAACGCCGCCGTCGCGCCGGGCGAGGCGTAGACGACGTGCATCTCCTTCGACCCCAGGCCCTTGTCCGCGGCGACGGCCCAACTGCCCAGATACTCATAGGTCCTCTGGTAATCGGCCGGCACGCGCAGCGCGCCTTTCGGATCGGCCACCGAAGCAGGCTTCGGCGACGCGGCCACGGCCAGGGTCGACCCCAGAGCGACTGCGACAACGCCGAGCCCGAGAATGGGAGTCCGCTTCATGGTGTTCCTTTCGTTGCGTGCGCGCATCGGAACCGTCGGACACCGTCGTGCGGAACGGAAATAGCGTGGCGTCATCGGTTCGATGAGCCTCGGTTATGCGGCCGCGCCAATTCCAACTGTCGGGCGCGCAGCGACGCCGAACCATTCCCAGAAGTCATTTTGGGAGCGCCCGGCGAACGGGGCATGGTCGGGCGCGCGCTTAGGCCCTGAGCTGGCTGTCGCCCCTTGCGCGACTTGATCATTCCGCTTGGCGAAGCGATTGCGAAATCGAGATCGGACATGCCCCACCCGCCCGTTGGTTCCTCCTCGAGCGATAGCCCCCCCAACAGCGGTGGCGTGCTTGTGACCTTGGGGCGAGCTGATACGGCGCTCTATGCGCCGCTGCGCGATTGGATGCTGGCGTCGAACCTGGCCGAACAGGCGCTCAAGGCCGGCGACAACGCGCCCGACTTCTTCCTTCCTGACGACCGCGCGCGCTTGGTCGCGCTGCGGGCCTTGCTCGAAAATGGGCCGGTCGTGCTCTGCTTCTTGGCCGGGGGCTGGTGCTCGTTTTGCATCGCCAAGCTCAAGGCGTTGAATGCGGCCTTGGAAGATCGCGGCGGTCCGCCCGCCACCCTCGTCGCGATCACGCCCGAGACAGGTTCTCATCCACGGCGGATGCGCGCGGCGCACCAAATCCAATGCACGGTCCTATCCGATGTCGACTATGAGGTCGGACAGATGTTCGGGATCATCTCGGTCTTGCCGCCCGAGATCGTCACCGAGATGAGGTCGCGGGGTCTGGACCTCCCTCAACTGCATGGAGTCGCCAAGCCGATGCTGGCCGCGCCGGCCGTCTATCTGATCGGGCCTTCAGGCAAGATCGCCATGGCCAGCGTGGATCTCGACTACATCGCCAGCGCCGACACCGAGGCGCTGATCAGCGCTCTGGAGCAGCTAAGCTAGCCTTCAGGCGGTCGCCAGTCGGGCATCTTCGTCTGGGGAGTCGCCTCGAGCCCTGCAGTCGGCGGCCACTGCAGGGCGTTCCGCGATCGGGAAGCTGCTCCGCCAGTCATGGACCCGAGCGATCTTCACAAGGGCTTCAAGGGCCGGCGAATACCTGCGTCCAGCGACGGCGAGGAGTTGGATGTTGCGCTTCAGGGGATCGCTCGCGATGGGCCGCGCAACAAGGGATGGCAAGTGCGGCGCGTGCTCGGGCCAGAGCATCAGGCCCAGGCCCGCCGCCACCATGTGCTGCAGATGCGCAAGGCGCCTGCCTCGATGACCGACGCGGGGCTCGACCTCTGGCGGAAACAGGTCTTGCCATGGCGGGTCGGCGCCGTCGCAGCCGACATGTTCGAGCCAGGTGGCCTTCGCCAGGACATCTACCGGCAAGCTGGAAAACTCCGCCAGCATCGACTCCTTCGGCATCAGGACCAGAAACCGCTCTTCAAACAGGTTCCAATGGTCGATGCGCAGCGGCAACTCGCCAAATTCATTGCCAGAGATCGCCGCGTTCACGGCGCCGTCCAGCAACAACTCACTGAGCGCCGCCGGCTCCTCTTCGATGAGTTCGACCTGCAAGCCGGGCATGAACCGGGCAATCTCGACCAGCGGCGCTTCGATGATGGATGCGGACACGCATGACGCCAGGGCGATCTTGAGTGGTGCGATCTCCTTGCGTTGGAAATCGATCGCCAGGGTGTGCACGCTCTCGGCGGCGACATAGGCGCGTTCCAGCATCGGAAGCACCAATTTGCCCAGGTCGGTCAGTTGGGTGAGTTGCCGCTCTCGGTGGATCAGAACACCTCCGAGCTCCAGTTCCAGCTTCTGAACGGCCTTGGTCAGAGCCGGCTGGGTGACGTTGCACATTTCCGCGGCCCGCGTGAAGTTGAGGGATCGCGCCAACGCCAGGAAATAACGGATCTGGTGGAGTTCCATGGGGCCTCCGATCTCAGTTGACTGCGTTGACGGCGGGACGGCTCCGGTGCGAGCTCATGCGACCAAACCGCCCTCCTCCCTCGCGCGATGACCGAATTGGTCGGTCACGTGCAAACCACTTTTGTGGATTAATCACTCCACAAATGGACTTGTACCTCCTTTGGCCACTGGCGGCTACAGGCAAGCGCGCGTGTCGGGTGGGGTCCGCGATCACAGCAACGTCCCGCCGCATCGCTAAGTCCGGGTGAGGCTCGCGCTCCGCGCCAGAGGCGAAGCGAGACCCGCAAGCCCTTCGACATTCCGGGGCGCCCCTGATTTTGGAGCCGTCGCTCCTATTTAAGAATTCAGGCCAAGCCCGCGCCGCAGTACACGATGCGGTGGAGGCATGAATTTGATGACCAATGGGAATGGCGACATCGTAGGTCTGCGCACGGGCGAGCGCCGTCTTTTTGGCTACGCGGCCTAAGTGCGGTGAGCTGAGCGATGGGCATGGATCAAAAGCCGGAGCAGACGAAGCGAACTCGCGGCCGTCCTCGTGAATTCGACCGGACGGCCGCTGTGGAAAGCGCCATGCGGCTGTTCTGGGAGCGAGGCTACGAGGGCACGACGCTTGAGGATCTGATCGGCGCCATGGGGATCAGCCTCTCGAGCTTCTACCACGCCTTCGGCAGCAAGAAGCAGTTGTTCTCCGAAGCTATGGACTATTACTTCGTAGGCCCGGGTGGCTGGTTCCAGGAGTTGGTGGAGGCCGGACACGATGTCCGCTCCACCATGGAAATGGTCTTCGAACGGGCCGCCGTCGCCTTCACAAGCGAACAGTTCCCGCCGGGCTGCATGGTCTCCGCGGCTGTGGTCCATGGGCCGCCGGAACTGGACGATCTTCGCGAGGAATTGCGCGACCGCCGCAACGACCTGGCTCCAGCGTTCCTGCAGCGCCTGACCGAGGCGCGCGCCCGCGGAGAGATTCCCGAAGACGCGGACATTGACGCCCTGGCGACGTTCTTCGCCTCGTGTTTTCGGGGCATGTCGGTCCTGGCGAGAGACGGCGCATCGCGGGAAAAGCTCCGCGGCATCGGACGCATGGCCATGCAGGCTTGGCCGAGGGCTAGCAACGGCCCGCCCGACTAGAGTTCCGCCGTCCCGCCAAAGACCTGATCCTAGGCCATGAGCCTTTCACTTCTTTGCCAAATTCCTGAGGTGTCGGACGAAGTTCAACACATCGTCGGGCATCAGGCGGCCAATTGCCCGGGTCGAGTAGACGGCGGTGACAATCTGGCCTTCGGGATCAAGAATGAAGCCGGTGGCCTGGAGGCAGACGGGGTTCTCGTTGACGAAGGCGCCGGTGACCGCCGACACGGTTTGAACGTCGGCGCCGTACCCGACCGGGAAGCCGAGCCGATGCTTCTCGACAAGCGCCTCCGACGTCTCCCGATCGTCGGCCGAAACTGAGACGACTCTGATCCCCTCCTCTGCGAATTCGTCCGCCGCCTTCTCAAAGGCGGCGAGCTGGGCGTTGCAGTACGGACACCAGGAACCACGGTGGAACAGGATCACACCGAATTTCCCGGCCAGATCGATGGGTAAGTGGATTTCGCCGCCCCCCACTCGAGCAAAGGTAAGTGAAGGGAACGCATCGTTATTCTTCAGCATCGCAGTTCTGCTCTCCGTGCAAAGTTGGCGCTTACCGCGGGCGATCGCGGCGACGGGCGTCCGACGACCTTGGGCAATGGGTCTTAGCGCGCGCATCGCCAGGCGCTTCAGGCCGAGACGAGCGCACGTCCGGCCAGTTCGAGCCCAAGGACGCCGAGACAACATAGGAAGCTGATACGGAACGTCCTGGCGCTGATCTTTCGGCGGATGATCGTGCCGAGCCACATGCCGACCAGGGCGGGGAAGATCGCCAGCGCCGACAGGGCGAGATTACCGAGGTGGAAGGCGCCGTGGCCTGCCAGACCGACCCCCAAGGCCACCGTCGAGACCGTGAACGACAGGCCCAGCGCCTGGATCAAGTCGTCTTTCCCAATGTCGAGGCCTTGCAGGTAGGGTACGGCCGGGATCGTGAAGACGCCGGTCGCGCCGCTGATCAGGCCAGTCGCAAGACCGATCATCGGAGAGAGCCACGCTTCAAGCCGCTTCGGCATGCTGAGAGGCCGTCCGAGGAGGCCATACAGTGCGTAGACTGTGAGCGCGACGCCGAGACCGACCGTGGTCCACCGAGTATCGGCGCCGGTGAGCAGCCGCACCCCCAGGATCGTGCCTACGAGGATCCCCGCCATCATCGCCCACAGACGGGCGATGAGCGCTCGGAAATCGGCCCCCGTGACCAACTGCCAGACATTGGTGACGAAGGACGGAATGAGCAGGAGGGAGGTGGCGCTCACGGGGGTCATGAAGACGCTCAGCACACCCATGGACACCGTGGGCAGACCCATCCCGGCGACGCCCTTCACGACTCCGGCGAGCATGAAGGTGAGCCCGATCAGGGCCAGGGTCCCGGACGAGAAACTCGACATGCCGAAGACTCCTGCAAGCATCGCCAGCTTCGGACCATCCGATGGGCCAGCTTCCGCTCCCTTGCGGAGTTAGGCGGGCCAGTGACGACTTGCTTTCGGTCTTTCCGGAGGTAGGCCCAGGCCGTATCCTTCACAATTGGGGAAAATCCGAAGCCTGGCTTCGGCATGTCCGAAGGATCATCATGCGGTTCGACATCGCCGACCTGCAGCTTTTTCTGGGTGTGGTGGAACAAGGCAGCCTTACCCGAGGGGCGCGCTCAATGCGGCTGGCCCTGGCCTCGGCGAGCGAACGGATCGCCGGCATGGAAGAGGCGCTCGGCGCGCTTCTCCTGGAACGGACCTCCCGCGGGGTCCGCCCCACGGCCGCGGGCGAGGCGCTGGTGCGTCATGCGCGGATCATCCTGTTCCAGGTCGAACAGATGCGTGGGGAACTCGACGGCTTCGGCCGGGGGCTTAAGGGCCGGGTGCGCTTGCTCTGCAATACAGCCGCCCTGATGGGATATGTGCCGCCGCGGTTGCGCGACTTTTTGGTGGAGCATCCCGACCTGTCGGTTGATCTCGAGGAGCGCCCCAGCGTGGAGATTGTTGCGGCCGTCGCAGAGGGGCGCGCCGACCTGGGCGTGGTGGCCGACACAGCCGACTTCGCAGCGCTCGAGACCCGCCCGTTGGTCGAGGACCGATTGATGGCGGTGCTCGGCCCGAGGCATCCCCTGGCCGACGCCGCCAGTGCGTCCTTCGCCGACCTCGTCAGCGAGCCCCTCATCGGCGTCGGTGATGTAGCCATGGAAATCCACCTCGCCGAGCGGGCGTCACGGCTCGGCCTGCGGCTCGACTATCGCGTCCGGTTGAGAAGGATGGCCGACATGGCGACGATGGCGGCGGCAGGTGTTGGGATCGCCATTGTCTCCGAAGCCTCCGCCGCCGACCTCGGAAGCGACGACCTGGCCGTCGTTCCGCTCGACGATTCCTGGGCGCACCGGCGCCTCTACCTCTGCGCCCGTGACTTCAGGCGACTGCCCTCGGCGGCGGCGGCCTTGTCCCGAGCCTTATCACCTGTCTGACAACAGTTCTCGATCACCGCGCCAATCGCACCTATCGCGTAGGTCAGCCCCGCGAGCGGACGTTCCAAGAGTCGGAGAAGGGTGGAAAGCGGCCATTGAAACCCTACTTGAGTGACGAGGGTGCCTGATGACCAGACCTGACCGCTCAGCGGCCGAGCAGTTTCATGACTCCGACGTCGTCGAGTCATATGGCCACCGCCCTGACTATCCGCCCGAGCTTTATGACGCGCTGCTGGACCTCGCGCCATCACGGGACTGCATTCTCGATCTAGGATGTGGGCCCGGCAAAATCGCCCGAGCGATCGCCGCACGGGTGAAGGAGGTCTACGCCGTCGACCCATCTCCCCTCATGCTCAGCCTTGGCCAATCATTGGACGCTGGGCGCCATCCAAATATCCGCTGGATCGAGAGTGCGGCGGAGACTCTAGAGCTTTCGCCTGGCGCGCTGGATCTAGCCGTCGCCGGCGCATCCATCCACTGGATGCGTCCGGAGGACGTGTTCCCCAACCTGGTAGATGCGCTTCGACCGTCGGGGATCATAGCAATCGTCGATGGCGACGAACCAGCACAAGCGCCTTGGCATAGCGCGTACCTGACGGTCATTAGCGGCTGGGTAGAGCGTCTCGGTGGCAAATGGAAAGGCCCAGCTCATCAAGCTCTGATGACCGCGCACACCCCGTGGATTGATGAAGGCGGCGAGTTAGTTTTCGTCAGCTCGGTAGAGCAGAGCCTTGAAGACTTCCTAGCGTCTCAGCACTCGCGCGCCACTTGGTCACGCGCAAGAATGGGCGAACTCGCCAATGCCTTTGATGATGATATCCGAGCCGCGCTGACGCCTTGGACCCGCGACGGAAAAATCTCGTTTGAGGTCCACTCGAGGCTGTTGTGGGGACGTCCTCGGCGGGCGGCTCGGTGACGATCCGAGGAGTCAGCAACGGGTCGAATCCGGTCGGTCGCGAGGCTCCCGGCTGCGGATTGGCGCATTTCAGTCCTTCGAAGAGATCTCGGTATCGGTGACGCTGCTACGCCGCGCGAAATCCACGAAGGCTTTGAACGCGGCGGTCGGGTTTCGACGGTTCGGATAATAGAGGCTGAGCGGCGACAGAGCGGGCGTCCAGTCCTCGAGCACGCGCACAAGGCGGCCCGCCTCGATGTCCTCCCGCACGTCAGATTCCATGGTTAGCGTGAGGCCGACGGAACAGAGGGCGGCGGTTCGTGCGAGGCTGGTTTCGTCGAGAGTGAGGGCGCCTGCGACATCGATGTGGACCGATCGCCCATCCTTCTCGAAAGGCCAACGGTAGATTGCGCCGTTCGGGAGCCGGACCCTGAGGCAGACATGCTCGCTGAGATCCTGCGGGATCATCGGCGTCCCATACGCTTTCAGGTAGGCTGGCGAACCCACGACAACATTGCGTCGAGGCGCTCCAAGCGGGATCGCGATCATGTCTGCCGGGACGAGGTCCGCGCTGCGGACCCCAAGGTCGAAGCCGTCGGCGACGATGTCGATCAGGCGTCCTTCGGTGACAATGTCGATATGGACCTGGGGATAGGCCCGCAAAAACGGGAGGACGAGCGACGCGAATATCTCTCGGGCCGCCGTCGGGAAGGCGTTGATGCGCAGGACGCCTGATGGGGTGGACTGTTGGGAACGTGCCGCGTCCATCGCCTCATGTATGTCCTGCAGGGCAGGGGCGATCTGCGCGACGAAGTTGCGGCCAGCTTCAGTGAGGGAGACGCTTCGCGTCGTCCGATTGAAGAGCCGGATGCCAAGCGTGCGTTCCAGTTTCCCCACCGCGTTGCTCAACGCGGTGGTGGACATTCCAAGCTCGAGCGCGGCGGCGCGGAACTTGCCCCGGCGGGCGACCATGAGGACCGCGTCCAATTCTGTCAGACCGCTCTGGGGCATTGTCCTTCCCTTCGTGATGCGTCGTCCCACTTTATCCCGATTATCGGGTTAGAGCCCCGCATCTAACATTCCTGCCAGTTTCACAGCCGGCGTCTTGGACGGCGGACCGCAGCAACAGGATCCGGTACGATGTCGCTCGAACTTCCAGCCCCAATCGCCGCCTATGTGACCGCCAACGCCCGCCTCGACGCCGAGGGTATGCTGTCGGCCTTTGCGGCGGACGCCATCGTCGTCGACGAGCAGGAGCGGCGGGTCGGCAAGGCCGAGATCCTCGCCTGGATTCAGTCGGCGACGATCGCGAACCGAGCCGTCTTCACCCCCGACGCGTGGCGACATGAGGGCAGGGTCGTCGTCGTTGAAGGTCCGACCTCGGGCGATTTCCCAGGCAGTCCCATCCACTTCACCTTCTGCTTCACCCTCCAGGACGGGGCGATCGCCACCCTGGAGATCGCCTGATGAGCCTGCAGAACCTCACCTCCGAATTCGTTGGTTGTCGCGTCGTGGTGAGCGGCGGCACCAAGGGCGCGGGTCAGGCGACAGTGAAGCGGTTCATCGCCGGCGGCGCGACCGTAGTGACCGCCGCCCGCGGGCCGGTCGACGCCAGCGCCGGCGCCCACGTGATCGCCACTGACCTCAGCACGCCAGATGGGGCCGCGCGCCTCGCTGACGCCGCGCTGAAGCGTATGGGCGGGGTTGATGTCCTGGTGCATGTCGTGGGTGGGTCATCCTCGCCTGGCGGCGGCTTTGCGGCGCTGACGGAGGATCACTGGCGCGCGGAACTGGACCTGAACCTGATGTCCGCCGTGCGATTGGACCGGGCGCTGCTCCCGCAAATGATCGAGCGCCGAGGTGGCGCGGTGATCCATGTGTCGTCCATCCAGCGGACGCTGCCGCTGCCGGAATCCACCATTGCCTACGCCGCGGCCAAGGCTGCCCTGACCACCTACAGCAAGGCGGTGTCGAAGGAGCTGGGTCCGAAAGGCGTGCGGGTGAACGTCGTCTCGCCCGGTTGGATCTACACGGAGGCGTCCCAAGCCCTGGTTAGCCGGATCGCCGCGACGACAGGCGGGGACCTTGAGGCGGCGAAGGACAGCATCCTACAGGCCCTGGGCGGCATCCCCATCGGGCGTCCAGCGCAGCCGGAGGAGGTCGCCGAACTGATCGCCTTCCTGGCCTCAAGCCGCGCGTCGGCCATCCATGGCGCCGAGTACGTCATCGACGGCGGTACGGTCCCGACGGTGTAGCTTCAGTGGCGCTGTGGCGTGCGCCTCAAGTAGGAAAAGCGCGGCCCTTCTTCGTCCCCGCCCGCCGACGTGCGGAGCCAGCCATGCTCCCTGATGCCAGTCACGAAGGACCGCTCGACGTCGTCAAGCTTGTCGTCTGGCACGTCTATGGCAGTCAGCATGGTCCCATGGCTATCCGACCAAATCGAACGTCCGCAATGGGCGGTTAGCAGGCATTGCCCTTCACCGAGACAAGCGCCACCATGGCTGAGTGAAGTCGCTTGTCGCCACCTATGATGGATACTTGTGCCGAAAGGCGCAGCAGCGAGACCCTCGGCGAAGGCTTGGAGCGTTCTACGCCGGTGTTCAAGCGCCCTGGGCAATCGGTTTCCTTGTAGTCAGTGTCTGCCTGAAGGCGCTCGGGCGATGCGCCCCTTTCAGCCTTGACCCTGGAAACACGGCTCCGGCGGGACCTTAAGTTCAACGACCGGGATATCTTTGAACTGTCCAAGATTCTTACTCAACGCGACCAAACCGACGCCTTCGCCGCGAAGCTCAGTCAGTCAGACGACGCAACGGTGGGCGACATCCTTCGGAGCCTTGAGCCTCACAACGGACACCCTGAAGGCCCGTAACGGGTCGGGAACCGGAAATCGACGTAGAAGCGGAAAGCGGTCATTGACCGCCGTTCTCCGAGTGGTAGCTGGGGGCGGGATCGAACCGCCGACCTGTGGGTTATGAATCCACCGCTCTAACCATCTGAGCTACCCAGCCGCCGGGCCTTTCGGCGAGGCGCGGTTTATAGGGTGGGCTTTTGCCGGTTTCAAGCGGCTTGGACGCGACCTTTCGCCGAAAGGCGATTCCGTTTTGGGTCCAGCCTCGCTAGGCTCCCGTCGGCATGAGCGTCCTGCATCTTCTCGGAACGGCCGGCGAGGGCGGCGCGGAGACCTATTTCCTCGACCTGGTCGCGGCCCTGGCGGCCGACGGGGTCGAGCAGGCCGCCGCCATCCGCGCCAACGCCAACCGCGAGGCGGCCCTCGAGCAACTGCGCGTTCCGACCGGCGTGTTCCGATTCGGCGGCCCCATCGACCTGCTGACCCGGCGCAAGCTGGCGGGGTTCGCGCAGAAGACTCAGGTGCGGCTGGCCCTGGCCTGGATGAACCGGGCCGCGCGCCACGCGCCCAAGGGGCCCTGGGCGCGGATTGGCCGGCTCGGCGGCTACTACAATCTCAAATACTATCGCGGCTTCGACGAGCTGGTGGCCAACACCGAGGACATCGCCGACTGGGTGGTCGCGCAAGGCTGGCCCGCCGGCAAGGTCCGCTACATTCCCAACTTCGCCCTGGCCCCGCCGGACACGCCGCCCGCCGACCGGGCCGAGCTGCAGACCCCCGAGGATGCTCCCCTGCTGCTGGCCATGGGCCGGCTGCACGAGGTCAAGGCGCACGACGTGGCGCTGGAAGCCCTGACCCACGTCCCCGAGGCCTATCTGTGGATCGCCGGCGCCGGCGGGCTGGAGACCAAGCTCAAGGCCATGGCCCAGGCCCTGGGCGTGGCCTCGCGCGTGCGCTTCCTGGGCTGGCGCAACGATCCGTCGGCGCTCTACCGGGCCGCCGACATCAGCGTCTTCCCGTCCCGCTACGAGCCCCTGGGCAATGTGGTGATCCAGTCCTGGGCCCACGGCCTGCCGGTCGTCGCCGCGGCCAGCCAGGGACCGGCCGCCCTGATCCGCCACGAGGAGGACGGCCTGCTGGTCCCCATCGACGACGCGCAGGCCCTGGCCGCGGCGATCAACCGGCTGATCGCCGACCCCATGCTCTGCATCCGCATGGTCCAGCAGGGCTCGGAGCGAGTCGAGGGCCAGTTCTCCCCGGGCGCGGTCGTCGCCCAGTGGCGCCAGCTCTTCGCGGACTACGGGGCGGCCTGATGTGTGGCATAGCCGGCGTGCTCGGGCCTGGCGGTTCGGCGCGCCCCCTGATCGAGGCCCTCACCCACCGCGGCCCGGACGGGGTGTTCGTCGAGGACGAGGCCGGCCGGTCGCTCGCCCACGCGCGCCTGTCGATCATCGACCTGGAATGCGGCTGGCAGCCGCTGCACGCGGCCGGCGCGACGGTCATCGGCAATGGCGAGATCTATAATTATGTCGAACTGACCGAGGCGTTCGGCCTCGATAGCCAGCTCGCGACGGGATCGGACTTCGAGCCCCTGCTGCACATCTACGCGAAGGAAGGCCCTGCCGCCTTCCAGCGGCTGCGGGGAATGTACGCCTTCTGCCTGATCGGCGCCGACGGGCGCTCCTGGCTGGTCCGCGACCCGTTCGGCATCAAGCCGCTCTACGTCCTGGAGCGCGAGGGCGCGGTGATCTTCGCTTCCGAGCCGCGGGCGTTCCTCGCCGCCGGGCTGATCGGCGCCGAGCTGTCGGAGGACAGGGCGCGCGAGCTGCTGGCCTTCAACTACGTGCTCGGCGAGGAGACCATCTTCCAAGGCCTGCGCCGCCTGGCGCCCGGCGAGATCGTCGAGGTGACGGACGGCAAGATCGTCCCGCGGGAGGTCCGTCCCGCGGTTCCCGCCCGCGCGCCGTCGGGCAGGAGCGAGGAGGCCGCCCTGCTCTCACGCCTGGACGCCGTGCTGGAGGACAGCGTCCGGGTCCATCAACGGTCGGACGTGCCCTATGGCCTCTTCCTCTCCGGCGGCGTCGACTCGGCGACCATCGCCACCCTGATGTCGCGCCTCAACGCGCGGCCGGTCACCGCCTTCACCTGCGGCTTCGACGCCCCCGGCGCCCGCGACGAGCGCGCCCAGGCCGAGCGCGTGGCCAGGGCCCTGAACCTCGACTGGCGGGAGACCGGGTTCGGCGAGGAGGACTTCTGGCGCATCCTGCCGCAGGTCGCCTGGGCGATGGACGATCCCACCGCCGACTACGCCACCTTGCCCACCTACAAGCTCGCTGAGGCCGCCAAGGGAACCCTGACCGTGGTGCTCACCGGCGAGGGGGGCGACGAGCTGTTCGGCGGCTATGGCCGCTACCGCCGCGCCCTGCGCCCGGCCTGGATGGGCGGCCGGCCGGCCGAGCCGCGCAGCCCCGACGCCGGCGTGGTCGAGCGCTGGCGCGCCGCCGCCAAGGCCCCACCCGGTCTCACCCGGCTGCAGCAGGCGCAATATGCCGACATCGCCACCTGGCTGCCGAACGACCTGCTGCTGAAGCTGGACCGCTGCCTGATGGCTCACGGGCTGGAAGGGCGCACGCCGTTCCTCGACCCGCAGGTGGCCGAGTTCGCCTTCCCCCTGCCCGACCGAATGAAGGTGCGCGGCCGCTACGGCAAATGGCTGCTGCGCCGCTGGCTGGAGCGAGCCTGCCCCGCCGCCGAGCCCTGGGCCCGCAAGCAGGGCTTCACCGTTCCGGTCGAGGCCTGGATCGAACCCCGCGCCGGCGAGATCGCCGCCCGCATCGGCAAGGTCGCCGCCGTGCGCGAGCTTCTCGGCGCCGATCTGGCCTCCAGCGCGTTCACATCGCAAGGTGGCGGTCGCTGGCCTCTGCTCTTCTTTGCTGTGTGGTCGCTGATCCACCTGGAGGGGGCCGCCCCGACCGACGCCCTGGCCGCCGTCGCCGGCCCGATAGGACCTTAAGAAGGAGCTTCCCATGCGCCGTCTGCTGATCACCACGGCCATCGCCGCCCTGGCCGGAGCCTGCGGCGGGCGGGACGGCCAGGCCCAGCCCCAAAATCAGACCCAGGCTAAGGCCGCCGCCGGCGCTCCCGTCGCCACCGCCCCGCCGAACGCGCCGAACCAGAAGCCCGCCTTCGCCGGCCAGACCCGCGCGCCGGAGATGAAGTCGAACGTGGCCCTGCAGGTCACCACGATCGCCGAGGGGCTCGAGATGCCCTGGGGCATGGCCTTCCTGCCGGACGGGCGTCTGCTGGTCACCGAAAAGCACCTCGGCCAACTCCGCATCCTCGGGACCGACGGCAAGCTTTCCGGCCCGATCCTTGGCCTGCCCGCCGTCGCCGGCGTCGACCAGGGCGGCATGCTGGGCCTGGCCGTCGATCCGAAGTTCGCGGAGAACGGCCTGATCTACTGGGCCTATGCCGAGCCCCGGGCGAACGGGACCAACAACACCGCCGTGGCCCGCGGCCGGCTGGCCGGCGACCATCTGGAGAACGTCCAGGTGATCTTCCACCAGACCCCGTCGCTCGAATCGACCATGCACTTCGGCGGTCGCCTGGCCTTCGCCCCCGACGGCACGCTGTTCATCACCACCGGCGAGCGTTCGATCCTGCCGGGCCGCGCCCAGGCCCAGCGCCTGGACGGGACCCTGGGCAAGGTGGTCCGGATCAATTCGGACGGCTCGATCCCCAGGGACAACCCCTTCGTCGGCCGCCCCGGCGTGCGGCCGGAGATCTGGTCCTACGGCCACCGCAACATCCTCTCGGCCGCGATCGACCCCGCGACCGGCAAGCTATGGGAGGTCGAGCACGGCGCGCGGGGCGGCGACGAGTTGAACCAGCCGCAGGCCGGCAAGAACTACGGCTGGCCGGTCATCACCTACGGCCTCGAATATTCCGGCGAGAAGATCGGCGACGGCATCACCGCCAAGGAGGGCATGGAGCAGCCGGTCTACTACTGGGACCCGGTGATCGCGCCCGCCGGCATGGCCTTCTATGAGGCGGACCTCATCCCGGCCTGGAAGGGAAACATCCTGATCGGCGGCCTGGCCAGCAAGGCCCTGGTTCGCCTGGTCATGCAGGACGGCAAGGTGGTCGGCGAAGAGCGCCTGCTCACGGACCTGAACGAGCGCATCCGCGACGTGATCGTTGGCCCCGACGGCGCCGTCTACCTCGCCACCGACAACAAGAACGGCCGCATCCTGAAGGTCACGCCCAGGGCGTGATGGTGAACGTTCGCGCTCTTCTCGATGATACTTGAGGATTAGGCCCCCAGCCGCCCCGCCACCTCCTCGCCGATCGCCAGGGAGGACGTCAGGCCAGGGCTCTCGATGCCGAACAGGGCGACCAGCCCGGCCAGGCCATGCGCCTCCGGACCGTCGATGCGGAAGTCCGGCTGCGGCTCGTCAGGGCCATGCAGCTTGGGCCGGATGCCCGCATAGTCGGGAGCCAGCGCCCCGTCCGGCAGGCCCGGCCAGAACTTGCGGATATAGGCGTAGAACTCACCGGCGCCGGCCGGATCGACGCTGTAGTCGATGTGGTCCACGAAGTGCAGGTCGGGTCCGAACACCGCCTGGCCGCCCAGGTCACGGCGATAGTGGGTGCCCAGCGCCCCGGGGATCGGCGGCGGGTAGATCAGGCGCGCGAACGGCGCCTTGCCGCTCAGCCGGAAATAGACCCCCTTGCCGTAGTGCAGCGCCGGGATCTGGTCCCTCGGAAAGCCCTCGATCTCACCGGCCACGGCTTGCGCCGAGAGCCCCGGCGCGGTCACCAGCAGCCGCGCGGTCAGGGTCGTCGGCTCGGCCCCGCCGGCGCGGATGGAGAACCCGCCGCCTTCCAGCGGCCGCGCGCCTTCGAACGGGGTCGAAGTGACCACCGCCCCGCCGGCTTCCTCGATCTCTCCCTGCAGGGCCACCATGTAGCCGTGGCTGTCGAACACCCCGCTCTGCGGCGAGATCAGCGCCGCCTCGCACTTCAGTTGCGGCTCCAGCGCCAGGGCCTCTCCCTTGGTCAGCCGCGCCATGCCCTCGACGTCGTTGGCCTGCGCCTGCGCAAGGATGTCGTCCAGGCGGCCGACCTCGTCCGGATTGGTCGCCACGACAAGCTTTCCGCAGCGGTCGTAGGCGACCTTGTGCTTTTCGAGGAAGGCGTAGAGCGCTCGCCGGCCAGCCACGCACAGCCGCGCCTTCAGCGAACCGGTCGGATAGTAGAGCCCGCCGTGAATGACCTCGGAGTTCCGGGCGGAGATCCCCTCCCCGATGCCGGGCTCGCGCTCCAGCACCGCCACCGTGAGCCCGCGCCGCGACAGCGCATAGCCGCAGGCCAGGCCCACGGCCCCGGCGCCCACCACGACCGCATCGAAATCGAAATCCGCCATGACTCTATTCTTGGTTGGAGCGCCGTTCCGCGCTCCAGGCCTAGCCGAGCCCCGCGCCCTTGCCTACCGGCGAACGAAGGCAAATCGCGCGTTCATGACCCGGATGGCCGCCACGCCAGCGCCGACAGCGTCGTCAGGCAGAGCGCGATGAAGGCGATCACCGTATTGGCCGCGTGCGAGTATTCCCACTGACGGCGCAGCGCCTCCCAGTTTTCGGGGGCCGTGGTCCAGTTCGAGGTCGCCTGGTTGGCTGGCTGGGTCCAGAGGAAGAAGATCACCAGCATCAGGACGAAGCAGGTCGCCGCCAGCGCCGCCAGCCAGAACGGCCCGCTCTGTGAGCGGGCCAGCCCCGCGAGCAAGGTGTTCGCGACGATGGCGGCCGGCCAGAGAAGCCCGAGCAAGGCCCACCGGCTGTAGATGCCCTGCACGACGAAATAGTCGGCCTGCGGAAGGCCGATCTTGTTGGGCAGCGCAGCGAGGTGCGCTCCGGACGGGATGAGCGCCAGCGCGCCGATGACGATGGCGAGAAACTGGACGGTTCTGATCGTCACGCCGAAGTCTCCCTTCCGGCCTGAACTGGCGCGAGAGAGGAGATGTTCCTGGCTGCGGCCTCTAGGTGGTCGCCGGTTCGGGCCCGACGTTTTCCGGGCTGAGGCGCCGGGCGAAGAGCCGGCCGACCAGGAGGAAGACGAGGCCTGCGCCGAGCCCGATGCCGGCGTGCATCAGCCAGAACCGGCTGGCCGGCATCTTCTCGAGCAGGCCGCCCAGGATCCCCACCGTCTGGTTCGCCATGAAGAGGTGCAGGTAGTAGACTCCGATGATCGAGCCGGCGAGCGCCTGGGGCGCGGCGCGGGCGAAGAGGGCCAGCGACACCGGCAGGATGTTGGCGAAGGCGATGCTGTTGATGACGTGGAAGGCCACGCACCAGAGGATGTTGACCTTGCCGCCCGTAGCCTCGGCGATGGCCGCGCCGGCGGCCAGGCACAGCGCTCCGCCCACCGAGACGAAGGCGCCGATGGTCAGCTTGCCGATCTCGTCCGGCTCCTTGAAGCGCGTGGCCCACACCCGCCAGAAGACCACCATGATCGCCAGGAACGAGACCGAGACGATGGAGTCGAGGGTGATCAGCCAGGTCGTGGGCGCCTTCTGGCCCATGAACTCCAGGTTCACCGCCCGGTCGGCCCAGACCAGGTAGGCGTTGAAGATCTGCTGGTTGCAGAGCACCGAGGCGGCCATGACTGGCAGGAGGGCGACCAGCAGCAGGATAGTCCCCCTTTCGCTTGCAGCGAGCTTGGGGCGGGCCGCGCCCTTGGCCCGCAGCGGCGGGTCGGGCGGCAGGTGGCGGCGGCCGCTCAGATAGATGACCAGCGCGATCAGCATGCCCACCCCGGCCGCGCCGAAGCCGTAGTGCCAGCCGACCTTCTCCCCGAGCGTCCCCGCGATCAGCGGCGCGGCGATGACCCCGGCGTTGATGCCCAGGTAGAAGATCTGGAAGGCGTCGGCCCGGCGCAGGTCCTTGTCGCCGTAGAGCGCCCCCACCTGGCCGGCGATATTGCCCTTGAAGCATCCGGTCCCGAGAATCAGGCACAGCAGGGCCAGCAGGAACGAGACGTCGAAGGCCATCAGGAAGTGGCCGGCCGCCATCAGCAGCGCGCCCAGCACCACCGTCCGGGTCTTGCCCAGCACCCGGTCGGCCAGGAAACCGCCCAGGATCGGCGTCAGGTAGACCAGGCTGGTGTAGAGCCCGAAGATCGCCGAAGCGACCGCCTGGATCGACGCGCCCGGATGGTAGAGCGCCTCGATGAAGGCGTGGAACGCCGGAAAGCCCGCGATCCTGTCGACCTGCGGGCTGAGCAGCAACTGCTTGGTCATGTAGAGCACCAGCAACGACTGCATGCCGTAGTAGGAGAACCGCTCCCAGGCCTCGGAGAAAGCGAGGAAGCCGAGGGCGCGCGGGTGCCCCAGGAAGGCGGTGTCACCGTCGGTGGCGGTCTTTGTCATCCGATGCTCCAGAGCCGGCGACGACCGGCGCGCCCCGTTCACCTACGCCTTTAGCGCCAATGTCGCGCCATGGCTAAGCGTCGCCCTGCGACGGGCCCCGGCCATCCATAGACGCCGATGATCGCCGATCCCCGGCAAGCTGACGCGGCCGGGGATGACGATCTGGAAGATGGAGCGGGCGGATCGAGATCGCCCACCCGATAGCCTCGCCGAAATCGGCCTTGGATCAGCAGCTGAAAACGCCGGGAGAGCCCCCGACCTCAGGCTCCCTCCCACCGCTTCCAGAGCCGCGCTTCCTTGGCCTTGGCGACCTTCACCGAGGCGTCCTTGATGTGGCCGAAGCCGCGGATGTCCTGGGGGATGGCGGCGATGTCGATGGCGACCGGCAGGTGGGCGGCGTCGAGCGTGCCGAGCAGCCTATCGAGGGTCGCCTCATAGTCGGCGATCAGGCCGCGCTCCATCTTCCGCTCCTCGGTCCGGCCGAAGAGGTCCAGCGGCGTGCCGCGCAGGCCCTTCAGCTTCGCCAGCATCGGGAAGGCGAGGTCGAGCATCCAGCCGCCGAACTCCATCTTGCGCGGCTTGCCGTCCGGCCCCTTGGGCGCGAGCAGCGGCGGGGAGAGCAGCACCTTGGTCCTGCCGCCCTTGAAGGCTTCGTTGCGCTCGGCGGCGAACCGGCCGTCGGTATAGAGCCGGGCGACCTCGTACTCGTCCTTGTAGGCCATCAGCTTGAAGAGGCTGACCGCGACGGCCCGGGTCAGGGCCTCGGAGCCGAAGGGCGCTTCGGCCGCGGCCACCTTAGCGACCTTGTCGGCGTAGCGCCTGGCGTAGGCGGCGTTCTGATAGGCGGTCAGTTCCCTTGTCCGATGGGCGATCAGCTCGTCCAGCGACATGGTCTCGGGCGTCGGGGTCTTGTCCTCGGCCGCGACCGCCAGGCTCGGGTCGTGAGCGACCCGGCGGCCCAGCTCGAAAGCCTGCAGGTTGGCCTCGGCCTCCACCCCGTTCAGGCGGATGGCGCGATAGACGGCGCGGCTGGAGATCGGGATGAGCCCCTTCTGCCAGGCGAAACCGACCATGATCATGTTGGCGTAGATGGCGTCGCCGAAGTTGCGCTCGGCCAGGTGATGGGCCGGGCACTCGTCATAGGCCTTGGTCGCGGCCTTGATGCGCCGGGACATCGAGGCGCTGTCGAAGCGCACGTCGCGGTCGGTGACGAAGTCGGCGGTGGGCGCGAAGTCCTCGTTGCCGACGGCGACCGTGCGGTCCTTGGCGTAGAGGGCCAGGGCGTCGGCGCCGGCCGCCGAGAGGATGTCGCAGGCGATCAGCACGTGGGCCGAAGCCGCCGGCACCCGGCCGCCGATCACCGTCTCCTCGGTCTCGCCGATCCGGACGTGGGAGAACACCGCCCCGCCCTTCTGCGCTAGGCCGGTCATGTCGACCACCGAGGCGGCGCGGCCGTCCACGTGGGCGGCCATGGCCAGGATCGAGGCCACCGTCGTCACCCCCGTCCCGCCGATGCCGGTGAAGACGATGTTGCGCACGCCGTGCAGCGGCTCGGTGGTCGGCAGCGGCGTCGACTCCGCCGTCAGGGCCGGCAAGGCCTTGGCCTGCGGGTTCTCGCCGCCCTCGATGGTGATGAACGAGGGGCAGAAGCCTTCCAGGCAGGAATAGTCGGCGTTGCAGGTCGACTGGTTGATCTTGCGCTTGCGGCCGAACTCGGTGTTCAGCGGCTCGACCGAGACGCAGTTGGACTTCTTCGAGCAGTCACCGCAGCCCTCGCAGACCAGCGGGTTGATGAAGACGCGCTTGGTCGCCGCCTCCATCGTGCCGCGCTTGCGCCGGCGGCGCTTCTCGGTGGCGCAGACCTGATCATAGAGCAGGACCGTTGTTCCGGGGGTGTCGCGCAGCATCTCCTGAACGGTGATGAGTTCCGAACGCGGACGCACCTCGACGCCGGGCGCCAGGTCGGTGACGCCCTCGTAGCGCCCGGGGTCGTCGGCCACGATCACCGTCTTGGCCACGCCTTCCGAGGCGAGCTGGCGGGTGATCTGGGCCGGGGTGAAGCCGCTCTCGGGCGCCTGGCCGCCGGTCATCGCCACCGCGTCGTTGAACAGCAGCTTGTAGGTGACGTGCGAATTGGCCGCCACCGATGCGCGGATCGCCAGCGAACCCGAGTGGTTGTAGGTGCCGTCGCCCAGATTGACGAAGACGTGCGGCTCTTCGGTGAACGGCGCCGAGCCGACCCAACTCAGGCCTTCGCCGCCCATGTGGCTGTTCAGGTCGGTCTGAGGGTCGGTGAAGCTGGCCATATAGTGGCAGCCGATCCCGGCCAGGGCGCGCGAGCCCTCCGGCAGGCGGGTCGAGGAGTTGTGCGGGCAGCCGGAGCAGAAGAACGGCTTGCGCTGCTGCTCGGCCGCCAGGGTCACCGCCGCCATGGAGGCGGCCGAGACGCGGGCCAGGTAGTCGTTCACCCGCTCCGAATGCGGGCCTTTCGGCAGCCGGTCGGCGATGGCGAGCGCGATCTCGGCTACCGACAGCGAGCCCAGCTCGGAAAGCAGCGGATGGCCCTGCTCGTCGATCTTGCCGATGATCTTCGGGCGGGCGTGGGCCGGCAGGTCGTAGAGCGCCGAGCGGGCCTGGGTCTCGATCAGCGGGCGCTTGTGCTCGACCACCATCAGGGTTTCGAGACCCGCGGCGAAGGAGCGAAGCCCGGTCGGCTCCAGCGGCCAGGGCATGCCGACCTTGTAGATCGAGACGCCGAGGTCAGCGACTTCCTGCTCGGAAAGTCCCATGGCCGCGAAGGCCTCGATGACGTCCTTGTAGGCCTGGCCCTGGCAGACGATGCCGAAGCGCGGCCGCGCAGCGGCCAGCATCGTCCGGTCGATCCTGTTGGCGCGGGCGAAGGCGAGCGCCGCCGGGATCTTGAAGTTGCGGAGCCGGCGCTCCTTCTCCAGCGGCTGGTCCTTCAGGCGGATGCCCAGGCCACCGGCCGGTAGATGGAAGTTTGGTGGGGAAACCTGACGATGGCGGCTCAGCGAGACGTCGATCGTCGCGCCCGAATCCATGGTGTCGGCCAGGGCGATCAGCCCGACCCAGAGGCCCGAGAACCGCGACATGGCGATCCCCATCAGGCCGTAGTCGAGCACCTCCTGCACGTCGGCCGGCGACAGCACCGGGATCTCGAAGTCCTGGAAGGCGTACTCCGACTGCGACGGCAGCGTAGAGGACTTGCAGGTATGGTCGTCGCCCGCGACCGCCAGCACCCCGCCCTTGGCCCAGGTGCCCGCGAAGTTCGCGTGCTTGAACGCGTCGCCCGTCCGGTCCACGCCCGGAGCCTTGCCGTACCACATGCCGGTGACGCCATCGAACTTCGCGCCGGGGAACAGGTTGGCCTGCTGGCTGCCCCAGACGGCGGTGGCCGCCAGGTCCTCGTTCAGCCCCTCCTTGAAGACGACGTCCGCCGCCTTGAGGAACTTGGCCGCGCGGCCCGCCTGCTGGTCAAGGCCGCCGAGGGGGGAGCCGCGATATCCGGAAACAAAGCCCGCCGTATGCAGGCCAGCCGCGTCGTCGAGCCGATGCTGGTCCAGCATCACCCTGAGGAGCGCTTGGACGCCTGTGATGAAGACCCGACCTTCCGTGAGCAGGAATTTGTCGTCGAGCGTCACGTCAGCGTGCCGCATAGCAATATCTTTCCTTTTCGGCTCCCTAATGCCAATAGAACATCATATAAGTTCGCCGGAATTGCTTGCCAAAGATATGCCCCTCATTTGCAGGTTTGGGGCAAGATTGACGCTCACAAGCGCCGATTGAAGGAGGAAAAATTGTCCGAGGCACTCGACGCCGTCGACGCCAAGATTCTCGATCTCATCCAGCATGACGCCGGTTTGTCGGTGGCGGAGATCGCCGAAAGGGTAGGTTTGTCCTCCAGCCCCTGCTGGCGGCGCATCAAGCGCCTGGAAGACGCGGGCGTGATTCAACGCCGGGTCACGATCCTGGATCGCGACCTGCTGGGCCTGGGATTCGAGGTCTACTGCACCGTCAAGCTCAGCCTGCCCACCAAGGACAATCTCGACGCCTTCGAACAGGCCATCATCCGCCTGGCCGAGGTCGTGCAGTGCGCGACGGTCACCGGCTCGGCGGATTACGAACTGCGCGTCGTCACCCGGGACATGCACGCCTTTGACGACTTCCTGCGCGACAAGATCCTCTCCCTGGGCCTGGTCTCGAACATCGAAAGCCGGATCGTGATCCGGTCGGTAAAGAACACGACCGCCGCTCCCCTCGGCCTTGTCAGTCCCTATGTGAGCGCGCAAGGCTAGACCTCCTTCCTGCATTCCCTCGCAGGGGGGAACGCAAAGGAAGCGAATATGATCGAACTCGTCATCGACCAGCGGCGCCGGGACCTTGGCGGCTTCGAAGTCGGCCGCGTGCTTCCCTTCGCCAAGCGGCGCATGGTCGGGCCGTTCATCTTCTTCGATCACATGGGGCCAGTGACCTTCCAGCCCGGCTTCGGCCGCGAGGCGGATGTCCGCCCGCACCCGCACATCGGCCTTTCGACCCTGACCTATCTGTTCGAGGGCGAGATCACCCACCGGGATTCCGTGGGCGCGATCCAGCCGATCCATCCGGGCGAGGTGAACTGGATGACCGCCGGCAGCGGGGTCACCCACTCCGAGCGCTTCGAAACCCTGCGCGCCAAGGGCGGGCGCATGGACGGCATCCAGGCCTGGATCGCCCTGCCCGTCGAGGACGAAGAGATCGCCCCCTCCTTCGACCACTACGGCATGGACGCCCTGCCGACCTACGAGGAGAACGGCCTATGGGCGCGGCTGATCGCCGGCAAGGCCTATGGCGCGAGTTCGCCGGTGAAGACCCACTCTCCGCTGTTTTATGCCCACTGGCGGCTCAAGCTGGGCGCCAAGGGCGAGCTGCCGGCCGAGTACCCCGAGCGCGCCGCCTATGTGGCGCAAGGGGTGGTCGAGGTGGACGGCCGCCAATTCAAGGAAGGCCAGATGCTGGTCTTCGAGCCGGGCCAGTCGATCGTCTTCACGGCGGTGACCGACGCCATCGTCATGTTGCTGGGCGGCGAGCCCGTTGGTCCCCGTCTCATCGAGTGGAACTTCGTCTCGTCCTCCAAGGACCGCCTGGAGCAGGCCAAGGCCGACTGGCGGGCCGGCCGCATGAAACTGCCGGACGCGGACAACCAGGAATTCATCCCCCTGCCCGAGCCTGCGCCCCCGGCCAATCCGATGTCGTAAGGCGCTTGCTCGCCCCAAGGTAAACCAGGCCAGATGCCGTCCGAACAATGTCCAGGGAGGACGGCATGAAACTCTATTCCTCGATGGGTCCCAATCCGGCGGTTGTGACCATGTTCCTGGCCGAGAAGGGGGTCGAGATCCCCGTCGAGACCGTGGACCTGATGGGCGGCGAGAACCGCCAGGCGCCCTACATGGTGAAGAACCCGGCCGGCCAGCTCCCTTGCCTGGAGCTGGACGACGGTTCGCACCTCTCGGAGATCATCGCGATCTGCGAGTATCTCGACGAGAAGTTCCCGAGCCCGCCGCTGATCGGCGCCACGCCCGAGGAACGCGCCCAGACCCGGATGTGGGTCCGCCGCGTGGACCTGAACATCTGCGAGCCCATGGCCGCGGGCTTCCGCTACGCCGAGGGCCTGCCGCTGTTCCAGGACCGCATGCGCACGATCCCGCACGCCGCGGACGACTTAAAGACCCTGGCCCAGGAAAAGCTGACCTGGCTGGACGGCCTCCTGACCGGCAAGACCTGGATCGCAGGCGAGCGGTTCACCCTGGCCGACATCCTGCTGTTTTGCTTCCTGCAATTCGGCGCCCAGGTCGGCCAGCCGCTGAACCCGGACAACAAGAACCTGGCGGCCTGGATCGAACGGGTGAAGGCGCGCGCCGCCGAGAAGACCCCGGCCTAAAGCCCGCGGAGCGCCTTGCGGGTCTGCTCCCAGTATTGAGCGCCGGTGATCACCGTCACGATGGCCGCGATCCACATCAGGGCATGCGCGGTCAGGGTCACCGGCTGCTCGATCGCCGGATCGGGCGGCAGATCGAACGCGCCCCAGGAGGAGACCAGCAGCTCGGCCGTCAGGGCGGTGAGCTGGAGGGTGGTCTTCCACTTGGCCAGGCGGGTGACCGGAAGCTTGACCCCCTTTCCGGCCCCGACCTCGCGCAGGGCGCTGACGGTGAACTCGCGGAACAGCATCAGTCCCGCAGGCAGGACGATCGCCGGCTGGCCGCCGAGCGCCAGCAGGCCAAGGATCGCGCCGCAGACCAGCACCTTGTCGCCGATCGGGTCGAGGATGGCGCCCCAGACGCTCACGGCGTCGAGCCTGCGCGCCAGCCAGCCGTCGAAGAAGTCGGTCACCGCGGCGATCACGAAGGACCAGAACGCCCAGCGCTGCAGCGAGAACTGCGCCTCCGGCGTCAGCCGCTCGCTGACATAGGGAAAGGCGCCCGCAGCCGTCGCCAGCGCCAGGAAGACGAACAGCGTCAGGACCAGACGCAGCGAAGTCAGGATATTCGGCAGAGCTTTCATGGCTAACTCGGTGTGCGCGCGGTCTCTCGGGTGGCCGGCGACAGCTCGACCTTCTTGCGGTTGTTCGCCAGCTTAGCCGGACCTTCAGCCTTTGCGGAAGAAATCGAAGATCCGCTGGGCCAGTGCCTCGCTCACGCCGTCCACCTTCGCCAGGTCGTCGGCGGAGGCGCGGCTGACGCCTCGGGCGGAGCCGAAGGCGTGCAACAGGGCGCGCTTGCGCCCCGGCCCCACGCCGTCGATCTCGTCGAGCGGGTTCTTCTTGATCTCCATCTTCCGGCGCGTCTGGTGACTACCGTTGGCGAAACGGTGGGCCTCGTCGCGAAGCCGCTGTAGGTAGTAGAGCACCGGCGATTTCGGCTCGAGCATGAAGGGTTCGCGCCCCTCGATGAAGAAGCGCTCCAGGCCTGCGTCGCGGTCCGGCCCCTTGGCGACGCCCACGACCTGGATGTCATCGACGCCAAGGTCGGCCATGACCTCCAGCACCGCCGCAAGCTGGCCGGCGCCGCCGTCGACCAGCACCAGATCGGGGCGCGGCGGATTTTCGCCCGCCTCCTCGTCCTTCACCATGCGCGAGAAGCGGCGGCGCATGACCTCGCGCATCATCCCGTAGTCGTCGCCAGGGGTGAGGTCGGTCCCCTTGATGTTGAACTTCCGGTACTGGCCCTTCTGGAATCCGTCAGGGCCGGCGACGATCATGCCGCCCACGGCGTTGGTCCCCATGATGTGGGCGTTGTCGTAGACCTCGATCCGCTCAGGGGAGGCCTCCAGGCCGAACGCCTCGCAGACGCCCGCCAGCAGCTTCGACTGGGCTGAGCTCTCGGCCATCCTGCGCCCCAGCGCCTCGCGCGCGTTGGTCAGGGCGTGTTCCACGAGCTGAGCCTTCTCGCCCCGCTTGGGCTGGGCGATCTCGACCTTGCGGCCGGCCTTCATGCCAAAGGCTTCGGTCAGCAGTTCGCAGTCGGACGGTTCGATATTGGCCAGGATCAGGCGCGGGATCGGCTTGTCGTCATAGAACTGGCCGAGGAAGGCGGACATCACGTCCGGATCCTCGTCGCTCTTGTCGATCCGCGGGAAATAGGCGCGATTGCCCCAGTTCTGGCCGGCGCGGAAGAAGAACACCTGAACGCAGGCCTGGCCGCCCTCGGCGTGCAGCGCGAAGACGTCGGCCTCCTCGATGGTCTCCGGATTGATCTGCTGTTCCTGGGCGATGGAGGCCAGGGCGCGGATCCGGTCGCGCAGCCGCGCGGCGCGCTCGAACTCCATCTCGTCCGAGGCCTCCTGCATCTCCTTGGACATGCGGGCGATCACCGCCCGGCTCTTGCCGCGCAGGAAGTTCTCCGACTCCTCGACCAGCTTGCCGTAGTCCTCGAGGCTGATCAGGCCGGTGCAGGGGGCTGAGCAGCGCTTGATCTGGTGCAGCATGCAGGGCCGGGTGCGGGTCTCGTAGACACTGTCCGAGCACGAGCGCAGCAGGAAGGCCTTCTGCAGGGTGTTCAGGGTCCGGTTGACCGCCCAGGCGCTGGCGAAGGGGCCGAAATAGTCGCCCTTGATGGTGTGCGCGCCGCGATGCTTGCGCAGTTGAGGCGCGGCGTGGTCGCGCCGGATGACGATCTCGGGAAAGCTCTTGTCGTCGCGCAGCAGGACGTTGAAGCGCGGCTTGAGCTGCTTGATCAGGTTGATCTCGAGCAGCAGGGCGTCGGTCTCGGTCCGGGTGGTGACGAACTCCATGGACCGGGTCAGATCGACCATCAGGGCGATGCGCTGGGTATGGAAGCGCCCCTGCGCATACTGGGTCACCCGCTTCTTCAGCGAGCGCGCCTTGCCGACATAGAGGACCTCGCCCCCCTCGCCCATCATGCGATAGACGCCGGGCGAGTCCGGCAGGCGACGCACCTCGTCCTTGATGAGGGCTGCGCCCAGCAGGGGCGCGGGAGCGGTCACGTCGGTCGGCATGTCACCAATATAGGCGAGTCCTGGCTGCGGCGCAGGGCTACAGCTTGACGCCGCCGTCGAGGATCTTGGCGTAGCCGGCCTTGGTCAGCTTCACATAACCGCGGGTCGGGTCCTTGTAGTAGACGGCGCCCTTGATCGCCGTCGGGTCGAAGCCCTCGGCCACCAGGTCGATCTTGCGGTACTTGAAGGTCCCGGTCGTCTGGATCGCCGGCAGGATGCGGACGAAGACCGGCTGCATATAGGCCGGCAGGTCATGGCCCACTGTGTCGCCGAAGGCCTTGATGTCGAAACCGTCGTCGACCACCAGCCCCGCCATGCCGGCCCGGCCATCGGCGCCCTCGACAGCTACGCCATAGACATTGGCCTCGACCACGCCGGGGATCGCCTGCAGCCGTTCGGCGACTTCGCCGGTCGAGACGTTCTCGCCCTTCCAGCGGAAGGTGTCGCCGATGCGGTCGACGAAATAGAAATAGCCGTCGCTGTCGGTCTTCATCAGGTCGCCGGTGCGGAACCAGGCGTCACCCTTCTCGAAGACGTCCCGCAGGATCTTCCGGTCGGACGCGGCCTTGTCGACATAGCCGGTGAACTCGGTCCGGGCGTCGTTGCCGATCTTGCCGATGCACTCACCGATCTGCCCGGGGCCGGCCTCGATGCAGAGCCCGTTCGCGCCGCGGATCTCCTCTTCCCTCTCCACGTCGAACTGGACGAGGCGGAAATTGAACCGCTTCTTCAGCCAGCCCGGCACCCGCCCGATCGCTCCGACGCGGCCGTCGAAGTTGAACATCGAGACGTTGCCTTCGGTGGCCCCGTAGAATTCCAGCACGTCGGGAATGCGGAAGCGGCGCTTCATCTCCGCCCAGACGTCCGCACGCAGGCCGTTGCCGAACATCAGGCGGATCTTGTGCCGGTGCTCGTCCTCCACTTCCTCGTGGTTGATCAGGTAGCGGCAGAGCTCGCCGATATAGACGAACATCGTGCAGTTCTCGGCCACCACGTCTTCCCAGAAGTGGCTGGCGGAGAACTTCTTCTTGATGACCACCGATCCGCCGCTCAGCAGGCCGGCGCCCATAGCGCAGAGACCGCCGGTGGCGTGATAGAGCGGCAAGGTCACATAGACCCGGTCCTTCTCGCCTGCGTCCGTCGCCCCGGCGAAGGCGCGCATATAAAGCTGGGCGCGCACGTGGGTGATACGGGCCGCCTTCGGCAAGCCGGTGGTGCCGCTGGTATAGATGAACAGCGCCGTGTCCTTGGCGGTCATGCCGTCACGGACGGACCGATCGGGCGGAAGCTGGCTGCAGCTCTTCAGGGCCTGGGAAAGGTCGCGCTGGTCGCCGTGCGCCTGGCCCAGCATCCACTGCTGCATCGGGCGCTCCAGCAGTTCCCTGGCCTCCTCGAACGCGGCCGAGGTTTCGGGGTCGACGATGACGTGGGCGGCCCCGGAGATATTGAGGCAGTGGGCCAGCGGCGCGCCGATGAGCTGGTTGTTGATCAGGGCGGTGACCGCGCCGATCTTGCTCAGCCCATACCAGATCGGCAGGTATTCCAGGCGATTGGGCATGAAGAGCGCCACGGTCTGGCCGCGCCGCACACCGATGCCCTTGGCCCAATGGGCGAAGCGGTTGGCGATGGCGTCCATCTCGCCATAGGTGACGGTCTTGTGCTCGAAGGTCAGGGCGGGATGGTCGCGCCACTTCTCGACCGCAGCCTGGATGTCGTCGCATACGAGGTTCGGAGAGTCAGGCGTGATGGACTTCACACGCTTCAGAGTGCGGTTGAGCCCACGGAAGAACTTCCAATCACGATCTAGCCGGGCCTTTAGACGCATCGATTCCCTCCGACTTGCGGCCGACCTTGGTCAGTTGCGGCGTGAAGGGTCAAGGCGCACCGAGCACCTCGCCGGTCACACACGCGTCAGGCGAGCGCGGCGTGGCGCCCAGGACTCACCCCTTCGTTCGGGGCGAACCGCACGAGCTGACCCGTGTTTCCTGTAAGGTGAAGCCATGACGATCCTGCCCGCAGCGATTCTGTTCGATCTGGACGAGACGATCATCTCCTTCGGCTCGCGGCGGCAGATCCTGCAGGAGGTCGTGGAGGAGTTCGGCGAGATATTCGCTCCCCTCGCCCCGGCCGAGGCGGCCAACGCCCTGGAGGCGGGCTTCCGCCGGTTCTGGGCCGATGAGGAACGCGCAGCGATCTGGCGGCAGAACCTCTCTGAGGGCCGGATCCTGGCGGTCGAGGAATCCTTCCAGCCCCTCCGCGATCGCGCGTCGGCCCTGACGTCCGCCTTCGCCAGGACCTTCGGCGAACGCTTCCATGCCTATCGGGAGGAACAGGGGAAGTTCTTCCCCGGCGCGCTGGAAACCATCCGCTTCTTCCGCGAGCGGGAGGTCAAGCTCGCCCTGGTCACCAACGGCGCGGCCGAGCCCCAGCGGGCCAAGGTCGAGCGCTTCGCGCTGGCGCCGCTGTTCCATCACGTGCAGATCGAAGGCGAGGCCGGGTTCGGCAAGCCGCAGGAGCGGGCCTATCTGCACGCGATGCAGGCGCTGGGCGTCGAGGCCCGCGAAACCTGGATGGTCGGCGACAATCTGGAGTGGGAGGTCGCGGCGCCGCAGCGGCTGGGCATCTATGGGATCTGGCATGACCATCTGGGCGAAGGCGTGCCGGAGGGCAGCCCGGTCAAGCCCGACCGGATCGTCCGCTCGATCGCCGAACTGGTGAGCGGCTTCGACTAAGCAATATCGCGGAATCGCGTTTTTCGTGCGCGAAGCTTGACCACACCCTTGGTTAACCTGCTGGCGGCAGACTCGGTGAAACCAACGGCGAGTGAGGGGCGGCCGAAGGCATGCGACGTAGGTCCGAGTTCAGGTTGCTGGCGCCGCTCGCCGCATTGGCGCTGGGCGCCATGGCCGCCTTCGTCGCCAGTCTGCTCATCTGGGCCCACGCCGTCGATCAGGGCGTACGTCGCCGCGAGGAGGCCCTGGTTGAGCGGGGCGTCGCCGGCAGCATCGCGCGGATCGAACGGACCATCATTGCCAAAACCAACTGGAACGAGGCGGTCGTCAACCTGGACAACCGTTTCGACCAGGCTTGGGCGGACGCGCGCCTCGACGGCTATTTCACCCTGAAGGCGGGCTTCGACCAACTCTTCGTCCTCGACCGGGACAACCGCCCGATCTATGCGCGACGCCGTGCGGGCGACGCCGACCCGGCGGGCTTCTCAGGCGTCCTGGGCGCCGACTCGGTCATCGCAGAGGTCCGCCGCGCCGAGGCGCGGGCGACCAGCACGCGGGGCCCGCTCCAGGCCAGCCAGATCGTGAGGCAGGACGGCAGGACCCATCTCGTCACCGCGACGCTGGTCCGGCCCGCGAACGGCGGGGCAAGGCTCCACCACCGTTATGCGCCGATCGTCCTCACCACGATGCACCTCGATGAGGGCACGCTCGCGCGGCTGCAGCGTCGCTTTCAGCTCAAGGACCTGAAGGTCGAAGCCGAGGCGGCCACCGCGGGCCGGGCCGGGATCCGGCTGCCGACCACCGTGGGCGGGCCGAGCCTGGTGCTGAGCTGGACGCCGGAGCGGCCGGGAGCGGAGATCGCCCGCGCCTCGATCGCGCCGATCGCCCTCGTCCTGCTGGTGTTCGGCGGCCTTGGCGCGCTCATGGTCGCGCGAATCCGCGCCGCCGCCTTGCAGCTTTACACCAGCCACAAGGCGCAGAACGACTTCCTGGCCAATATGAGCCACGAGATCCGGACCCCGCTAAACGGGGTGAACGCCGTCGCCGCGGCCCTCGCCAGGACGCCCCTGGCCCCCTCTCAGGCCGAGATGGTCGAGATCATCCACAGCTCCGGCGTCGCGCTCGAGCGGGTGCTTTCGGACGTGCTCGACCTGTCGCGGATCGAGGCCGGCGGGGTGAAGGTCGTCAATGAGCCGTTCCACCTCGGCGAGGCGGTCCGCAGCGTAGCCGGCCTCACCGCCTCGCGCGCCGAGGACAAGGGCCTGGACCTGATCCTCGACATCGACCCCGCCGCCGAGGCGGCCGTGAGCGGCGACGTCGTGCGGGTCAAACAGGTCCTGGTGAACCTCGTCTCCAACGCCGTGAAGTTCACCAGCGAAGGCTATGTGGCGATCGGGGTCCGCCAGGAGGAAGGCGATTGGTGGCGCATCGACGTGCAGGACACCGGCATCGGCTTCGAGCCTGGCGACACCGAGCGCCTGTTCCGGCGCTTCCAGCAGCTCGACACCTCCTCCACCCGCCGTCACGGCGGCGTCGGACTCGGCCTGAGCATCGCCCAGCAGCTCGTGGTCCTGATGGGCGGCAAGCTGGAGGCCGTCGGATCCCCGGGCGAGGGCTCGACCTTCACCGTCCGCTTGCCCATGAGCGCGGCCGAGGCCACGCCGGAACCGGCCGCCGGAGCCGGGCCGCCCGAGCGCCCCCTGCGCATTCTGCTGGCCGACGACCATCCCACCAACCGCAAGGTCGTCCAGGTGCTGTTCTCGCAGTTCGAGGTCGATCTGGTGAGCGTCGAAAACGGCAAGCAGGCCCTGGAGGCCTTCTCCACCCAGCGCTTCGACCTGATCCTGATGGACATGCAGATGCCGGTCCTCGACGGCGTCGCGGCGGTCAAGGCGATCCGGGAACGCGAACAGTTGCGCGGCATGACCCGCACCCCGATCGTCATGCTGACGGCCAACGCCCTGCCTGAACACGAGGCCCTCAGCCTCGCGGCTGGAGCCGACCTGCACATGCCCAAGCCCATCGAAGCGCCCAAGCTCTTCAACGTGCTGCAGACCGTGGCCGAACGGCAGGGGCTGGCGAGCGCGGCCTAAGGCCAAGCGACCCCATGCCACATTCCCGGCATGGCGCCGGCTGTGGCTTTAGACGGCCGACTTACCAGAGGACCGTCATGCTGAAGCTGCTGTTTTCGAGCTGGGGCGCCGAGTGGGGCACCGCGGCTCTCGTCTTCTTCGTCAGCGCCGCCGTTGGCCGTTACGCCGCCGAAGGCATGAATACGCTGCAGTGGTGCGGCGCGATCACCGCCATCCTCGCCGCGATCACCGCGGCCGTCGCCGTCCGGGTCTGGAAAGCCGAGCCGGTCAAGGTGCGCAGCGACGACTGATCAGTCGGCGTAGACGTCCAGGCCCATGGCCGTCAGCAGCCGGTACTGCTGGTCGGCCGTGACCTTCATTCCGTCCAGGCTTCCCAGTTCCGACAGGTTGAGCCCACTGACCTCCGCCCCGCGGACGTCGGCGCGCGCCAGCTTCGCGCCCACCGTCAGGGCCTGGAAGAAGTCGCACTCGCGCAGGTCGGCCCCCTCCAGGTCGGCATCCACGAGCACCGCCTCGCGGAAGCTCGACCGGTTGAGCTCGCAGTCCTGCAGCCGGACCTGCGTCAGGTCGGCCAGCTCCAGATTGCAGCCTGCGAGCCGCGCAGAGTAGCGCACGATGTTCCGGCCAAGCGCGCGGGCGAAGTCGGCGTGGGCGAACACGGCGCCGCGCAGGTTGCAGGTCTCCATCTCCACTCCATAGAGCGACGAGCGCTCGAACCGCGCGAACGACAGATCGCACTTGGCCAGCCGCGCCTCGTCCAGTTTCGAAAAGGCGAACTGCACGCCCGCATGATCGTCGGCGTCGGCGAAGCTGCACGCCTCGAACACCGCCTCACGCAGGTCGGCATGGGCGAAGCGGCAACGGACCAGCCGGCAATCGGTGAACCGCGCCCCCTGCAGGACGACGCCCGAGAGCTGCGCGTCATGCAGGAAGCAGCCGTCCAGTTCGGCGTCGGTCAGGTCGACGTCCGAGAAGTCCAGGTGCGAGAGGTCCAGGCCCGAGAGCCTGGCCCCTGGCTTCAGTTCGATCTCGGACACGCCGGGCCTCAGGATTTCACGTAGATCTCGCCGCCTTCAGCCCGGAACTTGTCGCTCATTTCCGCCATGCCCGCAGCGATGTCGTTCTGCTTGGCGGCCGCGTCGCGGATGTCCTGGCTGATCTTCATCGAGCAGAACTTGGGACCGCACATCGAGCAGAAGTGGGCGGTCTTCATCGCCTCCTTCGGCAAGGTCTCGTCGTGGTATTGGCGCGCAGTCTCCGGATCGAGGCCCAGGTTGAACTGGTCTTCCCAGCGGAACTCGAAGCGCGCGCGAGAGAGCGCGTCGTCCCAGGCGCGCGCCGAAGGATGGCCCTTGGCCAGGTCGGCGGCGTGGGCGGCGATCTTGTAGGTGATCACGCCCTCCTTCACGTCCTCGCGGTCCGGCAGGCCCAGGTGCTCCTTGGGCGTGACGTAGCAGAGCATGGCGGTGCCGAACCAGCCGATCATCGCCGCCCCGATGGCGCTGGTGATGTGGTCGTAGCCGGGGGCCACGTCGGTGGTTAGCGGGCCGAGCGTGTAGAACGGCGCCTCGCCGCAGGCGGCGAGCTGCTTGTCCATGTTGGCCTTGATCTTGTGCATCGGCACGTGGCCGGGGCCTTCGATCATCACCTGGACCCCATGCTTCCAGGCGATCGGCGTAAGCTCGCCCAGGGTCTCCAGCTCGGCGAACTGGGCCGCGTCGTTCGCGTCGGCGATCGAGCCGGGGCGCAGGCCATCGCCGAGCGAGAACGACACGTCATAGGCGCGCATGATCTCGCAGATGTCCTCGAAGTGCTCGTAGAGGAAGTTCTCCTTGTGGTGCGCCAGGCACCACTTGGCCATGATCGAGCCGCCGCGGCTGACGATGCCGGTCACCCGCTTGGCGGTCAGGGGAATGAAGGGCAGCCGCACGCCGGCGTGGATGGTGAAGTAGTCGACCCCCTGCTCGGCCTGTTCGATGAGGGTGTCGCGGAAGACCTCCCAGGTCAGGTCCTCGGCGATCCCGCCGACCTTCTCCAGGGCCTGGTAGATCGGAACCGTGCCGATCGGGACCGGGCTGTTGCGGACGATCCAGTCGCGGATGTTGTGGATGTTGCGGCCGGTGGAGAGGTCCATGACGGTGTCCGCGCCCCAGCGGATCGCCCAGACCATCTTGTCCACCTCGTCGGCGACGGTGGAGAGCACCGCCGAGTTGCCGATGTTGGCGTTGATCTTGACCAGGAAGTTCCGGCCGATGGCCATCGGCTCGAGTTCGGTGTGGTTGATGTTGGCGGGAATGATCGCCCGGCCGCGGGCCACCTCGTCGCGCACGAACTCCGGGGTCACGAAGTCGGGGATCGAGGCCCCGAAGTCCTCGCCGTCGCGGATCGCCCCGTCGTTCTCCTGACGGCGCAGGTTCTCGCGGATCGCGACATATTCCATCTCGGGCGTGATGATCCCGCGGCGAGCGTAGTCGAGCTGGGTGACCGCCACCCCGCCCTTGGCGCGATAGACCCGGCGCGGGGCGGAGAACCGCGGCGCAAGGTGTTGGCCGGTCGCAAAGCCGTTGTCCTCGGGCTTCACCTCGCGAGGGGTCTCGACGATCTCCACATCGCCCCGAGAGACGACCCACGGCTCGCGGGTGCGCGCCAGGCCGAGGTTGATGTCGATCTTCGTCGTCGGATCGGTATAGGGGCCGGAGGGATCGTAGATCGTCACCGCCGGCTCCTTGGCCGACGGATGCACCGCCACCTCGCGAAACGGCACGCGGATGTCGGGCCAGAGCACGCCAGGCTGATAGACCTTGCGCGAACCCGGGCGCTCGCCCGTGGGAATGGCGTCCTTGACGGGGGTCTGAATATTCACCGGCATGCTCCTTCGCGGCCAAGGGACCGCCGGACGCCGGGAATCCGGGCGCACGACCGCGCCCGACGCCTTCCCTTCGCCGGCATGACCCGGATCAGGTTCTACGGGTCGCGGGCTCGCCCGCCTCTCAGCCGCCCAAGCGCGGCCCCCCGAGGACATGCGTTCAGTCTTATGCGCGATCGGCGCCAATGAAAAGCGCCGCCGTCCGATCTCGTTTCGGCGCATAATCGGTGAAGACTTTCAGGAGGTTCGCCATGCAACGCCTGCTCCTCGCCGCCGCCTTCGCAGCCCTGGCTTCCGGCCCCGCCCTCGCCGCCGACCAGGCCACCGCGCCGGCCCAGGCCAACCAGTGCTTCCGCGTCAGCCAGATCCACAACCACACCAAGGCCGACGACCGGACCCTCTATCTCTCCGTCCGCAACGGGAAGGAGGTCTTTCGGCTGGACATGGCCGGCGCCTGCCTTGCGGGCGTGAGTTCGAGCGGCCCGCTGGTCCTCACCCCAACGGCCGGGACCGATCTCGTCTGCCGTCCGCTGGACCTCGACCTGAAGGTCCGCATGGCGCCCGGCGCCCTGACGCCCTGCATCATCCGGAGCATCACCCGACTCACGCCCGAGCAGGTCGCAACCTTGCCGCCCAAGGTCCGGCCTTAGGACGACGGGGCTCGCGGGACGGCTCGACCTCATGTTAGGGGGCGCGGACTAAGGAGCGCCTCGATGAGTCTGATCCTCGGCGTGCTGGGCGGCATGGGGCCGGCGGCCACGCTCGATTTCCTCGGCAAGCTGCAAGCCGCGACGCCGGTCCAGCGCGACCAGGACCACATCCGGACCCTGGTGGACATCAATCCCCTCGTGCCGGACCGCAACGATCCGGCGGCCCGACCGGGTCCGGTGCTGGCCCAGATGGCCACCAGCCTGCGGGACAGCGGCGCCCAGGTCCTGGCGATCGCCTGCAACACCGCCCACGCCTATGCCGACGTGATCGTCAGGGCCTCTGGACTGCCGCTGGTCGACATGATCGGGACGGCCGCCAAGACCGCCAGGGACACCGGCGCCCGTCGCGCAGGGGTCCTGGGCACGCCCAAGGCGCTCAAGCTCTATCGCGAATACCTCGCGGCCCAGGGCATGGGAGTAGTGACCCTCGACCAGGGGCGGCAGGAGGTCTTCATGGACCTGATCTACAAGATCAAGCGAGGCGACCTTGGCCCCGAGGTTCGAGAGCGCATGGCCGAACTGACGCAATACCTGGCGGCCGAAGGCGCCGAAGCGATCATCGCCGGCTGCACCGAGGTCCCGCTGGTCTTCGACGCCGCCACGAGCCGACTGCCGTTCGTGGACGCCGGCGAGGTGCTGGCGCGCCGCTGCGTGTCGGTCTGCCTGGGGCTGGAGCCCCTGCCCGCGCTCTAGATTCAAAATCTTGAGCGCGTTCTGGTCGCAAAACCGGTTTCCACTTTTGCGGAACGCGCTCTAGAGCCGCGCCGCCTTGAAGGTGTCGCAGGCGCCCGGGTTTCCGGTCTGCACGCCGGTGCGGAACCAGCGCATCCGCTGCTCGCTGGAGCCGTGGGTGAAGGCGTCCGGCATGACCCGTCCCTGGGCCTGCTTCTGGATGGCGTCGTCGCCGACCGCCGCGGCCGCGCGAATGCCGTCCTCGATATCCGCCGGATCGAGCGCCACCTGGCCGCCGGACACCGTCGCGGCGTGCGCGACCCAGACGCCGGCATAGCAGTCGGCCTGCAGTTCCAGCCGCACGGACGAGGAGTCGGCGCCGGCGGAACCCCGTTCCACCCGCCGAGCCTCGCCGGTCAGATTCTGGACGTGGTGGCCGATCTCGTGGGCGATGACATAGGCGCGGGCCGCCTCGCCCTGGGCGCCGAAGCGGCTCTCCAGCTCCTGCCAGAAGGCCAGGTCCAGATAGACCTTCTGATCGGCCGGGCAGTAGAACGGCCCCATGGCCGACTGGCCCATGCCGCAGCCGGTGCCTGTGGCCTGGTCGTAGATAACCACCGCGGCCGGCCGCCGATAAGTCTGGCCCTCCTGGGCGAAGATCTGGGACCAGACGTCGGTGGTGGACTGCTCGATCACGTCCACGAACTGGCCGCCCTGGTCGGTCGTGGTCCCGCGCACGCCCTCCTGCTGCTCGGCCTGGCCGCCGCCCTGGACGACCGACATGGTGGTCGAGGGGTCGATGCCGAAGACGAAGTAGCCGATCAGCGCCAGCACGACGCCGCCGAGGCCGATGCCGCCGACGCCGGCCGCGCTCATGCCGCGCCGGTCTTCGATGTTGCCGCCGCGGCGGCCACCCTGCCAACGCATGCCCGTCTCCTTCCAAACATCGGCCGCCCGAAACCAGGTTCAGCCTAGGTCGAGAGGATGCGGGGAATTGACGCCCTTGTCAGCGGGGGTTTTTCGAGGCGGCGCGTACACGCGCGTTGGAATCGGCCAGCACCGAGTCGGGGATCGTGGCGTAGGCGCCGCTGACGTTGGGGGCCGGTCGCTCGGGCGCGCTCAGCCTGGGCGGAGGCTGGGCCGCCTCGAACTCGCGCAGGCGCTGCTCGCTCTGAATCCGGGCGTCCAGGGTGTTGAGCTGGTTCTCGAGGGCGATGGCCCGCTGCCGATCGATCTGCTGCTGAGCCATGTAGGCCGGGTCGGTGACGACGGAGCCGTATGGAACCTGGGCCGACGAGGCGCCGGCTGAAAGGGCGAGAAGGCTCACGCTCAGGAAGATCGTGCGCATATCAACCCAACGTCGCGGACCGGCCATGGCTCCATCCTACCTGCGCGAGACCGTGAAGCGCGTGAGCTGCTCGCGGGGCGCCGCCCACTCGGGGTCGATCTCGACCGCCTTCTGATAGTCGAAATAGGCAGCCTTGGCGTTGTCCATGCCCTCATGGGCGATGGCTCGATTGTAATAGGCCTTGGCCGGCTCCGACACGCCGAGTTCCAGGGCGCGGTTCAAGTCCGGCAGGCTCTCGGCGTAGCGCCTTTGGCCGAGGAAGGCCGCGCCGCGATTGACGTAGGCCTCGCCCATGTCCGGCTGCAGGCGCGCGGCCTCGCTGAAGTCACGGGCGGCGTCGGCATAGGCGGCGCGGCGCAGCTTGAAGACCCCGCGATTGACATAGGTGCCCGCCCGGTCACGCAGCGACAGGAATTCGGTGTCGAGCGCCAGGGCGCAGAGATCCTCGAACCGGCGGTCGTTCTCGCCGGCGACGGCGGCCTTGGAGCACTGCTCGGCCAGGCCTCCGCCGAGCACGGTGACGGCGCCCTCCGCGGCGGTCGCTACGGCCAGGGCCAGGATCGCGAGCACCGCGACCAGGATTCCCTTGAGCATCTTCCAAGCGCCTCCAGCGCCCCGTGGGCGGCGCGGCTCGGTTCTGGCGGCGGTCCAAGCGTCCAGCCCTACGGCCCTGCCAGAATCCGCCCGCGGCGCGAGCCTGTCAACGCCGCATCTGGCCGCAAGCTATTGTGGAGTAAGCCTTATTTGGCGGCGGCCGCGCGAATGCGGCGGGTCTCGCGAAAGAGGATGTAGACCCCGCTGGCCGCCACGACCAAGGCGCCGCTCACCGTCGCCGCGCGGGGGATCTCGTCCCAGAACAGGTAGCCGATCAGACAGGCCCAGACGAGTTGCGTGTAGTCGAAGGGCGCGACCACCGCGACCGGCGCGCGGCGAAGGGCTTCAGTCAGCAGCAGTTGGCCCGTCCCGCCCACCAGGCCGGTTGCGATCAGCATCGCAAGGGTCGTCAGGTCGGGGATCTTCCAGCCGCCGAACGGCAGGCTGGCCAGGCCGAACAGCATCGCCGCCAGGGTGAAATAGAAGACGATGGTCGGGCCCGGCTCGGTGCGGCTGATCTCCCGGATGGTGATCATCGCGCCGGCGGCCCCCAGCGCGCCGGCCAGGCCGAACGCCGCGCCCAGATTGGCCATGTGCGCCGGATCGGGCCGCACCATGATCAGCACGCCGATGAAGCCGACCACCACAGCGCCCCATCTGTGCGGTCCCACCACCTCCTTAAGGATCAGGGCCGACAGGGCCGTCATGAACAGCGGCGAGGCGAAGGAGAGCGCCGTCGACTCCGTCAGCGGCAGCATCGAGACGGCGGTGAAACCGCAGACCATGCCTACCAGGCCTACGGTCGCGCGCATGGCGTGGCCGCCCAGCCGCCTGGTCTTCAGCACCCCGAAGCCGGCCGTCCGCCAGACGTAGAGCAGCACCGGCACGAAGGCGAATGCGTTGCGAAAGAAGACGATCTCCAGCACCGGCGCGCCGCGCTCGGCGCAGCCCTTCACCAGGGCGGCGAGCACGGCCATGCACGCCATGGCCGCCACGCGCAGGGCGATGCCGGCGCCGTTGCGTTGGACGACGGCGTGTGCGGCGGGCTCGGCGGACAACGAAGATCTCCTTTGGCCGCCGTCCATAGAGGGAGCGGGCGGCAGGCGCCATAGCTGGGTGCGCCGACTCGCCCGCCCCTCGCCGAATCGGGCGAACCTTCGGCGCGCGAACAACGGAGAGACTTCGCCATGACGATCGGTCTGATGATGGCGGCCTGGACCCTGGTCCTCGCCTTTGCCCAGATCCTGCTTTTCGACATCGCCAGGACCAGCCAGTACGGATTGAAGTGGAACACCGGGGCTCGGGACGGCGAGATGCCGCCGCTCAGCGAAAAGGCGCTGCGCCTGAAGCGCGCCCAGGACAATCTCTTCGAAACCCTGCCGCTCTTCTTGGGCGCCGTGCTGATCGCCCATGTGGCCGGCAAGGAGAACGAAACCACCGCCTTGGGCGCGCAGATCTACTTCTGGGCCCGCGTGGCCTATGTGCCGCTCTACGCCTGGGGCGTGCGCCACCTGCGCTCGCTGGTCTGGCTGGTCAGCATTGTCGGCCTCGGCATGATCGCCCAGGCGATCCTCATCCCCTAAGGCAGCAGCCCGCCCCCCCCAGGACGCTCTGGACTCTCGCGGTTCTTGCGCCATTTTCCCCGGGACGCGAGTTGGGCGTCGTGGCTTCGAGCAGGACGATGGCGTCGCGCCGCAATGGCTTCACAGCCCGAGAGGTCCGGCGGCTGTTCGGCGCCGCCGTGCTGGCAGCGATGCTGTCGGGTTGCGCTTCCCTAAGCCGGGAGGACTTCAGCGCCGACGAGGCGCACCGGGCGCTCCCGCCCCTGGCCGCCGACATCCGCTTCAATGCCGCGGACGAGGCCGCCGCCCTGGCGTTCACCCAGCGCGCCCAGACCGAGCGGCCCGGTGGCGACGGACAGGTCGATGTGCTGGCGATCTCCGGCGGCGGCGCGGACGGAGCCTATGGCGCCGGGGTGATGGTCGGCTGGACCAGGGCCAAGACGCGGCCGTCCTTCGAGGTGGTGACCGGGGTCAGCACCGGCGCCCTGATCGCCCCCTTCGCTTTCCTCGGCCCCGCCTGGGACGGCAAGCTCAAGGAAGCCTATGCCGGCGGCCTGGCCAGCCAGGTGCTGCAGGGCCGGGGCCTGGGCGTGCTGTTCGCCTCCAGCATCTACAATCCGAGGCATCTGCGGAATCTGGTCGAAGCCAACTGCACGCCGGTGATGCTCCACGAGATCGCCCAGGAGCACGCCAAGGGCCGGCGGCTGCTGATCGCCACCACCAATCTGGACAGCCAGCAGACCGTCGTCTGGGACATGGGCGCCATAGCCAGCCGCGGCGGCCCCGATGCGCTCAAGCTGTTCCGCGAGGTGCTGGTCGCCTCGGCCGCGATCCCAGGTGTGTTTCCGCCCGTGATCATCCCGATCGGCGAGGCCGACGGGCGGGAGATCGACGAACTACACGTGGACGGCGGCGTGACCGCGCCGTTCGTTTCCATCCCCGAAGGTCTCTACTTCTGGGACGCCCCCGACCAGGAGCGTCAGCGCAGCCGGATCTTCGTGCTGATCAACGGCAAGATCGATCCGACCTTCGCCGTGGTGCGCGGCGGCGCGCCGACCATCCTCGCCCGCGCCTACGATACGATGATGAAGACCAATCTGCGCGTGCACCTGGCCGCCAACCGGGCCTTCGCCGAGCGCAACGGCATGGAATTCTCCGTTTCGGAGATCCCCCGCGAGGCCGAGAGCGGCAGCCTCAACTTCCAGCCGGAAAGCATGAAACGCCTGTTCAAGCTGGGAGAAAGCCGCGCGGTCGCGGGAACCGCCTGGACGCGGCTGAACTGAGGCTTCCGACGAGGAACCACATAGGCGCGCACCCGTTGGTCGTGCGGGACGGCGTAACCTGAACGAGGTTAGCGATGCGACTTTCCAAGAAGGCCGCGGCGGTTGGAGCCACCCTCCTTGTGACCGCTTGCGGTACGACCATGACCGAACGTGCAGCGACCGGCGGGCTGGCAGGCGCGGCAGTCGGTGCGGCGGTGGACAGCTCGGTGACCGGCGCCCTGGTGGGCGGCGCGGCCGGCGCGGCCCTCGGCGCAGCGACCACGCCCCGCAACTACAACAACATCAACCGTCGCCAGTATTACGACGAAGGCGCCCGCCGCTACTACTTCTACGATCCGGGCGCCCGCCGCTACTACTGGGAAGACGGCAGCCCGCGCTACTAGGCCTTTACGGCGTAACCGGCTTCCTTGATCGCCGCGGCGACGGCGTCGCGGCGATCATCGCCGCCGGTCACCGAGACCCGGCCGGTCTCCAGATCGATCTGCACCTGAGCGGCAGGCGCGGCCCCCTTCACGGCGGCGGTCACCGTCTGGGCGCAATGGCTGCACGTCATTCCTTCGACTTCGAACTGCATGGTCGTTTTTCCTCCGTTCTTCGCCACCTGATGGACCTTCCCGCCATGGGAAGGTCAAGCACCTTGGCGCCCCTTGACCCTCCCATCATGGGAATCTTTATCTAAGCCGGGCATGAAGCTGCGGAGCGCCCGGTCGATGTCCGATACCGTCCTGATCCCATTGGAAATTCCCGTCCTCGGGATGACCTGCGCCTCATGCGTCGGCCGTGTCGAGAAGGCGATCCGCGGCACGCCGGGAGTCGCGTCCGCGACGGTCAATCTCGCCGCCGAGCGCGCCCATGTGGAGCTGACGCCCGAGGGCGACACCGGCGCGGTGGTCGAGGCGATCCGCCGCGCCGGCTACGAGCCGCTCGACGAACGCGTCGAGCTCAAGATCTCCGGCATGACCTGCGCCTCCTGCGTGAGCCGGGTCGAGAAGGCGCTTCGCGAGGTTCCGGGCGTGCTGGAGGCGAACGTCAACCTGGCGACCGAGCGCGCCAGCCTGCGCGTCCTGGCCGGCGGCCCCGACATCCGCCGCCTGGCCGCCGCCGTCGCCGCAGCCGGCTACAAGGCCGAAGCGATCGAAGAACCCGGGTCGGCCCAGCAGGCCGACCGCGAAAGCGCCGCGCGCGAGCAGGAGATCAAGGGACTCCAGCGCGACCTCGCCATCGCCGCAGCCGGGACCCTGCCGCTGTTCCTGGTCGAGATGGGGCGTCACTTCATCCCCGGCGTCCACCACTGGCTGGCGGCCAATATCGGCGAACAGCCCTGGCGGCTGGCCAGCTTCGCCCTGGCCGCGCTGGTCCTGGCCGGGCCCGGCCGCCGCTTCTTCGCCAAGGGCGCGCCCGCCCTGCTTCGGGGCGCGCCGGACATGAACTCCCTGGTCGTGCTCGGCACGACCGCGGCCTTCGCCTATTCGGCCGTCGCCACCTTCGTCCCCGGCGTGCTGCCGGCCGCCTCGAACCACGTCTATTACGAAGCCGCCGCGGTCATCGTGACCCTCATCCTGCTGGGGCGGCTGTTCGAGGCCCGCGCCAAGGGCCGCACCAGCGAAGCCATACGACGGCTCATGACCCTTCAGGCCAAGAGCGCGCGCATCCTTCGCGACGGCGCCGAGGTCGAGGTTCCGATCGCCGAGGTGGTGGTCGGGGATGTGGTGGCGGTCCGCCCCGGCGAGCGCATCCCCGTGGATGGCGACGTCACCGAAGGCGCGTCCTTCGTCGACGAATCCATGATCAGCGGCGAACCGGTCCCGGTCGAGAAGACCCTCGGCTCGGGCGTGGTGGCGGGCACGGTCAACGGAACCGGCGCCTTCCGCTTCCGCGCCACCAAGGTCGGCGCCGATACGGTGCTGGCCCAGATCGTCCGCATGGTCGAGACCGCCCAGGGCTCGAAGCTTCCGATCCAGGCGATGGTGGACAAGGTGACCGGCTGGTTCGTCCCAGCGGTGATCGCCTCAGCCCTGCTGACCTTCGCCGTCTGGATGTTCGCCGCGCCCAGCCCGGCCCTGGCCTTCGCCCTGGTCAACGCCGTGGCGGTGCTGATCATCGCCTGCCCCTGCGCCATGGGCCTGGCGACGCCCACCTCGATCATGGTCGGAACCGGCCGCGCCGCGGAGCTGGGCGTGCTCTTCCGGCAGGGCGAGGCCTTGCAGGCCCTGCGCGACGTGCGGGTGGTCGCCTTCGACAAGACCGGCACCTTGACCGTCGGCCGCCCCGCCCTCACCGACCTGCGCGTCGCGCCCGGTTTCGATGAGGCCGAGGTGCTGGCGCTGGCCGCCTCGGTGGAGAGCCGCTCCGAGCACCCGATCGCCCAGGCGGTGGTCGCCGCCGCCAAGGCCCAGGCCCTGGCCATCCCCGAGGCGAGCGCCTTCGACGCCACCGCCGGCTTCGGCGCCGGCGCCACGGTGGCCGGCCGCCGCGTAGACGTCGGCTCCGATCGGATGATGCGCCAGCTCGGACTCGACCCGGCGATCTTCGCCCATGACGCCGAACAGATGGGCGACGAGGCCAAGACCCCGATCTATGCTGCGGTAGACGGCAAGCTCGCCGCCCTGCTGGCCGTCGCCGACCCGATCAAGCCCACCACCGCCGAGGCGCTGAAGACCCTGCACGCCCTGGGGCTGAAGATCGCCGTGATCACCGGCGACAACCGCCGGACCGCTCAGGCCGTCGCCGACAGGCTGGGCCTGGATCAGGTCGAGGCCGAGGTGCTGCCCGACGGCAAGGTCGCCGCCGTGGAGGCCCTGCGCAGCCGCTTCGGCCCTATCGCCTTCGTGGGTGACGGCATCAACGACGCCCCGGCCCTGGCTGCGGCGGACGTCGGGATCGCCATGGGCGCGGGAACCGACATCGCCATCGAGAGCGCCGACCTCGTCCTGATGCGCGACGACCTGCGCGCCGTGGCCACGGCCGTCTCGCTCAGCCGCGCGGTCATGACCAACATCGGCCAGAATCTCGCCTGGGCCTTTGGCTACAATGTCATCCTCATTCCGGTGGCGGCCGGCGCGCTCTACCCCGTCTTCGGCTGGCTGCTGTCGCCTATGGCGGCGGCGGGCGCCATGGCGCTCTCCAGCGTCAGCGTCGTGACCAACGCCCTGCGGCTGAAAAGTTTCAAGACCAGGAGTCTCGCATGAACATCGGTCAGGCTTCGCGGGCCTCTGGCGTCAGCGCCAAGATGATACGCTACTACGACGAAATCGGCCTCGTCCGCCCCTCGGCGCGGACCGAGTCCAACTACCGCGAATACGACGAGCGGGAGATCAACGAGCTGCGCTTCATCCGCCGGGCGCGGTCGCTGGGCTTCTCCATGCCGGAGATCACCAAGCTGCTGTCGCTGTGGCGTGATCGCGGCCGTCCCAGCCGCGAGGTGAAGGCCATTGCCGACCGCCATCTGGCCGACCTCGACAACCGCATCGCCGAGATGCAGGCCATGGCCGACACCCTGCGCCAGCTCTCACGGTGCTGCGCGGGCGACGACCGGCCCGACTGCCCGATCCTGGCGGACCTGACCGGCGAGACGGCGGCTTAATCCGGGCGATAGGCGCGGAGGAAGGTGTCAACCGCCTGGCGGACCTGGAGCTCCATCTCCTCGCCCGTCATGTCCTCGGTGATCACCCCCCAGATGCGCGGTTGCAGGACGCCGGAGATGGCCAGGTCCTTGAACTGCTGGGCGGCGATGAAGGGATCGGCCTTGCGCAGGATCCCGCGGTCCATCAGGTCGGAGAGATAGCCGCCGATCTTGGTCAGTAGAACCTTTGGCCCGGTTTCGTAGAAGACCTTGCCGATCTCCGGGAAGCGCTCGTTCTCCGCGACGACCAGCCTATGGATACCGCGGGACTCCGCGGTCAGCAGCAGGCGCAGGAAGCTGTCGGCGAAGTGCTCAAGGCGCTCGCGCGGCGTGGCGCCCTCATGGGCCACGTCGAACAGGGTCTCGGCCAGCGCTCCGCATTGGCGCTGCATCACCGCCGCGAACAGCTCCTCCTTGGATTTGAAATAGTTGTAGAGCGTGCCTTTCGAACCGCCGAGACGGGCCGAGATCATCGACATCGAGGTGGCGGCGTAGCCCTCGGCCACGAAGCAATCCCGCGCGACGTCGAGGATCATGTCGCGACGCTCGTCGCGGCGTTCTTCCCTCCGCGTGGGGATTGTCGCGTTCACAGTTCCATCCCAGATGTTTCTGACCATCCTGTACGGTTTCGGCTTGACCCCGTCCAGTTCGCACAACATATGACCGTACCGTACGGTTTTCTAGTCGTAGCCCATTCATTCAGTGCGAGACGCGGCATGGCCCGCCTGATCCTCCCCCTATCGACGGCGGCCCTCCTCCTGGCGGGCTGCGCTGCTGTGCCGGACCTGGGCGCCCCCCCTCAGGTCCGACCGCCGCAGGCCTATGCCGCAACCCAGAGCTTCGCGGCCGCTCCGGCGGAGTGGCCCGCCGATCAATGGTGGAAGGGCTATGGCGACAGCCAGCTCGACGCCCTGGTCGATGAGGCGCTCGCCGGCTCTCCGACCCTGGTCCAGGCCCAGGCGCGGGTCCGCGCCGCCCAGGCGCAGGCGCAGCAGGCGCGGGCCTCGACCCTGCCTTCCGCCAGCCTCGAGGCCCAGGCCGCGCAGACCAAGCAAAGCTACAACAACGGCATCCCGGCCGACTTCGTGCCCAAGGGCTACAACGACACAGGACGCGCCACCCTCGACCTGGGCTTCGACCTCGACATCTGGGGCCGCAACCGCGCAGCCCTGGCAGCGGCGACCTCCGAGGCCGTCGCCGCCGAAATGGACGCCGCCCAGGCGCGTCTGGTCCTGACCACCGCCGTGGTCTCGTCCTACGCCGAGCTCAACCGCGCCTTCGCCGAGTCCGAAGCCGCGCAGCAGGCCAAGGCCAACCGCGAGGCGACACGCAAGCTCGTGGCCCAGCGCGTCGACAACGGCGCCGCCAACCAGGGCGAGCTGAGGCAGGCCGAAGCCGCGCTCGCCAGCGCCGATCAGGAACTTGCCGCCGCCCATGAGCAGGTCGAGCTGACGCGCAACCAGATCGCGGCCCTGCTGGGCGCCGGTCCCGACCGCGGCCTGGCGATCACCCGTCCCGCCGCCGGCGCAGGCCGCGAGTTCGGCCTGCCCCAGAACCTCGCCGCCGACCTCCTGGGACGCCGGCCGGACCTGCAGGCCGCGAAGCTGCGCGCGCAGGCCGCGGCCAAGCGCATCGACGTCGCCCACGCCGCCTTCTATCCGAACGTCAATCTGGCGGCCTTCATCGGCGCCCAGTCCCTGGGGCTGGACCTGCTGACCAAGTCCGGATCCGACATCGGCCAGGCCGGGCTCGCCGTCAGCCTCCCGATCTTCCAGGGCGGCCGGCTCTCGGGCGCCTATCGCGGCGCGCGGGCCGAGTACGACGCCGCCGTCGCCGCCTATGACGCCACCCTGGTTCAGGCGCTGAAGGAAGTGGCCGACGCCGCCGCCAGCGAGCGCGCCCTCGGCGCCCGGCTCGCCGCCTCGCGCGAAGCCCTGGCCAAGGGCGAGGAAGCCTATCGCATCGCCAGGCTGCGCTACGAGGGCGGCCTTGATTCCTACACCTCGGTGCTGACCGCCGAGAACGCGGTGATCCTCCAGCGGCGCGCCGCCGCCGACCTGGAATCCCGGGCCCTGATGCTCGACGCCGCCCTTGTCCGCGCCCTCGGCGGCGGCTTCCGAACCGCCTGATTCATAAAAAGACGCTTTCCGCCCTCCCCCGGAAAAAGGCCTCTCTCCCATGCCCGACGATATCGGATCGCATCCCCAGCCGGCGAAGCCGGCCACCGCCGCGCCTGCAGCCCCCGCCGTCAGCAACAACGGCGCCCGGCGCAAGCGCATGCTCAAGATCCTGGCCGCCGTCGTCGTCGGCGTGGCCCTGCTCTGGGGCGTCTACTGGCTGCTGATCGGCTCGCGGCACGTCTCGACCGACAACGCCTATGTGAACGCCGACACCGCCCAGGTGACCGCACTGGTCGCCGGCCAGATCGTCGAAGCTCCGGTCAGCGAGACCCAGATGGTCAAGAAGGGCCAAGTGCTCGCGGTGATCGATCCGGCCGACTACCGGCTCGCGGTCGACACCGCCCGCGCCCAGCTCGGCCAGGCCGAACGCCGGGTCGGCCAGTACTACGCCAATGACGAAGCGCTGACCGCCCAGACCGCCGCCCGCAAGGCCGACATCGCCCGGGCCGAGGCTCAGCTCGCCAGCGCCCAGTCCGATTATTCGCGGGCGCAGGTCGAATACGGCCGCCGCCGCAACCTTTCGGAGTCCGGCGCGGTCTCCGGTGATGAGCTGACCCAGGCCGAGAACCGCTTCCAGGCCGCCAAGGCGGCGCTGGCTGCGGCGCAGGCGGGCCTCGCCCAGGCCCGCGCCACCGCCGCCCAGAGCGCCGGCCAGCAGAAGGCCGCCAACGCCCTCGTCGCCGGCGTCGATGCGAACGCCAATCCGGAAGTGGCCGCCGCTCGCGCGCGCCTCGCCCAGGCCGAGCTGGACCTCTCGCGCACCACCATCCGTTCGCCCGTGGACGGCGTGGTCGCCCGCAAGCAGGCCGTCGTCGGCCAGAAGATCGCCAACGGCGCGCCGGTCATGAGCGTGGTGCCGATCCAGGCCGCCTATGTCGACGCCAACTTCAAGGAAGTGCAGCTCCGCAAGGTCCGCGCCGGCCAGAGCGTCGAGTTGACCAGCGACCTCTACGGCAAGGGCGTGAAGTTCCACGGCAAGGTCGCCGGCATGGCCGGCGGCACCGGCTCGGCCTTCGCCCTGATCCCCGCGCAGAACGCCACCGGCAACTGGATCAAGGTCGTCCAGCGCGTTCCGGTCCGCATCATCCTCGACCCCAGGGAGCTGGCCGAGCATCCGCTGCGCGTCGGCCTCTCCATGGACGCCGTCATCGACGTCGCCGAACGATAGGAGCGGCCGGTGAGCCAGGCCCACTCCCCACCCGCCCCGCTGACGGGCGCGCCCCTGCTGCTGGCCGGGCTGCTGCTGGGCCTCGCCAACTTCATGGTGGTGCTCGACATCACCATCGCCAACGTCGCCGTTCCGCACATCGCCGGCGGCCTAGCGGTCTCGCCCAGCCAGGGAACCTGGGTGATCACCTCTTATTCGGTCGCCGAAGCGATCACCGTCCCGCTCTCGGGCTGGCTGGCCCAGCGCTTCGGGGCGGTGAAGGTCTTCGTGTTCGGGCTGGTCGGCTTTGGCGTCTGCTCGATCTTCTGCGGGATCGCGCCGACCTTCGGCCTCCTGGTCCTCGGCCGGGTCCTGCAGGGTCTATGCGGCGGCCCGATCATGCCGATGTCCCAGACCCTGCTGCTGCAGATCTTCCCCCGGGAGCGCGCGCCCCAGGCGCTGGGCATCTGGAGCATGACCACTGTCGTCGGCCCCATCGCCGGCCCGATCCTGGGCGGCGCCATCTCCGACAGCATCGGCTGGCACTGGATCTTCTTCATCAACATCCCGGTGGCCTTCGGCGTCGCCTTCCTGGCCTACCGCACCCTCATCCGCCGCCAGGAGCCGACCCGCCGCATCCCCGTCGACTATATCGGCCTCGGCCTGCTCATCGTCTGGGTGGCCGCCCTGCAGATCATGCTCGACACCGGCAAGGAGCACGAATGGTTCTCCTCGCCGCTGATCGTGGTCCTGGCCATCGTCGCGGTCCTGGGCTTTGCGGTCTTCATGATCTGGGAGCTGACCGCCGAGAACCCGATCGTGAACCTGCGGGTGTTCCGCCATCGCGGCTTTTCGATCGGCGTCCTGACCCTGGCCATAACCTTCGGCGCCTTCTTCGGGACGGTGGTGCTGATCCCGCTCTGGCTGCAGACCAACATGGGCTACACGGCCACCTGGGCCGGCTATGCCGCCGCTTTCCAGGGACTGCTGGCGGTGGTCATGTCACCGATCGTGGCCAGCCAGGTGGCCAAGCGCGACCCGCGAGCCCTGGTGTCGTTCGGCGTCTTCTGGATGGCCGGAATCGCCATCTGGCGCACCCACTTCACGACCGGCGCGGACTTCCTGTCGATCGCCTTGCCCCAGCTCTTCCTGGGCTTCGCCATGCCGTTCTTCTTCATCCCGACCCAGAGCATCGCCCTAGGCGCAGTGGATCCCGAGGAGACGGCCTCCGCCGCCGGGATCGCGAACTTCCTGCGCGTGGTCGCTGGGGCCTTCGCCACCTCGCTGATCAACACCGGATGGGAGAACACCGCCAACGCCAAGCGGACCGAGTTGGTCGGCGCGCTCAACCAGCCCCAGGGCGCCCTGGACCGGATGATCGCCCAGGGCTTCTCGCCCGATCAGGCGCTCAGGCAGCTCGAGAGCCTGGTCCAGACCCAGGCGGTCATGCTGTCCACCAACGAGATGTTCCTGATCACGGCGGTGGTCTTCGCCATCGCAGCCAGCACCATCTGGCTGGCGCCTCGTCCCAAGAACGCTCCGGCCCCCGGGGGCGGCGGCCACTGAAGCCGTCGCTTGCCTCCCGCAACGTGAACCGGGCCTAATGCCCGCAACACGCCATGAAGAAACGCGGGGAGAGCCGGGATGGCCGATTTTGGAAGCGATGTGGAGCTTGAGGAATTCCGCGCCGAGGCCCGCACCTGGCTGGAGGAAAACTTCCCCGAATCATTGCGCGGCCAGACCGGCGTCGCCGCCCAGTTGATGGACGGTCCGGCGCCTGCCGGCGACATCGGTCTCTGGAAGCAGCGCATGGGCGCCAAGGGCTGGGGCACCCCGACCTGGCCCAAGGAATACGGTGGCGGCGGACTGACGCCCCAGCAGGCCCGCGTCCTGCTGCAGGAGATGACCCGGATCGGCGCGTTCAACCCCCTGATGGCCGGCATGGGCGTGACCATGATCGGCCCGACCATCCTCGACTACGGCACAGAAGAGCAGAAGCGGAAGCACATCCCGCCGATCGCCCGCGGCGAGGTCCGCTGGTGCGTCGGCTATTCCGAGCCCGGCGCCGGGTCGGACCTGGCCTCGCTGCAGATGCGCTGCGTCGACGCCGGCGACCACTGGAAGATCGACGGCCAGAAGATCTGGACCTCCGGCGCCCAGTATTCCGACTGGTGCGGCGCCCTGGTGCGGACCGATCCGCGGGCCAAGAAGCATGAGGGCATCAGCTTCATGCTGGTCGACATGCACCAGCCGCGGATCGAGACCCGGCCGATCAAGCTGATCGCCGGCGCCTCGCCGTTCTGCGAGACCTTCTTCACCGACGCACGCGCCGAGAAGGACGCCATGCTCGGCCAGATCAACGCCGGCTGGACCGTCGGCAAGCGCCTGCTGCAGCACGAGCGCGCCAGCCAGACCGGGGCCTCCACCGGCGGCGGCGGCAAGGCCGCGCCGGTTCACGAGATCGCCAAGCGCTATATGGAGGTCGAGGCCGACGGCTCCATCGCCGACCGCGACCTGCGCAGCCGCATCGCCCAGCACCAGATCGACGCCCGCGCCCACGCCCTTACCCTGGCCCGCGCGGCGGCCGAGGCCCGCGGCGCCGGCGGCGCCACCAACGCCGCCTCGGTGCTCAAGAACTCCGCCACCCACGTCTCCCAGACGCGTTCGGAGCTGTTGCTCGAGATCATGGGCGCCCAAGGGCTCGGCTGGGAGGGCGAGGCCTACTCCACCGAAGAGATCGAGACCGTACGGAGCTGGCTGTCGGGCAAGGCGATGTCGATCTACGGCGGCTCGGCCGAGATCCAGAACAACATCATCTCCAAGCGCATCCTCGGCCTGCCGGACACCACTCAGTCGACCTGAAGCCGCTAGGCGGGCGCGGTGTAGCGGCGCTCGATCATCTCGCGCATCGCCGCTCGCGTCGTCGGCGCATCCTGGCTGTCCTGCAGGACCTGGGCCTCATCCGCCAGGCCATCGTCCTTGATGGCCTCGCGGAACCAGCGGGCATAGTCGCCACGGTGCAGATGGTGCAGCCAGGTGGCGTCGTCCACGCCGTCGGCGATCTGCATGAACAGCCGCAGGTTCTGGGCGCGCAGGTTGAGTGCGCCGTCCGGCCCTCGGAAATAGAAGCTCTTGTCCTCGCCGAGTTCGCCCTCCGCATACTTGCGAGTATGGCGCTTGTGCTCCTGGCGCGGCGGATCGGCGTGGACCCAGCGCGGACCGGCCTTCTGGGCGCGGCTCCAGAACAGCACCATGTCCTCGCCGGGCGCCGGCGGGACGAACGGAACCGCCGCGCCCACCGCCTTGCAGAAGCTTTCGACCACCTCGCCCGCCTGCGGCCCCACCGCCAGCAGCACCTTGACCGCCTCAAGCGCCTGGTGCGCGATCTTGTCGGGATGCACCGTGACCAGGATGGCCGGCCCCAGCTCGGCTGGCGGACCTTCTCCGCCGGCGGGCAGCATGTGGTGCGCTTCGTCGACCAGCAGCCAGTGCGGCCGCGCCTTCGCCGCCCTCAGCTCGCAGACCCGCAGGATCGCCTCGCGGAAGAAGCCCGGCCGCTCCTGCACCGACAGGCCCAGCATGTTGATCGACAGCGGCGGCGCGTCGGGCTTTTCGAGAACGGCGAGCGCCTCGTGGATCACCGGCTCGTGCTTGGCGTCGCCGATCACCACCGCGCCTTCAAGATCGTCGTAGTCACCCTCCGGATCGAGCACGCAGAGCTGGAACCCCTGAGCTTGCAGCTTCTCCAGCAAGGCCGTCGCCAGGGTCGACTTGCCGAGCCCGGAGGAACCGGCGATCAGCACCGTCCCCTGGTCCGGCAGGATGGCGGCGTCCGCGTCCGGGCCCACCAGGACCCGCCGGCGGTGCGCGGCCAGGATCGCGAGCTGGGACGGCTCGGCCAGCATCGTCTCGATGGCCTCGGCCACGCCGGCGCCGTGGTCCGAAGGCGTCACCAGATCGGCCGTACCCTTCACCGCATCGAGGGCGTTGGCCACCGCCACCGAGGCCCCGCAGGCCGAGAGGAAGGCATGGTCGTTCTCAGCGTCGCCGATCCCCACCACATTGAGCGGAGAAAACCCCATGTCCGCCAGCGCCGCCTCCAGGCCGGTCGCCTTGTTGACTCCTGGCGGCAGCACCATCACCGCCCCCTTGTTGAAGATGATCTGCCATTCCAGGCCAAGCTCCTGGATGGTCTCCAGGACAGCACCCTCGTTGGGCTCCCAGGTCGCCACGATGCCGCGGCCGACCGACAACGGGGAGACGCCCCGCGCCTCGAGGCCGGCGACGAGCTCCGGCGGCGGCGCGGTCGAAACCAGCCGCTCCTCGCGGTTTTCCGGGAAGTAGAGCAGCGACCCGTTCTCCGCGACGATCAGGTCGAATAGATCGAACCGGTCGAAAACCCGCTGCAGGTCGGTGAGCTCGCGGCCGGTCACCATCAACAGCTTCCGGCCCGCCGATTTCAGCCGTTCCAGCGCCGCGATGGTCGGTCCATCGACTAGGCCGTGGTGGGCCAGGGTGCCGTCATAGTCGGTGGCGAGCGCGATGAGCTGCATGGGAACGGAGCGATGCAGCCCGCCCGCGGTTCCATCGCTCAGGGCTTGGCGGGGTTCTCGCCGGTGGCCTCGCCGTACTTCATCCCCTCCAGCTTGAGCCCGTCGGGATCGAGGAAGAACACGGCGTAGTAATCCTCGTAGTACTCGCCGGCCGGATCGACGATCTCCACGCCCTCCTTGCGCAGGAAGGCCTGCAGTTCGTCCACGTCGGCGCGGCTGCGCAGTTCGAAGGCGTAGTGATGGAAGCCGACGTCGCCGATGCGGTAAGGCCGCTTGCGCCCCTCCGCGTCAGCCTGGCCGATCCAGAACCTGGTCTGGCCATTGGTCCAGCCGATCGCGTCCTCGTAATCGCCGAGGATCTCGAAGCCGAGAAACGTGAAAAGCTTCTGGTAGAAGGCCTTCGACTTCTCGAAGTCGCTGACTCTGATAACCAGGTGATCGATGCCGACGACGCGCGCCATGGGAGGTCCTCCTTTGGCGCAATAACGATCGGTCCGCCTGCTTGGTCTCGATCAAGGCTGGACGAAAGCGGCTCCGCCTATGCTATCTGCGTCAAAATGGCTCGTCAGGGCCAAGCCGCAAGGAAGCAGTATTGACCCTGGAAGCCGAGGCATTCCTGGCGCCGACGCCCTCGCCTGCCACTCCGGCGCGCGAGGCGGCGCAGCCGCTGCGGATCGCCTTCCTTTCCTATCGGTCCGATCCGAAGGTCGGCGGCCAGGGCGTGTATCTCGCCGAGGCTGCGCGGGCGCTATCGGCGCTGGGCCACCAGGTCGACGTGATCTCCGGCCCGCCCTACCCGGTGCTCAGCGAGGGCGTGCGGCTGATCAAGCTCCCCTCGCTCGATCTCTACGCCCAGCCGCACAACGGCCAGCGCGCCCTGCGCTGGCGCCATCTCAAGAGCTGGACCGACACCGCAGAGTATTTCGGCCACGTCAGCGGCAAGTTCATGGAGCCGTGGAGCTTCGGACGGCGCGCAGCGAAATACCTGCGCCAGCATGGCGCCGACTATGACGTGGCCCTCGACAACCAGTCGCTTTCGTCAGGTCTGCTGGCCATCGAACGGGCCGGCCTGCCGGTGGTCGAGGTGATCCACCATCCGATCCGTCGGGACCTTGAACTCGCCCTCGCCGCCGAGCCGAAGGCCAGCATGCGCTGGCTCAAGCGCCGCTGGTACAGCTTCCTTTCCATGCAGGAAAAGGTCGCGCCGCAGCTCACCGACGTGATTCTGGTTTCGGAGGCCAGCGCGCGGGATGTGAGCGAGTGCCTGGCCGTTCGGCAGGACGCCATGTCGGTGATCCATCTGGGGATCGATCGGCAGGTTTTCTGCCCAAATCCCCAGATAACTCGCGATAGCGCCCGGCTGCTGACCACCGCCAGCGCCGACGTGCCGCTCAAGGGGCTGCGCTACCTGATCGAGGCCTATGGCCAGCTCCTGCAAAGCCACCCCGAACTCGAGCTCGTGGTCATCGGGACCCTGCGCAAAGGTCCGACCAAGGACCTGCTCGACAGCCTCGGCCTGGCCGACAGGGTCCAGTTCATCAGCAATCTGACCCGCGAGGAGGTGGTCGCCCAGTATGCCCAGGCGACCATCTGCGTCACGCCCTCGCTCTATGAAGGCTTTGGCCTGCCCGCGGCCGAGGCCATGGCCTGCGGCGCGCCGGTGGTCGTCACCGACGGCGGCGCCCTGCCCGAGGTCGTGGGCGAGGCGGGGGTGGTGGTCCGCAAGGCCGATCCGGGCGCCCTCGCCTCGGCGATCGGCCAGCTTCTGGACGATCCGGCCAAGCGCGAGGAGATGAGCCGCGCCGGCCTGGAGCGCGCCCGCGAGCGCCTCTCCTGGACCCGCGCCGCCACCGCCTACGAGGAGGTCCTGCGCCGGGCCGTCGCCCGCCGATGCTGACCGTCCGCCTCGAAGACCTCGAGCTCAAGGCTGGCGACTGGGTGCTCGATCTCGGCTGCGGCGAGGGCCGGCACGTGCATGGCGTCCACGTTCTGGGCGGGATCAACGTCGTGGGCCTGGACCTCGACATGCCCTCGCTCGCCAAGGCCCGCGAGGGCCTGGCCATGCTGGACCGCGGCGAGCCGGGCGCGGTCAGCGCGGTGCTGTCGGGCGACGCCTATCGCCTGCCCTTTCCGGACGCGGCCTTCGACGCGGTGATCTGCTCGGAGGTGCTGGAGCACCTGCACGACTATCCCAAGGCCCTGGCCGAGATCACCCGCGTCCTGAAGCCCGGCGGCCTCTTCGTTCCCACCGTGCCGCGGGCCTGGCCCGAACGGATCTGCTGGGCTCTGGCCTCCGGGCCCGGCGGCTATGCGGACCAGCCCGGCGGTCACATCCGCATCTTCCGCGAGCCCCAGCTCCGCGGCGAGATCGCGGACCTGGGCTACAGGCCGCTGGGCAAGCACTACGCCCACGCGCTGCACTCGCCCTACTGGTGGCTGAAGTGCGCCTTCTGGAGCCGACGCGACGACCATCCGCTGGTCAAGCTCTATCACCGCTTCCTGGTATGGGACCTGATGCAGCGGCCCTGGCTGACGCGCGCCCTGGAGGCGGCGGCCTCGCCGCTGATGGGCAAGAGCCTCGCCCTCTATTTCCGCAAGGACGCAGCGTGAACGCGGCCCTGGACCGCCGCCCCGCCGCCGCCGCGCTCGGCGAGCTTCGCGGCGCGGCCCGGGCCATCGGCGAGAGCCAGCGGCCGGACGGGGCCATCCCCTGGTTCGAAGGCGGGCCCTGGGATCCCTGGAACCACGCCGAATGCGTCATGGCCCTGGCGGTGATGGGCGAGGCCGCCGCGGCGCGGGCCGGGCTCGACTATCTGCAGGCGACGCAAGAACCGGACGGCTCATGGCTCGGCGGCTACGGCAACGCCCTGCCCATGGAAGGGCGCCTGAAGATCGCCCGCGTCGCCGCGCCGGAGCTGAAGGACGCCAACTTCATCGCCTATCCGGCCCTGGCCGTCTGGCACGGCTTCCGGCTCACAGGCGACCTGAAGGAGGCGCGGCGACGCTGGCCGATGGTGCGCGCGGCGATCGACTTCGTGCTCTCGCTGCAGCATCCGGAGGGCGACATCTCCTGGTGCGCCGAAGCCCACGGAGGGCCGCTGGACGACGCCATCCTCGCCGGCGCCGCCTCGATCTACGCCAGCCTGGGCGCGGCGATCCGGCTGGCCGACCTAGTGGGTGAGCCATCGCAAGCCTGGCGCCTGGCCCGCGCGCGGCTGCAGAACGCCATCCTTTGCGCGCCTCACCGGTTCGACCGGACCGGAACCCCGCGCTCGGGCTTCGCCATGGACGCCTATTACCCGATCCTGGCCGGGGTCATGCCGTGGATGGCGGGCCTGGCGCGCCTGGAGACCAGGGTCGCGCCCTTCGTCGAGCAGAGCTTAGGTTGTCGCTGCGTCCTGGGCGAGCCCTGGTTCACGGTGGCGGAGTCCAGCGAACTGGCCATGGCCCTCGTCCGCCTCGGCCGCCATCGCCAAGCCCAGGCGCTGCTCTCCTGGCAGATGGCCCACCGCGACGACGACGGCGCCTTCTGGATGGGCTGGCAGATGCAAGAGGCGATCTTCTGGCCCCAGGAAAAGCCGAGCTGGACCCAGGCCGCCGTCATCCTCGCCACCGACGCCCTGCATGGCGCGACGGCGGCCTGCGGGGTCCTGACGGCGGACTGAAACCTCTCCCCCGCTGGACTCCGCCGGAGCTTCTGCAGCGGGAAGCATCTGTTCGGCCCTACAGCTTCCGCAGCACCCGCAGGCTCTTCACCGCGGTCACCTCGTCATAGAGGTCCGAGGCCAGGGCGCGCTGGTAGATTTCGAAGGGTGGGCGGCCGCCGTCGGCGGGGTCGGGGAAGACGTCGTGGATGGCCAGCAGGCCACCGGTCTTCAGGTGCGGGGTCCAGCCGCGCCAGTCGGCCAGGGCCGCCTCCATGGTGTGGCCGCCGTCGATGAAGAGGAAGCCCAGCGGCGTTCCCCAGGCCCGCGCGATGGTCGCCGAGCGGCCGACCACCGGGATGACATGATCCTCCAGGCCGGCGCGACGCAGGGTCCGGCGCAGGAAAGGCAGGGTGTCCATGGCGCCGGCCTCGGCGTCCCATAGCTCGGGATCGTGGTATTCCCAGCCCGGTTGGTTCTCTTCCGATCCGCGATGATGATCTACGCAGAAGAGCAGGCCGCCGGCCTCGCGGCAGGCGGCGCCGAGATAGACCGCGGACTTGCCGCAATAGCTGCCGACCTCCAGAGCAGGCCCAAGCCCTGCGCTCGCGAGCGCGGCGTCGTGGAGGGCGCGGCCCTCCGCTGGATCCAGGAAGCCTTTGACGCTGTCGATGTCGATCGGAAGCTGCATCCGACCGACCTAGGCCATGGAGGCCAGCAAGGAAAGCGGCCGCGTGGGCCGCTCCCGATCAGATAGCCCGGGCCAGCCGCAGGTTCTCGGGATGCTCGGCCTGGGCGCGGCGAGCGTTGATCTCGACCGACTCCGCGTCGAGTTCCGCGTCGAGCGCCTCGACCATGTCGAGTTCCGGCTCTTCAAACGGGGAAGCGACTTCGAACAGTTCTTTCGGCATCGGGACCTCCGTGGCTGGGACGTCGAATTGTTAAGCAATGCTTGACGCAAAAAGAACCCTCACACGGCCTGAAAAGTCCTGAAACATGCCGTGATCACGGCATGTTGAGGCCGTGACGACATCACTACGGCCAAGCTTGGCCTCATCGGGTTCAGGTGTCCAAAAGTCACCGACCCGGCCAAAACCCGGTCATTTTGATCCAGAAATGTATTGGCTGGGCCGTCGAGAAGGTCCTACGATCCTCCCGAACGCTGCGTCGCGGTAAGGCGAGCCTGCTTTCATTGGCCGTCGTCTGGAGTCCCGCGGGAGAACGGCGTCGGGAAGGAAGCGATTGTGCAGCGCACTAGTGCCGAGGGGCCAGACTACTTCCACAAGGTCGTCGATTGCCAATGGGCCTGTCCGGCCCACACGCCCGTACCCGAATACATCAGGCTGATCGCCGAAGGGCGTTACACAGACGCCTATATGGTCAACTGGAAGTCGAACGTCTTCCCGGGGATCCTGGGCCGAACCTGCGACCGCCCCTGCGAGCCGGCCTGCCGGCGCGGGCGGGTCGAGGAGGAACCGGTCGCGATCTGCCGACTGAAGCGCGTCGCCGCCGACAACAAGGAGGACATCACGGGCCGGCTGCCCGTGCCGGTCGCGGTGGACAGCGGCAAGCGCGTCGCCCTGGTGGGCGCAGGCCCCGCCTCGCTCACCGTCGCCCGCGATCTCGCCGTGCTCGGCTACCAACTCACCCTGTTCGACGGGGAAGCCAGGTCCGGCGGCATGATCCGCAGCCAGATTCCGCGTTTCCGGCTGCCCGAGGAGGTTATCGACGAGGAGGTAGGCTACATCACCGGCCTGGGCATGGAGCTTCGGCTGGGCGAACGGATCGACAGCCTGAAGGCGCTGCTGGCCGAGGGCTATGACGCCATCTTCGTCGGGTCCGGCGCGCCGCGCGGGCGCGACCTCGACATTCCCGGGCGGCAGGAAGCGGCCGCCAACATCCACATCGGCATCGACTGGCTCTCCTCGGTCTCCTTCGGCCACATCGAGAAGATCGGCCGGCGGGTCATCGTCCTCGGCGGCGGCAACACCGCCATGGACTGCTGCCGCACCTCGCGCCGGCTGGGCGGCGAGGACGTGAAGGTCATCGTCCGCTCCGGCTTCGAGGAGATGAAGGCCAGCCCCTGGGAGAAGGAGGACGCGATCCACGAGGACATCCCGATCCTCAACTACCTGGTCCCCAAGGCCTTCACCCACGAGAACGGACGCCTGACCGGCGTGCTGTTCGAGAAGGTGCGGCCCGAATACGACGAGCGCGGCCGGCGCAAGCTGGTCCCCTCGGGCGAGCCGGACGAACACTACGAGTGCGACGACGTGCTGGTGGCCGTCGGCCAGGAGAACGCCTTCCCCTGGATCGAGCGCGACATCGGCCTCGAGTTCAACGAGTGGGACATGCCGAAGGTCGACGAGACGACCTTCCAGTCCACCCTGCCCAACGTCTTCTTCGGCGGCGACGCGGCCTTCGGACCCAAGAACATCATCTGGGCCGTCGCTCATGGACACGAGGCGGCGATCTCCATCGACAAGCTGTGTCAGGGCGAGGACATCGGCGAGCGCCCGGCGCCGCAGACCTCGCTGGTCAGCCAGAAGATGGGCATCCACGAGTGGAGCTACGACAACGCCCCGGCCAACGACGCGCGCTATCGCGTGCCGCTACGCGAGAAGAGCGAGGCGCTGCGGAACGTGAAGTTGGAGGTCGAGCTCGGCTTCGACCGGGAGCTGGCCTACAGCGAGGCCAGGCGCTGCCTGAACTGCGACGTCCAGACGGTGTTCACCGAGTCGGCCTGCATCGAGTGCGACGCCTGCGTGGACATCTGCCCCACCGACTGCATCACCTTCACCGACAATGGCGAGGAAGAGGACCTGCGGGGCCGCCTGAAGGCGCCGGCGCTGAATCTGGAACAGGCGCTCTACGTCTCGTCGGATCTGCCGACCGGACGGGTGATGGTCAAGGACGAGGACGTCTGCCTGCACTGCGGCCTCTGCGCCGAGCGCTGCCCGACCGGAGCCTGGGACATGCAGAAGTTCCTGCTCGAAATGACCCATGCGGGGGGATGCCGATGATGAGCAGGCCTTCAGTCCTTCTCCCCTTGCGGGAGAAGGTGGCGGGCGAAGCCCGACGGATGAGGGGTTCGGGCCTCTCGGCCGGACGGGGCGCCGCCACGCGAACCGCGACGCCGCCCCCCTCATCCGACCCTGCTTCGCAGGGCCACCTTCTCCCGCGAGGGGAGAAGGACCGGGGGGCAAGACCATGAGCGCGGCGGTCAACGACTTCGTCGTCAAGTTCGCCAACGTCAACGGCTCGGGCTCGGCCAGCGCCAACGGGATGTTCGCCAGGGCGATCCTGCGGATGGGCGTGCCGGTGGCGGCGCGCAACATCTTCCCCTCGAACATCCAGGGCCTGCCGACCTGGTTCGAGGTGCGGGTGACCGAGGCAGGCCATCTGGGCCGGCGCGGCGGCGTGGACCTCATGGTCGCCATGAACCCGCAGACCTGGGATCGCGACGTCGCCGAGATCGAGCCGGGCGGCTACCTGTTCCACGACTCGACCAAGCCTCTGCCGCCCTCGAAGTTCCGCGACGACATCACCGTGGTCGGGGTGCCGCTGACCGAGATGTGCAACGCGGCCTACCAGGTCCCGCGCGAGCGGCAGCTCTTCAAGAACATCATCTATGTCGGCGCGCTGGCCGCCCTGCTCGACATCGAGATTCCGGTCATCGAGCAACTGCTGGCCGAGCAGTTCGCCGGCAAGGAACGGCTGATCACCGCCAATGTCGCGGCGCTGCACATGGGCCGGGACTATGTGGCCGAGAACCTCCAGCCGCTGGACCTCAAGGTGCGCCGCGTCGATCAGGTGGGGACGCGGATCTTCGTCGAGGGCAACGCCGCCGCGGCGCTGGGCGCGGTCTATGGCGGGGCCAGCGTCTGCGCCTGGTATCCGATCACCCCGTCCACCTCGCTGGCCGAGGCCTTCACCGACTACTGCCACCAACTTCGGATCGACCCGGAGACCGGCAAGGCGCGCTACGCCATCGTCCAGGCCGAGGACGAGATCGCCTCCATCGGCATCGTGGTCGGCGCCGGCTGGAACGGGGCGCGGGCCTTCACCGCCACCTCCGGCCCAGGCGTGTCGCTGATGACCGAGTTCATCGGCCTCTCCTATTTCGCCGAGATCCCGGCGGTGATCTTCGACGTCCAGCGCGGCGGCCCCTCCACCGGCATGCCCACCCGCACCCAGCAGGCCGACCTGCTGGCGGCGGCATACGCCGGCCATGGGGACACCAAGCACCCGCTGCTGCTGCCGGCCGATCCGGGCGAGTGCTTCGAGATGGGAGCGCTGGCCTTCGACCTCTCGGACCGGCTGCAGACCACGATCTTCGTCATGCTGGACCTCGACATCGGCATGAACGAGTGGCTGACCGAGCCCTTCGCCTGGGACGACGCGCGCAAGCTCGACCGCGGCAAGGTGATGAGCTTCGAGGACCTGGAGGCCGGCCGCGAGTTCGGCCGCTATCTCGATGTGGACGGCGACGGCATCCCGTACCGCACCTATCCGGGCGTCCACCCGACCCGGGGCGGCTATTTCACCCGTGGCACTTCGCGCAATCCCTTCGCCCGCTACAGCGAAGAGGGCGCGGTCTATGTCGACAACATGGAGCGGCTGCTGCGCAAGTTCGACACCGCCCGCAGCCTGGTGCCCGCCCCGATCCGGCGCGACGCCGCCGAGCCGAGCCGCGACGGCGTGATCTATTTCGGCTCGTCGACCCCGGCGGTGCACGAGGCCCTGACCACCCTGGAGGAAGGCGGCGTGGCGCTGGACGCCCTGCGCCTGCGCGGCTTCCCGTTCGCCGACGAAGTCTACGCCTTCGTCGCCGAGCACGAGCGTGTGTTCGTGGTCGAGCAGAACCGCGACGCCCAGCTCCGCACCCTGCTGATCAACGAGGGCGACATCGACCCGTCGAAGCTGATTTCGGTGCTGCACTACGACGGCACGCCGATCACCGCGCGGTTCATCGCCGGCGCGATCGAACGACTGCTCCTGGGCCAGAGCGCCATGTCGGAGGCCGCCGAATGACCTACATCACCAAGCCCCGGCTGCATCACCCGCTGCTGACGCCCAACGCCCTGGGCTACACGCGCCGCGACTATGAGGGCTCGGTCTCCACCCTGTGCGCCGGCTGCGGCCACGACTCGATTTCCTCGGCGATCATCCAAGCGGCCTACGAGTTGGACCTGCCGCCGCATCGGGTCGCCAAGCTGTCGGGCATCGGCTGCTCGTCCAAGACGCCGGATTATTTCCTCAGCGCCTCGCACGGCTTCAACACCGTGCATGGCCGCATGCCCTCGGTGCTGACTGGAGCCAACCTGGCCAACCGCGACCTGATCTATCTGGGCGTCTCGGGCGACGGGGACTCCGCCTCCATCGGCCTTGGCCAGTTCGCCCACTCGATCCGGCGTGGGGTGAACATGCTCTACATCGTCGAGAACAACGGCGTGTACGGCCTGACCAAGGGCCAGTTCTCGGCCACCTCCGACAAGGGCTCGAAGTCGAGGAAGGGCGTGGTCAACCACGACGCCGGGGTCGACCTGGTGAGCCTGGCCCTGCAGATGGGCGCCACCTTCGTCGCCCGCTCCTTCTCCGGCGACAAGGCCCAGCTCGTGCCGCTGATCAAGGCGGCCCTGGCCCACCGCGGCGCGGCCTTCATCGACTGCATCAGCCCCTGCGTGCAGTTCAACAACCACCCGGGCTCCACCAAGTCCTACGACTATGTGCGCGAGCACAACGAGGCGGTGAACCGCATGGACCTGGTCCCGGCCCGCGAGGCGATCACCGTCGACTACGCGCCCGGCGAGACCGTGCCGGTGACCCAGCACGACGGCTCGGTCCTGCGCCTGCACAAGCTGGCCGAGCACTACGACCCGTCCGACCGGGTCGGCGCCATGGCCTATCTCCAGGCGCGCCAGGCCCTGGGCGAGATCGTCACCGGCCTGCTGTTCCTCGATCCGGAGGCCCGCGACCTGCACGAGAACCTGGGCACGGTGGAAACCCCGCTCAACGCGCTGGCGGAACACGAGTTGGTCCCAGGTTCGGCGGCTCTGGAAAAGATCAACGCCGCCCTGCGCTAGCGCCGCTCGATTTGCGTATCGAGCGGAAGACCGCTCGCCCTCAAGCCGGCCATCGGCTAGAGCGCGGCCTCGTCTTCGACCGCAGATCAGTGGAGTTTGGGCATGAGCCAGGTCCTGGTGCTCGACGCCGGAGGGACCATCAGTTCCGCGCCCGCCGCCAACGGCGCCCTGGCCGGCGGCCAGGCCCTGGCGGCAGCCCTGGGCGACGCCGCCGCCGACCTGCGCATCGAACGGGTCTATGCCGGGCTGAGCGAGGAAATGAGCCTCACCCAGGCCGGAGAGGTCGTCGCCGCCGCCCTCGCCGCAGCCGAGCGCGAGGACGTGGCCGCCGTCGTGGTCACCCACGGCACCGACACCATGGAGGAGACAGCCTTCCTCGCCGACATCCATTGGACCAGCGCCAAGCCCATCGTCTTCACCGGCGCCCAGCGCTCTCCGGGCCAGCCGGGCTTCGACGGGCTCGACAACCTGCGCGACGCCTTCGCCCTGGCGCAGAAGCCGGAAGCACATGGCCTGGGCGCCTGGATCGTGTTCGGCGGCTACGCCCTGCCGGCCCGCGGCGCCTTCAAGCGGCACACCAGCGCCCTCGACGGCTTCGCCCATCGCATGGGCCTGGGGGTCACCCTGCGCCAGCCCCTGCCGCGGCGGGTACGGCCGGCCCCGCTGCCGTTCGGGCCGTGCGACGAGCACGTCGACCTGATCGGCCTAGGATTGGGCGCCAACGGCCGGCTGATCGACTCAGCCGTGGCCGGGGGCGAGCGCGGCCTGGTGCTGGAGGGCCTGGGGCGCGGCAACGCCGGCCCGGTCGTCGCCGAGGCGGTGTCCCGCGCCATCGCGGCCGGCGTCGCGGTCGCGGTCACCTCGCGCTGCGCCGAAGGCGACGTCTCGCCGGACTACGCTACCGGCCGGCGGTTGGCCGACGCCGGCGCGGTGTTCTGCAACGACCTCAGCCCCAGCCAGTCCCGCATCCTGCTGGCCCGGATGCTGGCCCTGCACGGCGAGGCGGGTCCGGCGCTCGACGCGTTCCGGCGCTGGCTCTCGGCCGGCTGAGGGGATCAGGACCGTCGCGTCGGCGTCACGATGTGGGTTTCGGCAGGGTCATAGCCCCAGATCACTTCGGCGATGGCCTTGGGCGTGCGCCGGAAGATCAGGCCGATGCGGCGCGGCGTCATGCCGGCCCGGTGCAGGCGCCGGATCTCTTCCTGGTCGGCTTCCGACAGCAGCGCCGGTTCGGCCTTGGGCCGGCTGCGCGAAGCCGGCGCGACCCGCCCGAGCGCGGCCAGCGCCACCACCGTGGCCCGCGAGGCCGGCCCGACCTCGAACACCTCCCCTTGCGCATCGAACGCCTGCACGACGACACCGCGCCGCGCCAGGCCATCAAGTATCGAGAGGACCTCCGGCAACGAGGGGGCCAGCACCGCCAGTTCGGTCACCACCACGCCATCGCCCTCGCCAAGGTGTTCCAGGCGCTCGACCAGCCGCTGCGCGGCCCGGGCGTTGGCGGTCTCTTCGATCAGATAGTCGTCAGGCGACATCGCACGCACCCGCGCCACCTGCTCGTCGGTGGTGGGTAATCCGGATCGATGTTGAACTATCGCCAAACGCATGGCCGCGGACCGCCGCAAAGTCAGATCAAGGACCGCTTTACAATCAGCTTCACGTGACAGTTCGCTGACACCGACGAGACTCTTCAGCGTCACATATCCTGCACACGGCCTCGCTAGGTTCGGTGCATGCGGGGAACGTCGCTCTTCATTGGCGCGCCAAGCGTCGAGCCGAAGCCACTAGGCCTGGCCGTCGGCCTTGCGGCGCTGGGCTTCGCCATCCGCCTGGCGGCCGATCCCTTGCTCGGAGAGGACGACACCTACATCGCCTTCTACCCGCTGGTCACGGTCGCCGCGCTCTTCCTGGGCCCGGCTCCGGCCGCGCTGGTCACCGGCCTCGGAGCGATCAGCGGCTATGTCTGGTTCGGCCGCCCGGAAGGGGACGAAGACCTGGGCGCCGAGCATCTGACCCCTCTGGCCCTGTTCGTGGTCAGCAGCGTGCTGACCATCGTTCTGCTCGTGAAGATGCGGCGCGCGATGGCTTGGCAGGCCAGCGCCAGGCGCGAGGCCGAAGCGCTCGCCACCGACCATGCGGTGTTGTTCGGCGAGATGAACGCGCGGGTGACCAACCATCTCCAGCTCATCGCCGGCCTGCTCCAGCTCCACGCCCGGAACGATCGCGGCCCGACCAGCCGCGCCTTCGAGGAAGCCTCCGCCCACACCCTGCTGATCTCCAAGCTGCACAGGGACGTCGCGGGCGACGGCCAGCCGCTCGACTTCAGGCCGCTCGTGCGCCGGCTGGTGGACTCGGCCGCGCCGCCCCCAAACCCGCGGATCGAGATCTCGCCTGGCGAGCTCTGGCTTCGCCCGGACCAGGCGACCTCCGCCGCCGTCGTCCTCTTGGAGCGTCTGCGCGCGCACCAGGCCGCCAGGACGGACGGCTCCCTGCGGATCAACCTTCGAACCGAAAGCCATCAGGCGCGCATCGAGCTCGTCGCCAGCAGCGACCGGCCGCTGCGCCGGTCGCCCCTGCCGCGCCTGCATTTCATCGAGGCCATGGTCGAGCAGCTCGGCGGCCGGTTCCAGCAGCGGCAGACGGCGTTCGGTTCGACCGAAACCCTGGCCTTTCCGCTGGATCCTCCGGCTACGGACCAGATTTCGTCGCAAGCCACGCTGCATTGACGGCGACGATTTACGCAGTGCGGCGCGGCCGCCGATCCTATAGTTGGCGATCAATGAGCGCGTCCCCCCCTTTCTCTGCGTTGCGGATCCTCGAGGCCGCCTCACGCCACAAGAGCTACACTGGGGCGGCGCGCGAGCTGAACGTCACCCACAGCGCCGTCAGCCAGTCGATCAAGCGGCTGGAGACCAGCCTCGGCGCCTCGCTGTTCGCGCGGCGCGGCGGCGCCATGGAGCCGTCTGAGGCCGCGCTGAAGCTCGCCCAGACCTACGCCCAGGCCGCCCTCGCCCTCGAGCGCACCCTGCTGGAGGTGCAGACCGGTTCAGAGGCGAGCGGGCTCTCGCTGCTAGTCCCGGCCGGCATCGGCAAGGGCTGGCTGGCCGGCAGGCTGGACCGGCTGCAGGACGCACTGCCCGATCTCGAGGTGGCGCTGACCAGCAATCCGGCCGCGCCCTTTGACGCCCAGCTCCTGCTGGCTGCGCCCGCGCCGCTCGACGCTGCGGCGATCGGAGAGGCGACCCTGTTCGCGGCCCATGCTCCGGACGAGCCGGCCAAGACGCTCGACGACGCTCTGGCTGCTCCCCTGCTGGTGGAGGCCGGTTCGAACTGGGAGAGCTGGGCACGCCGCGCCGGTCTCGATCCCAGCCGGACGCAGCATCGCGCCTTCGACGATCCGGCCGCATTGCTCGATGCTGCGGCGAAGGGCGCCGGCGTCGCCGTCACCCACATGTTCGTGGCCGAAGCCCATCTGGAGGACGGCAGGCTGCGGCCCCTGCCTTCGCCGGCCTTCGCCTCGGAGAGCGCCAGCCTCGTCCTGCGGGCCAGCACCGCGCCAGGCAAGGCCGATGCGGTGTCGCGCCTCACCATGTGGCTGAAGCTCGAAGCGGCCCGCAGCGCCGCGCGCCTGCGCGAGCGCTTCAAGTCGCTAGCGTGAGCGTCCGCGGGCGCTGACCGGCCAGATGTCCACCAGGGTCTCGCCGCGGACCAGGTGGTAGCTCTCGTAGAGATCGACCGTCGGATCGCAGTGCGGCGTCGATAGCCGGACCATGTCGCCGATCGCAAGGTCAGCCGTCGCCGGGCCGACCAGGGCGCCGTGCTCGTCGCCCATGAAGGCGTAGCGTCCTTCTGCCAGGGCCTCGTCCTCGGGGCGCGGCGGCTTGCCCTCGGTGGCGAAGGCCTTCAGCCCGGCGTCCACCGTCACCATGCCCCGGGCGTTGGCGCTGACCACCCGCGCATCGACGAACAGGCTGCGCTCGTAGGGCGCGACGCCCTCGCCGGTCAGGTCGCAGGCCAGGTACTCGTCGTCCATGAAGATGTAGGACCCCACCTGCAGTTCGTTGATGACTCCCAGCTCCAGATCGATGCGGTGGGTGCCGGTGCCCGCGCCGGTGACGATGGCCGGATGCGCCCCGGCAGCGTCCAGCGCCGCGATCACGTCGCGCAGATAGTCGGTGCGCGCCTCGATGGCGGCGCGGCGGCCCGCATAATCCTCGATGTGCTGCTCGCGCCCGCAGTACATCTGCACGCCCTCATAGCGCAGCGACGGCTCGGCCAGGATCTGCCGGGCCAGGGCGACGGCGTCTTCGGCGGACGAGACGCCGGTCCGGTGGATGCCGGGATCGATGTCGACGAAGACGCCCAGCGGCCGCTCGGGCGAGGCCGCCCCGGCCAGCGCCGCAACGTTGTCCGGGCAGTCGACCACGACCGAGAGCCGGTCGGAGGCGGCGTTCAGCGCGATCAGCCGCGCGATCGCCGGGGCCGAGACCACCGGCGAGGTGATGTGCAGGCCCGCTATGCCCCCCCGCGCCAGGGCCTCGGCCTCGCCCAGCTTGGCGCAGCACAGGCCGACGGCGCCGGCCGCCACCTGACGGCGGGCGATGTCCACGCTCTTGTGGGTCTTGGCGTGCGGCCGCAGGCGAACGCCCCTGGCCTTGGCCAGCTCGGCCATGCGGGCGATGTTGCGGTCCAGCGCGTCGACGTCCAGCACCAGCACCGGGGTGTTCAGGTCGCGGCGCGAGCCCTGGCGCCCGATCAGCTCGCCATGCAGGCGAAGGTCCTCAGACATACGGCCCTCTCTGTCTCTAGCTGAAGAGTTCGGCAAGGTGCGCATTCAGGAACTTGCCCTGCGGGTCGGCCGCCCGGCGAACGTCGCGGAAGCGTTCGGCCATCGGATATAGCGCATCGACGTCGCTGCGCGCGAGCGTATGGCGCTTGGCCCAATGTGGCCGCCCGCCAGCGGCCCGGAAGATCGCTTCCGCCTCGGCCAACAGCGGCGACCAGGGCATCTTGGCGTACTGGTGCATGGAGATCGACGCGCCCGGCCCGGTGTTGAACGGGCTCATCCAGATGTCGTCGCCCGCCGCCCAGCGGAACTCGAAGGGGAAGGCCACCGGCGCCTTGCGACGCCGAATCCAGGCGATCGCCTCCATCAGCGCCGGCAGGCCGGCCGCTCGCGGCATCTCGTACTCCATCTCCTCGAACCGCACGCTCCGGGTCGAGGGGAATATCCGATAGGCCGGCCCGATCTTGTGGCTCGCCGACGATGCCGCGGTCATGAACCTCTGCGCAGGTCCCGCCAGGAACGGCGCGGCCGCCGTCACGTCGCAGCAGAACCGGAAGATCTCCTCCTCGTTGATCATCGGCCGCTTGCCCCGCGGCGTCTCCGGCGCCTCGGTCGGGTGCAGGGTCTTGAGGATCACCTCCTCGGCATAGGGGAAGACGAAGAACTCGGCGTGCCGGTGGCGCTCAGCCAGGTCTGCGAAGTTCTCCATCGTCCAGGCCAGCGGCTTGCGCTCGATCCGCTCCTCCAGCCTGTAGGCCGGCAGCACGTCGACGGTCGCGCGGGTCACCACCCCGAAAAGGCCGAGCGACAGCCGTTGCGCCTCGAAGAGCTCCGGCCGCTCGCTGCGGCTGCATTCGACCACTTCGCCGTCGGCGCCGATCAGGCGAAACCCGTGGGCGATAGTCGCCAGGCTGCCCAGGTCGCGGCCCGTCCCGTGCGTTCCGGTGCTCAGCGCCCCGGCCAGCGACTGCGGGTTCACATCGCCCTGGTTGGGAAGCGAGAGCCCCTCCTCCCACAGCGCCTTGGTCAGCCGCTTCAGGCTCCACCCGGCCGGGGCGGTGACCGTCCGGCGATCGGGAGCGATCTCCAGTTTCCCCTCCAGGTCCTCGAGCGACAGCAGGAGGCCGTCGGTCTCGCAGAGCGGCATAAAGGAATGGCCTGCGCCTACGACCCGCACCTTGGCCGCTTGCCGCACCATCTCGGCCAGCGTTGCCTCGGTCCGCGGCCGCGCCACCTGCGCAGGCTCGGCCCGGACGCTGCCCGACCAGTTATTCCAGGACGCCATGCTCCCCTCCCCGGCTTTTCCAGCAGCATCGGCGACAGGAGTTTAGATAGTCAAGACTATCGTTCTCTCACCGCGTTGCGCAGCATCGCCGCCGCCTCCCGCAGGATCTCGTCCCGCGGAACGCCGGTCTCTTCCGTCAGCATCTCGTCGGCCGCGAAGCCGAACTCGACAGCGATCCGCAGCCGCCGCCAAAGCGCCTGGCGCGGAACGTCGGGAAGGAACTCGGCATAGAAATCCGTCAGCCGATCGGCCACCAGGCGGTGCGACTCCGTCCGCACATGGGTCAGTTGCGGCACCGCCCGCAGCGCCCGCAGGGTCCATACGGCCCCCGGCTCGGACGCGGTGACCTCCGCGGTCGCACGCAGCAGCTCCTCGGTCGCATCGGCCAAGGCCCTCGGCCCGCCCCGCGCATGCCGGTCGAGCCAGGCGAACAGCGCCGCGTTCTGGCGGTCCATCAACCGCCGCCCCAGCGCGCCCAGCACGTCATACTTGTCCTTGAAGTAGCGATAGAGCGCCGGCGGGGTCATGCCTGCGCGGGCGCAGATCTGATTGGTGGAGATACGCTCGATGCCGACCTCGGCCAGCAGTTCGCCGGCCACCTGCAACAGGCGCTCATAGGTCTGCTGGCTGCGCTCCTGCCGCGGCGCGGGCTTGGCCGCCCGCTCGCCGATATCGTCCGCCTTGAGCGCCTCGCCGCCTGCCGCCATTCGTCTCCTCCGCCCCCAGCATGCCTTCGGTCACGTCGCGCGCCAAGCGCTCGCGGATCATCTTGGCTGCTCGGGACTTATCGCTGCATCGGCGCTCGCGGGAGTCCGCTCATGAAGCCAAAGCCCCCTCCGCCTCTCTACGAGGACCCTGGCCCCGACCTGCTGCAGGACGGCCAGGAAGAGGTCTTCTCCCACAAGGCTGTCGAACGCGGCCTCACCCATGACCCGCGCGCCCTCGGCCCCGATCGCGTCGACGGCGAAGACCTGCCCGAATGCGGCTCCGAAAGCGGTGATAAATAAGCGGCGGCCAAGCAAAGCCTGGCTAAACAATGGAAATGAAATAATCATAGCCACCACCATTGGGCCAACAGTGAAGATAGCGAGCTACGCTATAGTATAGTTATTAATTTTATAAGTGAAGCTGCAACCCTCTTTCCGGACATCCATTGTAGCGGCAAGTCTTCACGGGGCTGTCCAGCGGCGCTTGGCGAGTTCCCCGTGGAGAAATCCAGACGACAATCGGAGAACAAGATGCCCAAGGACGAGACGGACGCTGGCGGCTCAGCGCCTGAGAATACAGCATCGCAGGGCCAGAGCGCCGCAGCCTCCCAGGCCAGCGCGCAGCCTAAGGAGGCAGGCTCGCAGTCGGCCATCGAGCTTCTGAAGTCCGACCATCGGACGGTGGAAGGACTGTTCGCTCAGTACGAAAAGGCGGCCGGCAATCAGAAGGCCCGAATCATCGAGCAGGTCTGCAGCGCCCTGGTGATCCACACTATGCTCGAGGAGAAGCTGTTCTATCCGGCCTGCCGCCAGGCGGCCTCGGATGAGGAGCCGCTGGACGAGGCGCAGGTAGAGCATGACGGCGCCAAGGTGCTGATCGCCGATCTCATGAGCGGGAACGGCCAGGACCAGTACCGGGACGCCAAGGTCAAGGTCCTTTCGGAACAGATCAAGCATCACGTCGGAGAAGAAGAAGCTCCGACCAGGGGAATCTTCGCGAAGGCGAAAGCGGCCGGGGTCGACACCCCCGAGCTGGCCCAGCGCATCCGCGAACTCAAGCAGCGTCTCGAGGCGCGCCAGGACGAGCTGTTCCCACCGGCTCTCGTGTCCATCGACGCCCTGGCCAGCCGCGATCGCACTCAGCAGGAGGAAAGTATGCCAAGACAAGGTCCAGAACGTGACGAACGCGGTCGCTTCATGAGCGATGACGACGACCGCTATTACCGCTCCCGCGAACGCGACGACGACCGCTATTACCGCTCTCGCGGCCGGGATGACGACGACGGCCGCGGTTGGTACGGCGATCCGCAAGGCCACTCCGAGGCTTCCCGGAGAGGCTGGGCCGAACGCCGGGGTGAAACCCGCTCCTTCCGCCGTGACGATGACGACGACTACCGCCGCAGCTATCGCAGCCAGGAACGCGACCGCGATGAGTATGGCCGGTTCGTGAGCGATGACGACGATCGTCGCGGCGGCGGCTATCGCGCCCGCGACGAGCGAGGCCGCTTCACCGACGAGGACTACGGCTATCGGTCCCGCTCGCGCTACGAGGACGACGATCGCGGCTACCGCTCGCGCGGCAGCGAAGATCGCGGCCAAGGCGGCTGGTTCGGGGATTCCCGAGGCCACGCCGAGGCGGCGCGGCGCGGCTGGGAAGAAAGAGGCGGCGGCCGTTCTCGCTACGAGGACGACGATCGCGGCTACCGCTCGCGCAGCGACGATCGCGGCCAGGGCGGTTGGTTCGGCGACCCGCAAGGCCATGCCGAAGCCGCTCGACGCGGTTGGGAAGGCCGTCGCTAGACGGCCCAACCCTCCCTTGGCGCCCGCCGTCAGTGGCGCGCGTTCACCTCAAGCGGCCGCCGCAAGGCGGCCGCGCCTGTTTTCAACCGACGCCTTGGCGCCTCGCCCCGGAACTCCCGGCATGCTCTCAGAAGCTTCCTATTGGCTCGTCGTCTATGGCCCGGACGCACGCGCCCTCGCCCAGGCCGCACTCAATTGCCAGAACGACCAGGAGGCGATGATCACCGCCTTCTGCACGGCCAGCCCCTTCGGCCACGAACTCTGGTCGCGGGACGGCTTCCTGGGCGTCTTCCACCCAGCGCTTTCCGTCGCCGACGACATCACGTCCTTCGACTGACGCCAGGCGGCGCATCTATCCTATGACCTGAAGGAATTTGGTGCGGGCGGTCGGGCTCGAACCGACACTCCTTTCGGAACCGGATTTTGAGTCCGGCGCGTCTACCAGTTTCACCACGCCCGCAGCGAGGGCGATCCGTTTAACAAGCTTGCCGGACGAAGGCCAGAGGCGGACGGCGCGCGAGATTTCGGGTTCTCCGTGCGCCCGCAATTTAACCGCTTTGACACATTGCGTCACAACCCTGGTGGAACGTGCGCAGACCGACATCTGGGCGCCGCGCTCTAGCCTTACCTTGCGTGCATCAAGCCCCTGACCTGTCATCACCGTCCGAGGACCCATGACGCTCAAGGATCGCCGCGGCATCTGGATCGCCCTCATCGTCGTGGGCGTCCTGCTCCTGGGTCTTGCGCTGAAGGGGATGCTCTTTCCGTCGAACAGAGGCCCGGCGGTCGCCACCGCCCCGGTGACCATGGGCGACGTGGAACAGACGGTCCTGGCTACCGGCACGCTCGAGCCCATCGAACTGGTCAGCGTCGGCGCCCAGGTGTCGGGCCAGGTGACCTCGCTGAAGGTCGAGCTCGGCCAGCAGGTGAAGCGCGGCGACCTGATAGCCGAGATCGATTCCCAGCCGCAGCAGAACGCCCTGCGCACCGCCCAGGCTCAGGTGGACAACGCCCGCGCCCAGCGCCGGCAGGCCGAGGCGACGCTCACCGAGACGACCCTGGCCTTCGACCGCCAGACCCAGATGCTCGCCGCCGACGCCACCTCCCGCGCCGACTATGAGGCCGCCCGCGCCGCGCTCAAGACCGCCCAGGGCCAGCTCGCCGCCCTCGACGCCCAGATCGCCCAGGCCACCGTCTCGGTGGAGACCGCCCGCGTGAACCTCGGCTACACCCGCATCGTCGCGCCCATGGACGGCACGATCATCGCCATCGTCACCCAGGAGGGCCAGACGGTGAACGCCAACCAGGCCGCGCCGACCATCGTCAAGCTCGGCCAGTTGGGCACCATGACCGTGAAGGCCGAGATCTCGGAGGCCGACGTGGTGCGCGTCCATCCCGGCCAGGACGTCTATTTCACCATCCTCGGCCAGCCCGACCAGCGCCGCTACGCCAAGCTGCGCACCGTCGAGCCGGCGCCGGAATCGTTCGTCAGCGAGACCTCGAGCGCCAGCGCCTCCGGCTCTGCCGCCACCGCCTCGGCGATCTACTACAACGGCCTCTTCGACGTGCCGAACCCCGACGGCCTGCTGCGCACCTCCATGACCGCCCAGGTCTATATCGTGCTGGGCCAGGCCAAGGGCGTGCTGACCGTGCCGTCGGCGGCCCTGGGCGAGCGGGCGCGGGACGGCTCCTATCCGGTGCAGGTCGTGCTCGACAACGGCAAGACTGAGCGCCGCAGGGCCAAGATCGGCCTGAACAACAACATCACCGCCCAGGTGCTCTCGGGCCTCAAGGCCGGTGACCGGGTCGTGGTCGCCGAAGCCGGGCCTAGCGACCAGGCCCAGCAGGGTCCGGGCGCCCGCGGCCCCGGCGGTCGCCGCCGGCCCGGCCCCTTCGGGTTCTAGCCATGGCCGGCGCGCCGCTCATAGAGGTCCGCGGCCTGCGCCGGGAGTTCCCGGCCGGCGAAGGGACCATTGCGGTCCTGAAGGACATCGACCTGACCATCCAGGCCGGCGAGATGGTGGCCATCGTCGGGGCCTCCGGCTCGGGCAAGTCGACCCTGATGAACATCCTCGGCTGCCTGGACCGGCCGACCAGCGGCTCCTACCGCGTCGCCGGCCGCGAGACCGGCGACCTCGACCCCGACGAGCTGGCCGAGCTGCGGCGCGAGCACTTCGGCTTCATCTTCCAGCGCTACCACCTGCTCTCCGACCTCAACGCCCTGGGCAATGTCGAGGTGCCGGCTGTCTATTCCGGCAAGTCGCGGGAAGCCCGTCGCAGCCGGGCCTCGGAGCTGCTGACACGCCTGGGCCTCTCCGACCGCATGGGTCACCGCCCGGGCCAGCTCTCCGGCGGCCAGCAGCAGCGCGTCTCCATCGCGCGGGCCTTGATGAACGGCGGCGAGGTGGTGCTGGCCGACGAGCCGACCGGCGCTCTCGACAAGGCCAGCGGCGAGGAGGTGATGCGCATCCTTCAGGAGCTGCACGCCGAGGGCCACACAGTGATCATCGTGACCCACGACATGGGGGTCGCCGAGCACTGCCAGCGCATCATCGAGATCAGCGACGGCGAGATCATCGCCGACCGCCTCACCTCGAAGGAGCCGCTGCCGCCGGCGGTCCGCGACACGCCGCCTGTGCTGCAGGAAGGCGGTCTCAGCGCCGCCGCCGACCGTTTCCGCGAGGCCTTCCGCATGGCGGTCCTGGCGATGAACGCCCACCGGCTGCGCACATTCCTGACCATGCTCGGCATCATCATCGGCATCGCCTCGGTGGTGTCGGTCGTGGCCCTAGGCGAAGGCTCGCGCCGGCAGGTCCTGGCCAATATCAGCGCCATTGGCACCAACACGCTCGACATCATGCCCGGCAAGGATTTCGGCGACATGCGCTCTGGCGCGGTCCGCACCCTGGTCCCCGCCGACGCCGAGGCCCTGGCCCAGCAGCCCTATGTCGACAGCGTCACTCCCACGGCCCAGACGAGCGTCACCCTGCGCTTCGGCAACGTCGCCGCCACCGGCCAGGCCAATGGCGTAGGCGACCAATATTTCCGGGTGAAGGGCATGAAGATCGCCCAGGGCGCCTTCTTCGGCCCCGACGCGGTCAAGTCCTATGCCCAGGACGCGGTGATCGACCAGAATACCCTGAGCACCCTGTTCGCCGGCTTCGACGGCGACCCGATCGGCCAGATCATCCTGGTCGGCTCCATGCCGGCGCGGGTGGTCGGGGTCGCTCAGGCGACCTCCGGCTTCGGCGGCGGACGCGAGACGGTCACCGTCTACCTGCCCTACACCACCGTCCAGGCGCGAATGCTAGGCGACACCACCCTGCGCAGCGTCACCGTCCGGGTGAAGGACGACACCCCAAGCGACGTGGCCCAGGCCGCGGTCACCAAGCTGCTCACCCTGCGCCATGGCGTGCGGGACTTCTTCATCGTCAACACCGACGAGATCCGCCAGACCATCACCTCGACCACCCAGACCATGACCATCCTGATCTCGGCCATCGCGGTGATCTCGCTTATCGTCGGCGGTATCGGGGTGATGAACATCATGCTGGTCTCGGTGACCGAGCGGACCAGCGAGATCGGCGTGCGCATGGCGGTCGGCGCACGCCAGAGCGACATACTCCAACAGTTCCTCATCGAGGCGGTGCTGGTCTGCCTGCTGGGCGGCATCCTGGGCGTCCTGGCCGCCCTGGGCTTCGGAGCGATCTTCCAGACCTTCAGCACCAACTTCAAACTGGCCTATTCGCCGGCCTCGATCATCGCCGCCTTCGCCTGCTCCACCCTCATCGGCGTCGTCTTCGGCTACCTGCCTGCGCGCAACGCCGCGCGCCTCGACCCCGTCGCCGCCCTGGCTAGAGACTGATGCGCGCGCCCGTCCTCATCGCCCTACTCGCCGCAACCGCCCTCAGCGGCTGCATGTCCAGCAGGTTCGTCACGCCCCAGGTGGACCTGCCGACGGCCTATCCGCACGCGAGCGCCAGCGGCCCCGACGCAAGCCTCCTCGCCAGCCAGGGCCAGTGGTGGACCGGGTTCGGCGACACGCGCCTCGATCGCCTGGTGGGCGACGTCCTGGCCCGCAACAACGACCTGGCGGCGGCCGCCATCCTGGTCCGTCGGGCCCAGCTCCAGGCGGGTCTGGCCGGCGCTCAGCTCCTGCCGCAGTTCTCCGGCGGCGCCGACGCCAGCACCAGCCGCCGCGACGAGGGCGGCTCGACCCGCTCCTACGGCGCCTCGCTGAGCGCCAGCTACGAGGTGGACCTCTGGGGCCGCCTCGCCGCCGAGCGCGACGCCGCGCGCTGGGAGGCCCGCGCCACCGGCCAGGATCTCGAGGCCACCCGCCTCACCCTGATCGGCACGGCCGTCGACCTCTATTACCAGCTCGCCTTCCTCAACCAGCGCATCGCCAGCGCGCAGGAAAGCCTGGCCTACGCCCGCCGCACCCAGACCCTGATCCAGAGCCAGTACGCCGCCGGCCAGGTGTCCGGTGTCGAGATCAACGAGGCCGAGCAGAGCGTCCGCAGCCAGGAATCGGCCCTGGCCGAGCTCGTCCAGCAGCGGGTCGAGGCGCGCTCGGCCCTGGCGCTTCTGCTCAGCGGCTCGACCTGGTCAACCGACAACGAGCCCCAGGTCCTGCCCGAGGCCGCTCCGGCCCCGCCGCCGGAGGGACAGCCCGCGCAGCTCCTGGCCCGCCGCCCGGACCTGCGCGCCGCCGAACTGCGCCTGCGAAGCTCGCTCTCGGTAGTGGACTCCACCCGCGCCAGCTTCTACCCGACCCTCGGCCTGACCGGCACGGTGGGCGGGTCGAGCGCGGCCCTGTCGAACCTGCTGGCCAATCCGGTCGCCACCCTGGGCGCCGGGATCACCCTGCCGTTCCTGAACTTCAACCAGGCCCGGCTGAACATCCGCGTGTCCGAGGCGGACTACGAGCTGGCCGTGGTCAGCTTCCGCCAGACCCTGCTGGCCGCCTTCACCGACGTGGACAACGCGCTCTCGGCCCGCACCCAGCTTGCGGCCCAGGGCGAGGCGCTCAGCCAGTCCCTCGCGGCGGCCCGCCGGGCCGAGCAGCTCTACGAAGTCCGCTATCGGGCCGGCGCCGTCCCGCTGCGCACCTGGCTCGACGCCCAGGAATCCCGGCGCGGGGCCGAGATCGCCCAGGCTCAGAACATGCTGGCGCGGCTGAACAACCAAGTGGCCATCTATCAGGCCCTCGGCGGCGACCTCGCCCCCTCGGCCACCCCGTAAACGCGACATCTTCGCAAGCTGTGGAAAATACCCAGGGCCCAGCTCTCGACGCGGCGAACGTCAAATGATAATCGTTCGCAATAGTGCGTAAGGATCGGGCGTATGAACACCCACACTCCCCGGCTGGCGACAGCCGCCGACGCTGCCGCGGGCGCTGTGGTGCGCCTGAGCGAAGCCTCCGTTGGCGACGCCGGGATCATCGTCGAGGTGCGGGCCGAGGCTCATGACGATCACGGGGTTTCCGTCGAGGAGCTGCAGCGCCGCCTGTTGGAGTTCGGCTTCGTGGAAGGCGCCCGGCTCGAGGTGATCCACCAGGGCGCCATCGGGCGCGATCCGATCGCCGTGCGCCTGGACGACATGCGGGTGGCCCTGCGCCGCCGCGACGCCGCGGACGTGCTCTTCCTGCTGGACCCGCGTTGAGATGAACCAGACCTTGTCGCCGGCCAGGGTCGCCCTGGTCGGCAATCCGAATTCCGGCAAGACCGCGCTTTTCAACGCCCTGACCGGCTCGCGCCAGAAGGTCGCCAACTACGCCGGGGTCACCGTCGAGCGGAAGGAAGGCGTCGTCGTCTCGCCCGCCGGGCGCAACCTCTTTGTCGTCGACCTGCCCGGCACCTATTCGCTGCGCGCCCGCAGCCCCGACGAAGCCGTCACCCGCGACGCCGTGCTCGGCCGCTTGGAGGGCGAGGTCCCGCCGGAGGTGGTGATCTGCGTCGCCGACGCCACCAACCTGCGCCTCGTCCTGCGCCTGGCCTTGGAGCTGAAGCAGGTCGGCCGGCCGATGGTGCTGGCGCTCAACATGTACGACATCGCCCAGCGCCAGGGCCTGCGCATCGACCTCGAAGGTCTCTCGCGCGAACTCGGCGCCCCGATCGTCACCACCGTCGCCACCCGCAAGCGGGGCATCGAGGACCTGCTCGCCCAGGTCGACGCCCTGGTCGCCGCCGGCCATCTCGCGGGCGAGAACACCTGGCGCGAGCCGAACGCGGCCGAGATCCGCCAGGCCCACTCCGAGGCCCAGCGCCTGGTGCGGACCTATGTGCGCCCGCCCGAGCACCCCGACACCTGGACAGGCCGCGTCGATGCGGTGCTGCTGCACCCGGTGGCGGGCCTGGCCATCCTGCTGGGCCTACTGTTCGTCATGTTCCAGGCGGTGTTCACCTGGGCGACCCCGGCCATGGACGCCATCGAGGCGGTCTTCACCTGGCTCGGCGGGTTCGTGGGGGCCTACGTCCCCAATCCCATGCTGCGCAGCCTGATCGCCGACGGCCTCATCGCCGGGGTCGGCAGCGTGCTGGTCTTCCTGCCGCAGATCCTGATCCTGTTCTTCTTCATCATCATGCTGGAGGACTTCGGGTACATGGCCCGGGCCGCCTTCCTGATGGATCGGATCATGGGCGGCGCAGGCCTGCACGGGCGCGCCTTCATTCCGCTGCTGTCGTCCTTCGCCTGCGCGATCCCGGGGATCATGGCCACGCGGGTCATCGACTCCAAGCGCGACCGGATCACCACCATCCTCGTGGCCCCCCTGATGACCTGCTCGGCTCGGATCCCGGTCTACACCCTGATCATCGGCGCCTTCATTCCCAACACCCGGGTCTGGGGCCTGTTCAACCTGCAGGGACTGGTGATGTTCGGGCTCTACGCCAGCGGCATCGTCAGCGCCCTGGTGGTCTCGTTCGTGGTCCGCCGCATATTCTGGCGCACGGCGGTGGAGCCGTTCCTGATGGAGCTGCCGACCTACAAGTTGCCCGATCCGATGAACGTCATCCGCAACCTGCTGTTGCGCGCAAAGATCTTCATCAACCGCGCCGGCCGCATCATCCTGCCGCTGATGGTCCTGATCTGGGTGCTGTCGACCTTCCCCTATCCGCCGGAAGGCGCCACCGGCCCGGCCATCGACTACAGCTTCGCCGGCATGATCGGCCATGCGATCCAGCCCGTGCTCGCGCCCATCGGCTTCAACTGGCAGATGTCCATCGCCCTGGTCCCCGGCATGGCGGCCCGCGAAGTCGCCGTCGCCACCCTGGGCACGGTCTATGCGGTTGGCGGAGCCGAGGAAAATGTCGGCGCCCTGGCCTCCACCCTGGCCAGCCACTGGTCGCTGGCGACCGGCCTCGCGTTCCTGGCTTGGTACGTCTTCGCGCCCCAGTGCGCCCCTACCCTGGGCGTGGTCAAGCGTGAGACCAACGGCTGGCTCTGGCCGACCGTGATGTTCAGCTACATGGTCACGCTGGCCTATCTCGCCGCCTTCATCGTCTACCACACGACCGTGGCCCTCGGAGGCGGCTAGAACAACCTAAAGCTGTCGTTAAGCAAACAACTTAACCCTCCGATAAACGCAGTGTCCCTACTTTTTGACCAAAGGGTAGGGGCAAGCATGAACCAGACTCAGACCAAGACTCGCGCGAAGGCGACCAAGCGGCCGACGACCGAACACCTCGTCGAACGTATCCGCGAGACTCTCCTGTACTTCGGCGGGGAGGCGCATCGGCGCGACGTCATCGTGAACGTCGCCCGCGACATCGGCGTCGACGTGAAGAATATCCCCGAGGAACTCGAGAACGCCGTCATCCTCTCCTTCGAGGAGACCTGGCGCGACGAGGCTCGCCGGGCGGCCTACGGCTTCCATCTGCGTTTCGGCGAAGGCTCCCACCGCTGGGGCCTCAAGCCCGCCACGGCCCACTAGCTTTCCGCGCCGGACAGCGCGCCGGCCGCGCCCTGAAGCCGGATCAGCAGCCGCTTGAGCTGCGCCACCTCGGCCGGGGCGAGTCCCGCGATCAGCGCCGCCTCATAAGCCAGGGCCAGGGGCGATATCTCCGCGTGCATCCGCTCCCCCTCGCGCGTCAGCGTCAGGACGTGGGAGCGGCCGTCCGCCTTGTTGCTGCTGCGCGCCGCCAGACGCCTGGCGACCAGTTCCCGCGCCGCCCGGCTGACCGTCACCTTGTCCATCACCGTCCGCGCGACGATCTCGCGCTGGGTCTTGCCGCCGTCCTCCGCCAACACGCAGATCAGCCGCCACTGAGGGATCGACAGGCCGAAGCGGTCTTCATAGGCCCTGGCGATCAGGCCGCTCACCGCGTTCGAGGCCACCGACAGCCGATAGGGCAGATAGGCGTCCAGTTTCAGCGCACCCGTCGTCTCGTCCGAAAGCGCGGCGGACTGGCTCATGGCCTCTTCCCTCCCTGGATCGCCTATCGGGTGCTTCTACCTCGGCGTCCCCTCGATGCCCGACCGGCGTCCCGTTTCGCGGCGCCGCCAGAGCTCACCGTTCCCCACTGACGGTGCGCGTCAGCCGCACACCCTGCTCGTAGGCTTCGGGAAAATAGACCACGACTTCGACGCAGATGTCGCCGCCGATCTCGCCGGCCCAGAGATAATTGCGCTCGAAGCACACATCGCGACCAGCCGGCGTATAGCCCTCATAGGTATCGCCCCAGGGCGTGCAGGCGGCCATGTCCCGCCGGCTGAGCGCGCAGGCGCGGTCCAGTTCCTCTTCGGCGGCTTCGGTCAGGTCGGCGGTCGGGTCGATTTGAGCCATCGCGCTAATTTAGGGCTCGTCCTTGTAGATGCCCACCGTCAGCGCCCGGCCGTCGGCCATGGCGGCGCGATACATGCCCGAAGTGTTGAAGCTCCAGGCGATCTGTCCGTCCGGCGCCACGGCGATGATCCCGCCGTCCCCGCCCATGGCGGTCAGCTTCTTCTGGACGACCTCGTCAGCCGCGGCCTGCAGGGTCATGCCCTTCAGCTCGACCAGCGAGCAAATGTCGCGCGCGACAGTCCGCCGGACGAAGAACTCGCCGGTTCCGGTCGCCGACACCGCGCAGGACTCGTTGGAGGCGTAGGTGCCCGCCCCGATGATCGGGGCGTCGCCCACCCGGCCCCAGCGTTTGCCGGTCGTGCCGCCGGTCGAGGTGCCCGCGGCCACGTTGCCGTGGCTGTCCAGCGCCACGACCCCGACGGTCCCCTTCTTGCCCTCGTCGTGGGCGAGGCCCTGGGCCGGATCCGGCGCGCCGCCGGTCGGCTTGGGCGGGATCGGCAGGTTGTTCGCCTTCAGGAAGTTCTCCAGGGCGACCCACCGGCGCTCGGTGAAGAAGTAGCTGGGATCGACCTGTTCCAGGCCCTGCGCCTTGGAGAAGGCGTCCGCGCCATCACCCATCAGCATGACGTGCGGCGACTTCTCCATCACCGCCCGCGCCAGCGAGATCGGGTGGCGGGTCCGCGTCACCCCGGCCACGGCGCCCGCCGCCAGGGTCTTGCCGTCCATGATCGAGGAGTCGAGCTCGTTGCGGCCTTCGGCCGTGAACACCGCCCCGCGGCCGGCGTTGAACAGCGGGTCGTCCTCCAGCAGGTGGATGGTCGCCTCGATGGCGTCCAGAGCCGTGCCACCCTCGCGCAGCACCTTGGCGCCCGCCTCCGTCACCCGCGTCATGGCCGAGCGATAGGCCTTTTCCTGCTCGGGCGTCAGGTCGCTGCGCTCGATCACCCCCGCGCCGCCATGCACCACGATGGCCCATTTGGGCGCAGCCAGGGCCGGCGAGCTCATGACCAGTCCGATCGCCGCGGCGAGTGCAAGGATACGCATCGTCCCTCCCCTTTGGGTTTGGCGAGCCCTTCCCTTGGCAGGCAGGGCGATCGCATATGAAAGCTCGTCCTTCTCCCGCAAGGGGAGAAGGGTGACTGACCGGCCCCACTCCATGAGCCAGATGCGATTCCCCTGCCTTGGCATGGGCGATGATCACGCTCGCAGCAGTTTCCGAACTCCAGCACTTGCCCGACCCGGCCGCCGGAGACAAGCGTCCCCACGCCTGCTAGCAAGGCGTGAACCTCAAGTCGGATCGCCATGCTTCGCAAACTCTACGCCTGGGCCATGGGGCTGGCCGGCTCGCGCCACGCCCCCGCCGGCCTGGCGGTCATTTCCTTCGCCGAAAGCTCGTTCTTCCCCATTCCGCCCGACGTGATGCTGGCGCCCATGGTGCTGGCGCGGCCAAACAAGGCCTTCGTCTACGCCGGCATCTGCACCGCCGCCTCGGTGCTCGGCGGCCTGCTCGGCTATGCGATCGGCTTCTATCTAGAGCCCGTCGGCATGTGGCTGCTGAGGCTGATCGGCCACCCCGACGGCAAGGCCGCCTTCGAGCGCTGGTTCGCCGACTGGGGCCTGTGGGTGATCCTCATCAAGGGCGCGACGCCCATCCCCTACAAGCTGGTGACGATCACCGCAGGCCTGGCCAAGTTCTCGCTCGTCACCTTCATCTGGGCCTCGATCCTGACCCGCGGGTTCCGCTTCTTTGTGGTCGCAGCGATCCTCAAATACTTCGGCCCGCGCATGCTGGAGGAATTCGAAAAGCGCATGGCGCTTTACGGCACGATCGGCGCGATCGCTCTGGTCGCCTTGATCGTTGCGTGGAAAATGCTCACCTGATCTCGACGGCGCAGCTTTTGAGTCCCGAATGAGCGCATTCCTGAGCCCCTTCCTGCAACGCTGGCGACTGACCGCCCTGGTCGTCTCCCTGCTGATGCTCGCCATCGCCCATGGGTTCGAGACCATCGGAGGCCTGGCCCCCTGCGCCCTCTGCCTGCGCGCGCGGGAGGTCTATTGGGTCGCCGCGGGCGTCGCCCTAGCCGGCATGTTCGTCGTGCGCATGCGCGGCGGCGACCGCTGGCGCGCGCCAATCGACGCCCTGCTGGCGCTGATCTTCGCCGCCGGCCTCGCCTTGGCGGTGTATCATGCGGGGGTGGAGTGGAAGTGGTGGCCCGGCCCCACGGCCTGCGCGGGCGGCGGCGGCACGGTCAGCACCGGCGCCATGACGGACCTGCTGGGCGGCGCCAAGATCAAGCCGCCGGCTTGCGACAAGGCCGCCTGGGTGTTCCTCGGCCTCTCGATGGCCGGATGGAACGCCATCGCCTCGCTGGGCCTGACCGTCCTCAGCCTGCTCGCCGTCGGTCACGAAAGAAGGAAGACGTCATGAGCCAGAAGCTCCCCCGTCCAGGCGTCGGCGCCATGAGCGGCCGCCTCGCCGAGATCCTGCGGGTCGACCACGCTGGCGAACTGGGCGCCGTGCACATCTATCGCGGCCAGCGCGCGGTGCTCGGCGCGGCCAGCGGCAAGCAGAAGATCACCGGCGAGCTCGAAGAGATGGAAGGCCACGAGGCCCTCCACCTCGACCGCTTCGACAAGCTGCTCAACCAGCATCAGGTCCGGCCAACGGCCATGGCCCCGTTCTGGCGCGTCGCCGGCTTCGCCCTGGGCGCCGGCACCGCCCTGCTCGGCGAGAAGGCCGCCCACGCCTGCACCGAGGCGGTCGAGGACGTCATCGAAAAGCACTATGCCGGCCAGATCGCCGAGCTGGAGAGCCGCGAGCCGGAGCTGGCCGCCGAACTCTCCAAGTTCCGCGACGAGGAGATCGGCCACCGCGACCACGCCCTGGCGGCCGGCGCCCGCGAGGCGCCCGGCTATCCGGTGCTCGCCGCGGTGATCCGCGCCGGCTGCCGCGCGGCCATCAAGATCAGCGAGAAGCTGTGACCGAGGACGAAATCCTCGCCCTTCGCCGGGGCGCGGATTCGCCGGTCCAGGCCTCGGCCCGGGACCTTGCGGCGGTGGCCGACGACCTCGCCGCCGCCTTCACCACCGATCCGGTGTTCAACTGGTTCCTGCGCGCCGACGCCCAGCACGACGCCGCCCGCCGCAAGCTCTTCGGCATGCTGACCGCCATCGGGCTGGCGGACGGCGAGATCTGGCGTCCGCCGGCCGGCGGCGCGGCCGCCATCTGGCTGCCCTCCGAGAGCCTCGACGTCCCGACGCCGCTTCTCCAGGAGCTGCGGACGCTTCCGCGCATCCTTTCGGTGACCGGCCTCTCACGGTTCTCGCGGATGTCGGCCCTGCGCGCCAAGATGGACGCGCGCCATCCGAAGTCGCCGCCGCACGCCTATCTCTGGTTCGTCGGCGTCCGGCCGGACGCGCAAGGCCTGGGCGTCGGCTCCCGCCTGCTGGCCCACGGCCTGGCCCGCATCGACGAGCAAGGCCTGCCCGCCTATCTGGAATCCTCCAGCCCGGCCAACGTGCCCCTCTACCGCCGGTACGGCTTCGAGGTGATCGAGGTGCTCAAGCCCACGCCCGACGCGCCGGAGATGTGGGCCATGTGGCGCGAGCCGCACGCCGGGGCGTGACCGCCCTCCTCCTCTATCTCGCTGCGATCAACCTTGCGGCCTTCGCGGCCATGGGATGGGACAAGGCCTGCGCCGTCCGCGGCGACCGGAGAATCAGTGAACGGACGCTCCTTTCCCTGGCGGCGGCCGGCGGGGCCTTCGGCGCCGTCGCGGCCCAGCAGGCCTTTCGGCACAAGACCCGAAAACAACCTTTTGGCGCATATCTATCTGCCGTCACCATCCTGGAGGCGAGCGCTCTGGTTCTGCTGACCATACGCGCCTGACCTTCTGCGGGCGGTTTCGCAATTCCACAACCTGATCGTCACCGCTCCGTCGTATGGCGTTCCTACTGCTCCCCCACTTTCACCTGGGGATGCAGATGTATTTTGTTCGGTATGCGGCCGGTTGCGCCGCGCTTCTCTTCGCCACCACGGCCCTGACCGCGCCGGCCTTCGCCGCCGAAGCCGACGCTGGCGCCGTCGACGAACTGGTCGTCACCGGCCAGCGCGAAGCCCAGCGCGCGGCCATCGCAGTCAAGCGCGAGGAGTTCGTCGTCGCCGACGTGGTTTCCGCCGACGACATCGGCAAGCTGCCCGACCACAACACCGCCGCCGCCTTGCGCCGCATCCCCGGCATCTCGGTCATGGAAGACCAGGGCGAGCCGCGCTTCCCGGTCATCCGCGGCCTGCGCTCGACCTACAACCGCACCACCATCGACGGCGCCCTGGTCGCCTCGGTCGACGAAAGCGGACGCACCGTGCCGATGGACATCGTCCCCTCGGTGATGGCCGGCCGCCTGGAAGTCATCAAGACCGTCACGCCGGAGAACGACGGCAACGCCATCGGCGGCGTCATCAACGTCACCACCCGCAGCGCCTTCGACGCCGCCCGCCCGTTCTTCAACGGCATGGCCTCCTATGGCATGTACGAGCGCAGCGGCGATGTCCGCAACGACAAGCCGTCCTATCGCCTGGCCTTCGCCACCGGCCGCACCTTCGGCGACCAGGACCAGTGGGGCGTGGTCGTCGGCGCCTCGCACGAACAGCTCGACTACGACATCCCGCAGGTCGAGTCCCAGGACCCGTCGGTGCGCGAATACACCGACGCGGGCGCGCCCGTGGCCTCCGGCGCGCCGATCGGCAACGGCATCCAGGTCCCGACCTACAACCGCCTGTTCTGGTACAACAACACCAAGCAGCGCAGCGGCGTGAACGCCAAGATCGAGTACCGCCCCAGCGACACCTTCCGCTGGGAGGCCTCCGGCCTCTTCGCCCGCATGGAAGACGACGAGGAACGGATCGAGTACCGCCTGGAGCCGCTCGGCAACGTCTCGGCCCAGACCCCGACCAGCGGCCACTTCGAGCGCGGCCGCGCCGTGGTCCAGCTCAACCAGCCGATCACCAAGCGCGAGATCGGCCTGGCCCGCACCGAGTTCGAGTGGGACTTCGCCCCGCAGTGGACCTTCTCCGGCGACCTCGTCTACTCGCAGGCCGCGCTGGAAGTCCCGAACCACTCGGTGGAGTTCCGCACCGTCGACGCCAACGCCGCCAACTACGCGTTCAACTACGACACCACCGAGCCGCTGTTCCCGATCTTCACGCCGGTGAACCAGGCGGCCGCCCGCGACCCCAACAACTTCACCAACCTGCAGCACCGCGACTCGCTGACCGAGACCGACGAGAAGACCGGCCAGGCGCGCTTCGACCTCGCCTTCGACGACGGCGCGGCGGACCGTAACCTCAAGGCCAAGTTCGGCGGCCTGCTGCGCTCGACCAAGCGCGAGTACGACTCCACCCAGTTCACCTACAAGGCCGGGCCGGGCTTCAACTACACCCTGGCCGAGGTCGACAAGGCCGGCCCGAGCGAGCTGATCGCCGGCCGCTACCTGCTGACGCCGCGCATCGACGCCGACGTGGCCATGGACTTCTTCAACGCCAACCGCAGCCGTTTCGTCACCACCGTCGCCGCGCCGACCGGCGACTACGAGGTGAAGGAAGACGTCTATGCCGCCTACGCCCAGGCCAGCTACACCTGGGGCGACTTCACGCTGCTGGGGGGCCTTCGCTACGAGCGCACCGAGGTGGACTCCGACGCCATCCGCAGCGCCGACGGCGTGCTGACTCCGGTCAGCAACTCCGGCTCCTACGACAACTGGCTGCCCAGCCTGCACCTGCAGTGGAAGCCGATGGAGAACCTGATCGTCCACGCGGCCTGGACCAACACCATCGGCCGGCCCGACTACGGCGACCTCGCGGCGACCGAATCGGTCAACTTCGACGGCAGCCAGGCCACCATCTCCCGGGGCAATCCGGGCCTGAAGGCCCGCGAGAGCGAAGGCTTCGACCTCTCGGTGGAATACTATCCGGCCGACGGCATGATCTCGCTGGCGGTGTTCACCAAGGACATCAAAAACGAGATCTTTGACCTCTCGTCCACCGAGACCCTCGACCTCGGCCGCGGCCCCGAAAGCATCATCGTCTCCACGCCGCGCAACGCCGAGTCGGCCAAGATCAATGGCGTCGAGTTCGCCGTGCAGCAGGCCTTCACCTTCCTGCCCGAGCCCTTCGACGGCTTCGGCTTCAACGGCAACATCACCTGGCTGGACACCGAGTTCACCTTCCTGACCTCGGCCGGCCCGCGGGTCACCGGCCTCTTCCAGCAGCCCGAGATCACCACCAACGAGTCGATCTACTACCAGCGCGGGCCGTTCGAGGCCCGAGTCTCGCACAACTACATCGGCGGCCAGCTCGAGACGATCAACGACGCCAACCCGAACTCCGACCAGTACTGGAAGGGCCGGCACCTGTTCGACGCCAGCCTGTCGTGGCGCTTCAACGATCACATCACCGTCTTCGCCGAGGGCCAGAACCTCTCCAACACCGGCCGCCAGGAAGTCACTGGCCCGGGTCGCCGCTACCTGCAGGAATGGGCCAACTACGGCCGCACCTACTGGATCGGCGCGGCCGTCAACTTCTAAGGGGCACGGATGATGATGATGATCAGGTCATTGGTCCTGGCCGGGGCGCTCGCCGCCTCGGCCGCCTCGGCGCAGGAGGCCGCGCCTCCCGCCGCGGCGACCATTCCGCCCTCCCGCGACGCCGAGGTCGTCGGCCGCTTCCAGGCGCCCGAGGCCAGCCAAGGCGTCGCCGTCGATCGCGACCACGTCTATGCGGTCTCCAACTCGGTCATCGCCAAGTACGACAAGAAGACCGGCGCCAAGGTGGCCGAATGGAAGGGCGACCGCGCCCGTTATCCGCACATCAACTCCTGCGCAGTGATCGGCAAGGAACTGGTCTGCGCCAGCTCCAACTTCCCCTCCACCCCCCACTCCAGCGCCGTGGAGTTCTTCAACCCGGCGACCATGACCCACCTGCGCACCGTGGCGCTTGGCCCGGGCCGCGGCTCGGTGACCTGGATCGACCGCAAGGACGGCGCCTGGTGGGTGACCTTCGCCAACTATGACGGCAAGGGCGGCGAGGCGCCTCGCGACCACCGCAGCACCGTCCTCGTCCGCTTCGACGACGAGTGGCGCCAGACTCAGAGCTGGAGCTTCCCGCCCTCAGTGCTCGAACGCTTCAAGCCCATGAGCTCCTCGGGCGGCGGCTGGGGGCCGGACGGCAAGCTCTACATCACCGGCCACGACCACCCCGAGCTCTACGTCCTGGCCCTGCCCACGCAGGGCGGCGCGGTGCTCGACCACCTAGACACGATCGGCGTCCCGATCCAGGGCCAGGCTATCGACTGGGACGAAAGCCAGCCCGGCGTTCTCTACGGGATCAGCCGTCCCAATCGCGAAGTCCTCGCCCTTCGCGTCCTGCCGGCGAAAGCCGCCCGCTGATCTTGCAGAAGCCTCCGCCGGCCCTCCCAGCGGAGGCTTCTTTCCTTCCGTGAGCCTGCCAAGCCCAGATCAGTAGCCGGCCGGCGCAGCCGGATTCGGCGGGGTCGTCGCCGTCGCGGGCGGCGCCGTGCTCTCGGTATCCAGCCGCGTGCCTGCGGTTTCCTGACCGCGGCTCAGGACCGCCACCGCCAGGATGATCAGGGCGGCGATCACCAGCCACATCACGGCCAGGCGTCCGGCCGGCCTGGAATTGAGGCTGGGGCCGCGGCCGGTGGCGCGGCCGTCGTCGACCCCGGGAGCGGAATCGGCGGCGTTGGTGTGGGTGCGCCTTGGATTGACCATGAGGAACCTCCTCGAACTGACAGGAGGCGAACCGCCCGCAGCGGGGGAAGTTCCGGCGCCGCGCCTTCGCGCCGGGCTCGAGGCGTCCTATACCGCTGTCAGAGATTCCCGCGCCCAGGATCGCCCATGCAGTTCTTCGTGCCCAACACCACCAGCCCCCGGCAGGCCGAGGAGGTCTACGCCTCGGTGCGTCGTTTCCTGGCGGACAACGGCTGGCCGACCGCCGACGAGCGCTACGAGAGCCTCTCCTTCCAGCACGACGGCAAGACCTACGTGCTGAACGTGGGCCAGCGCCACTACGAGCTGCCCGAACCGGTGATGCTGATCCTGCGGGCCGAGGGCGCGCAGAACTACTATGTCTGCACGCCCAACCGCGGAACCGTCCGCGGCGCGCCCTATCTCATCGGCGACGAGGCGCAGGCCAAGATCGCCGTGGCCTTCTCCGCGGCCTAGCCGGCGGCGGGGACGGCCTTGGACCGCCGGCGGATCGCCGTCCCGGCCAGGGCGAAGCCGCTCATCAGCAGCGCCCAGCTCGCGGGCTCGGGAACCGGCGAGGTGATCGGCCCCGGCGGCGGCGCAGCGACGACCGCCAGGTTGTCGAACTCGAACGAGTCCCCCGACGAGCCGAACACCACCGAATTCACGACCTTGTCGAAGGCGTAGGTCATGTAGCGGCCGATGGACTGGTCGCCGTTGAAGGCGCCGGCCGCCAACTGGATCCCGTTCAGGCTCTCGGAGGTTCCGTCCAGGTAGTTGAAGCGGATGGAGTTGTAGCTGTCGGGCGATCCCATGAAGACGCTCAAGGACATGATGCCGGGCGTCGTCAGGGTCATGGTCCCGCCGCCCCGCACGGCGGCGTAGGAGCCGGTGGCGCCCGGCGGCGGTGCGGCCGTCGAGGTCGTGCCGGCGGCCACGCTGCGCAGGCCCGAGCCCGCCGAGAACGCGACCGAGTAGTCGGCGTCCTGCACGTCGTCGAAATTCCAGACCAGCGTCTTGCCGGCGAGCGGGCCCGCATCGGCGGAGCTGAACGAAACGATGACTGCGCCCTCAGCAGCCTCCGCGCCGCAGAACAACATGGCGGTGGCCAGAACCGCCGCGCTCGTTGCGTGCTTCATGAACTCCTCCTGCTTCCCGACGCCCGAGCCGAGACGGGGCGCCCACTTGTTCTCGTTGGTACGCGAACTCCCCAGCCCTCACCCCATCGGCGCGCAGGCAGGACGACGGACAGGCCCCAGCCGCCTGACCGCCAACACACCATTAACTCGCCGTTAAGAATAATCGTTCCCCAACTCGCCTATTGAGGGAAATTGTGCAGAAGCAGCGTCCCCTCACCCCCTCCAAGGCGAGTTGCGGATCACCTGGCAGAAGTTCCCGCGGTGGAAGTGCGGTTCCTTGTCGGCAAGGACATCGGCGTTGACGTTGCCGAAGGTCGTTTCCGGCCTGTGGCTGTTGCCGTCGTAGAAGGCCTGGATGATGTCTTCCTTGAACGTCGGCGTGCGCGGGAATCCCGCAACGACGGCGGCCCGCTCGGCGTCGGAATAGCCCGAATAGGCAAGGCCCAGCACGTCCATCTCGACGCCCGCGGTCACCAGCGCCACCACCGGATGCATGTGGACGGGCACCCCCGGCGTGGTGTGCAACGCGATCGCCGTCCAGACGGTGTAGGCGTCGGCCTCCGACACGCCGTGGCTGCGCAGGAAGTCCCGCGCGGCGTGGGCGCCGTCCACCTCGAACCGTTCGCCATGACTCGAATGGCTCGGCATCAGCCCGACGTCGTGGAACATCGCGCCGGCATAGAGCAGTTCCGGATCGAAGCTCAGCCCGCGGCGCACCCCTACCAGCGCGCCGAACTGGAACACGCGGCTGGAGTGGTTGAACAGCAGCTCGGTTTCGGTATCGCGGATGAACTCGGTGATCGCACGCGCGAGCTTGCTGTCGGGGATCGCCGCGGCGGGATGGATCGTCGGCACGGTAGGCCTCCTTGAATGACGAGGAGGCGATCGTATCGCCGGATGGCGTGGCGCTTTCCGGCGCATTCCTGCTAATCCTGCCAAACCACCTCGAAAATGGCCGCAGATCCATGAGAACACGCCGCATCGGGATATTCGCCGTCCAGGGCGTCCAACTGCTGGACGTGTCCGGACCGGCCGACGTCTTCGCCGAGGCGAACATCCAGGCCGGTCGGCCCGCGTATGAAATCCTCGTCCTCGGCGCAGCCCCCGGCATGGTTCGCGCCTCTTCAGGCATGCGCCTCGCCGTAGACGGCGTCCTGGGCAGGGACCACCCCAGCCTGGACACCTTGCTGGTCGCCGGGGCCCCGCACCTTCATCTCCTGCCGCGCGACGAGCAGTTGTTCCAGCGGTTGCGAGAGGCCGCCGGTCAGGCAAGGCGCTACGGCTCGGTCTGCACCGGCGCCTTCCTGCTGGCCGAGGCCGGGCTGTTGTCGGGGCGGCGCGTCACGACCCACTGGGCGCTGGCGGGCCGGTTGGCCGAGGCCTTTCCCGACCTGATCCTGGACGCCAACGCCATTCATGTCCGCGACGGGAAGGTGCGCACGGCCGCCGGCGTCACCGCTGGTCTCGACCTGGCGCTGGCCCTGGTGGAGGAGGATCTCGGCCCGGAACTCGCGCGCGACGTCGCCAGCCAGCTCGTCATGTACTTCCGCAGGCCGGGCGGCCAGCTTCAATATAGCCGCGGACGGCAGGCCAGGCCCGCCGGGCGCTCCGCCCTGCAGCAGGTCCAGCGGTGGGTCGCCGCCCACCCGGGCGACGACCACAGCATCGCCGAACTGGCCGCCCGCGCCGGCATGAGCCCACGCCACTTCGCCCGCCTGTTCCGTGATGAGGTCGGAGACACCCCGTCCGCCTGGGTCGAGGGCGTCAGGATCGATGCGGCCCGCGGCCTGCTCGAACAGGGACAGCCGCCGAAACTGGCTGGAGCCCGATGCGGCTTCGCCAGCGTCGAGACCTTCCGCCGGGCCTTCGAGCGCCGCGTCGGGGTGTCCCCGGCCGCATACCGCCGCCAGCACGCGGCCGGCTAGCTTCGGCGTCAGCGCCCTCTACGCCTCCAGCTCGATGTCCCAGTACAGGTAGTCGAGCCAGCTCTTGTGCAGGTGGTGCGGGGGGAACTTGCGGCCGCGCTCCTGCAGCTCGAAGGCCGTGGGCCGGGAGGGCGCCAGGAAGGGGTGCATGTGAGCTTCGGCCGGAGTGCGTCCGCCCTTCATCAGGTTGCAGCGGGCGCAGGCGGTGACGATGTTTTCCCAGGTCGTGCGCCCTCCCCGCGAGCGCGGCACCACATGGTCGAACGTCAGGTCGTCCGGCGCCGAGCAATACTGGCAGAGGAAGGAATCCCGCAGGAACAGATTGAAGCGGGTGAAGGCCGGCGGCCGGTCCTGCGGCACGTAGTGCTTGAGCGAAACCACGCTCGGCAGGCGCATCGTGAAGGAGGGGGAGTGGACTTCCTGGTCGTAGGTCGAAACCACATCCACACGGTCCAGGAACACCGCCTTGATCACCTCCTGCCATGGCCAGAGGGACAGCGGATAATAGCTGAGCGGCCGGAAGTCGGCGTTCAGCACGAGACAAGGCCAGCCGGACGGCGGGTGGTTAAGCACCTGCATGGCCGGACCCTTCCGGAAGCCCTTCGGCTTCTATGTCGTACGCGTAGAGACTGAAGACAGGCCCCCTTTCGCGATCCGAGCGTTCCGGCGAATCGCCGCTGGCGGCGGGTTCCCGAAACTCCGGAAATTATAAGCGAGATTTCAAGACAGGACTATGAAATGCGCTCGCGGCTTCGTCCCGGCGGGGCTGACGCGGGACGAAGCCGCCTGCTGGGCCATCAGACGCCGACCGCAGCGGTCGCGCCGGCCAGGCTCAGGCTGATGAGAACGAAGGCAACGCTGACGGTGGTGTCGAAGATGCGGCCGAGATTGGTCAGAACGGTCATCGGGAAACTCCCTTGCTTCTGCTTGAGGCCCTCCGGCGGCTGGCCTCGTCCATCTGGACGATGTTTAGATAGGCCTGAATCTGAGCGATGTACAGATTAATTTTACAACGTAAGTTATTCGGAAATGCATGCCCCTGTTCCCTGGCCTGGCTCCAGCGCCGGCGCCCGCGCGGCCTTGGGCCTGAGGAGCGGCCGAAACGCTCGCCCGCCAATTGGGTTGTATAGGGCGCCGTGACTCGCGCGACGTGTGTTCAGGCCGGAGCGATCGCATGAAGCGTAGGAAATGGATCGCCGTCACCCTGGTCGCCCTGCTCGCAGCGGCGGCCTTCGTCGCGGCCACGGCGCGGCCCGCCGATCCGGCCCTGTTCCCGCCGAAGCCCGGCGAGCGCACGGTGACCGTCTATCTGCTCTACAACTGGATGCACTCCAGGCTGGTGGTGCCGACCGCAGCGCTGGAGGCTTCGCCCGCCGCCGCGGCGGCGATCGCCGCCACGCCCCGGAAAGGGCCATGGACGGCCGTCAGTTACGGCGACGCTCGGTTCTATCGCGAGCGGGGTTGGACGCCGATGCGCGTCGTCGACTTCCTCCGCTCCATGCTGGCGCCGGGCAACCCGGCCGCCGTGCTCATCGAGCCGATGCCGCAGCCCAGCCCGGAGACGCTCGGCCGGCCGGTCACCCGGCTGGTCCTCACCGAGCGCGGGTTCGAGCGTCTGCGGGCCCGGTTGGACGCGACCTTCCAGTTGGAGGCCGGCGGGCCAATCATCATCGGCCGCGGACGCAACCCCGACGCCCTGTTCTTCCAGAGCGCGAAGGGCGCCGATCTGGCGCACCAGTGCAACCACTGGGTCGCCGGGCTGCTGAACGCCGCCGGGGTTCCGGTGAATCTCGCGCTCGCCACGCTCACGCGCGGCCTGTCCTGGGACCTGCGAACCCGGGCCGGCGCCACGCCTGTTCCCGGCGAGATCAGGCCGGTCGCCGCCCTGGAGACGCCGCCGGTCTATTCGGGCACGTTCAGGCCGCTCATGCGGCGGGTGGACGAGCGCACCGGAGCGGTCACCTTCGAGGCCTTCGTCATCCGTTTCGGGCGCGGCCAGCGCCTGGTGACCCGACCAGAGCGGCTCGTTCGCGCCGGCGAGCCCCGGCCCGGCGGAGAGACCTATGCCGCGCTGCTTCAGGTTCCAACGGACAGCCTCGTCGAAATCCGGCGCGTGGACCTCGAAGCGGCGGCGCCCGGCGGCGCTCCGGGCCTCTGCGGCGAGCGCCCGACGAGGCAATTGGTCCTGGGCTTCTGGACGCGGCCTCGCGCGCCCTACGAAATCTCGATGGCGGCCTTCGCGGCGACGCCGCCGTCGGAGGCCTCGCTATGCGGCGTCTTCCACTACTCGCAGCCTTAGATCGGGCGGCGGTCTGCTCAAGGTCGCGCGCGCGGTTCGCCGCCCTATCTTAGGGGCCAAGGAGAAGGAGACGCTCGCCCATGTGCCGCAACATCAAGACGTTGTTCAACTTCGACCCGCCCGCCACGGATGAGGAGATCCGTGACGCAGCGCTCCAGTTCGTCCGCAAGCTGTCCGGCTTCAACGCCCCTTCGAAGGCAAATCGCGAAGCCTTCGACACTACCGTCGATGAGGTCGCGGCCGCCGCCCGCCGCCTGTTCGAGAACCTCGAAACCACTGCCAAGCCAAAGGACCGCGAGGAAGAGGCCGCCAAGGCCAAGGCCCGCTCGGCTGAGCGCTTCGGCGCCAGGCAGCCGGCCTAACTGGGGTCACGGGCAACGAAAAAGGGGCCGGCGAACCGGCCCCTTCCGTGACTGTGGGGAGGAGAGAGAGGGGAGCGTTAGCCGCCGACGGAAACCGTGGCCGCCGCCAGGCCGAGGCTAAGAGCGATCAGCACCACCGGAAACACGCGGTCGAAAAGGCGTTCGACGCCAACGATACGCACGAGAGACATAACACACACCTTTCAGTTGAAACCCTCGGGAGAGCGAGGGCGTTTTGTTATTTGAACAACGCTAAGATAGCGCCTATCTGAACGCCGTCAAGATGATCTTTACGCCGTCCAGATTCAGATTTAGAGTAAACGCTATGAAAGAAGCTGCAGCCGCCGAGAGCCGGCCCTATCACCACGGCGACCTGCGCCGCGCGCTGATCGACGCCGCCCGCCGGTTGCTGGAATCCGAGGGCCCCAACGCCTTGTCGCTGCGCGCCGTCGCACGCGAAGCCGGGGTCAGCCCGGCCGCCCCCTATCACCACTTCAAGGACAAGAGCGAACTGCTCGACGCCGTGGCGCACGAGGGCTGGGACATGCTCAACGAGCTGATGACCGCCGCGCGCAACCGCGAGAGCTCGGTCGGCGACAAGCTGACCTCGCTGGGTGTCGCCTATGTCCGCTTCGCCCGCGACAACCCGGCGCTCTATCGCGTCATGTACGACGCCTCGCGCGACAAGGACGACCTGCCCGAGCACGTCCACATGGAAGACGACAGCGCCTATTGCCAGGTGCGCAACACCCTGACCGAGGCCGACGTCGGCCCGCTCAGCGAGCTTGACCTGGAGCTGGCCACCACCGCGGCCTGGTGCGCCGCCCACGGCCTGGCCGAGATGTTCGCCTTCAAGCAGTTCGATCCGCTGAAGGAGGCCCTCGGCGGCGACGAGGCCTTCCTGCGCGGCGTCTTCGAACACATGGGCATTTTCGGCAAGGCCGGCCAGAGCTAAGGCTGCCGGGGTGTTCGTCACCCGCTTCGCCCCCTCGCCTACGGGCCATCTGCATCGCGGCCACGCCTTCTCGGCCCTGACCGCCTACGAGGCCGCGCGCGCGGCCGGCGGCCGCTTCATCCTGCGCATCGAGGACATCGACGTCACCCGCAGCCGCCGGGAGTTCGAGACCTCGATCTACGAGGACCTCGCCTGGCTGGGGATCGAATGGGAAACCCCGGTCCGCCGGCAGTCCGAGCATGTCGACGACTACCAGGCGGCCATCGCCGCCCTCACCGCCGACCACCTCACCTATCGCTGCTTCCGCACCCGCAAGGAGATCGCCCAGGAGGCCGCCCGCGCCCCGCACGGCGCCGCCGAGGCCTTCCGCGGCGGCCCGCTGCCGCCTGAGGAAGAGGCTCGCCGCCTCGCCGCCGGCGAACCCTTCGCCTGGCGCCTGTCGCTCGACGGCGCCGAACGCGCCCTGGCCGGCCGGCCGCTCTCCTTCGTCGAGGAGGGCGCAGGCCCGAACGGCGAGCATGGGATCGTCACCGCCGATCCCGCCTCCAGCGGCGACATCGTCCTGGCCCGCAAGGACGTGGGCGTCGCCTATCACCTGGCGGTGGTCGTCGACGACGCGCTGCAGGGGATCACCCACGTGATCCGCGGCCAGGACCTTTATGAAGCCTCGCACGTGCAAAGACTGCTGCAGGCCTTGCTGGACCTGCCCACTCCTGTTTATCGCCACCATCGGCTGCTGACGGGTCCCGACGGCAAGCGCTTCGCCAAGCGCGACCGGGCCGAGACCCTGCGCGATCTGCGCGCCCGCGGGATCACCCCGCAGCAGCTCCGGCAGGAGATGGGTCTTGACTGAAGCGGCGATGGCCTCCCCCGACAACGGGCGATTGAAGGCGCTCGGCGTGTTGGTGGCCGGCGGGGCGATCATCGGCCTCGCCCCCATCCTGGTGCGCCTGTCCGACGCCGGCCCCGCGGCCATCGGCTTCTGGCGCGTGACCTTCGCCTTGCCGCTGCTGGCGCTGATGGCGCTGCGGTCGGACGGCGGCGTCGGCGCGCCCTCGAAGTTCGCCCTCATCGCGGGCCTGGCCTTCGCCGGCGACCTCTCCTTCTGGCACTACAGCATCCACTACACCTCGGTGGCCAACGCCACGGTGCTGACCAACCTGACGCCGGTGGTGGTGACCATCGTCGCCTGGCTGGCCTTCAGGCAGCGCCCCGCCAACCTCTTCCTGCTGGCCGTCGGCCTGGCGGTCGGCGGAGCCTGGATGATGGCCGCGGGGCGCGGAGCCGGCGCCCCCGGCGCCAACCCGCCGCTGGGCGACTCCCTCGCCCTCTCCACCGCCGGCTGGTACGCGATCTATCTCATGGGCGTGGCCGCGGCCCGGAAGTCCGCCGGCGCCGCGCGCGTGATGTTCTGGTCGAGCCTGGCCAGCGCGCCGGTCCTCCTCGCCGTGGCCCTCGCCCTCGGCGAGAACCTCACTCCCAGCAGCGCCGCCGGCTGGGCTGCCGTGGTCGGGCTCGGCGTCATGCACGTCGCCGGCCAGGGCTCCATCGCCTGGGCCCTGGGCCGCCTGCCCGCCGCCACCGCCTCGGTCGTCGTGCTGATCCAGCCGGTGGTCGCCGCCATCCTCGGCTGGATGCTGTTCGCCGAAGCCATGACGCCCCTGCAGATGGCCGGCGGCATGCTCGCCCTCTTCGGCGTGGTCCTGGCCCAGGCGGCGTCACGCCAGCGCAAGCCTGCCTAGTGTCATCCCGGTATTGCTTCGCAAACCGGGATGACACGTGAAGTGGAGGCCTCTCTACGCCAGCGCCGCCCGCAGCGCCGCCGCGGTCTCCTTGGCCGCCGCCGTCACCGCCGGCGACACGTCGCCCAGGATATAGAAATCGTGGACCATGTCGGCGTACTCGACGTGGCTCGCCTTCACGCCCGCCGCATTGAGCCGCGCCGCGTAGTCGCGGCCTTCGTCCTTCAGCGGATCATAGCCCGCGGTGACCACCAGGGCCGGCGGGGTCCGGCTGACGTCGACGCTGGAGCCCAGCATGGCCCGCGCCGCCTGCGGGTGGTCGCCCACCGCCAGGCACTTGTCGAACCAGGCGATCGCCGCCTTGCTCAGCACCGGCCCGTCCAGTTCCTGACGCGACTTCGTCTCCTCGTCGGGCCAGATGCCCGGATAGAGCAGTAGTTGGAAGGCCAGCTTGCGCTTGGGGTCGTCCCTCAGGTCGATGGAGACCGAGGCCGCCAGATTGCCGCCGGCCGAGCAGCCGCCCACCGCGATCCGGGCCGGGTCGAAGCCGATCTCCGCGGCGTGGTCGAAGGCCCACTTGGCCGCCGCCAGGGCGTCGTCGTGGCCGGCTGGAAACGGATGCTCCGGCGCCAGCCGGTAGTCCACCGCCAGCACCCGGATGCCGGCATAGCTCGCCAGCCGCCGGCAATGGCCGTCATGGGTTTCCAGGTCGCCGATCGTAAAGCCGCCGCCATGGTAATAGACGAGGCCCGGGGTCACCGCCGGCGCGCCGGCCGGCGTGTAGAGCCGCGCGCCGATCTTGCCCGCCGCGCCGTCGATCTGCAGGTCGCGGGCCTCCACGTCCTTTGGCGCCTGCTGGTTCTGGGCGGTGCGCTGCATCCGGTAGCCGGCCCGGACCATTTCCGTCGGCAGCGAGTCCAGCGCCGGGGCCGGCTGGCCGGCCGCCGCCGCAGCCTGTTCGTCGAGCATCGCCTTGATGTGCGGATCCATGGTCTTCCTGTCTTCCTTCCCCGTCCCCGGTCTGCGCCGGGGGACGTCCTTACGAAAACGGGCGGAGAATAGCCTCTCCGCCCGCCGTCCGTCTTCGTTGCGCCCGCGCGCCTACTCGGCCGCCTGCTTCGGCGCGTAGCCGAGCACCGCCTTGGTCTCCAGGAACTCGTTGAAGCCGTAGTCACCCCACTCGCGCCCGTTGCCGCTCATCTTGTAGCCGCCGAACGGCGCGGTCATGTCGCCGCCGCCGCCGTTGATCGACACCTGGCCGGCGCGCAGCTTGGACGCCACTTCCCTGGCCTTGGCCAGGTCCGCGCCGTTCACGTAGGCCGCCAGGCCGTACTCGGTGTCGTTGCCGATCGTGATCGCCTGGTCGAGGTTCTCGTAGCCGAGGATCGACAGCACCGGGCCGAAGATCTCCTCCTTGGCGATGGTCATGTCGTTGGTGACGTTCGCGAACACCGTCGGCTTCACGAAGTAGCCCTTGTCCAGGCCCTCCGGACGTCCCACGCCGCCGACCACCAGGGTCGCGCCCTCGTCGATGCCGGCCTGGATCAGCTTCTGGATCTTGTTGAACTGCACCTCGGACACCACCGGACCGAGCTGGCTGTTGCCGTTCGGGTCGCCGACGGTGATCTGGCTGGCCGCTTCCTTGGCCGCGGCGATCGCCTCGTCCATGCGCTTCTGCGGCACGAGCATCCGGGTCGGAGCGTTACAGGACTGGCCGGAATTGGTCATCATGCTGGCCACGCCGCGGGCCACGCTCTTGGTCATGGCCTCGTCGTCGAGCACGATGTTCGGGCTCTTGCCGCCCAGCTCCTGGGCCACGCGCTTGACGGTCGGAGCGGCGTTCTTGGCCACCTCGATGCCAGCGCGGGTCGAGCCGGTGAACGACACCATGTCCACTTCCGGATGGCTCGACAGCGGCACGCCGACGCCGACGCCATCGCCGTGCACCAGGTTGAACACGCCCGCGGGCACGCCGGCGGCCTGCATGATCTCGGCGAAGATCTGGCCTGAGAACGGCGCCACTTCCGACGGCTTCAGCACCATGGTGCAGCCGGTGGCGATGGCCGGGGCCACCTTGCAGACGATCTGGTTCAGCGGCCAGTTCCAGGGGGTGATGAAGCCGCAGACGCCGATCGGCTCCTTCACGATCATGGTCGGGCCACGATCTTCCTCGAACTTGAAGTTCTTCAGGATCTCGACGGCGGTGGCCAGGTGGCCCATGCCGATCGGCACCTGCGCCCGCTGCGCCAGGCTGGCCGGGGCGCCCATTTCCTCGGTCACGGCGGTGGCCAGGTCGCCGAAGCGCTTCTGGTATTCGGCGAGGATGCGGTTCAGCACCTCGATGCGCTCTTCGCGGCTGGTCTGCGACCAGGCCGGGAACGCCTTGCGCGCCGCCTTCACGGCCTTGTCGACGTCGGCCGCGCCGCCCAGGGCGATCTTGCCGACCACTGCCTCGGTCGCGGGGTTGATGACGTCCAGCGTCTTCAGCTCGACCGGATCAACCCACTGACCGTCGATATAGAACTTCAGGTACTCGCGCATGACGTCCTCCCGGAGGCGTTCGTTGGAATTTTCATCGCCGACGAGATCCCCGACGGCTTCGAACAGGCATTTTAGTGATCAGTGATCACTGTGGAAGAGGCTTCCGCGGCGGCGCCCTCGTCACGCCGACGGCAGAGCCTCCAATTGGTGAACATGGGGCTGGCCCGCAACGGGGCTGCGGCCCTTCAGGACATAACCGGCCCGGATCGAGCCGATGTAAAGGTCCTTCAGGTCCGGCCCGCCCCAGGTCACGTTGGTCGGATGATTCACCACCTCGCCGGAAGGGTCGTGGATCACCGTCACGACCTCCAGCTCGGGCGTGATCGCCACCACCTTGTTGGCCGCCGGCAGGCAGACCCAGAGATTGCCCTCGGCGTCCATACCGATCCCGTCGGTATAGCCGAGCTCGGCGGTGTCGAGCGTCGGCTCGCCAGGCGCCTGCAGCTTGCCGAGCACCGGGCCATAGCGGCCGCCGGCGCCCAGGGTCCCATCCTCGTGGATCGGAAAGCGCATTACGTCTGCGGCGCTGGTCTGGGCGCAGAACAGGTAGCGATCGTCCGCCGACAGGGCCAGGCCGTTGGGAAACCGCAGTCCCTCGGCCACCGCCTGGCTCGAACCGTCCGGCCGCAGCACGAAGATGAAGCCGTCCGGGCGCCCGTCCAGCGCCTGGGGCCAGGTGTCGGCGTGGGTGGAGTTGGCGCACCAGATGTTCCCTGCCCGGTCGATCACCGGATAGTTGGCGCTGGTCAGCCGCCGTCCGCCGACCTCGGCCAGCAAGGTCTCGTGCTCGCTGCTGGCCGGATCGAACCGCTGCAGCGGCCCGTCCTGCCGGTCATAGATGCCGAAGTTGGCGATGAGCACCCGGCCCTGCCGGTCCATGTTGATCCCGTTGGGCGCTCCGCCCCTGGGCCCCAGGCGTCTGAACGATCCATCCGCGAGGATCTCGGCGACCGCGCACTGATGGTCGGAGGCGAAGACCCGCCCGTCTCGTCCGACCACGACGTCCTCGGGACGATCGATTCCGACGGCGACCTGGGTCAGGTCGCCGGGCGCGATGGGCGACAGCGGCATGGCGTTTCCTCGCGGGACTTTATCCTTGCCCGAACCTTGGCCCGCCTCTCAGCCGCTCCGCAAGCCTGGCGTCAGCGGACGCCGGTGGTCGGGCCGATGCCCTTGCCGTCCTCGGGGAAGCTCGTCCACTTCTCCCGCCGCTCGCGATCGTCGCGCTTGGCCTGGAAGTCGGTGGCGCGCTTGAGAAGGATCTGAGCCTCCTTGCCCAGCTTGGCGAAGTCTGATTCCGGCGGCGCGGTGAGGAAGGTCGGCTGGAAAAGCTCTATCTCGTGCAGCAGTTGGCCGAATTCCTCGTCCTCCCGCGTGCCGTGCGCCGGCGGATGCTCCAGAAGGTCCGCCACCCTCTGAAGGGCCGCCTCGAAGGACTCCTGGTCTTTGATCATCTAGGTGCTCCTGCCGTCGGGCGAAGCCTCAGGGCGACGCCCCGCTAAAGCAAAGCCCGAGCGGGCCGGAAGTTCCGCGCCGCCACTTGCGCGCGCCGCGCGGCCGCTCTAAAGCCGGACACCTAACGCCGGAGCTTTCCATGACCGCGATCATGACCATCCTCGCCTTCGTCGTCGTCATCGGCGCGCTGAACCTCTACGAGTTCGGCCGGCTCGACTAAGGCGCGCCTTGGCTGACACCATACGCGGCGCGGCTCTCGTCACCGGCGGGGCCCGCCGGATAGGCCGAGCCCTGACCCTGGCCGCCGCCGAGGCGGGCTACGACGTGGCCATCCACGTCCGCACCATAGACGACGACGCCGAGAGCGCGGCCGCAGCCGTCCGCGCCAAGGGCCGCAAGGCCTCGCTCCACGCGTGCGATCTCCGCGACGAAGGCGCCACCGCCCCGCTCGTCGCCGACGCCGAGTCCGAACTCGGCCCCATCACCCTGCTGGTCAATTGCGCCTCGGTCTTCGAGGACGACGCCATCGCCAGCATGAACCGCGCCTCCTGGGACGCGCACATGGAGACCAATCTCCGTGCGCCGCTGATCCTCTCCCAGGCCTTCGCCCGCCGCCTGCCCGAGGGACGCGAGGGCCTGATCGTCAACATCCTCGACCAGCGGGTCTTCAGGCCCGGCCCCGAGTTCTTCAGCTATTCGCTCTCCAAGAGCGCGCTCTGGGCCGCCACCCAGATGCTGGCCAAGGGCCTGGCGCCCCGCATCCGGGTCAACGGCGTCGGCCCCGGCCCGACCCTGCCCTCGATCCACCAGGAGGGCGCCGATTTCGCCGACGAGGTGGCCACCACCCTGCTGAAGCGATCGGTCGATCCGCGTGAGATCGCCGCGGCGCTCACCTATCTGATTGACGCAAGGTCGGTGACCGGCCAGATGATCGCCGTCGACGCTGGCCAGCACCTGGCCTGAACGGAGCGCCCGTGGTTCTTCCCTCGCTGCAGGACACGCCTGAGGTTTCATCGGCCGAGGCCCCTTCGCCCGAGACTCAGGGCCGCGTGGTCATGACCAAGGTCTTCGTCACCGGCCTGAAGGTCGAGGCCGAGATCGGCGTCTACGCGCACGAAAAGGGCAAGCTCCAGCCGCTGGTCGTTGATGTCGAGCTGGACGTGCCGATCGCCGGGGCCACGCGCCTGGCCGACACCGTGAACTACGAGATGATCGGCGAGGCGGCCCGCGCCATCGTCACCGAAGGCCACATCCAACTGGTCGAGGACTTCGCCGAGCGTCTGGCTCGCGCCTGCCTGTCGGACCCGCGCGTCACCCGGGCCCGCGTCCGGGTGGAAAAGCCCCAGGCGCTTGCGCCCCATGCCGCCGCAGCCGGGGTCGAGATCACCGTCGTCCGCGGCTGATCCATGTCCGAGACCTACGCCGCCCGCCTGTCGCCGCTTCAGGGCGAGACCACCTGGACCATCGACAAGAGCCAGATCATCGAGCGCCGCGGCGCGCGCGAGCGCCGCTTCCAGCTCACCGAGCTGCGCGGCGTCATCCGCGCCCGGCGCGGGGCGGTGCTCAAGTTCAGCCGCCGCCGCCTGACCATCCCGGCCATGAGCTATGGCGAGGACCTGCGCACCCACGACCGCAGCCAGGCCTTCGACGCCTTCCTGGCCGCCGTCGACGCCGCCGCGCCCGGCCGCACCCTCGTCCCGCGCTCGCCCCAGGCCGAGGCCCTGCTCTGGATCATGGCGCTGATGGGCGTCGGCGCGCTGGCGGTGCTGCTGGCCTCGGGCCTGGCCGGCGCTTGGCTGCTGGGGATCGCCCTGGCCTCCCGCCTGGCCTTCGTGGTGATCCTCGGCGCGGCGATCCTGCCCTGGCTGCCGGTGGGCCAAAAGCGGCGAGAAACGGCCCTCTCGCCAGATGAACACGATTTAAGCTAACATTTCGGCCGATCAGGGCCACATTTCGTTCAGACGTTTCACTTGGGAGACCGAATTGAGCGAAACCGACACCGCTGTCGTGACCACGGAAGACCGCACCCTGCCGGCCATCACCTATGGCCTCTACCTGCTGGGCCTGGTCAACGGCCTGACCATCCTCATCGGGCTGGTCATCGCGCACATGAACCGTGACAACGCCGGTCCACAGATGCGCAGCCACTACACCTTTCTGATCCGCACCTTCTGGGTCGGGCTGGGCATCTTCCTGGCGCTGGGCGTGCTGATCGCCATCAGCGCGATCATGTCGCTCGTGCTGATCGGCATTCCGTTCCTGATGCTGTTCCTGGCCCTGTGGGGCGCGGTGGGCGTCTGGTTCGCCGTCCGCTGCATCGTCGGCCTGGTCTACCTGTCACAAGGCGAGGCCTATCCCCGGCCCTATAGCTGGCTGATCTGACCCTCTGTGGCCGCTGCGCCCCACCCGTGGGCGCGGCGCGCTTTTTTCTAAAATTTGGTATGCTGAACGTCTAGACCGGCGGCGCGCCTTTTGGCAGCATGCCTGCCTCGTCGACGCTTCTGGGGGGCGACGACGCGGGGGAGTCCGTGCCCGGTTGGCGCCACTCGGGGGAGTATGACGGCGACACCGGGGCCTGTGGGCCACGGATTCCCCCAACCCTCGTCCTGACACAGCGAAATCGGATCCTCCCCGTAAGCCCGTCGAACGACGGAGCCTCTCCCCCAAACCGGGAGCATCCGCGCATGAAAAACGCCGCCTGCCCGAAGCCAGGCGGCGTTTGACGTTCAGTGATCCGACGCCGATTAGGCCGGCTGCAGCTCGCGACGCACCATGCGGGCGTAGTCGTCAGCCAGGTCGAGCGACAGCTTGCCCGGGATGAACCGATATTCGCCGATCTCGCCCACCGGGGTCACTTCCGCGGCCGTGCCGACCACGAAGCATTCAGTGAACTCGCTGAGTTCTTCCGGGCGGATGTGGCGCTCGATCACCTCGATGCCCTTGGACTTGGCCAGCGCAATCACCGACTGGCGGGTGATCCCGTTCAGGAAGCAGTCCGGGGTCGGGGTGTGCAGCGCCCCGTCCTTCACGAAGAATACGTTCGAGCCGGTGCTCTCGGCGATGTAGCCCCGATAGTCGAGCATCATCGCGTCGGTGTAGCCGGCCTTCTCTGCGGCGTGCTTGGAGATGGTGCAGATCATGTAGAGGCCGGTGGCCTTGGCGTGGACCGGTTCGGTCTCCGGCGACGGGCGCTTGTACTTGGCCCAGGTCAGGCGGATGCCCTTGGCGCGTTCTTCCGGGCTGAAATAGCTCGGCCAGTCCCACACCGCGACGGCGACGTGGATCTTGGTGTTCTGGGCCGACACGCCGATCATCTCCGAACCGCGCCAGGCGATCGGGCGGACATAGGCGTCGGTCAGGCCGTTCTTCGCGCAGGTGTCCTTGCAGGCCCGGTCGATCTCCTCCACCGTGAAGGGGATTTCGAAGTCGAGGATTTCGGCCGACTTGAACAGACGCTCGGTATGTTCCCGCAGCTTGTAGATCTCACCCCCATACATCCGCTCGCCTTCGAACACCGCCGAGGCGTAATGGAGGCCATGGGTCAATACGTGCACCTTCGCCTCGCGCCAGGGCACGAACTGGCCATCCAGCCAGATCCATCCGTCGCGATCGTCAAAGGGCACTAGGGACATGAGGGTAAGTCCTCCTTTCAAGCAGGCCCCCTTACAGACCTCTCAGGACGTCACGTCAAACAAAATGGACTTGGTGGTGTAATGGCCGCAGCCGATCCCAGGCTGATCCTTCGCGATGACGAATTGGACGCCGGTCTCGAAATGATGCTCCTGGCCGAGGCCGCCCTGTGGGCCGCGGTCGACGCCGGCCTCGAGGCCGAGGACGGCCTTGGCCGCTCTCACTGGCGCGCCGCCTTCCTGCTCCGCCGTCGGCCGGGCGTCGGCGTCCAGGATCTCGCGCGCCTCACCAGCCTGTCGAAACAGGCCGCCAGCCGCTCCCTCGCCGACCTGGAAGCCAAGGGCCTGGTCGCGAAGTCGGCGGGGGATCTCGACGGTCGCCGCCGCACCGCGGTCCTGACGCCGCTGGGCCAGGCCTTCGAGGAACGCGTCTCGGAACGCTTGCGCGCCCTCATCGCCAGGTCCTATCGGGTGGGCGGTCTGGACGGCGTGGCCGGCGCCAGGCGCATCCTGTCGGCCCTGGCCGGCGGCCGTATGAAGAGCGGAGGCGCCTGATGGCGACGACGGAAGCCCCTGAGCGGCACCTGCTGGTGGTCGACGATGACGACCGCATCCGCGACCTGCTGAGGCAGTACCTGACCCGCCACGGATTCCGCGTCACCGCCGCGCCGGGCGGCGCCCAAGCGCGCAAGCTGATCGAAACCATCGACTTCGACCTCGCCGTCTTCGACGTGATGATGCCGGGCGAGGACGGGTTCTCGCTGACCAGGTGGCTGCGCGAGCTGAAGGGCGCGGCCGGCCGCACCCCGATCCTGATGCTCACCGCCCGAGGCCTGGCCGAGGACCGGATCGAGGGCCTCAAGCTCGGCGCCGACGACTACCTGGCCAAGCCCTTCGAGCCCGAGGAGCTGCTGCTACGGATCGAGGCCATCCTGCGCCGCGCCGACAGCCGCCCGGCCAGCGGCGCGAACGGCGCCCTCTCTCTCGGCGAATGCAGCTTCGACCTCGAGCGCGGCGAGCTCAGCCGTGGCGGCGTCCCCGTCCGCCTCACCGAGGCCGAGGTCGCCCTGCTCAAGCGTCTGGCCCGCAGCCCGCACGAGCCGGTCGACCGCATGGAGCTCGCCCGCGAAACCGTCGATCCTTCCGGCCGCGCCGTCGACGTCCAGGTCACCCGCCTGCGCCGCAAGATCGAAAGCGACCCCAAGACCCCCCGCTACCTGCAAACCGTCCGCGGCGTCGGCTACCTCCTGGCGCCCGACTGATGGAACGGCGTGCTCTTGGCCCCTCCCCCTCTTTCCTCCCCCATTCATGGGGGAGGAAAAGGGGCTCGCCGTGAAACTCCCCCGCCGCCTCGAACCGCGCCTGATGCAGCGGCTGATCAAGCGCAGCCTGCCGACCTCGCTGTTCGGCCGCTCGCTGCTGATCATCATCCTGCCGGTGGCCCTGATGCAGATCGCGGTCACCTGGATATTCTTCGACGCCCACTGGCAGACGGTCACCAGCCGCCTCTCCGACGGCCTGGCCGGCGAGGTGGCCTGGGCGGTGGAGAGCTATCAGGACGACCCTACCCCTGCGACGCTCACCCGGATCGCTGACCGGGCCGAAGAGTCGCTCAACCTCTCCATCGCCCTGCAGCCGGGCCGCGACCTGCCCCAGGGACGGCGCACCAACGCCTTCGCCGTCGTCGACCGCTCACTGGAGCGGGCCCTGGCCCAGCGCCTCGACGCCCCCTTCTGGTTCGACACCACCCGCTACCCGGCCTATGTCGACATCCGGGTGAAGGTGGACGAGGGCGTCATCCGCATCCTGGCGCCGCGCGACCGCGCCTTCGCCACCCAGGGCCACATCTTCGTGCTCTGGATGGCCATGGCCACGGTCCTGCTGACCGCCATCGCCATCCTGTTCATTCGCAACCAGACCCGCACCATCGAGCGCCTGGCCGCCGCCGCCGACGCCTTCGGCCGGGGGATCGACGCCCCGGCCTTCAAGCCTAGCGGCGCGCGCGAGGTGCGCCAGGCCGCGCAGGCCTTCCTGGCGATGAAGTCGCGTATCCAGCGCCATATCGACCAGCGCACCGCCCTGCTGGCCTCGGTCAGCCACGATCTGCGCACGCCGCTGACCCGCCTGAAGCTCGAACTCGCCCTGGCCGAGCCTGGCCCCCGCACCGGCGAGATGAAGCGCGACCTGGCCGAGATGGAGCACATGATCGACGAGTACCTCGCCTTCGCCCGCGGCGAGGGCGGCGAGGTCGTCGAGACCGTCACCCTCAAGACGCTCATCGAGGAAGTCAGCGAAGGGGCGATCCGCGCCGGCGCCGTGGTAAGCGTCGCCGCCGATCCCGAACTCCAGGCCAGGGTGCGGCCCAACGCCCTCAAGCGCGCCCTCTCCAACCTGGTGATGAACGCCGCCGCCCATGGCGAGAAGGTCGAGGTCTCGGCCTCCCGCCGCCCCTCCGGCGGCATCGAGATCAGCGTCGACGACGACGGTCCCGGCATTCCTCAGGAGCAGTACGAGGACGCCTTCAAGGCTTTCAACCGCCTGGACGCCGCGCGCAACCAGAACGCCAAAGGGGTGGGCCTCGGCCTTGCCATCGCCCGCGATGTGGCCCGCAGCCACGGCGGCGACATCATCCTCGACCGCTCGCGCCTGGGCGGCCTGCGCGCAGTCGTGCGCTTGCCGGGCTGACATGCTTGGGCCACTCTCGCGCCCGCACTGTCAGTCGTTCCACCGTCCGGAGAGCGCCCTGATGTCCTCCTTCCGCCTCGCCGCCGTAGCCGCCGGCGCCGTCCTCGCCGCTTCCACCTCGGCCCAGGCCGCCGATCCGGTGGAGGGCCTCTGGCTCGTCCAGTCGGGCACGGCCAAGGTCAATGTCGGCCCTTGCGCCTCGGACAAGGCCGGCATGTGCGGTCAGATCGCCTGGCTCAGGAACGCGGGCGTCAAGGACACCAAGAACCCGGACCCATCCCTGCGGGCCCGCCCGCTCATGGGCCTCCTGATGATCCGCGACTTCAAGCAGGCCGGCCCCGGCCGCTGGACCGGCGGCAAGATCTACGACCCCAACACCGGCCGCACCTACGGCTCGAAGATGACCGCCAAGGCCGACGGAACCCTGAAGGTCGAAGGCTGCGTCGCCGTGGTCTGCCAGGCCCAGACCTGGCGCCGGACGAACTAGGCGAGCGCCCCCCAAATTCCCGTGCCATCCCGGTTTCGGTCGAAGGCCGAAGACCGGGACCCATGAGCGCCTGATAGCTGTCGTCTGCCCACTAGCGGTCGATGAGCGTATCTCGCGTGGCCGGCGTCTATGGGTCCCGGACAAGCCCTTCGGGCTTTCCGGGATGATACATTGAGTTCACCAGGGACCCAATGGGGGAGGATCTACTAGCCGCCCAGCTCTTCCGAACGCCGGGCCGCAGCGGCCACCGCCTTGCGCAGCAGCTCGGGAAAGCCGTCTTCCGCCAGCAGCACGTCCAGCGCCGCCTGGGTGGTTCCGCCGGGCGATGTCACCTGCCGGCGCAGTTCGGCCGGCTCGACTCCGCTGCGGGCCATGAGGGTCGCCGCGCCGGCGATCGTCGCCCGCGCCAGCTTCGCCGAATCCGCCGCCGGCAGCCCCGCCGACGCGCCTGCGGCCTCCAGGGCTTCGACAAAGGCGTAGAGATAGGCGGGCGAGGAGCCCGACACGGCCGTGGCCGCGTGCATCAGCTCTTCGTCCTGCAGATCCACCACCGTTCCGACCGGCGCGAATAGGGCGTGAGCGCAGGCGCGGGCCTGCGGATCGGCCGCATAGATGCTGGCCGTCCCCTGCCCGACCGCCACCGCCGTGGTCGGCATCACCCGCGCCACCGCGCGGCCGCCGAACGCCTGGGAGATGTCGGCCGCCCGCACCCCGGCGGCGATCGAGACGATCACCGCCTCGGGCGCCAGGTGCTCGGCCACTTCCGCCGCCGCCTCGCGCCACATCTGCGGCTTGACCGCCAGCAGCACGGTCCTGGCCCGCGCCAGCTCGGCGTCCAGTGGGTTCACCACCGCCCCGGCGGCCTTGGCGGCCTCCAGGGTGGGGTTCGCATGCGGTTCGCGGATGATCAGGTCGCTGGCCTGGAAGGCGCCGGCGCCGCGCCAGCCCTCGATCAGCGCGCCGCCCATACGGCCGGCGCCCAGCATCAGGATCGGCGTCATCTAGTTTCCTCAGGCCTCGCCGACGGTCTCGAACATGCAAGCCGTCACGGCGTCGGAGGCCGACTTGGCGCCCCGCACCAGGAAGTCGAACGCCGGGTAGTAGCGGTCGGCCGCCTCCATCGCCACGTCGATCATCGCCGCGGCCTGGGCCAGGCTCGGACGCTCGCCGGTCATCAGCGCCATGGCGTGGCGGAAGATGATCTCGCCGTCGTCCCACACCTCGAAATGGCCCAGCCAGGCACGCTGGTTGAGGGTGGCGATCAGCTCGAACGCGGCCGCGCGCTGCTCCGGCGCGACCTGCAGGTCGACCGAGAGGCAAAGCTGCAGGCAGTCGGCTTCCGGCCGCCAGGCGAACCAGAGCTCGTAGTCCTTCCAGTCCCCGGTGAGCGCAAAGGCGAGGTCGCCGTCTTCGGTGCGGTCGAACTCGAGGTTCTCGGCCGTCAGCACATGCTCGACAACGTCAAGCGGGTCCAGGGAGACCAGGACGTCTTCTTCAGGCTGGGACATATCCATTAGACCTGCGGTCCTTTCGCAAAGGGCGTCCGAGGCCGGGCCGGCCATTCGAATCGCCTGCGAGTAGTGAAAGTAAGCTGCTTCGCGTCGATCGCGTCACCCGGCTTCTGTCTCCGGGCGCGCCACATTCGCGTGTTGGCGATCTCAGTCCTTTTTCGCCGCGCGTTTGGGCGCTGCGGGCTTCAGCGCGGCCAGTTCGGCGCGCAGCGCGGCGATCTCGGCCTTCAGGGCGTCGATCTCATCGCGACGGACGAGATCGAACTCGGCCACGATGCGGTCGGCCTGGGCGCGCATGGCGGCCTTGGCTTCGTCACCGGCGGTCTGGGCCAGGCCCATGGCGGCGCTGGTCAGCTTGGCGAACTCGTCCAGGAAGGGATTCTGGGTCTGCATGATCCCTATATGGCCCCACAGGGGATGAAAGCGAAGGGCTTCTCGTCTAAACCCGTCATTCCAAGCATAGGGAGACGCCAGCCTTGCCCTTCCCCGATTTCGATCCAGTCCTCGTGCAGATCGGGCCTTTCGCAATACGCTGGTACGCCTTGGCCTATGTGGCCGGCATTCTGCTGGGGTGGCGCTATGTCGCGGGCCTGATGAAGAACGAGTCCCTCTGGGGACCTCGCGGCGCGCCGGCCACCACCGCCCAGATCGACGACCTGATCCTCTGGATCACCCTCGGCATCATCGTCGGCGGCCGCCTGGGCCACGTCTTCTTCTATACCCCCTCCCTAGTCGTCACCGATCCGTTGGAGATCGTGAAGGTCTGGAATGGCGGCATGAGCTTCCACGGCGGCGCGCTGGGCGTGATCATCGCCATCCTGGGCTTCTCGTACTTCAACAAGATCGACGTCTTCCGCCTGGGCGACGCGGTCGCCGCCTGCGTGCCGATCGGCCTGTTCTTCGGGCGTATCGCCAACTTCATCAACGGCGAGCTCTGGGGCCGTCCCAGCAACGTCCCCTGGGCGGTGATCTTCCCCGCCGCCGACGGCGTCACCCCCCGCCACCCCAGCCAGCTCTACGAGGCCGCGTTGGAGGGCGTCGTGCTCTTCCTCGTCCTGCGCTGGGCCACCCACCACGCCGGGCTGCTCAAGCGGCGCGGCGTCGTCGCCGGCCTCTTCCTGCTCGGCTATGCGATCTTCCGCACCTTCGTGGAGAACTTCCGCGAGCCCGACCGCTACCTGCAGCATTTTCCCTTCGGCCTGACCATGGGGATGATGCTGTCGGCGCCGATGGTCATCCTCGGCTTCTTCCTGATCTGGCGCGGCATGCGTGAGCCCCTGGCGCTCACCTCCGCCACGCCGCCGCAAGCCGAGACCAAGGCTTCATGAGCCTGCGCGAACGCCTGGTGGCCCAGATCCGCGCCAGCGGGCCCATGAGCGTCGCGCAGTACATGAACGCCTGCCTGCACGATCCGGACTTCGGCTACTACGCCACCCGCCCGGCCCTGGGCGAAGCCGGCGACTTCATCACCGCCCCGCTGGTCAGCCAGATGTTCGGCGAACTGATCGGCCTCTGGGCGGTGGAGACCTGGATGCGCCTCGGCCGCCCCGCCCCCTTCCGCCTGGTGGAGATGGGTCCCGGCGACGGCACGCTGATGAGCGACCTGCTGCGGGCCGCCCGTCTGTCCGCGGAGTTCACCGCCGCCGCGGACGTCTGGCTGGTGGAGACTTCGCAACCGCTGCGCGACCGGCAGCGCCAGACCCTCGGCGACCACCTCTCCTGGGCCTCGACCCTCGCCGAGGTGCCGGGCGAGGCGCCGCTGATCCTCATCGCCAACGAGCTGCTCGACTGCCTGGCCGTCCGCCAGTTCGTCCATACCGAGCGCGGCTGGGCTGAGCGCCTGGTCGGCCTCGACCACACCGGGGCCCTCACCTTCGGCCTCAGCGCCCTCTTTCCTCCCCTGCGCAGCGGGGGAGGGGGAGGACCGCGCGCCAGCGTGGTGGAGGCGGCAGGTTCAAGCTCTGAGCCGGCCGCACGCCCCCTCCACCACCCTTCGGGCGGTCCCCCTCCCCCGTTCCCGATGGTCACGGGCAAGGACATGCTCGGCGCGATCCTCGAACAGTCGCCGGCCCAGGCCGCCCTGGGCGCCGAGCTCGGCCGGCGAATCGCCACCGACGGCGGGGCCGCCCTGCTGATCGACTACGGCCGCGCCGCCCCCGGCTTCGGCGACACCCTGCAGGCCCTTCGCCGCCATACCAAGGAAAGCCCGCTGGCCAGCCCGGGCGAGGCCGACCTCACCGTCCACGCCGACTTCCCCGCGGTCCTGGCCGCCGCCGCCGCCGAAGGCGCCCAGACCCCGCAGATCCTCACCCAGGGCGAGTTCCTGGTCCGCCTGGGGATCGGCGCCCGCGCCGAGGCCCTGGCCGCCGCCCGCCCCGACCAGGGCGACACCATCGAGCGCCAGCTCGAGCGCCTCGTCTCGCCCGACCAGATGGGCGACCTCTTCAAGGCCGCCTGCATCCATTCGGCCAGCTTCGTACCGCCCGCCTTCGAGAGCTTCCAGTGACCGCCCTGCCTGTCCTCACCTCGCCGTTGCTGGATCTCCCAGGCGTGCGCCACGCCTTCTTCACGCGCCAGGGCGGGGTGTCGGAGGGCATATACGACAGCCTCAATGTCGGCCGGGGCTCGGCCGACGACGCCGGCCACGTCATCGAAAACCGCCGCCGCGCCGCGGCGTGGTTCGGCCTGCCCGAAACGGCCCTCAATACCTGCTACCAGGTTCACTCGGCCATCGCCGTCGAGGCGCGCGAGCCCTGGTGCGGCGTACGCCCGGAAGCCGACGGCGTGGTCGCCGCCCGCCGGGGCTTGGCCTGTGGGGCGTTGGCCGCCGACTGCGCGCCGATCCTGTTCGCCGATCCCCAGGCCGGGGTCGTCGCCGCCGCCCACGCTGGCTGGAAGGGCGCGATCGGCGGCGTCGCCGAGGCCACTCTGGCGATGATGGCCAAGCTCGGCGCCCGGCCGGCCCGCACCGTCGCCGTCGTCGGCCCTTGCATCGGCCCGGCTTCCTACCAGGTCGGCCCGGAGTTCCGTGACCGCTTCGTCGCCGACGAGGCGGAGAACGCGCGCTTCTTCCTGCAGGAAGCAGGCGAGGACCAGCCGAGATTCGACCTCCCCGCCTTCGTGCTGCACCGCCTGCGCCGGGCCGGGGTCGGCGCCTGCGAATGGATCGGTCGCGACACCTGCGCCGAGGAAGACCTGTTCTTCTCCAACCGCCGCGCCTTCAAGCGCGGCGAACCCGACTTCGGCCGCCTGCTCTCGGCCATCGCCCTCGATTAGGCCGGGGCCTCCGCCGTCCGCAGGTCGAACCGCTCCCGCGGCAGGGCCTGCGGCAGCTCGGCCTGCAGGAAGGCGACCATCTTCTCGCGCACCTCACAACGCAGGTCGAAGGCCTCGCCGGCGTTGCGGGCGCTGGTCAGGCAGCGGACCTGCATGGTCCGCTCGGTCAGGTCGGTCACCGCTAGGTTCACCACATTGCGGTCCCACAGCGGCGAGGCCGCCGCGATCTCCTGGAGCTTATTGCGCAGCACCTCGATCGGCGCCGAATAATCCACATAGACCATGGCCGTGCCGATCAGCGAGGCGCTCTCGCGGGTCCAGTTCTGGAACGGCTGCTGGATGAAATAGGTCAGCGGCAGCACCATCCGCCGCCAGTCCCAAAGTTTCACCACCACATAGGTCGAGGTGATCTCCTCGACCCTGCCCCATTCGCCCTCCACGATCACCGCGTCGTCCAGCCGGATCGGCTGAGTGGTGGCGATCTGGATGCCGGCGATCAGGTTGGTCAGGAACGGCTGCAGCGCCAGGCCCGCGATGATCCCCGCCGCCCCGGCCGAGGCCAGCAGGCTGACCCCGTACTGCCGCACCCCGCTGAAGGTCATCAGCGCGAAAGCGATGGTCAGAACCACGATCAGCACCGATGCGGTCCGCCGCAGGATGCGGGTCTGGGTCAGGTGCTTGCGGGCCAGCAGGTTGTCTTCGACATCGACCTTGAACCGCCGCATGTGCAGCATCGCGGTGATGTCGAGCGCGGTCATCGCCGTCCAGCCGCACAGCACGATGAAGCCGATCGTCAGGACCCGGCCCAGCATGGCCAGCTGCTCGCCGCTCAGGTCCGCCAGCGGCGCGGCGGCTCCCAGGCCCAGGATCAGAGCCGCCAGCCGCGTCGGCCGCCGGGTGCGGGTGACCAGTTGCCGCCAGAAGCCGTCCCCCCGCGCCATGGCTCGGCGCACGATCAGCACCGCGGCCTGATGCGCCGTCAGCGCGACCAGCACGCCAATCGCCAGTACGCCCAGGCTGATCACCCATGTGGGCGTCCAGTCGGGGGCGAGGCGCTCGATCCAATCCGTCATGCGGTGCTTGTCTCCACGCTGCGCCGGAGCGGCCGGCCTCTCCTGCCGGACCAAACGCACCCGGTCCCATAAGGATCAGGCAAGGGTCAGGGGACGATCGTCGTGAACAGGTAGACGGCGAAGATCACCAGGTGGACGACGCCCTGCAGCACCGTGGTCCGCCCCGTCGCCAGCGAGAGGGTCGTCACCAGCAGGGTCAGCAGCAGCAGCACCGTGCTCTTGGCGTCGAGGCCCAGCGACAGCGGCCAGCCCATCACCAGCGACACCACCGCCACCACCGGGATGGTCAGGCCGATGGAGGCCAGAGCCGATCCCAGCGCCAGGTTGAGGCTGGTCTGCAGCCGGTCGGCCCGCGCCGCCCGCACCGCCGCCAGGCCCTCGGGCAGCAGCACCAGGGCCGCGATGATCACCCCGACCACCGCCTTGGGCGCACCGGCGCTCGTCACCGCCGACTCGATGGTCGGCGCCAAGGCCTTGGCCAGCAGCACCACGGCCACCAGCGCCACCACCAGCAGCGCCAGGCTCACCAGAGCCGCCGCCACGGTCGGCGGGCTCGCATGGGCGTCCTCGTCGTGGAAGGCCGAGCCGGTGGGCAGGAAATAGTCACGGTGGCGGACCGCCTGCACCAGGACGAAAGTGCCGTAGAGCACCAGCGCCACCAGGCCGACGAAGGCGAGCTGGCTGCTGGAATAGGCTGGTCCCGGCGCGGTGGTCGTGTAGTTCGGCAGCACCAGGGTCAGGACGACCAGCGCCGCGAGGGTCGCCAGGGCCGCGCTGACCCCGGCCTGGCCATAGCGCTGCTCCAGGTGCCGCGCGCCCCCCAGCAGCAGGCACAGGCCCACCAGGCCGTTCAGGATGATCATGATCGCGGCGAACACCGTGTCGCGCGCCAGCCCCGCGCCGGCCGGGCCGCTGGAGAGCATCAGCGAGACGATCAGCGAGACCTCGATGACGGTCACCGCCACCGCCAGAACCAGCGTCCCATAGGGTTCGCCGACCTTGTGAGCCACTACCTCGGCATGGTGAACGGCCGCCAGCACGCAGGCGATAAGCCCCGCGGCCAGTACGAAATTGAAGGGTCCTCCGACCTTGGCGCCCAGCAACAGCAGGGCGCCGGCGACAGGTGCGATCCAGGTCCAGATGGGAAGGCCAAGTTTTTGCATCGGCTAGACCGTAACGGATGCGTCGCCGGGCCGCGACCTCTAGCGTTCGGATAAACTCTCCCGCCGCTTCATGGGGAGGGACAGGCCACGAAGCCAAGGGCGGGTTCAAATGCGATCGCCCTGGTCCCGGCCCCGACAAGCATCGCGCGAAGGAAATTCAATGCTTCATTAAGTCACTGACCGCCTCTAGCCCTTGCTCGGTAGCGCTCGCCTGCTCTAAAAGCCGCGGCAATACCGACACCTGCCCCTGGGGGACCAATGAAGCTGCTGGCCGGCAACTCCAACCGCGCGCTGGCTGAGGCCGTAGCCTCGCACCTGGACGTCCCGCTCACCCGGGCCCAGGTCAAGCGCTTCGCCGACAACGAAGTCTGGGTGACCATCGACGAGAACGTCCGCGGCGAGGACGTCTTCATCATCCAGTCGACCAACTACCCGGCCAACGACAACCTGATGGAGCTGCTGGTCTGCGTCGACGCGCTCAAGCGCGCTTCGGCCCGGCGGATCACCGCGGTGATGCCCTACTTCGGCTACGCCCGTCAGGACCGCAAGACCGGCGGCCGCACCCCGATCTCGGCCAAGCTGGTCGCCAACCTGATCGAGCGCGCCGGCGCCGACCGGGTCCTGACCATGGATCTGCACTCTGGCCAGATCCAGGGCTTCTTCGACATCCCCACCGACAACCTGCTGTCGGCGCCGCTGCTGGCCAACGACATCAAGGCCAACTACCACAAGCCCAACGAGATCATGGTGGTCTCCCCGGACGTCGGCGGCGTGGTGCGCGCCCTGGCCGTCGCCAGCCGCCTCGAGGCGGAGCTGGCCATCGTCGACAAGCGCCGCTCGGGTCCCGGCAAGAGCGAAGTCGCCAACGTCATCGGTGACGTGTCCGGCCGCCGCTGCATCCTCTTCGACGACATGATCGACGGCGGCGGCACTCTCTGCAACGCCGCCCAGGCCCTGATCGACAACGGCGCCGAGGAGGTCTCGGCCTACGTCACCCACGGCGTGCTCTCGGGCGCGGCGGTCGAGCGGGTGAACGGCTCTGTGCTCAAGGAGCTGGTCATGACCGACACCATCCCCGCCCCCGACCGCGTCGCCGGCGGCAGCAAGATCCGTTACGTGAGCTGCGACAAGCTGCTCGGCGAGGCGATCCGCCGCATCGCCAACGAAGAGTCGGTCTCCAAACTGTTCGACTGATCCTTCACCGGGATGTGACCGGAAGACGCGGACCGGGGTTGTGCAAAGGCTCGCCCCGGTTAAGCCTCGTTAACCACGCCCCGGTCACATTCTCGCCCGTCCGGCGGTGTTAGTCTCCGGCGCACGATTACCTGGGGAAGGCACGGAATGACTACCGCTGCTCGCGCCGGCCTTACCGCCGCCGCTTTTGCAATCGCCACGCTGCTCGCGTCCTGCGCCCAGCCGCCGGCCGCGCCTCCGCCCCCGCCGGCTCCGCCGGTCAGCATGGCGCCCAAGCTCGTCGAGCAGGCCGCCGCCTATCGCTATTACATGGACAGGGCCGCGGCGATCTCGCCGGCCTTCGTCGACGGCCAGATGGTCCAGGACGGCCTGCGGGTCGCCGCCGCCTACGAGCCCAAGCAGTTCCTGCAAGGCGCCATGGCCTACGGCGCCATCGTGGCCCTGCAGGACCAGGCCTTCATGACCGGCGTCAAGCAGTACGCCTCCGATCCCGCGCGCCGCCAGCAGGTCGCCTACGAGATCATGAAGGACCCGGCCTATGTGGTCGGCATCCCCGGCGCCCAGAGCGCCGCGGGCCTGGTGATCGCCGCCATCGGCTCCGACGGCGCCAAGTTCTACGAGGCCGGCAAGACCGTGAAGCAGGCGGCCTACGACGTCCAGAAGCAGTCCTGGTCCAAGGCCGACGTGCAGGCCCGCGACGCTCGCCTGCAGCAGGCCAAGATGCTCGGCTCGACCCCGGTCGTCGGCAATGTCGACGAGACCGCCCGCCTGCAGCAGGCGATCACCGGCGCCCAGCCCCTGGGAATCACCGGCGCGTCCGCGACCCCGCCTTTCACCCCGATGGTGATTCGCAGCCTGGCGATCGCGGCCCTCTCGGGCCTCGGCGCGGCCACCGACGCCAATATCGAGACGCTCAACGCCATCATGGTCGAGCCGAACGTCAACTCCTGCGCCAATATGTCCAAGCTGAACCTCTATCAGTGCCTGGCCGTTTCCCGGCCGCACTACGAGGACGTCTTCTGCCTGGGCCAGCATGCGATGATGGACACCGCCCGGTGCGTCATCAAAGCCTCCGGCCAGCCTGAGCCCTACGAGCCGAAATTCGTGCCGAAGGTCCGCGAAAACGCCGGCTACACGCCGACGCCGGCCAAGAAGGCTCCGGCCAAGAAAGCCGCCAAAAAGAAGAGCTAGGAATCCTCACCCTGGCCCGTTGCCACGGGCCGGGGTTTTGTGTATCTACGCGCACCTTTCGGCCCCAAGGGGGTCGTTCCGTCGCCGCGCGGGTCTTCGCGCGGCGGCTTCGTTTTGAGGCGAGGCCATGGCCGATATCATCCTGAACGTTGAAGTCCGCGAACGCACCGGCACCGGCAGTGCGCGCGCCACCCGCCGCGAAGGCCTGGTCCCCGGCGTGCTGTACGGCGGCTCCAAGGACCCCGTGGCGATCGCCGTGCGCGCCAACGAGTTCCGCAAGGCGCTCTACACCGGCAAGCTGCTGGGCCACCTGGTGACCCTGAAGCACGGCTCGGAGACCCAGCCGGTCATCGCCAAGGTGGTCGACATGCACCCGGTCACCGACGAGCCGGTCCACTTCGACCTGTACCGCGTCGACGAGCACCAGACGATCAAGATCGCCGTGCCGGTTCACTTCAAGAACCACGAAGCCTCGCCGGGCCTGAAGAAGGGCGGCACGCTGAACGTGGTCCGTCACGAAGTCGAGCTGGCCTGCCCGGCCGACGCCATTCCGGAAGAGCTGGTCTTCGACCTGACCGGCCTGGAAATCGGCGACACCATCCGCATCGGCAGCTTCGACCTGCCGAAGGGCGTTCAGCCCGCCATGGAACGTGACTTCGTCGTCGCCACCGTGGCCGGTTCGGCCGCCGGCGCTTCGGAAGCCGCCGAAGAAGGCGCCGAAGCCGAAGCCGAAGCCTAAGCCTCCGACAACGGGGGCTTCATGCTCGTCCTTGCCGGACAGGGCAATCCGGGAGCCCGCTATGCGGGCAACCGGCACAATATCGGCTTCATGGCCGTCGATGAGATCGCGCGCCGCTGGCGCTTCGGTCCCGAACGCTCTCGTTTCTCCTCCCTCGTCCGCGAGGGGGAGATCGAGACGCCCGCAGGCGCCGTTCGCGCCCTGATCCTCAAGCCGCAGACCTTCTATAACGAAAGCGGCCGCGCCGTTTCCGAGGCGCTCAAGTTCTACAAGCTGACGCCTGCCGACCTCGTGCTCTTCTATGACGAGATCGACATCGCCCCCGGCCGCTTCCGCATGAAGACCGGCGGCGGCGCGGCGGGCAACAACGGCGTCCGCTCGGTCACCGCCCACATCGGCCCCGACTTCCGCCGCGCCCGTCTGGGCGTCGGCCACCCCGGCCACAAGGACCGCGTCCAGGGCCACGTTCTGTCCGATTTCCACAAGATCGACCAGGCCTGGGTCGAGGCCCTGCTCCGCGCCGTCGCCGACGCCGCTCCGCTGCTGGCCGCCGGCGAGGACGAGAAGTACCAGACCGAAGTCATGCGCCTGGCCCCCGCCGACAAAAGCGACGTCCCCCGCGGCCGAGCGTAGCGTCTCCAGTCCTCCCGCATTGGGGGAAGTGGATCGCCGCCGGCGAGACGGCGGGAGCATCTACCCCCGAGAATCCGCCGCCCACTTGGGCCTACCCCCCGAACGTGCTAGGTCGCGCCCTCAAATTCAGGAACCGCTATCTCCATGGCTCTCAAGGTCGCCATCGTCGGCCTGCCCAACGTGGGCAAGTCGACCCTCTTCAACGCGCTCACCCAAACGGCCGCGGCCCAGGCCGCGAACTATCCGTTCTGCACCATCGAGCCGAACACCGGCGACGTGGCCGTGCCTGAGCCGCGGCTGACCGCCCTGGCCGGGGTCATCCCGTCCAAGGAGATCATTCCTGCCCGGATGAACTTCGTCGACATCGCGGGCCTCGTCCGCGGCGCCTCCAAGGGCGAGGGACTCGGCAACCAGTTCCTGGCCAACATCCGCGACTGCGACGCCGTCGCCTTCGTCGCCCGCTGCTTCATCGACGACGACATCACCCACGTCGAAGGCAAGATCGACCCGATCGCCGACCTCGAGACCATCGAGACCGAGCTGATGCTCGCCGACCTCGAGAGCCTGGAAAAGCGCGTCGTCAACCTCGAGAAGCGCGCCAAGACCGGCGACAAGGAAAGCGCCCAGACCCTGCGCCTGGTCCAGGTCGCCCTGGCCGAACTCAACGCCGGCCGCCCGGCCCGCAAGGCGGTCGTCTCGGCGGAGGACGACAAGGCCTGGCGGATGCTGCAGCTCCTGACCTCCAAGCCCGCCCTCTACGTCTCCAACGTCGACGAGGCCTCGGCCGCCACCGGCAACGAGCTGTCCAATCTGGTCGCCGAGCGCGCCGCCCGCGACGGCGCCGACCACGTGGTGATCTCCGCCCAGATCGAGAGCGAGATCGCCCTGCTCGACGAAGACGAGCGCGCTGAGTTCCTCGAGACCCTCGGCCTGGCCGAACCTGGCCTCAACAAGCTGATCCGCGAGGCCTACCACCTGCTGGGCCTGCAGACCTACTTCACCGTGGGCCCCAAGGAGGCGCGCGCCTGGACCATCCACAAGGGCGACACCGCCCCTCAGGCGGCCGGCGTCATCCACACGGACTTCGAGAAGGGGTTCATCCGCGCCGAGACCATCGCCTTCGATGACTACGTCCGCCTCAAGGGCGAGGCCGGCGCCCGCGAAGCCGGCAAGCTCCGCCAGGAAGGCAAGGAATACGTCGTCCAGGACGGCGACGTCATGAACTTCCGCTTCAACGTCTGAGCGAGGCCGGCCGCTTCGCGGCCCATCCGTCTCGCCTTCGGCGATCCACCTCCGCAAAGGTGGGGATCGAACGCCGAGCAGGTGCTCCCCCGCTGGGGAGAGCTGTCAGCGAAGCTGACCGAGGGGGCCGTCCGCCTAGCGGGCGGACCGCCCCTTCCCCCCTCCTCCCCCCTCTGCTTATGTGCGCCTCCCACATGGAGAGAAGCATGGGCGAGACCATCACCCTTCGGGGCGCGGACGGCTTTGAGTTTTCCGCCTATCACGAACAGGCCTTCACGCCCCGCAAGGGCGGGGTGATCGTCATCCAGGAGATCTTCGGCATCGACCGGTTCGTCCGCGCCGACGTCGAGCGCTGGGCCAAGGCCGGCTACGAAGCCATCGCCCCCTCGCTCTACGACCGCCGCGAGCGCGGCTTCACCTCCGAGCACGACCAGGAAGGCATCGCCGCCGGGGTGGTTCACGCGCGCGGCACGCCGCTGGAACAGGCGCTGGGCGACATCGGCGCCTGCCGCGACTTCCTGGCCGAGCGCGGCAAGGTGTTCGTCGTCGGCTACTGCTACGGCGGCTCGCTCACCTGGCTGTCGGCCGCCAAGGTCGAAGGCCTCTCCGGCGCGTCCAGCTATTACGGCAGCCTCGTCCAGGCCAATGCGGCGCTGAAGCCCCTCTGCCCGACCATCATCCACCTCGGTCACACCGATCCCGGCATCAACGCCGAGGCCGTCGAGAAGGCGGTCCACGAGCACAATCCCGACGTCCCGGTCTACGTCTACGAAGGCGCCGGCCACGGCTTCAACAACGAGAGCCCCGAGCGCTACAACGAAGAGGCCGCCGACCTCGCCCGCGCCCGAACGCGACAGCTCTTCGAAAGCGCCTGAGCCATGGGCGAGACAATCACGTACAAGAGCCCCTTCGACGGGTTCGAGGTGCCGGCCTACCACGCCAGGCCCACCGACGCCCGCCGCGGCGGGCTGCTGCTGATCCAGGAGATCTTCGGGATCACCGACCACATCCGCGAGCTGGCCGACGCCTTCGCCGAGGACGGCTACGAGACCATCGCCCCGGCCTTCTACGAGCGCCTGGAGCCGGGTTTCGCGGCCGACTACAGCCAGGAGGCCATCGCCAAGGGCGTGGCCTATTCCCAGAAGACCCCGTGGGATCAGGTGGCCGGCGACGCCCAGGGCGCCATCGACCTTCTCAACCCCCCGGCCTTCGTCACCGGCTTCTGCTGGGGCGGAGCGGCGACCTGGCTGGCGGCCTGCCGCTGCGACGGGCTCTCGGCCGCTGCGGCCTTCTACGGCCGCCGCATCACCGAGCTTAACGCCGAGACGCCGACCGTCCCGACCATCCTGCACTTCGGCAAGACCGACGCCTCGATTCCGCCCGAGCGGGTGGAGGAGATTCGCGCGGCCCATCCCGACGTCCCGATCTATCTCTACGACGCCGGCCATGGCTTCGTCTCCGACCGGCGCGCCGACTACCACGCCGACAGCGCCCGCCTGGCGCGGCTGCGCACCCTGGCCCACTTCGCCAACAACGGCGGCGGCAAGAGTTCGGCATGATCATCACCACGTCGCGCCTGATTCTGCGGCCGATGATGGCCGAGGATCTGGAGCCGCTGCTCGCCATGACCTCGGACCCTCAGGTCATGGCCTTCGTGGGCGACGGCCAGACTCTCGATCGCGCGGCCACCGCCCTGTGGATCGAGAACGCCGCGGCGGCCCTGCGCGCCAGCGATGTCGGCAGCCGCGCCGTGGTGCTGCGCGACAGCGGCAAGGTGATCGGCTGGGCGGGCATCATACCCACCGCCGTCCAGGGCCGCGTGGAGCTGATCTACGGCTTCTCCCGCGCCTATTGGGGCCGGGGCTACGCCAGCGAAGCCACCGCGGCTCTGCTCGAAGCCAGCGACGCCGGCCCGATCGACGCCACCATCGACCCCAACAACGGCCCCTCCCGCCGCATCCTGGAAAAGCTCGGCTTCGCCGCCGTCGGCGAGGAGCAAGACGAACACGGCCTCCCCACCCTCCGCCTGCGGCGGCCGTAGGTCGCAGACGATCTCTCCCTCCCCATCATGGGGACGGAGAAACTGGCCCCTACTCCCGCTCCTCGATCTGCTGGCGCACCTCCGGCACCGTCTCCAGCGCCCGCACCAGCACCGCCTGGGCGGCCAGGATGCCGATCCCAGCCGCATAGCCGGAGAACACGCCGGCCGGGTAGCGCCCGCCGTGGCCCACCGCCCAGACCTGCCAGTAGATGAACAGCGCCGCCGCCGCGAGCAGCCCCACCCCGGTCAGCACCGAGATCGGCGTCTGCCCGAACCCGGCCTGGAAGCTCATCCAGACATACCGCGCCAGGATCTTCTTCAGCGCCGGGACCAGCAGCGGCACGCACAGCGACAGGACCAGGAAGAGGCTCGGCCAGATCAGGGTGCGCTGGGCGATCAGCGTCGTGCCGCCGGGCAGCACCTGGAACGCGTTGAGGACCGCTCCGGCATAGATAAGAGAGGCCGCCCCGACCGCGACATCCTGCATGCGCCGGAAGTCTCTCCATGCCCTGATGAAAGCCATGTCCCCGACTTAAACCTCCGATGCGGCTGCGATAAGGCCTCATGGCCGATCAATTCGCCCCCGATTGCGCCCGTACGCAGATTGTCGCCCTCGGCGCACGGCGCGGCTATGCTGCCTGCTCGAGGGCGCCGCGCCCTCCTCCGCCCTCGCTGGACTCCATGAAGCTCTCCGCCCTGGCCTTCGCCGTCGTCGCCGCCCAGGGGCTTGCCTCCAGCGCCCGGGCCGGCGAGGTCGCCTGCTGGTACGAGCAGGGCGTGCTGATTGCGCCGGCCTCTGTGGCGGGCGTAGCCGGCGACTACATCCTCGACACCGGCAGTCCGGCCACCCAGCTACACGAGACCATGGCCCAGGGCGCGGGCATCGCGCAGACCTCGCTGGCCGGCGAGGTCCGGCTCGCGGGCCTCACCTTGCCCGCCAGGCCGCTGGCGGTGGCTAACCTCGACTCCCGCACCTGGCTCTTTCCGACCCCGATCGCAGGGGTGATCGGCGCCGACATCCTCGGCGACTATGTGGTCGATGTCAGCTTCGCGCCCTGCCGGGTCTCCATCCGCCCCGCGCGCGAAGCCCCGCCGTTCACCGCCAGGACCACCCTGAGGCTTGGCCGCCTCGATGGGGCGGCCACCGCCTTCGCCGCCGTCTCCGACGGCCCCAGGGCCTTCGGCGGCCCCTTCGTGGTGGCCACCGGCGCCGACGCTTCGGTCCGCCTCGATCCGGCCTTCGCCAGGGTGGAGGGCAAGGCCAAGCCTCTCGACCTGCTGCCCGGCGGCGAGCGCCGCGCCGAGCTCCGCGCCGCCTCCTTCGCCGGCGTCCTCTTCGAGAACGTTGACGCCGGCCTCGCGCCCGTGGACATCGCCGCCGCCGGCGTCATCGGCGCGCCCATGCTCGCCCACTGGCGCGTCCGCTTCGACTTCCCCCGCCGCCGCCTGCTCCTCGCCCCCGCGGGCTGAAGCCCCTCCGCCTCGCCTCCTGCGCCCCCGGCGGCTCCCCCACGAGATCGTCATCCCCGGCCGCGTGAGCGCGCCGGGGATCCATGCGCGCGGCCGCTTCCTGAGTCCCTCGGTGTCTACCTACCGGCCCGGCCATGACGAACCGGGGTGAGTTTCAAGTGATCCGCCTCCCTCAGCGGGAGCCGACCGTCGCCAACGAAAAAGGCCCCGAAGCGAACCTCGGGACCTTCTCGTTTTCGTCAGGGGAAGCGCGCCCTAGTGGGCGACGTTCCTCCAGATCCGGCGGTAGCTCGCATAGAGCAGGGCCGCGAAGATGAAGAGATAGGCCATCGCCGCCATGCCGAAGGCCTTGCGCTCTTCCATCTTGGGCTCGGAAGCCCAGGCGATGAACGCGGCCACGTCCTTGGCCTGCTGCTCCAGCGTCGACTTCGTGCCGTCGTCGAAGCTCACCTGATCGGCCGCCAGCGGCTGGGCCATGGCGATGAAGCCGCCCGGCGGAACCTTGTCGTGCGGACCGCTCCAGGCCGCCGTCACGTCCCCGTTCATATACGGGTTGTAGTGCATGCCCGGGGCCACCTTCAGACCCTTCGGCGGCTCCTTGTAGCCGGTCAGGATCGAGTAGATGTACTGCGGTCCTTCGTGACGGGCCTTGGCCATCACCGACAGGTCCGGCGGCAGGGCGCCGCCGTTCGAAGCCCGCGCCGCCGGTTCGTTCGGGAACGGGTTCGGGAAGTGGTCGGCCGGAGTGCCGGGGCGGTCGATGACGTCGCCGGTCTCGGAGTCGATGTCCTTGACCTGGTACTCCGCGGCGATCGCCTTGACGATCGCGTTGTCGTTCGGCGTCTTGTACTTCGGATCGTAGAACGGCCCGCCCTTCTGGCCGAGGTTCCGGAAGTACATCAGGTTCATCGAGTGGCAGGCCGAGCAGACCTCCCGATAAACCTTGTAACCCCGTTGCAGCTGGGCCTGGTCGAACTTGCCGAACGGGCCTTCGAAGCTGAACTCGACGTGCTTGGGCGGGAGGGCGCCGCCGGCGGCCTGAGCCGCCGGAGCCGCGGTGAACACGGCCAAGCCAAGCGCCGCGAGCGCGATACCTTTACGCAGCATCTTAGGCTCAACCCCTCTTTTCAGGCGAAGCCGCGGCGCCGGCCGGCGCGTTGGCAGGATGCGAAAGCACAGGTTCGCTGATCGATTCCGGCTGCTGCAGCGGGGTCTCGGTGAGGCCCAGGACCGGCAGGACGACCAGGAAGTAGGCGAAGTAGTACAGGGTGGCGATACGCGACAGCCACACGAAGGAGTTCAGGTCCGCGTCGAGCAGCTTGAAGGTCGACAGGCCCGGGATCACGTGGTTGTCGGGAAGCTGACCGCCGCAGAAGCCGAGCACCACGCAGGCGACCATGAAGACGAAGAAGTAGAGCTTCGCGGTCGGGCGGTAGCGCATGGAGCGCACCTTCGAGGTGTCGAGCCAGGGCAGGACGAACAGCACCGCGATGGCGCCGAACATCAGCAGCACGCCGCCGAGCTTGTCCGGAACCGCGCGCAGGATCGCGTAGAACGGCAGGAAGTACCATTCCGGAACGATGTGCGCCGGGGTCACCAGCGGGTTGCCGGGGATGTAGTTGTCGGCGTGGCCCAGGGCGTTCGGGTTGTAGAAGACGAAGGTCGCGAAGAGGATCAGGAAGACCACGATCGCGAAGCCGTCCTTCACCGTGTAGTACGGGTGGAAGGGAACGGTGTCCTGCTTGGACTTCACGTTCACGCCGGTCGGGTTGTTGTTGCCCGGCACGTGCAGCGCCCAGATGTGCAGAGCGACGACGCCCGCGATCATGAACGGCAGCAGGTAGTGCAGCGAGAAGAAGCGGTTCAGGGTCGGGTTGTCGACCGCGAAGCCGCCCCACAGCCAGGTGGTGATCGCGCCGCCCACGATCGGCAGGGCGCCGAACAGGTTGGTGATCACGACGGCGCCGTGGAAGCTCATCTGGCCCCAGGGCAGGACGTAGCCCATGAAGGCGGTGGCCATCATCAGCAGGTAGATCACGCAGCCCAGGATCCAGAGCACTTCGCGGGGCGCCTTGTAGGAGCCGTAGTAGAGGCCGCGCAGGATGTGGATGTAGACCGCGATGAAGAACATCGAGGCCCCGTTGGCGTGCATGTAGCGGATCAGCCAGCCGTAGTTGACGTCGCGCATGATGCGCTCGACCGAGGCGAAGGCGTGATCCACGTGCGGCACGTAGTGCATGGCCAGCACGATGCCGGTCACGATCTGGATGCCGAGGCAGACCGCCAGGATGCCGCCGAAGGTCCACCAGTAGTTCAGGTTCTTCGGGGTCGGGAAGTCGATCACCGAGTCATACGCCAGGCGCACGATCGGAAGCCGGGTGTCGAGCCAGCGCTCGATGCCGGTCTTGGGTTCGTAATTCGAATGTCCGCTCATCGGGGTCAGCCCACCTTGACCTTGGTGTCGGAAAGGAAGCTGTACTCGGGGACCGCCAGGTTCTTGGGCGCCGGGCCCTTACGAATACGGCCCGAGACGTCGTAGTGCGAGCCGTGGCACGGGCAGAACCAGCCGCCGTAGTCACCGCCGCCGAAAGTCGGCACGCAGCCAAGGTGCGTGCAGGTTCCGACCAGCACCAGCCATTGGGCCTTGCCCGGCTTGTGACGGTCTTCGTCCTTCTGCGGATCGGGCATGCTCGCGCCGTCGTCCTTCACCGCCCGGGCGATTTCGGCCCCGGTCCGGTTACGGATGAACAGCGGCTTGCCGCGCCACTTGATCGTCACCTGCTGGCCCTCGGCGACCTTGGTCAGGTCGAACTCGACCGAGGCGAGCGCCAGGGTGTCGCCGGACGGGTTCATCTGGTCGATGAACGGCCAGGCGAGGCCCACGACGGCGCCGCCGGCCGCGGCCGCCGCGGCGATATGGATGAAATCACGCCGGTTCGGGTCGTCGCCCGCGGCATGGGTATCGGGATTTGCGCCCGCGACGGTGTCGGCCACCTTAAAGCTACCCTTCCTCTGGGGCCGCGGACCGCGACCCGTCAGACCGCTACGGATAATTCCGAAGCCGTCCTGCCTTCGACCCTGCCCAGCGGTTCTGGTAAGGGCCACCGGAATCAATCGCTGGCGCTGGGCAAACCTTAGGAAGTGTCGTGGAAGCGTTGCGTCGCCTCCCCCCTTCCGTGATTCGCCCCTGGCCCCGGCTAATCCCGTTGCTGGACCGCTTAGAATGCTGCTCGTCCTTTTTCAACCTGACATTCCTCAAAACCTTGGGGCGGCTTTGCGTCTTGGGGCCTGTATGGACGTTCCGGTGCACGTCATCGAGCCCTGCGGCTTCCCGCTCTCGGACAAGGCTATTCGCCGCGCAGCCTTGGATTACGGGGATCCGGCGCAGGTTGTCCGGCATCCCGGATGGGCCGATTTCGTGGCCTCGAAGGGCGACGGAAGAATTGTTCTCTTCTCGACCAAGGCGGCTCAGCCGCTGCACGATTTTTCGTTCCGGGCCGACGACATGTTGCTTTTCGGCCGCGAAAGCATCGGCGTGCCTGACGAGGTGCACGAGGGCGCCGACGCCCGGGTCTTCATTCCGCTTTCTCCTGGCCGCCGTTCCCTGAATGTCACGGTGTCGGCGGCGATCGGCTTGTCAGAGGCGTTGCGCCAGACGGGCCAATTTCCTAAGGCCGTTATTTGATGACCAACATATCCCCAGAAATCGAAGCCCGCCGCGCTCGCGCCAAGGAATGGTTCGAGAGTCTGCAGACCCGCATCTGCGCCGAACTCGAGCGGCTCGAGGAAGAGGCCTCGCCCGAGCTCTATCCTGAAGAGCCCGGCAAGTTCGACATGCGCCCCTGGACCCGCGAGAGCGGCGTCGGCGGCGGGATCGGCGGACACCTGCACGGCCGGCTGTTCGAAAAGGCCGGCGTCCACACCTCGGCGGCCCTGGCGCGCTTCTCGCCGGAGATGGCCGCCCAGATGCCCGGCGCGGACAAGGACCCGACCTACGTCTCGGCCAGCATCAGCCTGATCATCCACCCGCGCTCGCCGCGGGTGCCGACGGTGCACATGAACACCCGCTTCCTGTCGACCGCCGAGAGCTGGTTCGGCGGCGGGGCCGACCTTACCCCCATGCTGGACGAGCAGCGCAGCCAGGACGCCGACGACGCAAAGCTGTTCCACGCCGCCATGAAGGAGGCCTGCGACGCCTTCGATCCGGAATGGCACGCCAAGTACAAGGCCTGGTGCGACGAGTATTTCTACCTGCCGCACCGCAAGGAGCCTCGCGGCGTTGGCGGAATCTTCTACGACCGCCACAACAGCGGCGACTTCGAGAAGGACTTCGGCTTCACCCGCGCCGTGGGCGAGGCCTTCCTCGACGTCTATTCCAAGATCGTCAGCCACCGCATGAGCGAGCCCTGGACCGAGGCCGACCGCCGCGAGCAACTCGTCCGCCGCGGCCGCTACGTCGAGTTCAACCTGCTCTTCGACCGCGGCACCATGTTCGGCCTCAAGGCCGGCGGCAACATCGAGACCATCCTCTCCTCCATGCCCCCCATGGTGAGCTGGCCGTAGTTCCGAGATTTCTCTCCGAGGGGGCCGCCGCAAGGCGGTCTCCCCTCACCCCTGCTCGATGAACCGCTGCAGCCAGGCGCCGACCCGCAGCCGGTCGTCCGGCTGCTCGTAGCTCATCACCGCCCGGTCGGCTTCCTCGTCGGTGTAGCGGGTCCCGCGCCGGTTCTCGATCAGCGCCTTGGCGTAGGCCGGCTCGAACTCCGGATGCAATTGGATCGAGATCGCCCGCGCCTCCCCGTAGTCGATCATTCCGTTGGGACAGAACTCGCTCCCGCCGATCGCCCGCGCGCCGGGCGCAAGCTCCACCACCTGGTCCTGGTGCGAGGCCGGGATCGCGATCGGCTCGGCGCTGTCCATCCAGTCGCGGGTCTCGCTCAGCCGGTAGCGGTGCAGCCCCACGCCCCAGCCCTTGGGCGACTTGATCACCTTGCCGCCGAACGCCTGGGCCATGATCTGATGGCCGAAGCAGACCCCGACCAGCGGCAGCTTCCCCTTCGCCTCCCGCAGGAAGTCCATCAGTGGCTCGATCCACGGCTCTGGGTCGTAGACCCCCGCCGACGAGCCGGTCACAACATAGGCCCCGCAGGCGTCGGCGCCCTGCGGCATCCGCCCGGCCTGCACGTCGAACACCGCATAGTCGTAGGCCTGCTCGCCCAGCAGCTTGCGGAACATGCCGGGATAGCCGCCGAACCGCCCCCGGATATCCTCCGGCGGCGCGCCGGTCTCGAGTATGCCGAGCTTCATGCTTCCTCTCGCAACACCCATCTTGTCATCCCGGCTTCGACCGCAGGCCGAAGGCCGGGCCAATACGCGCCGGTCTTGCTGCAGCCGGGACGCCCGCTAATACGCCATCCCCTGGGCCACGGCCTTCAGCTTCTCGATCGCCGAGAACTTGTCGTCGATGAAGTCGTGGTCGACCCACCAGTCCTCGACCTCGCGCAGCACCTCGCCGACCATCGGCCCCTTCGGCACGCCCGAATTGAGCACGTCCTCGCCGGTCAGCGGGAACGGCGGCGGGGTCCAGCTCTCGGCGAGCGCCAGCAGCCCCCGCCACTGGTGAGTCGCCGCCAGCCGATCCGAACGCGCCCAGGCCAGCTTGATCCGGTCACGGAAGGTCGCCACCCCGATCCGGTAGACCGCCCGCCGGCTCTCGCGGGGGCTCATCCAGGAGGTGATGCGCGGGGTCCTTCCCATGACCTGGACCAGCCGCTCCCGCTGCTCGTTGGAGAGCCGCAGCGCCTCGGCCGCCTTACCCGCTCCGATCTGGTCGTCGGGCAGCAGCGGCGCCAGCCGCATGATCGGATCGTTGACGAAGAGCTGGTCTGTCTCGATCTCGACCATCCGGTCGAAGGCCCGAAGATCCCCCGCCGAGGGCAGGATCTGGTTCAGCACGCCGGTCCTGGCCATCAGCGCCACCGCCGGCCGCGGATCGTCCGCCGCCAGCAGCTTCAAAAGCTCCTTGGCCACCCGCTCGGCCGCCAGGTTGCCCATCAGCCCCTTGCCCGCCGCGCAGGCCTCCACGGCCGCCGTATCGGGCTCGCCCTTCCCGTACCAGGCCAGGAACCGGAAATAGCGCAGGATGCGAAGCGAATCCTCGGCGATCCGCGTTGCGGCGTCGCCCACGAACACCAGCCGCCCGGAGCTGGCGTCCCCGACGCCCCGCCCGGTGGGGTCCAGCAGCTCGCCGCGCGCGTCCGCATAGACCGCGTTCATGGTGAAGTCGCGCCGCTGGGCGTCCTCGCCCCAGTCGGTCGTGAACGCCACCACCGCCCGGCGCCCGTCGGTCTCGACGTCCCGCCGCAAGGTGGTGATCTCATAGGGCCGGCCGTCCAGCACCGCGGTCACCGTGCCGTGGTCGACGCCGGTCGGCACCGGCCGGATCTTCGCCGCTTCCAGGGCCGCCGTCACCGCTTCAGGCGTCAGGACCGTGGCGATGTCCACGTCCTCGACCTTCACGCCCAGGAGGGAGTTGCGGACCGCCCCGCCGACGAAGCGCGCGCAGCCTGCGCCGCCCGCAGCCTCCAGCGCCGCCATCACCGGCGCGGCCGGCTTCATCCAGGGTCGTTCACCGATGCTCTGCGTCACTTTCCGGGCGCCTTCTGCTCGAAATGGCCAGGGATCATATGGCCGCCCGGCTCGACCTCCGCGGGGACGTAGACGCCGCCGCGGTCCTCCTCATGGAACAACGCGCTCGCCAGCAGCGAAAGCCCCACCAGCAGCCCCGCCGCCCCGACCAGCCACGCCCAGGGCGTTCCGCCCATCGGCCGGCCCGTCCGCCGAGCGACCTCTCGCCACGCGAACCAGGCGGCGAAGGGAACCGCGACCAGCAGCAGCCGCGGGGCAAGCTCCCTAAGCAACCGCCGCCCCGTAGAGACGCTCGTAGAGCGCCCGCAGCATGCCGGCCGTCGCGCCCCAGATGAAGCGGTCCTCGTGGGTCATGGCGTAGAACCGGCGCATGGCCCCGTCCGGTCCCTCACGCTCGTGCCGCTCGTGGTTGGCCGGGTCCATCAGGAACCCGAACGGCGTCTCGAAGATGTCGGCCACCTCGGCCGGGTTCGGCTGCAGGGTGAAGCCCGGCCGGATGAACCCCACCACCGGCGTCACCAGGAACCCGGTCCCGGTCCGGTAGGGCGAGGACAGCCCCGCCACCGACACGTAGTCCGGCTCCAGGCCCACCTCCTCGTGCGCCTCGCGCAGGGCGGTGGTCCAGCTCGTCTCGCCCGGATCGGAGCGGCCGCCCGGCAGGGCGATCTGGCCGGTGTGCCGGCGCAGGGTGTCGGCCCGCCGCGTCAGCAGCACCGAATAGCCGGCCGGCCGCTCGATCAGCCCCACCAGCACCGCCGCCGGCGTCAGGGTGACCGGCTCGTTCGGAAAGGCGTTGGCCCCCAGGTCGAAGTCCGAGGCCGCCTCCTGCCCCGGCCGGTCCTCCAGCGGGTCCAGATGGCCTTCGATCCAGGACCGGATTTCGCCCGGCGCAGCGTGGGGGCTCACAGTTGGTGCGCCCCCGCCGGCCCGACCGGGAACCAGGCGCCGTTCGATTCGACGCCGAGTTGCGGGCCCTGCGGCGTCTGCCGCTCCTGCGCCAGCTCCACCAGCTCGTAGAACACCGGCCGGGCGATCAGCGCCTCCAGGCCGCGGCGGACGTGCAGGTAGGGCCGCGGCTCGCCGCTGGCCTCGTCCATCTCGACGCGGATCGCATTCTCCGGGCCGGCGACCACCTCGTCCCCGACATTGGTCATGAATTTCAGCGCCCCGTCCTCGGCGTCGACTCGGGTGGCGATGAACGGGGCGTCCTCCACCGTGATCTTCATCTTCTCGACCGGCGTCACCAGGTGGAACCCGTCCGGGTCCTTGCGCAGCACGGTGGAGAACAGCCGCACCAGGGCCTCGCGCCCGATCGGCGTACCCTCGTGGAACCAGGTCCCGTCCTTGCGGATCACGATGTCGATTTCCCCGCAGTGGGCGGGGTTCCATAGATGCACGGGCGGCAGTCCGCGCCCGGGCGCCTGTTTTGCCGCTGCGATCACGCCGTCGAGGCCAGGTTTCGTCGTCTCTCCCATGCCTGGAAGTTAGGCGCCCGGACCGCCGCCCTCAATGACTTTCGCTAACGGAAGGACTTTCGCCATCAGGGGGGGCTTCGCGATCAGGGGGCCGTCACGATCCGCCCGCCGGCCGACACCTTCGCCCGCCGGACCGCCGCCGCGCCATTCGCCGCGCCGGCCAGTTGGGGCTGCGGGAACAGGAAGGCGCACTCCCGCGCAAAGGTCAGGGGCGCCAGCGCCCCCAGCGATCCGACCATCAGCAGGCGGTTGGAAAGGTTCAGCCAGGCGTTCTCCCGCCAGCCCAGGTCCACCGCCAGGCCAAGGCCCGCAGCCACCGCCGTCCGCGCCGCGGCCTGATAGGGCGACCAGACGACGATCAGGAACATCCAAACCGCCAGCGCCGCGCAGGCGAGCTGGCCGATCTCGCTCGGGCCGAGCTCGCCTTTCGGATGCGGGATCGGCGCGAACCCATCGGCCAGTCCGGCGGCCGCGCCGCCGACGACCAGCGCCAGCACCACGCTGGAAAACCAGCCGATCGCAAAGGCGTTGTAGACCTGCCGCCGCCCGGCCGCCTTGCGGTCGTAGCTCACCGCCTGGCCCTGGTGGCGCAGCTCGCTCCACAGCGCCTGCGCCTGGCCGCGATGCGCATGCGGCAGCCACCAGCCGAGGGTCGCCGCCGCCAGGGCGAAGTCCCGCAGCTCACGCAGCGCGAACCCCACTGGCGAGCCAGCGACCTCGAAGGACGACCCGCGCCACTCGGTCCGGCTGGCCATGTAGACGAAGGCCGCAAACCGCATGAAGCCGTGAAGGAAGCCCGCCAGCGCCAGGAAGACGACGGCCGCCGCCATGCGCCACGGCTCCAGGCTCGCGGCCAGGACGCCGGCCACCGTCAGCACGCCGCCGACGCTCAGCACACGGATCAGCCGACCCAGCAGCAGCTCCGCGCCACCGCCCTCGTAGCGGAAGGGAGCGCCGCCCAGCCGCGTGGCCCCCCAGATCCGCCGCCGCACCTCGCTGCGGCCCCAATAACCATAAAGTCCCAGGCTCGCGAGGTTCGCCGCCCACCGCCCAAACCCCAGCGGCGCGAAATCGCGCGGCTCGAGGCTCAGCTCGATCGGCAAGCTGTAGGCGCCATCCAAGGCGCCGCCCCACCGCGACATCCGCTCCCCCACGACCAATGCTCAAGCCTCTCACGGCTTGGTTGCACGCGCCAGAGGAAGCTACGCGCTCGCCCTTCCTTCAGATCGTCATCTCCGGCCGCGGGCCATCTCACCCCGTTCCCCCCTGGGGGAGCTCCCGGGGCATCCCGGCCAGGGGAGGACAGCCGCACAGGTGGAACCGCCTAACGGCGGTCCCTCTGGCGCGCTGCGCGCGCCACCTCTGCCAGTGGGGGGAGGATATCAGCGCTCAGGATCCCTTCTCCCTTTACGGGAGAGGGATTCACCCGCCCAGGGTCTCGGCGAACCGCACCGGCTCTCCGATCCCCGGCGTCGTCAGCTCGCCGTCGCGCATCACCGTCACCCCGCGGATGATGGTGGCCATCGGCCAGCCCTTGGCCTCGAAGCCGTCGAACGGCGTCCAGCCGGCGCGCGTGGCCATGTCCTCGTGCCTGATGACCCGCCGCGCCTTCATGTCCACCACGGTCATGTCGGCGTCGTAGCCCACCGCCAGGCGGCCCTTGTCGGCCATGCCGAACACCCGGTTGGCCCCATGGCTGCTCAGGTCGACGAAGCGCTCCAGGCTCAGCCGCCCCTCGTTCACATGGGTCAGCATGATCGGCACCAGGGTCTGCACCCCCGGCATGCCCGAGGGCGAGGCCGGATAGGGCCTGGCCTTTTCCTCCTTGGTGTGCGGGGCGTGGTCCGAGCCCAGCACGTCGGCGATCCCGGCGGCGATCCCGTGCCACAGGCCGGCCTGGTGGTAGGCGTTGCGGATCGGCGGGTTCATCTGGGCGTAGCCCTTCAGCCGCTCATAGGCTTCCGGCGCGGTCAGGGTCAGGTGCTGCGGCGTCACTTCGACGCTGGCCACGTCCTTGTGCCCGGCCAGGAACTCGATCTCCTCGGCGGTGGTGACGTGCAGCACGTGGATGCGCTTGCCCAGGGCCTTGGCGATCCGCACCAGGCGGTGGGTGGATTCCAGGGCCGAGGCGGCGTCGCGCACCTCCTCGTGGCTGGTCCAGTCGCCGGTCCGCGCCAGCGGCCGCCGCTCGGCCAGGCGGTACTCGTCCTCGGAGTGGAAGGCTGCGCGCCGGTTCACGTGGCGCAGCACCTGCTCGATGCCCTCGTCGTCCTGGACCAGCAGGCTGCCCGTCGAGGCCCCCATGAACACCTTGATCCCGCAGCAGCCCGGCAGGCGTTCCAGCTCGCCGAGGAACTGCGCGTTCTCATGCGTGCCGCCGACATAGAACGCGTGGTCGGTGTGCATCCGGCCCTTGGCGCGCGCCAGCTTGTCGGCCAGGGCGTCGGCGTCGGTGGTGGTCGGTTCGGTGTTCGGCATCTCGAACACCGCCACCACCCCGCCCAGGGCGGCGGCCCGCGATCCGCTCTCCAGATCTTCCTTCCATTCCAGGCCCGGCTCGCGGAAGTGGACCTGGCTGTCGATCACGCCCGGCAGGACGGTCAGGCCCTTGGCGTCGAACACCTCGCCGGCCGAGGCCTGCGACAGGTCGCCGATCTCGACGATCTTGCCCGCGCGCACGCCGACGTCGGCCTGGCCGCGGCCGGCATGGTTCACAACCTCGCCGCCCTTCACGATGAGGTCGAAGGTCTCGGGCATGGATCGTCCTGACTTGTCTTTAGGTCTTGTTGGTTTGGGCGAGCAGGTCCCTGGCCGCGGCGGTCACCCAGTCCACGGGCAGGTCCATCATGTGACAGAGCGCCTGGGAGAGCGTGGGGTCAACCTCGCGGATCTCGTCCAGGGTCCTAATGCCGCGGACCACTCGCGTGTTCTGCCCCCAAGGGGCGTAGAGCCGGTCGTCCGACGGCCCGAACAGGCCGAGCGTCGGGGTTCCGGCGGCGGCGGCCATGTGCATCAGCCCGGAATCGTTGCCGATGAACAGCCGCGCCCGCTTCAGGCAGGCATAGGTGGCCAGCAGCTCGACCTTGCCGGCCAGGTCGATGGTCCGCTCGCGGGCGATCACGCTGCGCAGGGCGCTGATCGCCCGCATGTCGTCGGGCCCGCCGACCAGCATCAGCCGGCCGCCGGCCAGCGGCCCGTCGAAGAGCTGGATCGCCACCTGGGCGAAGCGCTCGACCGGCCAGGTCTTGCCGATCCAGTTGGCCGCGGGCGCCATGGCCAGGATCGGCCCCTTGCCCGCGGTCAGCTCGTCCGCATAGGCCTCGGTGGCCGGCGAGGTGAAGATGTACGGCGCCGGCGGCTCGCCCTCGATCTTCAGCAGCCGGGCCGCCTCGATCACCTTGTGGACCGGCTCGCCGGAGGACCGCTTGAAGACCGCGCGCCGCTCCCGGCGCAGGAACTGCGAGATCGCCGATCCGCGCAGGTCGACAACCAGCCCCCAGCGGCGCTGGCGCACCTCGCGCCACAGGTTGAACCAGTGGCCGCCGTTCTTGAGCTTTTCCATCACGATCAGCCGCTCGAGGTTCGGGACCTCGGCGAACAGCGGCGCGGCGGCCTTGCCGGCGACGATGGTGAAGGTGGCGTTGGAAACCTCGTCCAGCAGGCGCTTGATCAGGCCTGACGACAGCACCGCATCCCCGATGCGGGTCGCGGTGATGAACAGAATCGGGAAGGACCCGTGCGCCATCGCCCTTGTATAGGGCTCATGCGGCTGGCGCTCTACCCGTCGAGCCCTTAACTCCTCAGCCATGGTCACCCAACCCCAGATCGCTCACCTTGCCAGCCGCGCTCTGATCGAGGTCTCAGGCGAGGATTGGCGCAGTTTCCTCCAGGGACTGATCACCCAGGACGTCGACACCCTCTCTCCCGGCCAGGCGCGGTTCGGCGCCTTGCTGAACCCGCAAGGGCGGCTTTTGTTCGATCTTTTCGTGATCGGGCGCGAAGACGGGGCCTGGCTCGACGTCGAAAAGGCCCATCGCGACGCGCTGGTCATGCGCCTGACCATGTACCGCCTGCGCGCCAAGGTCCGCATCGCTCCGGACGAGACCAAGGTCTTCGCGGCCTTCGGCGCCGATCCCGGCCAAGGTTGGGCGCCCGACCCTCGCCTGCCCGCCCTGGGCTGGCGCGCCTATGGCGACTTTGCGCCCAATGCCGACGAGGCCGCCTACGACGCCCATCGCCTCGCCCTCGGCGTGCCCGGCCCCGCCGACTGGGGCGTGGAGCAGACCTACCCGATCGAGGCCAATTTCGACCTGCTGAACGGCATCGACTTCAAGAAGGGCTGCTTCGTCGGACAGGAGACCACCTCGCGCATGAAGCGCCGCGGCCAGGTCAAGAACCGCATGCTGCCCCTGGCCTTCGATGGCCAGCCCCCCGCCCCCGGCGCTGAACTCCTGAACGGCGAGCGCCGCGCCGGCGAGGTCCTCTCCGGCCAGGGCGGCCGCGCCATGGCCCTCGTCCGCCTCGACCGCCTGGAAGGCGCCCTCACCGCCGAAGGCCGCTCCGCCACCGCCGAGGTCCCGGCCTGGCTGCCGACTTCGTCCTAGCGCCGCAAATCACGGCCGGCGCTCTGGCTCAGCCGCCCAGGAACCGCCGCAGCGCCGCCAAGGTCTCCGCCGGCCGCTCCTCGGCGAGGAAGTGCCCCGCACCCTCGATCGCCTCGCCGCGCAGGTCCTCGCACCAGGGCCGCCAGACTTCGAGCACGTCGTACCAGCGCCCGACCGCGCCCTTCGCGCCCCACAGCACCTGGGTCGGGGCGGCGATCGTCCTGACGCCCCGGTCGGCCTCGTCGGCGGCGACGTCGCAGGTGGCCCCGGCCCGATAGTCCTCGCACATGCCGCGCACCGTCTCCGGGTCGGCCAGGGCCTGCACATAATCGGCATAGGCCTGCGGGTCGAAATAGGTCGCCCCCTGCGCGATGCGGAAGGCGAAGTTCACCGGGTCGGCGGCGATGAAGTGCTCGGGGAACGGATGGGCTTGGGCCAGGAACGGCCAGTGCCAGTAGCCGAGGGCGAACCGCCGGTCGGCCAGTCGCCAGACATCGGCCGTCGGGATGATGTCGAGCACCGACAGCCGGCTCACCGCCTCCGGCGCATCCAGCGCCAGGCGATAGGCCACTCGTCCGCCGCGGTCGTGGCCGACCAGGTCGAACCGCTCGAAGCCGAGCCTCGCCATCAGCGCCCGCGCGTCCCGGGCCATCGCCCGCTTCGAGTAGGGCTCGTGGTCGTCGGTGACCGGCGGCTTGGAGCTGCCGCCATAGCCGCGAAGGTCCGGGGCGACGACCGTGAAGTCCCGCGCCAGGTCATCGGCGACCTTGCCCCACATCATGTGCGTCTGGGGGTAGCCGTGCAGCAGCAGGAGCGGCGGACCCGAGCCGCCGTGCCGGACGCGCAAGGTCGCCTCTCCGAGGTCGATGTGCTCCAGCCTGAAGCCTTCGAACGCCATGCCTTGGCCCTCTCACCGCGAGCGCGCCATCGGCAGCCCGCGCCAGGAAACCTGCCGATCTGCCGATAGCCGCGATCTCTTCGCTCTATCAACAGCTTGGAACATGGCCCTCGCGCGGCCAAGCCTGCGGCCAAGCGCCTTCTGGCCCGCAACCGGCACATTGATGCAGGAACTGGGAAGAAAACCTGCCGATAGACCCCGTGTTCGCGCCGCTTGATAGCAACCTGCCAGACCGCCAAGACTGCGCCGCATGACCGGCGAGTTGATTCGATGCGGCTGGCGCGGCATGGCCGGCGACGAGCTCTACGAGGCCTACCACGACACCGAGTGGGGGGTGCCCGAGTATGACTCCCGCGCCCTATGGGAGAAGCTTGTCCTCGACGGGTTCCAGGCCGGGCTTTCCTGGATAACCATCCTGCGCAAGCGCGAGGCCTTCCGCGAGGCCTTCGCCGGCTTCGATCCCGAGATCGTCGCCCGGTTCGGCGAGGCCGAACGCGCCGCCCTGATGGCTAATCCGGGCATCGTCCGCTCCAACGCCAAGATCGACGCGGCCATCGCCAGCGCGCGGCTCTATCTGGACATGCGCGAGCACGGCGAGGACTTCTCGCAATTCCTCTGGAGCTTCACCAACGGCCGGGTGATCCAGAACGCGTGGACCGAGATCGGCCAGGTGCCGGCCCAGACGAAGGTCGCCGAGGAAATGTCCAAGGCCTTGAAATCCAAGGGCTTCAAGTTCGTCGGACCGGTGATCGTCTACGCCTTCATGCAGGCCACCGGCTTCGTCAACGACCACCTGACCTCCTGCCACCGCCATGATCAGGTCAAGAGGCTGGCGCACTAATGCCGGACATGCTGCTCGAGTTCGCCTGTCCTGGCCCGGTCTGCGGGGTCGACGAGGCCGGCCGCGGCCCCTGGGCCGGCCCGGTCTCCGCCGCCGCCGTGATCCTCGACCCGGGCCGCGTGCCCGACGGGCTCGATGACTCGAAGAAGCTCAGCGCCAAGGCCCGCGAGGCCCTGGAGATCGAGATCAAGGCCAGCGCCGTCGCCTGGGCCGTCGGCATGGCCAGCGTCGAGGAGATCGCCGAGCTGAACATCCTGCACGCCACCGGCCTGGCCATGCGGCGCGCCGTGGAGCAGCTCTCCGTCACCCCGGTCTTCGCCCTGGTCGACGGCAACTACAAGTTCAAATTGCCCTGCGAAATCAAGACTGTGATCAAGGGCGACTCGATCAGCTCGTCCATCGCCGCAGCCTCGATCCTGGCCAAGGTCGCCCGCGACCGGCTGATGATCGAGATGGACAGCCTCTATCCCGGCTACGGCTTCGCCTCCCACAAGGGCTACCACGCCAGCGTCCACGTGGAGGCCCTGAAGACCCTCGGCCCCTGCCCCATCCATCGCCGCGGCTGGGAGCCGGTGCGCCTGGCCATGCTGGGCCAGGAGCCAGTCGGCGAGCTGGAACAGGATTGATTCCTCCCGCGCCGTTAACCAAAATCAACGGCCGTTAACCATGTTTGAAAACGTCCTCTTCACCACGGTGACTCACGATTCTTCGTCCGGACATCGAGGTAGTTCATGGGCGTTTTGGCCGACACGATTATCCAAGGGGACTGCATCGAGGAGCTGAAGAAGCTCCCTGCGAAGTCCGTCGACCTGGTCTTCGCCGACCCGCCCTACAACCTTCAGCTCGGCGGCGACCTGTTGCGCCCCGACAACTCGAAGGTCGACGCGGTCGACGACCACTGGGACCAGTTCGAGAGCTTCGCCGCCTACGACAAGTTCACCCGCGAATGGCTGGGCGAGTGCCATCGGGTGCTCAAGGACGACGGCGCTCTCTGGGTGATCGGCAGCTATCACAACATCTTCCGGGTCGGCTCGGCCTTGCAGGACCTGGGGTTCTGGCTGCTGAACGACATCGTCTGGCGCAAGACCAACCCGATGCCGAACTTCAAGGGCACCCGGTTCACCAATGCCCACGAAACCCTGATCTGGGCCGCCAAGGGCCGCGGCTCGCGCCGCTACACGTTCAACTACGACGCCATGAAGATGGCCAACGACGACGTGCAGATGCGCTCGGACTGGACCTTCCCGCTGTGCACCGGCGAGGAGCGCCTTAAGGACGAGAACGGCGCCAAGGCCCATCCCACCCAGAAGCCCGAGGCCCTGCTGCACCGGGTGATCCTGGCTTCGACCAAGCCCGGCGACATCATCCTCGACCCCTTCTTCGGCACCGGCACCACCGGCGCCGCGGCCAAGCGCCTGGGCCGCCGCTACATCGGCCTGGAGCAGGATGAGAAGTACGTGGCCCTGGCCCGCGAGCGGATCTCGAAGATCATCCCGATCGCGCCGGGCGACCTGCAGGTCACCGGCTCGAAGAAGGCCGAGCCGCGCGTGCCCTTCGGCCAGGTGCTGGAAGCCGGCCTGCTGAGTCCCGGCGACGCGCTCTACTGCCCCAAGGGCGAGCGCATGGCCCGCGTCCGCGCCGACGGCAGCCTGGTGGTCGGCGAGCTTTCCGGCTCGATCCACAAGGTCGGCGCGATGGTGCAATCGGCCCCGGCCTGCAACGGCTGGACCTACTGGCACTTCAAGTCCGACAAGGGCCTGGCCCCCATCGACGTCCTGCGCGCCAAGATCCGCTCGGCGATGCCGAGCGCCTGACGCGCAAACTGGGTCGTCATCCGCGGTCGCACCAGCGCGCCGAAGCGGGAAGCTGAAGGTTAAAGCAGGTTGGCGAGCCCGACCCGCGCAGCCTTGAGGAAGACGCTCGGCAGGGCGTCCAGGCCCGAGCGCTGGGTCCAGATCATCCCCTCCGCCTCCCCTTCGGCCCGCAGCAGGCGCAGGGTCAAGCTGAAGTGGGTGAAGACGTGGTCGACCTCGCCGACGGAACGCCAGTCCGCGCTGGCGGGCGCGGCGGCCATGGCCTCGGCGTCGCTCCAGCCGTTCGTACGCCAGTCGCTGGTGGGCAGGGCGAGCATGCCGCCCAGCAGGCCCTTGGGCGGCCGGCGGACCAGGGCCACCTGGTCGCCCTGGGTCAGGATGTAGGCTACGCCGTTGCGATGCGGCCGCGCGACCTTGGCGGCCTTGCGGGGATAGGTTTCCGGCGCGCCGCCGGCGAGGGCCGCGCAGGCGGCGGCCAGCGGGCAGCGGTCGCAGAGCGGCGCCTTGGGCCGGCAGACGGTCGCCCCCAGGTCCATCAGCGCCTGGGCCCAGTCGCCCGGTCGATCTTCGCCGACCAGTTCTCCCGCCAGGGCCTTCAGCGCGGGCTTGGCGTCCGGCAGCGGCGTCTCGACCGCGAACAGCCGAGCCATGACCCGCTCGACATTGCCGTCCACGACATTGGTGGGCAGGTCGAGGGCGATCGCGCCTACGGCCGCGGCGGTATAGGGCCCGAGCCCCGGCAATTCCCGCAACCCCGCCTCGGTATCCGGGAAGGCGCCCCCATGCTGGCCGGCCACCGCGCGGGCGCAGGCCAGCAGGTTGCGGGCGCGGGCGTAGTAGCCAAGCCCCGCCCAGGCGGCCATCACCTCGGCGTCGTCCTCGCGCGCCAGATCGAACACCGTCGGCCAGCGCTGGGTGAACTTGAGGAAGTAGGGCGCAGCGTGCGGCACGGTCGTCTGTTGCAGCATGACCTCGGACAGCCAGACGCGATAAGGGTCGGCCCGCATTCCGTCGCGGCGGGCGGCCGGCCCCACGCGCCAGGGAAGGTCGCGGGCGTTCTGGTCGTACCAGGCGAGCAGCCGGGTTCGGAGACTTTGGCGGAGGCTTTCGGGCGTCACGGGCCTTCGCTACCCCATCCTCGCTTCCGGCGGGAGCCTTGTTGTATGTTGCCCGCGAAATGGCCCGCCCTCTTCCCACCGCCGCCGAAGCCGCCGAGATCCTGGCGCGCAAGCGCACGCGGCCGCAGCGCCGGCCGCCGCCGGCCGCGGGCCGCGGGCTGACCAAGTATCTCAAGGAGCTGGACGAGAAGTTCGGCCAAGGCCCCGGCGCGCTCCAGGCCCGCTGGCGCGAGATCGTCGGCGCCGAGATCGCCAGGCGCACCGAGCCGGTGAAGCTGACCAAGTCGCGGGGCGGCGGTCCCGGCAGCCTGGAGATCCGGGTGGCCGGCGCCTCGGCCGCGCTGATCCAGCATCAGGCCCCCGAGATCGTCGCGCGGGTCAACCTGTTCCTCGGCGAAGGGGCGGTGAACAAGCTGCGGATCGTCCAGGGGCCGCTGCGCCGGAGCGCTGACGCCAAGCCTGTCCGCAAGCGGGCCGCGCCGTTGGACGCCGGCCAGGAGGCCGAGCTCGCCAGGAGCCTCGCGGACACACCCGACGGCCCTTTGAAAGCCGCATTGCTAAGCTTGGGTCGCGGCGTGCTGCGGCGGAGCAACTTGACTTGAGACGCGGCGCCACGTTCCTGCCGCCGGGAATCGGGCTTTACTCAATCATTCGGAATTCCGCAGAGGTGCAAATGCCGAACTTCAACCGTCGTCTTCTCGTCGTCGCAGCCCTGGGCGCGCTCGCCCTGGCCGGCTGCTCCAAGGGCGGCGGATCCGGCGCCGTCGACAGCGCCGACATGACCCTGGGCGACCCCAACGCCAAGGTGAAGATGGTCGAATACGCCTCGGTGACCTGCAGCCACTGCGCCAGGTTCAACCAGGAGGTCTTTCCCGAATTCCGCAAGCAGTACATCGACACCGGCAAGGTGCACTACACCTTCAAGGAATTCCTGACGCCGCCGAACGAAGTGGCCGCCGCCGGCTTCCTGGTCGCGCGCTGCGCCGGCAAGGACAAATACTTCAGCGTCATCGACGCGATCTTCAACGCCCAGCAGGAAATGTTCACCACCGGCGACATGCGCGGGGTGCTGCTGCGCACGGCGCAGTCGGCCGGCATGACCGAGCAGCAGTTCAACGCCTGCATCACCGACGAAGCGGCGCTGAAGGCCCTGAACGCCCGGGTCGAACGGGCGATCAAGGTCGACAACATCACCGCCACGCCGACCTTCTTCATCAACGGCAAGAAGGTGAAGGAAGGCGAGATGACCATGGCCGACCTGCAGGCTGCGGTCGCCGAGGCTTCCAAATAAGCCCATGCGCAAGTCGAACCGTCGTATCGTGATCTCCGCCCTGGGCGCGCTCGCGCTGCTCGGCGGTTCGGCTATCGCCGCCCCGCTGGAGGGCGACATGACCTTGGGCGATCCCAAGGCCAAGGTGCGGATGATCGAGTACGCCTCGCTGAGCTGCAGCCACTGCGCGCACTTCAACAACGAGGTCTTCGGGGCCTTCAAGAAGAAGTACATCGACACCGGCAAGGTGCATTACACCTTCCGCGAAATCCTGACGCCGCCTCGGGAACTGGCGGCGGCCGGCTTCCTGACCGCCCGCTGCGCCGGCAAGGACAAGTACTTCACCGTCGTGGACACCATGTTCCACGGCTATGAAGAGATGGCCAAGACCGGCGACGCCAGGACCAACCTGGTCAAGGCCGGTGAGGCCGGCGGTCTCTCCGAGGAGCAGATGCGGGCCTGCGTGAACGACGACGCGGCCCTCGACCAGCTCACCACTCGCGTGGCGCGCAACATCGCCGCGGACAAGGTCAGCGGCACCCCGACCTTCGTGTTCAACGGCAAGGTGGTGAAGGAGGGTCCGATGACCACCGCCGAGCTGGACGCCGCCGTCGCCGAAGCCTCCAAGCGGTAGGAGGCGCCCCCGCCCGTGCACTTCCAGAGGCTCCGTCTCTCCGGCTTCAAGTCTTTCGTCGATCCGACCGAGTTCCGGATCGAGCCAGGAGTCACGGGTATCGTCGGGCCGAACGGCTGCGGGAAGTCGAACCTGCTGGAGGCGCTCCGCTGGGTGATGGGCGCCAATTCCGCGAAGGCCATGCGGGCGGGAGGAATGGACGAGGTGATCTTTGCGGGCTCGGGCAATCGCGCCTCCCGCAACCACGCCGAAGTCACCCTGACCATCGACAACAGCGACCGCCGGGCGCCGCCCGCGTTCAACGACGCGCCAGTGCTGGAAGTCGTCCGCCGCATCGATCGCGGCGCCGGCTCGACCTACAAGATCAACGGCCGCGAGGTGCGGGCGCGCGACGTGCAACTGCTGTTCGCCGACGCCTCGACCGGCTCGAACTCGCCGGCCCTGGTGCGGCAGGGCCAGATCTCCGAGCTGATCGCCGCCAAGCCGCAGAACCGCCGCATGATCCTCGAAGAGGCGGCCGGGGTCTCGGGCCTGCATTCCCGCAGGCACGAGGCCGAGCTTCGCCTGCGGGCGGCGGAAGCCAATCTCGCCCGGCTGGACGACGTTTCCCGCGAGCTGGAAACAGCCCTCAACCGCCTGAAGCGCGAGGCGCGCCAGGCCGAACGCTACAAGCGCCTCTCAGCCGAGATCCGCGCCCTGCAAGGCGCCGTGCTCTATGCCCGGTGGGCCGAGGCCCGCGAGACCGCCGTGCGGCTGCGCGAGGAGGCCGCCGCTGCGGTCGCGGCGGTCGAGACAAGCGCCCGAGAGGCCGCGGCCAACACCACCCGCGCCGCCCAGGCCGAAGAAGCCATCAAGCCGCTGCGCGAGGCCGAAACCGTCGCCGCCGCCATCCTGCATCGGTTGGCCATCGACAAGGACCGCCTGGAGCGCGAGGGCGAGGCCTTGGCCGCCGAGGTGGAGCGCCTGACCGCCGACCTTGGGCGCATCGACGCCGACCGCGCCCGCGAGACCCAGATCGTCGAGGACGCCGACGTGGCGCTGAAGCGGATGGCCGAGGACCTCGAGGCCCTGGAGGCGGCCATCGCCGCTGCGCCGGAGCGCGCGCCGGAACTGGAGGCCGCCGCCAAGGCGGCGGAGGCCGCCCGCATCGCCGCCGACAAGGCCGTCGAAGAGCTCGCCGCCCAGGTCGCCGCCGACGAGGCGCGCCGCCGCGCCGGGGCCGCACGGGTGGACGAGGCGCAGAACCGGGTCGCCCGGACCCGCCGCGCCCTCGACCAGGCCAAGGCCGAACGCGCCCAGCTCGGTCCTGCCGTGACGCCGCAGATCGAAGCCGCCCGCGGCGAACTGGAACGGGCCGAGGCGGCGCTGGCCAGCGCCCGCGCCGCCCTGGACGTCGCCGAGGACGAACGTGGCAAGGCGAGCGCGGCCGAGGCCGAGGCGCGCGAAGCCTCGCGAAAGCAGGACGAGGTGCTGGGCCGGCTGACCGCCGAGGCGCGGGCCCTGGCCCAGATCGTCGCACAGCAGCGCCGCTCGGGCTTTGCACCGGCCCTCGATTCGCTGGTCCCCGCGCGGGGCTATGAGCGGGCCCTGGCCGCTGCGCTTGGCGACGACCTGGACGCGGCGCTGGACGCCAAGGCGCCGGCCTTCTGGGGCGGAGCCGAGACGCCGCCGGCCGCATGGCCGCAGGGCGCCGAGCCCTTGGCCCCGAAGGTGAAGGCGCCCGAGGCCCTGGCCGCGCGCCTGGCCTACATCGCCGTGGTCGGCCGCGAGGACGGGGATCGCCTGCAGAAGGGACTGCCGGCCGGCGCGCGCCTGGTGTCGGTCGAAGGCGACCTCTGGCGGTGGGACGGGTTCGTGGCCCGGGCCGACGCCCCCAAGCCGGCCGCCATCCGCATGGAGCAGAAGACCCGGCTGGCCGAGGTCGAGGCCGAGATCGAATCCCTCTCGCCCAAGGCGGCGGCGGCCAAGCGGCTCCTGCAGGAGGCCTCGGCCCGGGTTCGCGCCGGCGAAGAGGCGCTGCGGACCGCCCGTCGCGAACCGCCGGCCGCCGAGCAGAAGGTCTCCGCCGCCCGCGCCACGCTGGAAAAGCTGGACCGCGAGGCCACCCGCCGCGAGGCCCAGGCCCAGTCGCTGGACGATATGATCGCCCGCTTCGACGCCGAACTGGCCGAGGCCGAGGCGGTGCTGGCGGTGGCGATCGCCGAAACCTCCGACCACGGGGCCGGGGGCGACGGCGCCGAGCGGCTGGCCCAGGCCCGCGCGGCCGCCGGCCCGGCCCGGGAAGCTGCATCCGCCGCGCGTTCGGCGCTGGAGCTGGAAATTCGCGAACGGGACGGCCGCGCCCGGCGCCACGAGAGCCTGAAGCGGGACACCGACGACTGGACCCGCCGCGGCCGCGCGGCCGCCAAGCGCCTCGACGACCTGGCCGACAGCCGCAGCAAAGCCCAGGCCGCTCTCGACAAGGCGCATGACGCGCCCGCTTCCCATCAGGAGCGGCTCGGCAGGCTGCTGGATGAACTGGCCGCCGCCGAGGCCCGCCGCGCCCAGTCGGCCGACGCCCTGGCCCAGGCCGAGAGCGCCCGCACCGAAGCCGACCGCGCCCTGCGCGCCGCCGAGACCGCCGCCAGCCAGGCCCGGGAACTCCGCGCCTCGCTCGCCGCCAAGCTGGAAGCGGCCGACGAGCGCCTAGCCGAAATCGCTGGCCAGATTCGTGAGACCGCCCGCATCGAGCCCGAGCAGCTCGGCCGCAAGCTGGCCGACGAGGCGGTGGCGATTCCCACCGACGCCGGGGGCATGGAGGCCCACCTCTACAATCTCGAGCGCCAGCGCGATTCGATCGGAGCGGTGAACCTACGCGCCGAGGAAGAGGCGACCGAGCACGCCGCTCGCCTGGAAACCATGTTCAGCGAGCGCTCCGACCTGACCGGCGCCATCGCCCGGCTGCGCCAGGGAATCGATGAGCTGAACGGCGAGGGCCGCGAGCGGCTGCTGGCCGCCTTCGACGTGATCAACGAGCACTTCAAGGCGCTCTTCCAGGCCCTGTTCCAGGGCGGCCAGGCCGAATTGCGGCTGGTGGAATCGGACGATCCGCTGGAGGCGGGCCTGGAGATCTACGCCTGCCCGCCCGGCAAGCGCCTTTCAACCATGAGCCTGATGAGCGGCGGCGAGCAGGCCCTGACCGCCTGCGCCCTGATCTTCGGGGTGTTTCTGGCCCAGCCGGCCCCGATCTGCGTTCTGGACGAGGTGGACGCCCCGCTCGACGACGCCAATGTCGACCGCTACTGCAACCTGATGGACGAGATGCGGCGGCGGACCGAGACGCGCTTCATCACCATCACCCACAATCCGGTGACCATGGCCCGGATGGACCGGCTGTTCGGGGTCACCATGGCCGAGCGCGGAGTTTCGCAACTGGTTTCGGTCGACCTGCGGCAGGCCGAGGCCATGGCCGCTCAGTAGCCGGCCTTCCGCGGGGGAATCCCTCACATTGGCCGCACACAGGTCTTCGCCCTCGCCCCCACCTTCGCCGGACGAGTTGTCGCGACGACCAATTCTCTCGAAAAAACAAGGCGCTAAATACCACAACCCCAGCCTTGACGCACCGGACCCGCGCCTATAGGTTCCGCGCGACTTGAAGCCCCGGCCGCGGCGGGCGACGTCGTGGTCCATTAGGCCCTTCGACCCATGCCGCATCCGGACAATTCGCGCGACGAGGCCATCAGGCGCCTCGACGAAAGGGCCGCCGCGCTGCAAGAGCGCACGACCCCGAAGGTGCACGACTACGGCTCCAAGGCCGCCGGCTACGGCTATCGCCTGATGGGCGTGCTGATAGGCGGGGTCTTTGTGGGCCTGGGCTTCGGAGCTGGGGCGGACGTTCTGTTCAAGACGGCGCCCTGGGGGATGATCATCGGAGTCCTGGTGGGCTTCGGGGTTTCTATTTGGATGGCCGTTCGTTCGGCCCAGCGCATGACCGCCGAAGCGGCGAAGGAGTGGGGCCCTCCCAAGGACCTGCCTTTCGACGACGAGGACGAATAAAGGAGTTCGAGGCGGCATGGCCGACCCGATGCACCAGTTTGAGATTCACAAGGTCGTGGATCTCCCTTCGTTCAACCTGCCGGGCGTCGGCGCGATCGACATGTCGATCACCAACTCCACCGTGGCGATGCTGTCGGCCGCCGCGCTGGTGGTGCTGTTCTTCGCGGTGACCACCGCCAAGGCCGCCGTGGTGCCGGGCCGCCTGCAGGTCATCGGCGAGGGCATGTTCAGCTACATCGACGATCTCGTGACCGGGATTATCGGGGCTGAAGGCCGCAAGTTCTTCCCGTACATCCTCACCCTGTTCATGTTCATCCTCGGGATGAACATGCTGGGCATGCTGCTGATGTTCACGGCGACGTCGCAGCTCGCGGTGACCGCCTCCCTGGCCGTCATGACGATCCTGATCGTCATCATCTACGGCGTGCTGCGCAACGGCGCGAACATGTACAAGCTGTTCGTCCCGTCCGGCATCCCCTGGTACATGCTGATCCTGGTCACCCCGATCGAGATCCTGTCCTTCCTCCTGCGTCCGGTGACCCTCGCCCTTCGTCTGTTCGGCAACATGCTGGGCGGCCACGTGGCCATGAAGGTCTTCGCCGGCTTCATCATCTCCCTGGGCGCTCTGGCCGCCACGGGCGGCGTCGCCTCCCTGGCCTATGTCGCTGCAGCCCTGTCGATGGGCGGCGTGGTGGCCCTGACGGCGCTGGAGTTCCTGGTGGCCTTCCTGCAGGCCTTCGTCTTCGCGGTTCTGGCCTGCGTCTATCTCAACGACGTGGTCAACCTCGGCCATCACCACTGATCGGCCGATCACCAACTTCCAACCTCTTCAACTTTCAAACGGGACTGAAAAACTATGGACGCGGAAGCTGCTAAGTACATCGGCGCTGGCCTTGCGACGCTCGGCATGATCGGCGCCGGCGTTGGCGTCGGCACCATCTTCGGCCACTTCCTGGCGGGCGCCACGCGCAACCCGTCGGCCGCCGGCGGCCAATTCACCAACCTCATCCTCGGCGCCGCTCTGACCGAAGCCCTGGGCATTCTGGCCTTCGTGCTCGGCCTGCTCATCCTGTTCTCCTAAGCCGAAATCCGCAGGTCCCGAGGGGCGCGTCGTCATCGTCGCGCCCTGACCTGCGTTTATAAGGACGCCTAAGCCTTATGGCCGCCGAGACCCCCTCCCCTGCCGACGCCGCCGTCGCCGAGCACGGAGCTAACGCTCCGGCGGGCACGACGGAAGTCGCCGCTCATGGCGGCGGCGAGAGCGGCGGTGGGCTGCCCCAGTTCGAGTTCGAACATTGGGGCGGCCAGATCGTCTGGCTCTTCCTCATCTTCGCCGTCCTCTACATCCTGCTGGCCAAGGTCTTCATTCCTCGGCTCCGCAAGATCCAGGACGACCGTGCGGCGACCATCGCCGACGCGGTGAATCAGGCGCGCAGCGTCCAGGCCGAGGCGGAAGCCCAGGCCAAGGCCGCTCAAGCCGAGATCGACGAAGCCCGCGCCCGCGCGCGCAGCCTCGCCGTCGAAGCCAAGGCCAAGGCCGCGGCCCAACTGGCCGCCAGCCAGAAGGCCGAGGACGACCGCCTGCAAGCCAAGATGGAAGAGGCCGAAGGCCGTATCCGCGGCCTGCGTGACCAGGCCATGACCAACGTCCGCGGCATCGCCGGCGAGACGGCCCAGGCCATGGTCGAAAAGCTGACCGGTCAGAAGGTGACCGCGGCCGAGATCGACGCGGCGCTCACCGCCCGCGCGCAAGGAGCCGCCTGATGCCTGCTTTCCTCAATCCCGCGAACGCGGAGTTCTGGGTCGGCGTCGGTCTGCTGATCTTCCTGGGCATCGTGATCTTCGTGGCCAAGGCCCCGAAGGCCATCGGCGCGGCCCTGGACGCCAAGACCGCCAAGATCCAGGCGGACCTGGACGAAGCGGCCCGTATCCGTGAAGAAGCCCAGCGCCTGCTGGCTCAGCTCAAGGCCGAACGTGCCGAAGCCGAGGCCCAGGCCAAGGACATGCTGGCCCTCGCCCAGGAAGAGGCTCGTCGCTACGAAGCCGAAGCCAAGGCGAAGCTGGAAGAGAGCCTGGCTCGCCGCCAGGAGCTCGCCGAGCGCAAGATCGCCAACGCCGAGGCCCAGGCCCAGGCCGAGGTGAAGGCCGCTGCTGCGGACCTCGCCGCTCAAGCCGCCGAAGTGGTGCTGACCAAGCGCCTCGCAGGCGTCAAGACCGACCCGCTGATCGACAACGCGATCGGCCAGCTGGGCTCCAAGCTCCAGTAGACGGGTTTAGCGCCGGCGTCTGAAAAGGCGCCGGCCGCGAACCACGACGCGCAGGTTCCTGGGAACCAGGAAGCGTTCAACCTTCAAAGCCTGATGATAGGACATTGCGAGGATCTGAGGATCCTTCCGCAAGAGCCGCCTGATGGGTGAGATCACCCGCGGGTGGGCATGGTGCAGCCGCACGAACTGCCGGCGCGCCTTGAACGAATTCCGCAGGATGATCATCAGGCCGACGACGATCACCGGGATACCGCCAGGCCCCGGCAGGGGCGCGACGGCGATCCCGAGCAGAATGATCAGGAAGCCCAGGACGACCAGGCCGAAACGCACCAGCCGCCCCGCGAGGTCGCGGGTGGCGGCGTCGGTGGCGCGTTGGCCGCGCACGCTCGGCATGACGAGAGACACGTTCTTCAACCTGGCTTGAGCCCGCGCGCCACGCATGGGGAGGAGAGGCGGTCGGGCGTCACGCCGATATGAGAACCGATCACGGAGTCGTAAAGGCGATCCTGAGGTTAAATTTGGTCCACCTGCCGCCTATTCGGCCGCTAGCGGCGCCGGGGACACACCTTTGTCGTCGGAACGCCACGTAAGGCGCGGCTTCCGGGCGGCCAGGGTCTCGTCCAGGCGACGCATCGGGGCGAGATAGGGAGCGCCCTTGAAGCGGTCCACCTCCCCGGCCTTGGCCGCGCCAGCCAGGGCGATTAGCGCCTCGCAGAAGCGGTCCAGCTCCTGCTTGGGCTCGGTCTCCGTCGGCTCGATCAGCATCGCCCCGTGCACGACCAGCGGAAAGTACATGGTCATCGGGTGGAAGCCCTCGTCGATCATCGCCTTGGCGAAGTCGAGCGTGGTGACGCCGGTGCCGTCGAGCCAGCCGTCATCGAACAGCGCCTCGTGCATGCAGGGGCCTTCGGGGAAGGCCGGGCTCATCACCGACGAGAGCCGAGCCTTCAGATAGTTGGCGTTGAGGACCGCATCCTCGGCCACCTGACGCAGGCCGTCCGCTCCATGGCTCAGCATGTAGGCGTAGGCGCGGACGAACATGCCCATCTGGCCGTGGAAGGCGCTCATCCGGCCAAAGGCCTGGGCCGCTTCGCCCTCGGCTTCCTCGACCAGCTCGAAGCCATCCTCGCCGGCGACGACCCATGGGGCCGGCGCGAAGGGCGCCAGCGCCGCCGACAGCACGACCGGGCCAGCGCCTGGGCCACCGCCGCCGTGCGGCGTCGAGAAGGTCTTGTGCAGGTTGATGTGCATGGCGTCGACGCCGAGGTCGCCCGGGCGCACCCGGCCGACGATGGCGTTGAAGTTCGCGCCGTCGCAATAGAAGTAGGCGCCCGCCTCGTGGGTCAGGCGGCCGATCTCGATCACCTCGCGCTCGAAGAGGCCGCAGGTGTTCGGATTGGTCACCATGATCGCCGCCACGTCGGGCGAGAGCTTGGCGGCGAGGTCGGCGATATCGACGCGGCCGTCTTCGGTCTGGGCGATCTCGACCACCGAATAGCCGACGAAGGCGGCGGTAGCCGGATTGGTGCCGTGGGCGGAGGTCGGCACCAGCACGGTGCGGCGATGGCCCTGGCCGTTGGCCTCATGGGCCGCGCGGATCGACAGCAGGCCGCAGAGTTCGCCGTGCGCGCCGGCCTTGGGAGAGAGGGCCACCGCCGGCATGCCGGTGAGGGTCTTCAACCAGTGGGCCAGGCGGTCCATCAGCGCCAGCGCGCCCTGCACGGTCGATTGCGGCGCCAGCGGGTGGAGATCGGCGAACCCGGCCAGCCGCGCCATCTTCTCGTTCAGGCGCGGGTTGTGCTTCATCGTGCACGAGCCCAGCGGATAGAGCGCCAGGTCGATGGCATGGTTCTTCTGCGACAGGCGCACATAGTGGCGCATGGTTTCAGGCTCGGAGAGGCCCGGCAGGCCGATCGGCGCGCTACGCACCAAGTCGCCCAGGTCCGAGGCGTCCTGGTCCGCCGCCGGCAGGTCGACGCCGGTCTTGTCCCAGCCGCCCAGTTCGAAGATCAGCGGCTCGTCCTGCAGCAGGCCGCGGCCGCCGCCGAGCGAGGTATGGCCGGCGCCGCCCACGGCGCCTTCCGGACGGGTCGGGCGTCCGACATTGAGCATGGTCATTATGCGGTCCTCCCGGCGAGCGCCTGGGCGAAGGCCTTGATATGTTCCGAAGTGGTGGTCTCGGTGGCGGCGACGAGCAGGACGTCGTCCAGCCCGGCGGCCGGGTCGAGGCGCGAGAAGGGCACGCCGGCGACGACGCTGTCGGCCAGCAGGCTTTCGACGACCTGCGCCGCCTTGCCTTTCACCCGGATCGCGAACTCGTTGAAGAAGCGCGGAGTCAGCACCTCGACCCCGGCGACCGCAGCCAGGGCGTCGCACAGCTCGCGGGCCTTGGCGTGGTTGATCGCCGCCAGCTCGCGCAGGCCCCGCTCGCCCAGCAGCGAGAGGTGGATGGTGAAGGCCAGGGCGCAGAGGCCCGAATTGGTGCAGATGTTCGAGGTCGCCTTCTCGCGGCGGATATGCTGCTCGCGGGTGGAGAGCGTCAGCACGAAGCCACGGCGGCCGTCGGCGTCCACGGTCTCACCGCAGAGGCGGCCCGGCATCTGGCGGACCAGCTTTTCGCGGCAGGCGAAGAGGCCGACGAAGGGACCGCCGAAGTTCAGGCCGTTGCCGATCGACTGGCCCTCGGCCACCGCGATGTCCGCGCCCATCTCGCCCGGCGACTTCAGGAGGCCATAGGAGACCGCCTCGGTCGTCACCACGATCAATAGCGCGCCGGCGGCATGGGCGGCCTCGGCGATCTTCGTCACGTCAGTGACCACGCCGAAGACGTTGGGCGTCTGAACCACGACGCAGGCGGTGTCGCCGTCGATGGCATCCAGCACCGCGGCCTCGGCGTCGATGGCGGCGGCCTGGCGGACGATGTCCATGCCCTCGGCATGGGCGATGGTCTGGGTGGTCGCCGCGTAGTGCGGATGCAGGCCGCCCGACAGCACCGCCTTCTTACGGCGGGTGACCCGCTGGGCCATCATCACCGCCTCGGCGCAGGCCGTGGAGCCGTCGTACATCGAGGCGTTGGCCACCTCGAGGCCGGTCAGGGCCGCGACCTGGGTCTGGAACTCGAAGAGCACCTGCAAGGTGCCCTGCGCGATCTCGGGCTGGTAGGGCGTGTAGCTGGTCAGGAACTCCGACCGCTGGATCACGTGGTCGACCGTGGCCGGCACATGGTGGCTATAGGCCCCTGCCCCGCAGAAGAACGGCCCCGCCCCGGCCGGGCGGTTCATGGCCGCCAGGGCCGAGAGCTCACGCTCGACCTCCAGCTCGCCGGCGTGCAGCGGCAGGTCGAAGAGGTCGCGCCGGCGAGCGGCCTGCGGCACGTCGACGAAGAGGTCGTCGATGGTCGCAGCGCCGATGGTCGCCAGCATCTCGGCGCGATCGGCTGGGGTAAGGGGCAGGTATCTCATGCGTATTGCTCCCGCTCGGGGCCTAAGGCTTAGAGCGTGCTCAGGAAGTCTTCGTAGGCGGCGCGGTCCATCAGGCCTTCGAACTCGGCCGGGTCGGCGACCTTCAGCTTGGCGAACCAGCCGGCCGATTCCGGCTCGGCGTTCACGGTTTCCGGGGTGTCGGAGAGACCGGCGTTGCCTTCGATGACCTCGCCCGAGATCGGAGCGTAGACGTCGGAGGCGGCCTTGACGCTCTCGACCACGGCCAGGCCTTCGCCCTTCTTCACGGTCTTGCCGGCTTCCGGGACTTCGACGAACACCACGTCGCCCAGTTGCTCGGCGGCGTAGGCGGTGATGCCGATGGTGGCCACGTCCCCTTCGAGGACGACCCACTCGTGATCCTTGGTGAAACGCATCTGGGTGGTCCTCTTTCAGAGCTTGCGGACGTAGCGATGGGGAACGAAGGGCATGGCGACGACCTCGGCGGTCTGGGCCTTGCCCCTGACGATGACTTTGAGACGGACGCCGACCTGCGCGAGAGCGGGAGGCGCAAAGCCCATGGCGATCGGCTTGCCCAGGCTGGGCGAGAAGCCGCCGGAGGTGACGACGCCGATCACATTGCCGGCCTCGTCGGCGATCTCAGCGCCCTCGCGGGCCGGCGCGCCTTCCAGCACGATCAGGCCGACGCGCTTGCGCTGCGGGCCTTCGGCCAGTTCCTTGGCGATCCGGGTCGCGCCCGGGAAATCGCGGGCCTCGCGGCGCTTCTTGGCGACGGCGAAGGCCAGGTCGGCCTCGACCGGGCTGACGGTTTCGTCGACGTCGTGGCCGTAGAGCGGCAGGCCAGCTTCCAGGCGCAGGCTGTCGCGGGCGCCCAGGCCGATCGGGCGCACGCGCTCGTCGGCCAGCAAGGCGTTCCACACCCGCTCGGCTTCCGAGGCCGGGATCGATATCTCGTAGCCGTCCTCGCCGGTGTAGCCGGTGCGCGAGACGATGGCGTCGGTCCCGAAGGCGGTCATGGCCCGGGCGTCCATGAACACCATGGTCGCCGCCTCGGGCGCGTGGTCGGCGAGAACGGCGGCGGCCTTCGGGCCCTGCAGGGCCAGCAGCGCGCGATCCTCAAGGCGCTCGATACGCACCTGGCCGGCCAGCTCGGCGTCGATGACCTTGAAATCGTTGTCCTTGCAGGCTCCGTTCACGACCACGAAGAGGCCGTCGTCGTCCGGACGGGCCGCCATCAGATCGTCGATGACGCCGCCCTGCTTGTTCAGCAGGACCGAGTAGCGCTGCTTGCCCGGCTTGAGGCCGATGAAGTCGCCTGGCGTCACCTCCTCGAAGGCCGACAGCGGCGAGACCCCTCGCAGGCGCGCCTGGCCCATGTGAGAGACGTCGAACAGGCCGGCGTTCTCGCGGGTCCAGAGGTGCTCCTTCAGCACGCCGTCCTTGTACTGAACAGGCATCGAGTAGCCTGCGAACGGCACCATGCGGGCGCCAGCGGCCACATGGGCGGCATAGAGCGGGGTGGTCTTCAAATTCTCGGACAAGCGAGGACTCCGGCTGATGATCCGGCGAGCGCGCATCGGATGCGAATCCTCCGCGACGTTCGCGCCCCCGCTGTCCCTTGGCCTGAGAGATTTCAGGATCGCCGCCGGCGACCCCTTGCTCCTTCGGCGAGCCCCGGTCGCCCGGTGCTACTTTCCAGCGTTCATCAGCTCGCGCGGTCCTTTTGCCTGAGCGTTTCCGGGGCGGTTGCGCCTTCGGCTCCGGCCTCCGGAGAGGCCGATCTCTCCCGCGAGAGTCGGCGCGAAACTCTTCGATCGCCGAAGGGGAGTCAACGCGCAAAGCGCGCGAGCCCCTTACATGCGATCTGGAGCTTCGATACCCAGCAGATCGAGCGCCTGTTCGAGCTGGCGCAGGGTGGTTTGCGCCAGGTTCAGGCGGGAAACCTTCAGCGCCGGCTCGGCCGACAGGATCGGACAGGCGGCGTAGAACTTCGAGAAGGCCTGGGCCAGCTTGTAGGCGTGCTCGGCCAGGAAGTTGGGGGCCTTCTTGTCATAGGCGTCGACCAGGGCCTGATCGAAAGCGTCGAGCAGCAGGACGAGGTCGCGCTCGGCCGGTTCGGAGACGACGATGTCGCCGGCCTTAGCCCCCTCCTCGGCCGCCTTGCGCAGGACCGATTTCACCCGCACCGCCTGATAGAGTAGATAGGGGCCGGTCTTGCCCTCGAAGCTGGAGAAGCGGTCGAGGTCGAAGACGTAGGAAGTGCCGCGGAAGTTCTGCAGGTCGGCGAACTTCAGCGCCGCGACGGCCACCTTGTGGGCGGTCTCCTCGAAGGCCTCGGGATCGAGCTCGGAGCCGAGGTCGGCTTCGTGCAGGCGCTCACGCGCCTTGTCCCGGGTCATGACGATCATGTCGTTCAGCTTCAGGACGCCGCCCTCGCGGGTCTTGAAGGGCTTACCGTCGGTCCCGTTCATCGTGCCGAAGCCGACGTGCTCCAGGGAGCCCTCGGCCGCGTAGCCAGCCAGGTAAGCGGCCCGGAACACGATCTCGAAATGGTCGGCTTGGCGCTGGTCCACCGCATAGAGCACGTGGTCGGGGCCGAAGCTCTGCTTGCGGTCGAGAATGGTCGCAAGGTCGGTCGTGCCGTACATGGCCGAGCCTTCAGACGAGACCACCAGCAGCGGCGGCAGCTCGCGCTTGTCGCCCTGGCGGGCCACCCGGACGATCCGGGCGCCCTGGTCGTCGACCAGCAGGCCCTTGGCGTCGAGGTCCTTGACCATCGAGTCGATCAGGCCGTCCACGTCGCTCTCGCCCTTCCAGAGGTCGAAGTCGACGCCAAGGGCGTGGAAGTCCCGCTCGAGGGCGACGCGCGTCACCTTGGCGAAATGCCGCCACAGCAGGAAATAGCCGGGCTTGCGGTCCTGCAGCTCGGCGGTGAGCTTGCGTGCGCGGTCGCGGTACTCGGGTTCCGACTTCCCGCGGGCGGCGGCCATCGGATAGAGCCGGTCGAGGTCGGCCAGGCTCACCTTCTCGTCGAAGAGGGCGAAGGCGGCGGCCTCGTCCTGAGCATCGACGGCGGGTTTTGCGTTCAAGCCTTCCACCAGGCTGGCGATGGCGGCGTCCTCGTCGGTCACCGCCCCGATCAGCAGGCCCATCTGATAGCCCCAGTCGCCGAAGTGGGCGTCGCCCACCACGGTGTCGCCACGGAAGCGATAGATGCGCTTCACCGATTCCCCGATGATCGAGGACCGTAGGTGGCCGACATGCATCGGCTTGGCGACGTTGGGGCCGCCGTAGTCGATCAGGATCTTGCGCGGGGTCTCCACGACCTCGGCGCCCAGGCGGGGGTCGGCGGCGATCTGCGCGGCGCGGGCGGCCAGGGCGGCGTCGCTGACCCGCAGATTGATGAAGCCGGGGCCTGCGACCTCGACCGCAGCCAGCCGCGGGTCGCCGGCCAGCCGGGCGGCCAGATCGGTCGCGATGTCACGCGGCGGCTTGCCGACGGCCTTGGCCGCAGGCAGGGCCCCATTGCATTGGAAATCCGCCAGGTCGGGCCGGTCAGACGGAGTCACGCGGCCGAGTTCAGCCGGCAGCCCCGCCGCGGCGAAGGCGGCGGAAACCGCTTCGCTCAGGCCCCTTTTCAGGTCGCTCATTTGTTTTCGTTGGTGGTCCCGGCGACGGCCGTGCCGGCGTTCAGCCGGAAGCGCTTACCGTCGCGATTGAAGGCGGCCATCTCCGGCGTGACGTCGAACCCGACCAGCACCTCGAAGTTGGCGCCGCTGGTGGTCATGGTGGCCCGCGGGATGGTGATCTGGGCGATCTGTTCGGTCGCGTAGACCCGATCCTGGCCGGCCGGGAAGTTCACCGGCAGGTCGAAGTATTCCTTGGTGATGACTGCGTCGTTGCGCTTGGTCACCGCCACCCAGTAGCGATAGTTCTTGGACGAGCCTTCGGCCTGGGGCCCTTTGCCCAGTTCGAAGAGGATCTCCATCTTCACCTTGATCGGCTCGGCGTCCTTGTACTGGCAGGCGGCCGAAACGTCCTGGATCTCGCCGGTGTAGCCGACCGCGGCCGACGCCTCGCGGGCGTCCTTGAATTCCACATAGCGGGCGGCGTCGTAGAGCACCTTCACATAGGGGCACGGGCCGGCGTTGCGCAGTTGCGGCAGCGGCGCCTGGATGTCGCTCCACTCGGAGTCGCGCTTCTTTTTCTTCGCGGCCTCCTCCTCCTGGCGTCGCTGATCGCCTCCGCGTTGCTGGGCGGCGGCCAGTTCGGGGATCGTGGCCCCCGCCAGGACGAGGCCGGCGGCGAAGAGCATCAGGGAGCGGCGCATGCAGGGTCGTCCAACGAAAAGAGGCGCGCAAGGATGCCAGCGCGCATGGCCTCCTACTACTGGCTATCGAATGCGGCCGCAACGCGGCTGGCGGACACGGGCGCGAGCGCCTAACTTGCGCGCATGCTGCAAGAGCCCCGTCCTCGCCGTCCCCTGAAGGTCCTGCTGGCCACGCCGCGGGGCTTTTGCGCGGGCGTCGACCGCGCCATCCAGATCGTCGAACGCGCCATAGAGAAGTACGGCGCGCCGGTTTATGTGCGCCATGAGATCGTCCACAACCGTCACGTGGTCGAGCGGCTGAGGAGCCTCGGCGCGGTCTTCGTCGAGGAGCTTTCGGAATGCCCGGCCGACCGGCCGGTGGTGTTCTCGGCCCACGGCGTGCCCAAGTCGGTGCCGGCCGAGGCCCAGTCCCGGCAGATGCTCTATCTCGACGCCACCTGCCCGCTGGTCTCGAAGGTCCACGTGGAAGCCCAGCGCCATTATGACGCCGGCAAGGAGATCGTGCTGATCGGTCACGCCGGCCACCCGGAAGTCGTGGGGACCATGGGCCAGCTTCCGGAAGGCGCGGTCGCCCTGATCGAGACCGTCGAAGACGCGCGCGCCTTCACGCCCAAGGACCCGTCGAACGTGGCCTTCGCCACCCAGACCACACTGTCGGTCGATGACACCGCCGACATCGTCGCGGCGCTGCGCGAGCGCTTCCCGGGCATCGCCGCACCCCACAAGGAAGACATCTGCTATGCGACCACCAACCGCCAGGAAGCGGTGAAGGCGGTGGCGGCCAAGGCCGAGGTGCTGCTGGTGCTCGGTTCGGCCAACTCGTCCAACTCGGTGCGGCTTGTGGAGGTCGGCAAGCGCTCGGGGGCCAAGGGCGCTTATCTGATCGACGACGCCCGCGGCCTTGACCTGGCCTGGCTCGAAGGCGCCTCCAGCGTCGGCGTGACGGCGGGCGCCTCGGCGCCGGAGCTGCTGGTCCAGGGCCTGATCGACCGCCTGGCCGAATCCTTCGAGGTCACGGTCGAAGAGGTGGACACGGTCCGCGAGACGGTGAGCTTCAAGCTGCCGCGGGCGCTAGCGAATTAGAGCGCGACGGATGTAAGCGCTTCGATGCCGGTTTCTCCGCGAGCCACCGACAGCATGACCTCGGTGGCGTCCTCGTCCGACGCCGTGAGAACGATCCTGTTGTCCAGGAGGAACTGACCGAGAGCGATGAACTCCACCCGCTTGTTGCCGTCGATAAAGGGTTCATCGCGATGCCGACGGCGGAGGTCGCCGCAAGCTCCAGCAAATTATCGACCTCTTCAAGGTAGAAATTGCACCACGTCCAACAGCCAGCGTCTTGACCGGCCGGCTGCGCTCCCGCATCCCGCACCGCATGGCCGTCTATACCGACATCACTGATGAGGAGTTGAACACGCTCCTCGCCGACTTCGACCTCGGCGCTCCGCTCGCCTTCAAGGGCATCGCCGAAGGCGTGGAGAACTCGAACTTCCTGCTCGAGACCGAGGCGGGGCGGTTCATCCTGACCGTCTACGAGAAGCGGGTGCGCGAGGACGAGCTGCCCTACTTCCTCGGCCTGACCCGCTGGCTGGCCCAGCACGGCTATCCGTCGGCGACGCCGATGATCGACCGCGCCGGCGAGGCGTTGAAGCGCGTGCGCGGCAAGCCCTGCGCGATCTTCTCCTTCCTGCCAGGCCTGTCGGTGCGCCGGCCGAGCGCGGCCCATTGCCGGCAGGCGGGCGAGGGTCTGGCGCGCCTGCACCTGGCGGCGGAAGGGTTCGCGATGACCCGCGCCAACGACCTGGGCCAAGCCGCATGGGCGCCGATGTTCGCCAAGCTGCACGGCGACGCCGAGGCGCTGAAGCCCGGCCTCGCCGCGGTCATCGAGGGCGACCTGGAGCGGCTGGCGAAGGCCTGGCCGCAGGACCTGCCCAGCGGTGTGATCCACGCCGACTATTTCCCGGATAACGTCTTCTTCAATCCGGACGGGACCTTCGCCGGGACCATCGACTTCTACTTCGCCTGCAACGACGCCTTGGCCTACGACATCGCGGTAGCGTTGAACGCCTGGTGCTTCGAGGCGGACGGCAGCTTCAACATCACCAGCGCGCGAGCCATGCTGGCGGGCTACGAGACGCATCGCCCCTTGAACCGCGCCGAGCGCGACGCCCTGCCCGTCCTTGCCCACGGCGCAGCCATGCGCTTCTTCCTGACCCGGCTGCACGACTGGGGCGCGACGCCGCCCGGCGCGCTGGTGCGGCCGAAGGACCCGCTGGAATACGAACGCAAACTGGCGGTGCACCGCTCGGCCCCGGACCTCGTCCTGCTGGGCGAGGCCTCGTGACCCCGCAGGTCGTGATCTACAGCGACGGCGCGTGCTCAGGTAACCCCGGCCCCGGCGGGTGGGGCGCGATCCTGATGTCGGGCGCGCACGTCAAGGAGATCCATGGCGGCGAGGCGACGACGACCAACAACCGCATGGAGCTGATGGCGGCGATCCAAGCCCTGGAATCACTGAAGCGCCCCTGCAAGGTCGAGGCGCACACCGACAGCCAGTACGTCATGAAGGGCATCTCGGAGTGGATCCACGGCTGGAAAGCCCGTGGATGGAAGACCGCCGACAAGAAGCCGGTGAAGAACGACGACCTTTGGCGGCGGCTGGACGCGGCGCGGGCCAAACACGACGTCGCCTGGAAATGGGTGAAGGGCCATGCCGGTCACGAGCACAACGAGCGCGCCGACGAACTGGCCCGGCTGGGCATGCAGGAGTTCAAGCGCGCCTGAGGTTGCTCAGGCCTGAGCGCGGACCCGTAGGCGAGAGCCGCCACTGAGGCCCACCACCTCGACGATCGCCTCGAGCTCCAGGGCCGAGCCATCGACCGACTCCGCCGCCCACTCCTTGCCGTCCACCAGCACGCGGCCGGCGCCATGGATGAAGGCGGCGGTGACCCGCCCGTGATGCCCCACCAGCCGCGCGACGTTGTCGTTGATGTCCGTCTCCGGCTGGCGGTTGCGCGGCCAGAAGCGGCGCGCGGCCAGGGTGGTCGCGATGGTGAGCACGGCGAAGAGGCCGATCTCCAGCGCTGCATTGTGGGTGAAGAGGCTGAGGATGGCGACGACCGCGGCGCATGCGGCCGGCCACAGGAGCCAGCCCGACCCGAACGCGATCTCGATCGCCAGCACCGCCGCGGCGATGGCCACCCACAGCCAAAAGGCGTGGACGCCGTAGAAGTCGACCAGGCCGGTCATCATTGTCTCAGCCTCCCGTAGGCGGCACGGCGGACCCACGTCCTGAACGCGGCGGCGGGCGCGGCGTATCCTCGCGGACGGTCTTCACCAGTTCCCCCACCCCGGCGAGCGAGCCCACCAGGGCCGACATTTCCGACGGGACGATAACGGTCCTTTGCTGCGGGCTGTCCGCCAGCCTGGCGAAGGCTTCGACGTATTTCTGGGCGACGAAGTAGTTGATGGCGTTGACGTCGCCGCGGGCGATGGCCTCGGAGACCATGGCGGTGGCCTTGGCCTCGGCTTCGGCCTCGCGCTCGCGGGCCTCGGCGTCACGATAGGCCGCCTCGCGCCGGCCTTCGGCTTCCAGGATGGCGGCCTGCTTGGCGCCCTCGGCGCGGGCGATGGCGGCGGCCTTCTCGCCGTCGGCCTCGGTGATGACGGCGCGGCGCTCGCGTTCGGCCTTCATTTGGCGGGCCATGGCGGAGGTGATGTCCGGCGGCGGTTGCAGATCCTTGATCTCGATCCGCGCCACCTTCACGCCCCAGGGACTGGTGGCGGCGTCGATCACGTGCAGCAGGCGGCTGTTGATCTGGTCGCGCTGGGAGAGGACCTCGTCCAGCTCCATCGAACCCACCACCGTCCGCAGGTTGGTCATGGCGAGTTGGGCGATGGCGTAGTTGAGATTGTCGACGCGGTAGGCGGCTGCGGCCGCGTCCATCACCTGGATGAAGACGATGCCGTCCACCTGCACGACGGCGTTGTCCTTGGTGATCACTTCCTGGCGCGGCACATCGAGCACCTGCTCCATCATGTTCACCCGCCGCCCGATGCCCTCGACGAAAGGAGTCAGGAAGCTGATGCCGGGCTTGAGCGTGCGCGTGTAGCGCCCGAAGCGCTCGACGGTGAACTCACGTCCCTGCGGCACGATCTTGATCGCCGCGAACAGGATCACCAAAGCCAGGACCAGAAGGACGATGGCCGTAGCCAGTTCCATGACAACCTCCCCGAGAACGCCGGTCACCCTAACGCGGCAAGGGTTCGGCCGTCACGCCCTCCTGTTCAACTTCCGGCAGCGGCGGCAGGACGCTCACCCGATATTTGGCGTGAGCCAACTTTCCAGCGATCTCCCGCCCACGGACCGCGGCCAGGGCCATCGCCTGGCGGGCGTCGTCGCCACAGACGGGATGGAGCCGCTTGGCCTCCGCGAACCCGGCGTTGAAGCCATCCTTGAGCTGGGCTTCGAAAGCCGGATCGGGCTGCTCGGTCTCCATCAGCCGCGACATGCGCGATCGCCAGTACTGGTCCTCGCGCCCCTCGCAGGCCTGGCGCAGAGCGTGGGCCTCGCCAAGCACCCGCGTAAGGCTGGTCAGGGTCCCGCGCATCTCGGGCGGGCGCTCCTGAGCAAGGACAGGCGTCGCCGCCAAGGCGATGGTGATTATGAGGGCTGGACGCATGGCGGCACTTAAGTCCTCGCAGGCGCGCTTGTCACCCGGCGCTAGGCGCCCGTCGCCCAGGGCGTGGCGGCGAGGCGCTCGGCCAGGAAGTCCGACAGCACCTTCACCCGGGCCGGCCGCAGGCGTCCCGGCGGACTGACGATGTGCAGGGCCGGCTGCGGCGGGGTCCAGTCGCACATCGCTGCCTGCAAGGTCCCGGCCCGCAGTTCGCGCCAGCAGATGAACTCCGGCTGCAGCGCCACGCCCAGTCCGGCCTGCAGGGAGGCGGTCAGGACCTCGGCGTTGTTGACCCGCATGGGGCCGGCGACAGTCACGGCCTGCTCGCCCTCCGTGGCGTGGCTGAAGCGCCAGACGTCCGGGCTGTCGACGTTCGAATAGGTGAAGCAGCGGTGGCGGACGAGGTCGCGGGGATGCTGCGGCTCGCCGAAGGCTTCGAAATAGCGCGGCGCACCCACGAGCAGCACGCGCATGTCGCAGAGCTTGCGCGCCAGCAGCGAAGAGTCCGCCAGCCGGGCGATGCGGATCGCCAGGTCGTAGCCCTCGGCGACCAGGTCGATCTTCTGGTCGGCCAGGTGCAGGTCGATGGAGACCTCGGGATATCGGGCCAGGAAGTCCGGCAGGATCGGCCCGACGTGCAGCATGCCGAAGGACATGGGCGCGGCGAGCCGCACGAGGCCCCGAGGCATGGCCGACTGCGCCGCCGTCTCGGCCTCCACCGCCTCGCCCTCGGCCAGGATGCGGTTGGCGCGCTCCAGCGCGGCGCGACCGCTTTCCGTCATCGACAGCCGGCGGGAGGTCCGATGGAACAGGCCCGCCCCCAGCCGCGCTTCAAGGCGGCCGACCGCCTTCGACACCGTAGCCTTGGAGAGCTCAAGCTCCTCGGCCGCGGCGGCGAAGGAGCCGGTCTCTGCAACCCGCGCGAAGATCGCCCAGGCTTCGAAGTCAGGAAGTTTCGCCATATCAAATTTGGAAACGGTCCATTTCGATCGTTTCTATTTCTAAATCTCCGGCGATCGCTACCTTTTTCTCGAACGGCGGTCGCAAGACGGACCGCCCAAGGGAGACCTTACCGATGATCGAGCTTCGTCCTTTCGAAACCCTCGGCGGCGCCAACCACGGCTGGCTCGACGCCAAGCATCACTTCTCGTTCGCCGACTATCACGACCCGAAGCGGACCAACTGGGGCGCCCTGCGCGTCTGGAACGACGACGTGATCGCGCCGAACTCCGGCTTTCCGCCCCACCCGCACGCGAACATGGAAATCATCACCTATGTCCGCACAGGCGCCATCACCCACCAGGATAGCCTGGGCAACAAGGGCCGCACCGAGGCGGGCGACGTGCAGGTGATGAGCGCCGGCTCGGGCATCCGCCACGCCGAATACAATGTCGAGGCCGAGTCCACGACGCTGTTTCAGATCTGGATCCTGCCGACCAAGGCCGGTGGGGAGCCCTCGTGGGGCGCCAAGCCCTTCCCCAAGGGTGATCGCGCCGGGAAGTTCGTGACGCTCGCCAGCGGGATCGAAGGCGACGCCGACGCCCTGCCGATCCGCGCCGACGGCCGGGTGTCCGGCGCGACCCTGAAGGCGGGCGAAACCACCGAGTATCAACTCGGCCAGGGCCGCTACGCCTACCTGGTTCCGGCGACCGGGCAGATCGAGGTCAACGGCGTGAAGGCCAAGGCCCGCGACGGCCTCGCCATCCGCGACGTCGACACCATCCGCGTCACCGCCATCGAGGACGCCGAGCTCGTCCTGGTGGACGCCGCCTAATCGGACGGCCCGGGCCGCTGTGGCCCGGGCCGTTCTCCATCTCGTCAATCAGCAGGAACGTCAGATGACCAAGGTTCTCGTCCTCTATCATTCAACCTACGGCCACCTCGAAGCCATGGCCAAGGCCGTTGCCGAAGGCGCGCGCGAAGCCGGCGCCGCCGTGGACATCAAGCGTGTCCCGGAAACCGTGCCGGAGGACCTTGCCCGGTCGTCGGGCTACAAGCTCGATCAGGAAGCTCCGATCGCCACGGTCGCCGATCTGGCCGAATACGATGCGATCATCGTGGGCGTCGGTACGCGCTATGGCCGCATGGCCGGCCAGATGGCGTCCTTCTGGGATCAGACCGGCGGCCTCTGGGCCAAGGGCGCGCTGGTCGGCAAGGTCGGCGGCGTGTTCACCTCGACCGCAACCCAACACGGCGGCCAGGAGACCACGATCATCTCGACCATCACCCAACTGCTGCACCACGGCATGGTCGTCGTCGGCCTGCCCTACGCCTGGGCCGGCCAGATGCGCCTGGATGAGATCACCGGCGGCAGCCCCTACGGCGCCTCGACCATCACCGGCAGCGACGGCTCGCGCCAGCCGAGCGCCAACGAGCTGGAAGGCGCCCGCTTCCAGGGCCGCCACATCGCGCAGGTCGCGGCCAAGGTCACGGCCTGATCAAACGCCCGCCTCCGTCAGCCCCGGAGGCGGGCGTTCTTCTTCTTTGCCCTAGGCGTTGGCCATGGCCCGCAGCTTGGCCGTCCGGTCGATCGCCGCCTCGGCCTCCTTCATCAGGCTGGCCACGATCTCGGCGGCGGGCAGCACCTCATGGATACCACCGGCCGACTGGCCCATCGCGAAACAGGAGCGGTCGGGATCGAGCCCCTCGATCTGACCGCCGATACCGCCCATCACGCCTTCTCGGGAAGACAGCGCCGCCTGCATCGGGAAGGGCTGGATGTCTTGCGGGCGCTTCTCCCAGTCCTCGACATAAGGGTTCTTTTTCACCCGCATCGGCTTGCCGGAATAGGAGCGGGTGCGGACGGTGTCCTCGTCCGAAGCCTCCAGCACCGCCTCGCGGTACATCTGGCCGGCGTGCGCCTCTTTCGAAGCGATGAAGCGAGTGCCCATCCAAACGCCGGTGGCGCCCAGGGTCAGGGCCGCGGCCAGCCCTCGCCCATCATAGAGGCCGCCCGCCGCGACCACCGGAATCTTCACCGACTCCACAGCCTGGGCGACCAGCGGCATGGTGCCGACAAGCCCCGTGTGACCGCCGCCCTCGCCGCCCTGGCAGATCACCGCGTCGCAGCCGGCCTGCTCGGCCTTTACCGCATGTTTGACGGCGCCGCAGACCACCATGACCTTCAGGCCGGCCTTCTTGAGCCGCTCCATGATCGGCATGGGCACGCCCAAGCCGGCGACGAAGCTGGAAGCGCCCTCTTCGATGATGATGTCCACTGAGGCGGTCAGGCTTTCCGGCGATGCCGCCAGCAGATCGACGCCGAACGGCTTGTCGGTGAGGCTGCGCACCTTGCGCATCTCATCGCGAATGAACTCGGGCGTGCGGCCCGCCATGCCGAGCACGCCATAGCCGCCGGCGTTCGACACCGCGGCCACCAGCTCGCCATAGGAAACCCCGCCCATGCCGGCCAGCATGATCGGATGCTTTACGCCCAAGAGGTCGCAAAGCGGCGTGTGCAGGGTCATAGCGTTCCTCCGGTCCTTTGTTTGAGCGAAGGATGGCCCAGCCGCCGGGTCATGGGAACCATGACCTGACGTTAGCGATCAGAAGACTGCGTAGCCGCCGTCGATCAGCACCTGGTCGCCAGTGTGGAAGGCAGAGGCGTCGGAGGCGAAATAGACCGCCATGCCACCGAAATCCTCCGGCCGGCCCCAGCGGCGCATCGGTACGCGCCGGATGACGTTTTCCTCGAACTTTTCGTTGCCCTGGGCGCCGGCGGTCATGTCGGTGGCGATCCAGCCCGGCAGGATGGCGTTGGCGCGGACGCCATAGCGCGCGTGCTCCACCGCGATCGCCCGGACCATCGGGATCAGCGCGCCCTTGGTGGCGGCGTAGGCCTCGTTGCGCGGGGCGCCGTCGACGGCCGAGAGCGAGGAAATGGCCACCAGCGAGCCGCCGGCGTCGCCCTGTCCTGCCCGCTCGACCATGTGCTTGCAGGCTTCCCGGAAGGTGAAGAAGACGCCGTCGAGATTAACCGACAGGACCTTGCGATAGGTCTCGGTGTCGAACTCGGCGAAGGACCTTGCGCCGCCGCCGATGCCGGCGTTGGCGATCACCGTGTCGACCCGGCCCATCCTGGCCACGGCCTCGGCCATGCCGGCGATGACGGTCTTCTCGTCGGCGACGTTGACGATCTGGCTGAGCACCCGCACGCCGGCCTGCTTGAGCCGAGCTTCGGCGTCGGCGTTCTTCTTCGGATTCGAGCCCCAGATGACGATGTCGGCGCCGGCCTGGGCCAGCGCTTCGGCCATGCCAAGGCCGATGCCGCCGTTGCCGCCGGTCACCAGGGCCACCTTGCCGGTGAGATCGAAGGGTTTGTAGGCCAAGGCGCTTCCTCGCTGTTCCAACAGGCGTTGAGACGAAGGGGAGCGGGCTGACGCCGCGGCCGTCAAGCTCGCCGCGAGCGACGGCTTTGCGGAAGGGCGTCGAGGCGGTAGCTTCGGACACGCCCGCTGGAGTAGGCCCATGCGCACCTTTGCAATCGCCATTGCCGCGACCTTGCTGGCTTCACCCCCGGCCCTCGCCAAGAGCCCGGGATGCATTCCCACTCCGGACGGCGGCTCGATCTGCCGAGAGGCCGACGGACACATCACAGAGCGCCATCCGGACAAGGACGGCGTCATGCGGACGACCTCCACGGATCGGCGGCGCTGGGGAACTTCCGATGGGCACGGCCGAGGCATCACCCCGCCCGACAGCATGGTCCGGAACGATCCGGTGCTTCGGCGCGAGGTCTGGGGACGTGTCACCGAACCGTGGGAACCGACGGCCAAGCCGGCGCCGACGCCGGGCGGCTGGCGAATGCCCGGCCCGGCCGACCGTACTGGGCGCTAATCTTCAGTGCGGCTGGTGGCGTCGCGGTCGCGTTCGTAGTGTCGCTCGAGCGGGAACGGCGGCAACCACGCCTCGCGGCGGATGGTCCAGATCTCATAGGTCGGCCGCAGCTGGTTGGGCGCGTCAAGCGAACCCAGGTTCACCTCGACTTCGTCTCCAGTGCGCGAGAAGACCGACGAACCGCAGCGGGGGCAGAAGAACCGCCCGGCATAATCGTGCGGCTCGCCGCTAATCGTCACCGAGCCTTGCGGGAATATGGCCGAGGCGTGGAACAGCGCCCCGTGATGCTTGCGGCACTCGAGGCAGTGACAGAGGCCGACGCGATAGGGCCGGCCCGTCGCCTCGATGCGAACGTCGCCGCATAGACAGCCGCCGGTGAAACGTGCCATGCCACGCCTCCTTTCGGACGACGTCAGGTGGCGGTCCAGCCGCCGTCCACCACCATGGCCGAGCCGGTCGCCGACGCGCCAAGATCCGAGACCAAGTAGAGCAGCATGCCGGCCAGATGCTCGTACTCGACAAACTTCTTGGTCGGTTGGGCGGCGAGGATGACATCCTCCATCACCCGGTCTTCCGGGATGCCGCGGGTCTTGGCCTGGTCGACGATCTGCGCCTCGATCAGCGGGGTCTTCACATAGCCGGGACAGATGGCGTTGGCGGTGATCCCGGTGCGCGCCAGCTCGACGCCCAGAGCCCGGGTGAAGCCGACCACCCCATGCTTGGCCGCGACATAGGGCGCCTTGAACGGCGAGGCCACCAGGCCATGCGCCGAGGCGATGTTGACGATCCGCCCGCGCCCCTGGGCCTTCATGATCGGAATGGCCGCACGGCTGGCGTGGAAGGTCGAGGACAGGATGATGGCGATCAGCGCGTCCCACTTCTCCGGCGGGAACTCCTCCACCGGCGCGACGTGCTGGATGCCGGCGTTGTTGACCAGGATGTCCAGCCGGCCGAACTCGCTCACCGCATAGTCGATGAGGTCGTTGATCTCCTGCGGCTTGCTCATGTCAGCGCCATGATAGCGGACCGCGGCGTTGGTCCGCTCCTGCAGCGCCCGGCGGTCGGCCTCGATCTTGGCCGGATCGCCGAAGCCATTGAGCACCACATTGACACCCTGCTCCGCCAGCGCCGTCGCCAGGGCCTGCCCGATCCCGCTGGTCGATCCGGTGATGACGGCGACCTGTCCCTGCAGCCCATAATCGACGGCCATGCGGTCAGTCCTTTTTTCGAGCCGCCGAGGGCGGCGGAGGTTGGGGCCGCGAGAACACCCACTCGGCGTCGCTCGAGGCGTCCTTCTGGAACCGATAGCCTTCGTAGTCGAACGCCCGAAGGTCGTCGGCCTTTTCGATGCCGTGGTCGATGGCGTAGCGCGCCATCAGCCCCCGCGCCTTCTTGGCGTAGAAGGAGATGATCTTGGCCGATCCATCCTTCTCTTCAAGGAACTTGGCCGTGACCACCGGAACGGTCAGGGCCTTCCGGTCCACCGCCCCGAAGTACTCCTGGCTGGCGCAGTTCACCAAGGTCGCGTCCTTGTGGCCGCGCGCCGCCTCGTTCAGCCCCTTGGCGATCCGGTCCCCCCAGAAGTCGTAGAGGCTGCCGCCCCGCTTGGTCTTGATGCGGACGCCCATCTCCAGGCGATAGGGCTGGATGGCGTCCAGCGGGCGCAACAGGCCATAGAGCCCGGAAAGGATGCGCAGGTGCTTTTGCGCATGGGCCAGGCCCTTCTTGTCCAGTTCGCGAGCCTTCAGGCCGGAATAGACGTCGCCGTTGAAGGCGAAGGCCGCCTGCAGGCCGTCCTCCATGGCCGGATCGAAGGCCTGGAAGCGCTCGCGGTTCAACTGCGCCAGCTTGTCCGAAAGGTCCATCATCCGCTTCAGGTCGCCGGTCTTCAGCTTCTTGGCGGTGACGGCCAGTTCGGCGATGTCGGCGGCCATCTCCGGGGTGGTCACGGGCGCGGCGCGCTCAGGAGCCGTGAAATCCAGCGCCTTGGCCGGAGAGATGACGATCAGCATTGCCTGCTCAGAAATGGACTCGCGGATTCATGATCCGCCCAGGGTCCAGGCTTTGCCGGATCGCCGTGAGGGCCGCAACCTCGACCGGCGACTTATAGCGCCGGGCCTCCTCGGTCTTCATCGAGCCCAGCCCATGCTCGGCCGAGATCGAACCGCCCATGGAGGCGACGATGTCGTGGACGATCCGCGAACCCTCCGCGCGCATGGCCGAGTGGCGGGCGTCGTCGCCCCCCTCCGGCCGGATGACGTCGTAGTGGATATTTCCGTCGCCCATGTGGCCGAAGGCCGTCACCCGCGCCCCGGGAACCAGGGCCTCCATCCGCTCGGTAGTGACCTTTAGGAACTCGGCCACCCGGCTGACCGGGACCGAGACGTCGTGCTTCCAGGTCGCCCCTTCCGGCTTCTGGCCGGCGGACTGGTTCTCGCGCAGCGACCAGAGGGCCTTGGCCTGGGCCGCGCTCTGAGCGATCACCGCGTCGCGGATCAACCCTTCCTCGGCCGCGGTGGTCAGCAGCCGCTCCAGGGCGGACTCGGCCGCGCCCGGCTCTCCCGATGCGATCTCGACGAGCACGTACCAGGGATGGACCTCCGCCAGCGGGTCCCGTTGGCCGGGAATGTTCTTCAGTACGAACTCCAGGCCGCGCCGGCCCATCAGCTCGAAGGCCTCCACCGCCCCGCCGGCCTCGTCCTTGGCGCGGACCAGCAGCTTCAACGCCGCCTCGGGCGTTTCGACCGCGGCGATGGCGGTGGCGCGGGAGACCAGCACCGGAAATAGCTTCAGGGCCGCGGCGGTGACCACGCCGAGCGTTCCCTCGGCGCCGATGAGCAGTTGCTTGAGGTCGTAGCCGGTATTGTCCTTGCGCAGGCGCTTCAGCCCGTTCCAGATCTCGCCATTGGGCAGCACCGCCTCCAGGCCCAACACCAGGTCGCGCGTATTGCCATAGCGCAGGACGGCGGTGCCGCCGGCATTGGTGGAGACCACGCCGCCGATGGTCGCCGTGCCTTGCGAGGCCAGGTCGAGCGGGAAGCGGCGGCCGTTGGCCAGGGCCGCCTCATGCACCGCCTCCAGGGTGACGCCGGCCTCGGCGACGAGCACGTCGTCGAAGGTGTCGATATCGCGGATGGCCCGCAGGCGCTCGGTGGAGAGCAGGATCTCACCCAGCGGAATCTGGCCGCCCACCAGGCCGGTATTGCCGCCTTGAGGCACGATGGGAACGCCCGCCTCGGCGCAGATCCCGACCACTGCGGCGGCCTCCGATGTCGATTTCGGCAAGGCGAGGAACGGCGTCGTCCCGTGCCAGCGGTCGCGCCACTCGACCAGCTTGGGCGCCAGGCGGTCCGGGTCCTGGCTCCAGCCGCCCTCGCCGAGCACGACCTTGAGGCGGGAAATGACGTCGGCGGGCACGGAGAGAGTCATGTCGCCAGTCTAGCCCCCGGGGCCTAGCCGACAAAGCCGGCGGCGCGCTTCAGTCGGTCGTTGATGGCCTCGCCGAGCCCTTCGAAAGGGATCGGCGCAACGGCGATGGCGACAGGATCGGTCCGGTCGGCCTCGCGCAAGTAGGCGAAGAGCCGCGCGGCCGCCTCGCGCAGATCGCCCGAGGGGCTGAGGTTCCAGCGATGCTGGCCAGGGCCGAAGGCCAGGAAGGCTTCGCCCGGCTCGGCGTGGGTGGCGTTGAGGCGCACCGGCGCCTTGGGCGAATAGTGCCGGGCCAGCCGCCCCGGAGAGCGCTTGGCGTCGACCTCGGCCTCGGCCAGAGGGCCGATCACCGCCTCGAGTTCGGCCCGCGTCACCGCCCCCGGTCGCAGCAGCCGCGGAACGTCGAGCAGGGCCACCACCGTGGATTCCAGCCCAACCTCGCAAGGTCCGCCATCCAGCGAGGCGCCGACCTTGTCGCCGGTCTCTTCCATGGCGTCGGCATAGGTGGTGGGGCTGGGCCGGCCCGAGCGATTGGCCGAAGGCGCCACCACCGGGCCGCCGAAGCGCGCGAGCAGAGCGCGAGCCGTCGAGTGGGCAGGAACGCGCACCGCCACTGTGTCGAGGCCGGCGCGGGCCAGGTCGCTGACTGCTGTGTCCTCGGCGATCGGCAACACCAGCGTCAGGGGGCCGGGCCAGAAGGTCCGGGCCAGGGCGCGGGCGCGTTCGTCGAACCGGGCGATCCGCTCAGCGGCGGCCAGGTCGGCCACATGCGAGATCAGCGGATTGAAGCTCGGCCGCCCCTTGGCCTCGAAGATGGCGGCCACCGCCTGCGGGTTCGCCGCATCACCCGCCAGGCCATAGACCGTCTCGGTCGGCAGGATGACCAGCTCGCCGCGGCGCAGGGCCTGCGCGGCGGCCTCTATCGCCGCGTCGCCGTCAGCTTCACGCTGACCTTCACCTCGGCCGGAATTTGATCGGTGCTCGTCCACTCGCCCTGTCCGACGCCAAAGGCCGTGCGGTCGAGGGTGGTTACACCGCTGACCCGCGCCTTGTCGCCCTCGATCTTGAGGGTGAAGGGCAGCCGCTGGGGCTTGGTCACACCCCGCAGGGTGAGCTGGCCATGGGCGACATAGCGATCCGTCCCGGTCTTCTCGAAGCGGCTGGCGGTGAAGGTGGCCCTCGGATGCTCGCCGATGTCGAACCAGTCGGCGCCGCCGATGCTCTGGTCGCGCTGGGGATCGCCGGTGACGGCGGAGGCGAGATCGATGCTGACGCTCACCTTCGACTTGTCCAGCGCCTCGGGGCTGAAGCGGACATCGGCGGTCCAGCGGTCGAAGCGCCCGTCGATGGCGTTGCCGCCCCAGGACGTCGAGAAGCCCAGGGTCGAGCCCTGGTTCACCGTCCAGGCGGACGGCTCGCGGGCCGCGGCCTTCTCCGACTCCGGGGCCGCAGCGGGCGCTTCGGCCGGAACCGACACCGGCAACGGTGCGGCGACCTCGGGCTCGGCAGCGATGACTGGCGCCGGCAGTGGTTTGGACTGCGGCGGCCGGGGCTGGACGGCGTAGCCGGCGCCGATCACCCCCAGGGCCGCGACCGCGATCACGATCAGCCGCGGGTCGAACCAGCTCCCGGCCTTCGCGCCGGGCGCCATGTGCGCGAGGACCGGCTCGTCGCGGCCGAACAGTTGGTGCTTGAGCGCGCCGGCTACATGCAGGGCGACCAGGATATAGGCGCCCCAGGCCAGGGTCTCGTGCCCGGCTTCGCCGAAGCTGTTCCATGCGGCCTTTGCGGGACCTTCCAGATGCGCCAGGCCCGGAATGTGCGGCCAGGGGACCGCGCCATAGAGCAAGGTCGGCACCTGGATCCGGCTGGTGGAGACCATGATCCACCCGGTGATCGGCATGCCGATCATGATGACGTAGAGCCCGACATGGGCGATGCGGGCCAGCCAGCGCTCCCAGGCCGCCATGGTCGCCGGCAGCGGCGGCGGCCGATGGCCGAGCCGCCAGGTCAGCCGCCCCAGGCTGAGCAGCAGGATCGTGATCCCGACCGACTTGTGCAGTTGCATCAGGGCGAAGCCCTGCGGCGTACGCCCGTCCATCCGCCAGCCGAGGATCACCTGGAAGACGATCATGGCCGCGATCAGCCAATGCAGGATGATGGCGACGGCGCTGTAGCGATCGCGCCCCGGGGTATTCGGCATACTACTTCCTGGTGAACTCGGCTTCGAAGACAAGGTCGACGTCGTCGCCGACCAGCGGGCTCACCGCCGTGACGCCGAAGTCCGACCGCTTGATGTGGGCGGTTCCGGAAAAGCCGAGCCGGACGCCCACGCCCAGCATGCCTGGGCCGACGCCGTTGAAGGCGACGTCCAGGCTGACCGGCCGGGTGACCCCATGAAAGGTGAGCTGGCCGTCGATCCTGCCGAGGCCGTCGTCATGCGCCTCGATCGCGGAGGTGACGAAGGTGATCTGCGGGTACTTCGCGGCGTCGAAGAACTGGGAGCCGGCGATCTGGCGGTCGAAGTCGGGATTGCCGGTGCTCACCGACGCCGGGTCGACGGTGATGACCGCCTGGGTCGAGGACCAGGCGGCAGGATCATAGGCGAACTGGCCCGCAATCCTGTCGAAGCGCATCGTGTAGTGGGAAAATCCCATGTGGCTGACGCGGGCGACGAGGCTCGCATGAGCCTTGTCGATGACGTACTCGCCCTTGGGCGCCTTGAGGGGATCGCGACTGGTCGGACTGGCCGCGGCCTCGCCCGCAGTCATCAGCAACAATGCGGCGATCGTCACGGTACGCAGCGACATACTGGGCCTCTTCTGGGCGGCCGGCCTCAGATGGTGGAGTTTGCGCCCGGAGCGACCGGCCTGAAGCACACGAAACCGTGATGGCCCGGAGGCGCCGGGCAGCCTAAACAGCAGTCACACCTCCGGAGCCTCGCATGTCCTTCCGCGCGCCTATCCGCGACCTCGCCCTCGCCCTCAAGATCGCCGGCCACCCCGCCCTGATCGGCCAGAGCTTCAGCGAACTGGACGAGGACACCGTCGCGGCTGTGCTGCAGGCAGCCGGCGCGTTCACGCAGGAGGAGCTCGCGCCGCTGAACCGTGTGGGCGATCAGGTCGGCGCGAAATACGCCAACGGCAAGGTCACCGCCGCGCCCGGCTTCGCCGACGCCTACCGGGCCTTCGTCGCCGGCGGCTGGAACTCCCTGTCGGCCGATCCGGAATATGGCGGCCAGGGCCTGACCAAGGCCATGGAGCTGGCGGTGTTCGAGATGGTCCACGCCTCGAACATGGCCTTCGGCCTCTGCCCGATGCTGACCCAGGGCGCGATCGAAGCCCTGCACCTGCACGGGACCGAGCGCCAGAAGCAGCTCGTCCTGCCCAGGCTGGTCTCCGGCGAGTGGACCGGGACCATGAATCTCACCGAGCCGCAGGCCGGCTCGGATCTGGCGGCTATCACCACCCGCGCCGAACCCGACGGCCAGGGCGGCTATCGCCTGACCGGCCAGAAGATCTTCATCACCTGGGGAGACCACGACGCGGCGGAGAACATCTGCCACCTGGTCCTGGCCCGCCTCCCCGACGCCCCGCCCGGCGTGAAGGGCATCTCCCTCTTCCTGGCGCCGAAATACCTGATCGACGACGCCGGTCAGCCGGGCGCGGCCAACGACCTTCGCCCGGCCTCGATCGAGCACAAGCTGGGCATCCACGGCTCGCCCACCTGCGTGATGCTGTTCGAAGGCGCCAGGGCCGAGCTAGTCGGCGAGCTGAACAACGGCCTGGCGCATATGTTCGTCATGATGAACGCCGCGCGCCTGCAGGTCGGCGTGCAGGGCGTCGCCATCGCCGAGCGGGCCTTCCAGCAGGCCCTGGCGTTCAGCCAGGAGCGCCGCCAGGGCCGGGCGGTCTGGTCGGCCGAGTACCCAGCCCCGCTCTTCGGCCACCCGGACGTGCGCCGCTCGCTGATGCTGATGAAGGCCAAGATCGAGGCGGCGCGCGGGATCTGCATGACCACCGGCGTCCTGGCTGACCGGGCCCGCCTGGCCCCCAGCGAGGCTGAGCGCAACGCCGCCCGGGCGCGCCAGGAGCTGCTGACCCCGATCGCCAAGGCCTGGTCCACCGACATCGGGGTCGAGGTGGCCTCGCTCGGCGTGCAGATCCATGGCGGCATGGGCTTCATCGAAGAGACCGGCGCGGCCCAGTATTACCGCGACGCCCGGATCGCCCCGATCTACGAGGGCGCCAACGGCATCCAGGCCATCGACCTGATCGGCCGCAAGGTCGGCATGGAGAACGGCGCGGTGATGGACGCCCTGTGCGCCGACGTCCACGCCACCATCGAGGAACTGAGGGGCGATGCGGAGCTGAAGAGCGTCGCCGAACGCCTGGAAGCCGGCGTCCGGGCGCTGGAGCGCGCCACCGACTGGGTGATCGAGAACAAGGGGCCGAACGCGCTTGCGGCCGCCACGCCTTACCTGGAGCTGGCCGGCGACGTGATCGGCGGCTGGATGCTCGCCCGGCAGGCCCAAGCGACTGCGGGGGCGGCCGACGACTGGTCGCGCAGCAAGGCCGCCCTCGCGCGGCTCTATGCCGGCCAGGTGCTCGCGGGGGCCCCAGGACTCGCCGACGGGCTGATGGACGGCGCCGCCGACCTGGAAGCGGTCACCTTCGAGGCGCTGGAAGCCTGACGAGGCGCGCGACGCCAGCACCAGGAAAACGGGTGAGCACGGACAACCTGCACCTTGTGCGAGCTCAACGGCCACGCTCTGTGGCGCCGAAGCCTCAATCTTGAGCATAGGGTTGATTTTGCCGACCCACCCCGCCGTTCGGCGGCTTGGCGAGTCGAGACTTTCTCTGTAGCTGCACCACAGCGGGATTTTTTGCCCCGCCGGCGTGCGCGCGCCTGCGCCACGACAATGAAGAATAACGAGCACCGCTCATCGGGAGTAGAAATGTCTGACCAGTACGACCGCGTTTCGACGGACCGCCGCGCCCTGATGGCCGGCGCTGCAGCAGCCGCAGCCGCTGGCGCGTTCCTGTCGCCGGCCGCGGCCAGCGCGGCCGCAGCCGATATCGCGGTGATCCGGAAGGCGGTCGAGGCCGACAAGGCCGATGCGATCAAGCGCCTGCAGGAGTGGATCGCGCTTCCGACCGTCGCCGCCGAGGGCATGAACGTGAAGGAAGGCCCCGAGTACATGGCGAAGATCGCCAGGGAAGCGGGCTTCACCACCGCCGAGATCATTCCGACCGACGGGGTTTCGGGCGTGTTCGCCACCCTGGACGTCGGCGCCCCGCGCTGGGTCGGCGTCTATTTCATGTACGACGTCAAGCAGTTCGACCCGAAGGAATGGTCGAGCCCGCCGCTGGAAGGCCGGCTGGTCGAGAAGGCTCCGTTCGGCACGGTGATGGTCGGCCGCGGATCGACCAACTCCAAGGGCGGCCAGATCACCCTGCTGAACGCCCTGCGCGCCATGCGCGCCACCGGCAAGAAGCCGCCGGTCAACATCGCCCTGATCTGCGAGGGCGAGGAAGAGATCGCCTCCACCCATTTCCGCCAGATCGCCACCCACCCGAAGGTGTTGCCGGTCCTCGAGAAGTGCGAAGGCATCTACGTGCCCGGCCCGGCGCAGGACCGCCTGACCGGCGAAGTCTCCTTCACCCTGGGCGCAAAGGGCCCGGTCGAGCTGCAGCTCACCGTGGACGGAGCCAAGACCGGCATCGGCCCGAAGACCGACATCCACTCCTCGGAAAAGGCCCGCATCGACAGCCCGATCTGGCGCCTGGTCCAGGCCCTGGCCACCCTGACCACGCCTGACGGCAACACCCCGACCCTCGACGGCTTCATGGACAAGGTCCGTCCGCTGTCCGCCCGCGAGAAGGAACTGATCGCCCAGCTCGCCAAGAAGACCAACGAAGACGCGATCAAGCAGGCCTACGGCAACAAGGCCTGGATCGACAATCTCAGCTACGAGAAGTCGATCGAGCGCCTGCTCTCCCAGCCGACCATCAACCTGCAAGGCCTGGTCGGCGGCTACACGGGGCCGGGCGGCAAGAGCATCCTGCCTAGCAAGGCCGAAGCCAAGATCGAGATCCGCATGGTCCCGAACCAGACCTATGAGGACACGGTCAAGCAACTGCGCGCCCACCTCGACAAGCGCGGCTTCCAGGACGTGGCGATCAACGTCTCCGGCGGCTACGACCCGACCGAAACCGCCGAGGACGCCCGCGTCGTCCAGGCGGCCCTGGCGGCCTACAAGAAGATGAACATCCCGGTGACCCTGTCGCCGCGCAGCCCCGGCTCGTGGCCGGGCTCGCTGTTCACCCAGCCGCCGGTCAACAAGCCCGCCATCCATTACGGCGTCGGCTTCGGTTCGGGCGCCCACGCACCGGACGAGTTCATCGTCATCGACTCCGCCAACCCGAAAGTGGCGGGCTACGTGGATGCGACCATGGCCCAGGTGCAGTTCCTCTACGCCCTGGCCGAGATGAAATAGCCGACGGCTCCGGGGGGCCGCATCCGCGCAAGGGGCGGCCCTTCCCAATAACGACAAGGCCTGGAGACCGCACCGAAGTCTCTCCAGTGCGCCAAGGCCGACGACAGATCTGAAAAACCGCCGCCCGCCGGCGGACTATGGGGGAACTACAGAACTCAAATGCAAGCGCATCGCTCCAACCGCGGCCTTGGCCGCACGTTCCGCGTCGCCCTGCTGGGCGCCTCGGCCATGGCGGCCGTCGGCGGCCCGGCCCTCGCCCAATCGACGCAGCCGCCGGCGGTCGAGGAAGTCATCGTCACCGCGCTGAAGCGCGCCACCAACCTGCAGGACACCCCGATCGCCATCTCGGCGGTGACCTCCGAGACCATCGCCAATTCCGGCGTGCAGTCGATCGCCGACCTGGGCGCGACCGTTCCCGGCCTGACCTTCGTCAACAGCGGCCCTTCGTTCAGCCGCGTCGTGATCCGCGGGATCAACGCGGCGGGCGAACCGACCGTCGGCGTCTATTATGACGAAACCCCGGTGACCGGCTCGATCGGCGCCGGCAACAACGCCGGCGGCTCGACCCCGGAACTGCGCCTGTTCGACGTCGACCGGGTCGAAGTGCTGCGCGGCCCGCAAGGCACCCTCTATGGCGCCGGCTCCATGGGCGGCACCCTTCGCACGATCTACAAGAAGCCGACCTACGAGTTCGAAGCGGCGGCCGACGGGTCGCTGTCCAAGACCGAGGGCGCCGGCGACTGGAACTACGAGGCGCAGGGGATGGTCAACATCCCGTTGGCGCAGGACAAGGCCGCGCTCCGCGTCGTCGGCTTCTACCGGAACCAGGCCGGCTACATCGACAACACCTTCCTGAACATCAAGGACATCAACGAAACCGAGACCTACGGCGGCCGGGCCTTGCTGCGCGTCGAGCCGACCGAGAACTTCACCCTCGACTTCGCCGCCTACATCAACCGCACCGACGCGGAGTCGCCGAGCTGGTACCCGGACCTCGGCGAGTTCAAGTCGGACTCCCGCACCCAGCAGCCGCTGACCGACGACCTCGACCTCTACAGCGTCACCGGCAACCTGGACCTCGGCGTCATCACCGCGGTGGGCTCGTTCTCGTACATGAAGCGCGAACTGGTCAGCACGCAGGACGTGACACAGTTCATAGAGGGGTTCCGCACCCCGGCGCGCTGCCAGGCGCTCTCCAACAAGGGCGCCCCGTGCGATGCGGGCCAGCTCTCGTCCTACTACGCCTATGTGGACACCCAGCATCCGGCGGCGCTGAACCCGCAGCAGGACATGGACACCTACACGGCCGAGCTGCGCTTCACCTCGAACTACGAGGCGCCGATCCAGTGGACCCTCGGCGGCTTCTTCTCCGACCGCAAGACGTCGGTGTGGAACCCGCAGGTCGGCGCAGATCCGGTCACCGGCGCCCTGCTGCGGCCGGAAGTGGTCATGACCGGCCGGAACATCGATGACACCCTGAAGCAGTACGCCGGCTTCGGCGAACTGACCTTCGACGTCACCGACAAGCTCAACCTCACCGCCGGCGCCCGCTACTTCAAGTACAGCAAGGACATCATCGGCGAGACCCTCGTGGGCTCACTCCTGGTCGGTGCTGTCGTCACCCCGCCCACCCGCGTGGAGTCCGAAGAAAAGGGCTGGATGTTCCGGTTCAACGGCTCCTACCAGTTCACGCCGGACATCATGGCCTATGCCGAGGCCTCGCAGGGCTATCGCCCGGGCGGCGCCAACCAGGTCCTTGGCCTGCCGGGCAACCTGACGCCGTATGAATCCGACCAACTCTGGAACTACGAGCTGGGCGTGAAGACCGCCTTCTGGAATCGTCGCGCGACCCTGAACGCCGACATCTTCCAGATCGACTGGAGCGACATGCAGGTGCGGGTGCTCACGCCGAACGGCGCGTTCAGCTACATCGGCAACGCCGGCAAGGCCCGCATCCGCGGCATCGAGGCGGAAGGCGCGGTGAACCCGATCACCGGCCTCTCGATCACCGGCAACTTCTCGCTGATGGAAGCCGAACTGACCCAGGACCAGCCGGGCGCAGGCGGGGCCATCCCGAACGCCGGTCTGAAGGGCGACCGCATTCCCTACGTGCCGAAGTTCCAGGCCGGCGCCGCCGTGCAGTATGTCTGGCCGGTGGCCGAGGGCCTCAACGGCTTCTCGCGCCTCGACGTGAACCACGTCGGCAGCTCCTGGAACGAACTACGGACCAGCTACGTCTATGCGCGCAAGCTCAAGGCCTATGAGCTGGTGAACGCGCGGGTCGGCGTCGAGGCCGACAACGGCGACTGGGGCGCCTACCTCTTCGTGACGAACCTGTTCAACGACGAGGCGATCCTGTCGAAGACCGCCGGCGCCACCTCGGTCGGCCGCACCTATGTGTTCTCGGCCCAGCCGCGGACCATCGGCGTGAACCTGCGCAAGGCGTTCAGGTAAGAAGGCGGGGGTCGGCGGCCAGGCGTCGCCGGCCCCAGCTCTCCCGTCTCGCCGCTTGACCTTGCCGCCTGCAAGGGTTCAAGCCGCGGCTATAGAGACGAAGGGAGCAGATCGTGGATTTCTCCAAACTGCAGGCGACCAGCAAGATCACCGACGAGTGGTCCTATCCCCTCGTGGACGCGGGCCGCTCGGGCCTGCTGCAGGTCTCGCCCGACCACAAGCTCTATTGGGAAGAGTACGGTTCGCCGGATGGTGAGCCGCTCATGTTCCTGCATGGCGGCCCCGGCGGCGCCTGCGCGCCGGTGATGTCGCGCTACTTCGATCCCGCGCGCTACCGGGTGATCCTGTTCGACCAGCGCGGCTGCGGGAAGAGTGAGCCGACCGTCGCCTCCGCCGGCCCTAAGATCGCCCTGGCCAACAACACCACCGACCATCTGGTGACCGACATCAACGCCCTGCGCGAGGCGCTGGGCATCAAGGGCAAGATGCACGTCTTCGGCGGCAGTTGGGGCAGCACCCTGGCCCTCGTCTACGCCATCCGGTATCCGGAGAACGTCGCCTCGCTGATCCTGCGCGGCATCTTCCTGGGGACACGGGAAGACCTGCTCTACATGTACCAGGGCAATGCGGCGGTCTTCGACAAGACCCCCTACGCGCTGACCGAGCCGGGCTCCTACGTCACCTATCCGGACGAGTGGAAGACCTTCGTCGAGCTCATCCCGCCGGCCGAACGCGGAGACATGATGGCCGCCTACAAGGCGATCTTCGACATGACGCCGCAGACCGAAGCCGAACGCGCCCGCCAGCTCAAGGCGGCCCTGGCCTGGTCGGTCTGGGAAGGCACGATCTCGAACATGATCCCCGACACCGCCGACTCCGGGAAGTTCGGCGAGGCCGACTTCGCGCTCTGCTTCGCGCAGATCGAGGCCCACTTCTTCGCCAACCAGCTCTTCCTGGAGCCGGATTACATCGTGCGCAATGTCGGCAAGCTGGTCGGGATTCCGATGCATATCGTCCATGGCCGCTTCGACCAGGTCTGCCCCCTGCCCCAGGCCTCGCGCCTGGTGGCGGCCCTGGCCGAGCATGGCGCCGCGCCGGCGACCTTCGTGATGACCAATGCGGGCCACAGCGCCATGGAACGGGAAACTGCTCTGGCCCTGACCGCCATCATGGACGGCCTGCCGAGAGTCTAGCCCAAATGGAAGCGGGCTCGCGGCGATGACCGCGAGCCCGCAAACGCACGTCCGGTCCGGCCTGGTTAGAACCGATACTGGAACTCTACCCCGTAGGTGCGCGGGAAGATCAGGCTGACGCTGCGCCGCACCCCGACCGCCGTGATGCCCGCCGGGCTCGCGCCCGAGCTTCCGTAACCCACCTCGTCGGTGACGTTCTTCACGAAGCCGATGACCGTGAACCGGTCTTCCGCATCACGCCACAGCGCCCGCAGGTCGCCGGTCGTGAACGAGTCCGTCCAGTAGATCGGGTTGTTGAACAGCGTCGACTTCTGCGGGTCGATGTAGCTCGCCGTCGCGCCGAGCGTCAGGGTGCCCGGCGTGAAGTGGATGTCGTAGGTCGCCCCGAGCGTGACCTTGTTCTCCGGCGAAAGCGGCAGGTCGTTGCCGACCACGCTCTGGAAGACGCGACCGCCGATCGGCGATCCCACCGGCTGCGCGCCAGGCCCCTGTGCGAGCGGATCGCTGGTGTCGACGAAGCAGCAGCCGGTATCCAGCTCCGTGTTCAGGTAGGCGTAGTTGAACATCAACTGCAGATTGTCGATCGGCGCCCAGAGGGTCTCGAGCTCCAGCCCCCAGATCGTGGCGTCGAGGTTCAGGAACTGGCTGGCGGTGATGGTGCCGAGCGGCGCCGTCAGCGGAGCCTGGAAGCCCTGGTAGTCGGTGTAGAACAGGGCGGCGTTGGCCTGCAGTCGTCCGCCGAAGGTCTTCTTCGCCCCCAGTTCGAACGAGTTCACGTACTCGGGGTCGGCATAGGGGTCGGGCGACAGGCCGTTCGACCCGATCCAGCCGCCGGACTTGTAGCCTCGCGAATAGCGCAGATAGACGTTGGTGTCGGCGTCGGGCTCCCACTGGACCCCAAGGGTGCCGGTAAGCGCGTCCCAGTCGCCGGACAGATCGCGGCGCAGGCCGCCCGTGGGGTTCGCCACCAGATTCGCCGTCAGCGGGTTGGCCGCGCAGGCGGCCATCGTCGTCCCGCCGCAGACCTGCTGAATGGTCAGGTCGACCGCCAACGCCTGGGCCTGGGAAGGCGGTAAGGTCGGGCCGAACGCCAGCGCCAGGGTCGGGATGCGTCCGACGTAGCGGGCGCTGTCGGTGCCCTTCTTCTCGTCGTAGGTGTAGCGAAGGCCCGCCGTCAGGGTCCAGTTCTCGGCGAACTTCCAGTCCACCTGGCCGAACGCCGCGTAGGACTTGGTCTCGAGGTGACCGTCTACATAGAGGAAGGCGCCACGCGGGTTCGGCTGCGAGGCCGTGCCCTGCAGGCTGCGCGGCTGGAACATGCCCGGATCGCCGACCACCCGGATGCCCTGTGGCTGGTCGTATTCCTGGTAGTACTGGTAGAGGCCGACAATCCAGTGCACCGGCCCGTCGTTGTTGGACGAGAGGTTGATCTCGTTGGAGAGCCAGCTCTGGCGCTCCTCATAGAACGTCCGCGCGTCGGTGGAGACGTCCGTCGCGGTGAAGGCGCCGATCGGCCCAGGGCCATCCACGTCGACCAGGATGTTCTGAGGCCCGATGCGCGGCGACAGGTCGGAGTCGGTCGAGGTGTTGTAGTCGTACTGCTGATACCCGGCGAGGTACTTCAGCGTCGCCCAGCCGAGATCGGACGTCAGGTCGAAGTGCAGCCGGTGGTGGTTGTCCAGCGACCCGTAGAACGGGGCGTTCACATCCACCGCGTAGGGATCCCTGACCCCGGGGTTCTGCGACGTCAGGCCGTAGGTGGTGTTGTAGTAGAGCGCCGAGGTGCCCACCCCGGTCAGCGACGTCGTGTCGTAGGGCGAGAGGTTGTTGCCGAAGGTGTTGCCCACCCCGTAGCTGTCGTCCCAGTCGAACTTGGTGTAGCGCAGGCGCGCGACAGTGTTTTCGCCCAGATCGGCTTCGATCTGCGCCTCGACCATCCAGCGACGGACCTGGGCCGGGTCGGCGGCCGGTCCGCTGTTCTTGAGGAAGCCTTCCTCCCGGCGTTCCATCGAGGCGCCGAGCAGGAAGCGCAGGTTGGGCAGCACCGGGCCGCTCACCAACCCGTCCAGCCGGTAGGACTCGTAGTTGCCGACCATGGCGCGGACTTCGGCGTTGAACTCTTCGGTAGGCCGTTTGCTCACCACGTTGATCGTTCCGCCGACCGAGTTGCGCCCGTAGAGGGTCCCCTGCGGCCCGCGCAGGATTTCGGTCCGCTCGATGAAGATCGAGGGCGTCGAGGCGTCGGCCATCGAGTTGGAGAAGATGCCGTCGGAATAGAGCGCGACCGACGGGTCCGTACCGATCGCGTTGGTGAGGCGGCCGATGCCGCGGATCGACATCCGGTCGTTGTTCGTATAGCTGACGCTCGGCGTCAGGCGGGCGATGTCCTCGACGGAGCTCACGCCCAGCACGTCGCGGCGTTCGCTGGTGAAGGCGGAGATCGCGACCGGGACGTCCTGCAGGCTCTGCTCGCGCTTTTCAGCGGTCACGACGAGCTCTTCGATCATGTTCGACGGCGCGGCGGTTTGCGCGAGCGACGGCGTGGCGATCCCTGCGGTGACGAGAAGCGAGGCGGTGGCGGCCAGACGCGCGCGCCGGCTCGCGGCGCCGGCGGGGGTGCGCCGTTGCGCTGCGTAGATCATGCTGTTCCTCCCACTGGGCTCTCTGTGTTTTTTCGGCCCTGCAATCAGGGGTTCGGTTCGAACAAGTTTCGAAAAGGGGCCTGTTTGAGGAACTTGAGGGTGACGCGGCGGGTATGTTGCGGTTTCGCAACATGATCCTGGCCGGGCCGAAAAAGGACTGTAGCCGCGCCCGGCTAACCCGGTCATTCTACCTGTTCCGACGAATGCGCCGCTCAAGACGGCCACGTCGGCAAAGGGAGGAAGTCGACGACAATGCCGGCGCAAGGCCAGCTCAAGTCCGAGTCCTACGGCAATTCGTTCAGCCGGCCGGTGGCCGCGCGCGCCGTCCAGATCAACGGCCTGCAGGCCAAGGCGATCGCCGCATCCCTGACGATCCTGGAGCGCGACGGCGCGGAGAAGCTCAACCTGCGCGCCATCGCCGACCAGGCCGGCGTCGGGGTTTCCTCGATCTATCACTACTTTCCGAGCAAGAAGGATCTCCTGCTCCGCCTCGCCTCGATCGGGCTCAAGCAACTCCTCGAAGCTGTAGAGCGCAGCCAGGCGACCAACCCGGCGCTTACGCCCATGCGGGCCGCCGCCGCGGCGTTCTTCCGGTTCGTCGAAGAACACCCGGTGCTGGTCTCCCTGATGTTCAATTCCCGCCTGCTGGCCGAGCACGAGGCGCTACGGGCCTGCGAGGCCAGCATCATCGCCCGGTATCAGGCCATCGTGCAGGCCGACGAGCGCATTCCGTCGGAACAGGCCGAGGAGATCGCCTTCGCCATCTGGGCGCTCGGCCGGGGAATGGCGGCGATGATGTCCTCCCACGGCGGTCGCCTGCCGCCGGAAAAAGCCGAAACCCTTCGCGCCGGCGCCCGCTACCTCATTGACCGTTCCGACTGAGCCGCGTCGGCCCCGAGGCCATTGTCGAATTATGTTCGACGCCAAAACATCACCGTAACGCCGCGTTACGACGGCGACAGGGAGAGAGGCATGCATCTGGAACGCCCTCCTTCAGGTGACGGCGCATCGCCGATGGCGAAGACGCGTGGGCCAAAGGAAAGGCGCGCATCCGGAAGCTCGAACGTCAGGATGAAGGCGCTCACGGCGGCGAGCGAGGTGCTCGCGACCCAGGGCGTGGAAAACCTGAATCTGCGCGCCATCGCCGAAGCGGCCGACATGGGTATCGCCTCGATCTACCACTACTTCGAGAACAAGGAGGACATCCTCCTCAATCTGGCGCTGATCGGATACGAGCGCCTGACCCAGGATATCGAGCACTACGAGCCGGACGCCCCATCCCCCATCAGTGGCGGCGCCCGCGCCTTCTTCGGCTTCGCCGAGCGCCAGCCGGCGCTCTTCGCCCTGATGTTCGACGAGCAACTGATGTCCCGCCACGAGACCCTGCGGGAAGCCGAGAACGCGGCCTTCAAGGCCTATGAGGCGGTGGTGGAGGCCGACGGCCGCATCGGGCCCGAGCACCAGGCCAAGGCGGCCTTCGCGCTCTGGGCGCTGGGACGCGGGATGGCCTCGATCCTGGCCTCCTACCCTGACGGTCGTCCCCCCGCCGACGTCGCCGAGAAGCTCTTCAAGGGCGCCGCCTACCTGCTCTCCACCCGGGCCTGAGGCTCACGGACGACGACATCTTCCCGATCTTGGGCGGCCATCGGCGTCGATGGATGGCCGGGACCTGCCGGCCCGGCCATAACGAACCGAATAAAGGCTCCTAGTTCCGCGTCGGGATGACCACCGGCATGCTCTCGAAGCCGTGGACGAAGGAAGAGAACGTCCGCACCGGCTCGCCCACGACCTGGATCGTCGGGAAGCGCTTGAGAATCTCTTCCCAGATGATGGTGAGCTGCATTTCCGCCACCCGGTTGCCGACGCAGCGATGGATGCCGAAGCCGAAGGAGAGGTGCTCGCGCGGCCGCTCGCGGTCGATGATGTAGTCGTTCGGCCGATCGAGCTTGGTTTCGTCCCGATTGCCCGAGATGTACCACATGATCACCCGGTCGCCCTTGCTGATCAGCTTGCCGCCGATCTCGATGTCGCGAGTCGCCACGCGCGCCATGTGGGCCAGCGGCGTCTGCCAGCGGATGGTTTCGGAGACCATCGAGGTGACGAGCTCGGGGTTGGCGCGCAGCTTGTCATACTGGTCCGGATACTTGTTCAGCGCGTAGACGCTGCCGGAAATCGTGTTCCGCGTCGTGTCGTTGCCGCCGACGATCAGCAGCACGACATTACCCCGGAACTCTTCGGGCGGCATGTCGCGGGTGGAGGGGTTGTGGGCCAGCATCGAGATCAGGTCGATGCCGGGCTCGGCGTCGACGCGCTGGTTCCAGAGCTCCTGGAAGGTGGCGAAGCAGGTCGACATGTCCTGGAACTTCTGTTCCCAACTGGTGACCGGGCCGTGGCCGGGCATGTTGGTGACCACGTCGGACCAGTGGGTGAGCTTGCGCCGCTCCTCGAACGGGAAGTCGAACAGCGTCGCCAGGGTCATGGCGGTCAGTTCCTTGGAAACCAGGTCGACCCAGTCGAATTCCTTCCCGATCGGCAGGTTGTCGAGGATCATGCCGGCCCGCTCGCGGACGATCGGCGCCATGAGCGCGATGTTGCCGGGCGCGACCGTCGGGCTGACCGCCTTGCGCTGACGGCCGTGCTCGGGCTCGTCCATGGTGATGAAGCCCGCGCCGCCGCGCCGCTGGCGCTCGCCCAGGACCTTGGCCTGCTCCTCCAAGGCCTTGAGGTTGGGAAGCGTGATGCCCTCGGTGGAAGAGAAGGCCTCGTGATTGGTGTCGACCGCCAGGATGTCCTCCCAGCGGGTGATCGACCAGTAGCGACCGAAGTCGCTGTCCTCGGTCAGATGGACCGGTTCCTCCCGGCGCAGGCGCTCGAACACCGGCCAGATCGTGTCGGCCTGAAACCGGTCGGCGCGGCCGGGGTTGATGCTCGCCAGCGGCTCGGCGTCCGCCGCGCCGGGTGCGATCGAAACCATAGTGGCCATCTGGCCCTCCCTTATTGTTGTCGGCCGCGCATGCGTGTTCCGCGCAGCATGCGCGGCCGAGGATCGTTGGAGCTAATGGGGGCGGATCGAACCAAGTTCGACAAGGGGGCCGTCGCTCTGAGGGCGTGCGACGATAATCTAGGCCGCAGGATGGAGAAAAACCTCGACGCGACCTGGGCTTTCGTAGGTTTTTAGGGGGCCTATTGTGGAATCCTGTTCGACGCTCGATCCTCGGATCAAGGGGCGAAGGGACGCCACGCCCCAACAAGAAAAAAGGTACGGGTGGAATGAATACGCATACGGCCGCGTCGACGCGCGAACGCTCCACTGAGGTTCAGCACTTCGATGTCCTGATCGTCGGCGCAGGCATCGCCGGGGTCGGCGCGGCCTATCACCTACAGACCCAGGACCCCGGCCGCACCTTCAAGGTGCTGGAGGCCCAGGCGGGCTTCGGCGGAACCTGGCGCACCCACAAGTACCCGGGCGTCCGTTCGGACAGCGACCTTCACACCTTCGGCTACCGCTTCAAGCCCTGGCAGGGCGCCCCGATCGCCACCGGCCAGGAGATCCTCTCCTACATGGCCGAGGTCATCGAAGAGAACGACCTGGCCCGCCACATCCAGTACCAGACCCACATCCAGTCGGCGCGCTGGTCGAGCCAGGACGGCCTCTGGCATGTCGAGGCCAGGCGGCTGGATACCGGTGTGACCGAGCACTACTCGGCCAACTTCCTCTGGATGTGCCAGGGCTATTATCGCCATACCGAGGGCTACACCCCCGAGTGGCCCGGCATGGCCGACTTCAAGGGCAGGATCGTCCATCCGCAGACCTGGCCAGAAGATCTCGACTGGCGCGGCAAGCGCATCGTGGTCATCGGCTCGGGCGCCACCGCCGCGACCCTGATCCCCGCCCTCGCCGACGAGGCCGCGCACGTCACCATGCTCCAGCGGTCACCGACCTACTTCACGCCCGGCCGAAACCGGAACGAACTGGCCGAGACGCTTCGCGAGCTCGACATCGATCCCGACTGGACGCACGAGATCGTCCGCCGCAGCATCCTCCTGAACAGCGCCAAGCTCGGCAAACGCCGCGAGGAGAACCCCGAGCTGGTCCGCGAAGAACTACTCGGCGTGCTGCGGAAACTGCTCGGGGACGAATACGTCGCCAAGCACTTCACCCCGAGTTACGCGGTCTGGCGCCAGCGGATCTGCTTCGTTCCCAACGGCGACTTCTTCGAATCCATCAAGGCTGGCAAGGCCTCGGTCGTCACCGACACCATCGACCGCTTCACCGAGGCCGGCATCCAGCTCAGCTCCGGCGAGACGCTCGACGCCGACATCATCGTCACGGCCACCGGCTTCAACCTGAACGTCCTCGGGGACATCCAATTCTCGATCGACAACGAGCCGCTCGATCTCTCCAAGACCGTGACCTACCGCGGGATGATGTTCACCGGCGTGCCGAACCTGATCTGGGTCTTCGGCTACTTCCGGGCGAGCTGGACCTTGCGGGCCGACCTGATCGGCGACTTCGTGCCTCGCCTGCTCAAGCACATGGATGCGAAGGGATCGCGATCGGTCACCGTGGCGCTGCGTCCGGAAGACCAGGAAATGCCGCTCGGCGACTGGATCGATCAGGAGAACTTCAATCCGGGCTACCTCATGCGCGGCATGCACCTGATGCCCCGGAGCGGCGCCAAGCGCGAATGGCGGCACACCCAGGACTACTGGTCCGAGAAGGATGAGTTCCCGCTCATCGACCTGGACGACCGAGCCTTCGTCTACGGCTGAACCAGGCGTCGTCCGTATACCAGCCTGACGGGTCGCCGACGGCCGAGCGGCGCTTGCACCGCATGGGTGAAAAAGGCTGATGCGACAAGGCCTTGGCGTCGCTCGCGGAGCTTTACGCGACAAGGCGAACGGCAGAGGAACGCAGCCTAGGGTGCAGCGTTCTGTCTCAGGGCGCTCAGCAGGCGGACGTGCATTAATCTCGGCGAGGCTCCAGGCGCCAGAACAGTCAAAACATGCCGCGTACAGCTCGACCACCAAAGAACCAGACCGACGACGGTGGCGCCCGCAAAGCCGCTTCCGCCCCTCCATTGGAGCTCCTGCAGGCCGTCGTCGACGCCCTGCCCGATCCGACGGTCATCAAGGACCGGGAGCATCGCTGGCTCGCGATCAACGAGCCCCTGCTCAAGATGCTCGGCTACCCGCTCAAGGCGATCGTGGGCCGCACGGACCTGGAAATGTTCCCGAGCCAGGGCGAGCGTCACCACGCCAGCGACGATGACGTGTTCCGCACCGGGCAGCCGGCCGATTACGAGCGCGTGGTCACCTCCCGCAACGGCCAGATCTCGCGCTCCCTGCTGACGCGCAAGCGGCTCCTTCATTTGCCGGAGAGCTACGGTGGCGGCGAGATGCTCATCGCCACCTTCGTCGACGTGACGCCCAGGCGGCGAGCCGAAGCCAAGCTTCAGGAGGCCGAAGAGCATCACCGCCACGCCCTGATGCTCAACCCGCAGATTCCCTGGACTGCAGATCCCGGGGGCAAGCTCCTTGAGGTCGGTCCCGTCTGGGAGATGTGGGTCGGCATGTCGCTGGAAGAGGCGATGGGCGGGGGCTGGGCCCAGGCGGTGCATCCTGACGACCTGGCTCCCCTGATCGAAGCATGGAACGGCGCTCTGGCGAGCGGCCGGATCCTCGACAGCGAATACCGCCTGCGAATGGCGGGCGGCGAGTATCGCTGGGTCCGGGCCTGGGCCGCGCCACGGCGCGATGAAAGCGGCGCCATCATGCTTTGGTACGGCGCCGTGGAGGATATCAACGACCGCAAGCTGGCCGAAGCCGCGCTCGTCGCCAGCGAGCGCGAGTTCAGCGAAGTGGCCAACGCGGCGCCGGCGATGATCTGGACCAACAACGCCGCCGGCGAAGCCACCTTCGTCAGCCGCCTCTGGTGCGAGACCACCGGCCAGGACCCCGACGAACCGCTGGGCCAGGGCTGGCTGGAGCGGATCCACCCTGACGACCGCGCACAGGTCAAGGCCGCGGCCGAAGAGGCCCGGGCTGCCAGACGCACCTACAAGGCCGAATATCGCGTGCGCACCCGTTCAGGCGACTGGATCTGGGTGATGGATGTCGGCGAGCCCCGCCATGGGCCGGGCGGAGAATTCCTGGGCTATGTCGGCTCCATGCTCGACGTCACCGAGCGTCGGCAGGCCGCGGCAAAGCTCGATCAGATTCTCGAGAGCACCACGGACTGCGTGGTGCTGATCGACCGCCACTATCGGCTGACCTACATCAACGGCAACGCGCACCGGAAGCTGAAGGACCGGTCGCTGGTGATCGGCGGAAGGATCCGGGACATCTTCCCGGAAGAGGCCGGAGGCATATTCGCCCAGCAATTCGCCGAGGCGTTCGCTCAGCAGACGCCGGTGATGTTCGAGGCGCGGCTGGCCGGGGTGGACGACTGGTTCGAAGTCCACGCCTTTCCGACCGAGGACGGGCTGTCGGTCTTCTTCCGCGACATCTCGGCGCGACGGACCGCCGAGCAGGAACGCGCGATCGCCCAGGAAAAGATGATCCACATGGCGCGGCACGACGCGCTGACCGAATTGCCCAACCGCGTTCTCTTCCGCGAGCGGCTGGAACGGGTGCTCGCCGACAATCGCAGCCCGAACCAGACGGCAGTGCTCTATATCGACCTCGACGGCTTCAAGGACGTCAACGACACGGCCGGCCACGGCGCCGGCGACGTCCTGCTGCGACTCGTGGCCCAGCGCCTCCAGCGGGGCGTTCGCAGCGGCGATACGGTCACACGCCTGGGCGGCGACGAATTCGCGATCATCCAGACCCAGGTCAGGCAGGGGGCGGACGCCGCGGACCTGGCCGACCGCATCGTGCGGGACCTGGCCGAACCCTTCGAAATCGAGGGCCGTAACATCGTGATCGGGGCAAGCGTCGGCATCGCGCTCGCCCCGGCCGACGCCAGCGATCCCGAAGAGCTTCTGCGGGCGGCCGACACTGCGCTCTATCGCGCCAAGGCCGAGGGCAAGGGCGCATTCCGGCTGTTCGAACCCGGCATGGACGAGCAGCTCAAGCACCGCCAGGCCCTCAAGCTCGCCCTGCACGGCGCCTTGAAGCGGGACGAGTTCTCGATCCTCTACCAGCCGATGGTCGATCTCTCGTCTGGACGGATACGGGCGTTCGAGGCCCTGCTCCGCTGGCGCCACCCCGAGCTCGGCGCGGTCTGCCCCACCGAGTTCATCCCCCTTGCCGAAGAGACCGGCCTGATCGTCGGCATCGGCGCCTGGATCCTGCGTGAGGCCTGCCGTGCGGCGTCAAGGTGGCCGGACGACATCTGCCTGTCGGTGAACCTTTCCCCCGCCCAGTTCCGGAGCGCGGGGCTGGTCAGCACCGTGCGTGCGGCGCTGACCGAGACGCAGCTCCCGACCGACCGCCTTCAACTCGAAATCACCGAGTCGGTGCTGCTGCGCGAGAACAGGGCCAATCTGCAGATCCTGACCGAGCTACGCCGACTGGGCGTGAAGATCGCCTTGGACGACTTCGGGACCGGCTACTCGTCGCTGGGCTATCTGCACCAGTTCCCGTTCGACAAGATCAAGCTCGACCGAAGCTTCGTGCAGAACCTGCCGGGTAGCCGCGAGGGGCACGCCATCGTCACCGCGGTCGCCGCCATGGCCCAGGGTCTGGGCATCTCCCTCACCGCCGAGGGCGTCGAGACCTCCGCCCAGGCGGCCCTGCTGCGGGAGAGGGGCTATAGCGAAGGCCAGGGCTATCTCTTCAGCGAGCCCGTCAGCGAGGGGCAGGCCCGGCGGCTGATCGGCCACGCCATGACCGTCTATCCGGTGAGCCCGGCCTGATCGGACACTCAGGTGACCCGGCGCTTGGCCAGCTTGCGGGCCAGGGTCCGGCGGTGCATGCCCAGCCTCCGCGCGGCCTCGGAGATGTTGAAGCCGCTCTCGGCCAGGATCTCGTGGATGTGTTCCCACTCGAGCGTCTTGATCGAGGTCGGCCGGGTGCCCAGCGGGGTTTCGACGTCGCCCTCGGTGCGCTTGAACGCCGCCTCGATGTCGTCGGTGCTGGCAGGCTTGGCGAGATAGTGGCGCGCGCCCAGCTTGATGGCCTCCACGGCGGTGGCGATGCTGGCGAACCCGGTCAGGACGACGATCATCATGTCCGCGTCGAAGGCGTGCAGCGTCTGAACGCAGGCCAGCCCCGAGGCCCCGTTCAGCTTCAGGTCGACCACGGCGTAGGCCGGTCCGTGTTCGGCCAGCAGCGCCTGCAGCTCGTCATGGCTCGAAGCGCTGATCACCTGATAGCCGCGCCGCTCGAACGACCGCCGCAGGGTCCGGGAAAAGGCCTCGTCGTCCTCGACGATCACCAGGGTCCGGGATTCATCGGCCATGCGAGCCTCCGTTGTCGAGCGGCGCCAGCGAAGCGAGCGGCAGGGACAGCCGAACCTCGGCTCCGCCGCCCGGTCGAGCGCGCGCGCTGACCGAGCCTCCCAAGGTCCGTAACACATTGACCAGCAGGAAGAGACCAAGCCCCGCGCCGGGTTTGCCCTTGGTCGACTGATAGGGCTGGCCGAGACGCTCGAGGATTTCCGGCGGGAAGCCCCGGCCGTCATCGGCGATCGTGATGACGAGCTCGCCGGCGATCAGGGCGGTCCAGAGCTCCACCCGCCGCGCGCCGGCCTCGGCGGCGTTGTCGAACAGCGCGCTGAACACCTGCTTGAGCGCGGTATCGGAGATGATCGGCGGGTCTTCGGCCAGGCCGTCCCGCAGCTCGATCACCACCTTGCAGTGGGTCGCCTGCCATTCTGCGACAACCTCCGACAGGAAGGCCCGGAGCGTCGTGCGCTCAGGCGCCTCGCCCCTCGCCTCGCCCGCCGACATCAGGATGCCGGTGACGATGGCCTTGCAGCGTTCGAGGGCGACCTGCATCTCGGCTATGTCGTTGGCGATCTCGGGCTCGTCGGCCAGGGCCGGCAGGCGCTTCCAATCGCTTAGGATCACCGAGATCGAGGCCAGCGGCGTGCCAAGTTCATGGGCCGCGCCGGAAGCCAGCAGCCCCATGCGGACGATGTGGTTCTGCTCGGCGGCCTGCTGCCTCAGGCCGGCGAGATAGGCGTCGCGGGCCTTCAGGTTCTGGCTGATCCGGGTCACGAACAGCACCAGCAGAACCGCGATCAGCACGAAGCACGCGAGGCTGCCCTGCAGGTAGAGGCCGAAGAGCCCGCGCTCGCTGACGGCCGGCAGGATCAGCGGCTCGAAGAAGACCCCCAGGGCCGCGAAGCAGAAGCTGGTGACCAGGATCAGCAGCCAGGCATAGGCCGGCGACAGCAGCACCGCGCCCAGCACCACCTGCATCAGGAAGAGCGGCGCGAAGGGATTGGTGGCCCCGCCGCTCAGGAAGAGCTGCCAGGTCAGCGCGCCCACGTCGATGAGCAGCGCGAACAGCAGCTCCTGGTCGGATGCTCCTCGCCGCCGATGCAGGATCGGAACGCTGATGAGGTTGACGAGCGTCAGCCCCGCCGGCGCCAGCAGCAGCCAGAAGAGCGGCAGGCGTATGCCGAGCCCCCACTCGACGACTGCGATGGTGACCAGCTGCCCCACCACCGCAAGCCAGCGAAGCTGGGTCAGCAGCAGCATGTTCCGGAGGTTGGCGGCCGCCGGCGAGGCCGGCGTGTCGCGCCAGGATTCGAGCCCGAGCGCCCGGCCGAATGCGGTCCAGCTGTTCACCGCGCATCTCCGCCGCGATGGCGCACGACGACGACCCAGCCGACGACCGTCAGCAGCGCCATGCCGAACCAGGTCAGGGCGTACGCCAGGTGACTGTTGGGGAAGCGCACCACCGTCAGCCCCCCGCGCGGCCAGCCGCCTGGATTGGGCGTGGCGTCGGCGTCGATGAAGTACGGGGCGACCTCGCCAAGCCTGCGCGAGGCGGCGATCGCCTGGACGTCGCGCGAGCGCCATAGGTCCTTGGCCGGCTCGTTGGCGCGCAGGAAGCCGCCATGCGGCTCGGTGATACGCAGCAGGCCGGTCACCTCCTGCTCGCCGGCGACCTGGCCGGCGGCGCGGGCCTCGGCCTTGCGGCGATCGGCCGGCACGAAGCCCCGGTTCACGAGCACGACGAAACCCTGGTCGGTCCGCATGGGCGTCATCACCCAGAAGCCCGCGCCCAGGTCGCTCACCGCCTGCACCAGCGCCTCATCGTCATGCATATACCTGCCGCGGACGAAAACCTGCCGATACTGGTCGGCTTCACGCGTGATCGTCGGCCACCGGCCAGGGCCAGGCGCAGCCGTCGGCGCGGCGTGAATCCGGCCTTCGACCTGGGCGATGAGCTCGGTCTTCCAGGCCAGCCGCTGCACCTGCCAGACGCCCAATGCGACGAAGGCCGCCACCAGGACCAACGCCCCGATGGTGACCTTCAGCACGCTCCGCGCCGGTCTGGCGCGATGTTCCGGGTCGGATGCGATGTCCGGGCCGCTCCTCAGGGCATCGAGCCCATGTCGTGCACGGGCATCATGTTGGCGTTCAGATGATACATGACCCAGATAGATCCGCTGAGCGCGATCGCCACGATGAGGATCGTGAAGATCAGGGCCAGCATCGACCATCCGCCCTCCGACTTCGTGTTCATGTGCAGGAAGTAGATCATGTGCACCACGATCTGGACCACGGCGAAGGCGATGATGATCGCCCCCGTGGCCTGCGGCGCCAACGCGCCGGTCATGACCAGCCAGAACGGGATCGCGGTCAGCACGACCGACAGCACGAACCCCGTCAGGTAGCTCTTCAGCGAGCCGTGGGCGTGGGTGTCGTGGTGATGATGATCGTCGGCGTGGGCGCTCATCGCAGCATCCCCATCAGGTAGACCACAGTGAAGACGCCGATCCAGATGACGTCCAGGAAGTGCCAGAACATCGACAGGCACATCAGCCGTCGCATGTTGGCCGGGATCAGGCCACGCTGAGCCACCTGCGCCATCAGCGTCACCAGCCAGATGATCCCGAAGGTGACGTGCAGGCCGTGGGTGCCGACCAGGGTGAAGAAGGCCGACAGGAAGGCGCTGCGCTGAGGCGTCGCGCCCTCATGGATCAGGTGCGCGAACTCATAGAGCTCGATCCCCAGGAAGCAGAGGCCGAAGAGCCCGGTGATCGCCAGCCAGGCCTGAACCTGGCCCTTCTTGCCGCGCTCCATGGCCAGCATGGCGAAGCCGTAGGTGATCGAGGAGAACAGCAGCATGGCGGTGTTGACCGCCACCAGTGGCAGTTCGAACAGATCCCGCGGCGCAGGACCGGCCGCGTAGTTCCCGCCGAGCACGCCGAACGCCGCGAACAGCATCGCGAAGATCAGGCAGTCGCTCATCAGATAGATCCAGAAGCCCAGCATGGTGCTGGAGCCTTCCGGGTGATGCGGCTCTTCCTCGATGTGGAAGCGCGGCTTGTCCGCGGAAAGATCCGCGTGAGAGGTCATCACGTTCATGAGCTTCAGACCCCGGCCGCGAGAACGCGCGTGCGCTCGTCCTCGGTCTGCCGGACCTCTTCGACCGGGATGTGGTAGTCGCGGTCATAGTTGAAGGTGTGGGCGATGGCGGCCACCAGGATGGCCAGGAAGCTCGCGGCCGCCAGCCACCAGACGTACCAGATCAGGCCAAGCGCCAGGCCGATGCTCAGCACCGACAGGATCACGCCCGCGCCGGTGTTCTTCGGCATGTGGATCGGCCGGAAGCCGGAGATCGGCCGCGCATAGCCGCGCTTCTTCATGTCCCACCAGGCGTCGCCGTCGTGGATCACCGGGGTGAAGGCGAAGTTGTAGGCCGGCGGCGGCGAGGAGGTCGCCCACTCCAGGGTGCGGCCGTCCCACGGGTCGCCGGTCAGGTCGCGCAGCTTCTCGCGGTTCTTGATGCTGACCGCGATCTGGATCAGGAACGCCAGGATGCCGACCGCGATCAGGGCCGCGCCGAAGCCGGCGATGATGAACCAGATCTGCAGCGACTGGTCGTCGAACACCCGCATGCGGCGGGTCACGCCCATCAGGCCCAGCACATAGAGCGGCGTGAAGGCCACGAAGAAGCCGATCACCCAGCACCAGAAGCTGACCTTCCCCCACTTCTCGTCGAGCTTGAAGCCGAAGGCCTTGGGGAACCAGTAGTTGATGGCGGCGAACAGGCCGTAGAGCACGCCGCCGATGATCACGTTATGGAAGTGCGCGATCAGGAAGAGGCTGTTGTGCAGCACGAAGTCGGCTGGCGGCACCGCGAGCATGACGCCGGTCATGCCGCCGATGACGAAGGTCAGCATGAAGGCCACCGTCCACATCATCGGCAGTTCGAACCGGATACGGCCCCGGTACATCGTAAACAGCCAGTTGAATATCTTCGCCCCTGTCGGGATCGAGATGATCATGGTCGTGATCCCGAAGAACGAGTTCACGCTGGCGCCCGAGCCCATGGTGAAGAAGTGGTGCAGCCACACCAGATACGACAGCACCGTGATGACCACCGTCGCATAGACCATCGAGGTGTAGCCGAAGAGCTTCTTGCCCGAGAAGGTCGAGGTGACTTCGGAGAAGACGCCGAACAACGGCAGGATCAGGATGTAGACTTCCGGGTGACCCCAGATCCAGATCAGGTTCACGTACAACATCGGACTGCCGCCGAAGTCGTTCGTGAAGAAATTCATGCCGACGTAGCGGTCGAGCGACAAAAGGGCGAGCGCGGCCGTCAGCACCGGGAAGGTCGCCACGATCAGGATGTTCGTGCAGAGCGAGGTCCAGGTGAAGACCGGCATCTTCATCAGCGACATGCCCGGCGCGCGCATCTTCACGATGGTGGCGATCAGGTTGATGCCGGATAAGGTCGTCCCGACCCCCGCTACCTGCAGGGCCCATATGTAGTAGTCGACCCCGACCCCTGGGCTGTAGGCGATGCCCGACAGCGGCGGATAGGCCAGCCAGCCGGTCTGCGCGAACTCACCGACGAACAGCGAGATCATGACCAGCACGGCGCCGGCCGTGGTCATCCAGAAGCTGAAATTGTTGAGGAACGGGAAGGAGACGTCCCGCGCGCCGATCTGCAGCGGCACCACATAGTTCATCAAGCCCGTGACCAGGGGCATGGCCACGAAGAAGATCATGATCACGCCGTGGGCGGTGAAGATCTGGTCGTAGTGGTGAGCGTTCAGGTAGCCCTCGGACCCGCCGAACGCCATGACCTGCTGCAGGCGCATCATGACCGCGTCGGCGAAGCCACGCAGCAGCATGACGATCCCGAGGATCATGTACATGATCCCGATCTTCTTGTGATCGACGGTGGTGAACCACTCGCGCCACAGGTAGCCCCAGAGCTTGAAATGGGTCAGGGCCGCGAGCAGCCCGACGCCCCCCAGGGCGACGACGCCGAAGGTGCCCACCAGGATGGGCTCGTGGAACGGCAGGGCCTCCCAGGTCAGGCGGCCGAATATGGGCGAGATAGCGGTTTCAGCAGACATGGGGCGAACGATCAGGAGTTCGAGGGGGAGCGGTTCAGCGGGGTGGTGAGCGCGGTCAGCGCGCTCAGCGCCGGCAGGCGCGGCAGGCCGGCGCCGGTCATCGGCGCACCGGAACCCGGCTTGGGCTCAGCCTCGGCGCGCTGGACGCCGGCGCCGCCGCGGCCGTCGTCGGTCGGGGTGCAAATAGAGAGGACGTAGGCGTCCTTGGCGGCGAGCACCGTCGATCCGCGGCGCCCGTTCTTGTCGTAGGTCAGCGGGGCGGTGTTGTGCGCCGCCTCGAGGCCCAGGCCGCCCCGGCGGTCGATGGACATCATCTCACCCATGCACATCTTGCCCGGCTCGACGCACATGTTGACGATCGCGTCCCACAACATCGGGTCGATCTGCGAGAAGTGCGTCACCGGGACCCTCTCGCTGGGCCGCTCCAGCTCGAGATAGCGAGCGCGGTCCAGGCCGGCGTCGGCTTGGCGCACCTTGGCGACCCAGGCGTCGAAGCCCTTGTCGTCCAGACCATGGAACTTGAAGCGCATGCTCGAGAAGCCGGCGCCGGAATAGTTGGCCGAGAAGCCGTCGTACTCGCCGCGATGGTTGATGACCGCGTGGAGCTTCGTCTCCATCCCGGGCATGGCGTAGATCTGGCCGGCCAGGGCCGGGATGTAGAAGGAGTTCATCACCGAGGAGGCGGTGATCTTGAAGCGGATCGGCCGATCGACCGGCGCGGCCATCTCGTTCACCGAGGCGATGCCGTATTCCGGGTAGATGAACAGCCACTTCCAATCGAGGGCGACGACCTCGACATCCAGCGGCTTGGTGGAGGCGGCGACGGGCTCGCCCTGCTTCACATGCCCGAGCGAACGATAGGGGTCGAGCAGGTGGGTGCTGGCCCAGGTGATCGCGCCCAGACAGATGATGATCAGCAGCGGCGCGGCCCAGATCACCAGTTCGAGGTGCGTCGAGTGGTCCCAGTCCGGCTCGTAGCGCGCAGCCTTGTTCGAGGCCCGGTACTTCCAGGCGAAGAAGATCACCAGCGCCATCACCGGCACGATGATCAGCAGCATCAGATAGGTCGAGACCAGCAGCAGGTCGCGCTCGCGCACGGCGATATCGCCGGCCGGATCAAGAACGACGGCGCTGCAGGCGCCTAGGCTCAGCAGCAGGGGCAGGGAAAGAAGCGAGCGCAGGCGCAAGACGTATCCAATCGCGGAACAATGCGGACAGCTCCTGCCGCCGAGCGGAAGAAGCCTCACCCGTGGCCCTAGTGGAGCGGCTGCGGCGCGGACATTGGACAATCTGTCCAATCCCCCTGGCGGCTCCCATGTCCTCAAAGCGCGCCAGACGAGCGCAGCTTTCCGCGCTCGCGTACCTATTCCGGAGCGAAGACCTGATGTCCGCCCAAAGCGCCTCGCCGAGTTCAGTGTCCCTGGAACGCGACGCCGCGAAGATCAACGCGACCCACGGCAAGGTCGACGCCAGCGAGATCGCCATCGGCGTCATCATCGGCCGGACATCGGAGTTCTTCGACTTCTTCGTCTACGCCATCGCCTCGGTGCTGGTGTTCCCGCAGCTTGTCTTTCCCTATGCGGGTCCGCTGGGCGGCACCCTGCTGTCGTTCGCCGTTTTCGCCCTGGCCTTCATCGCCCGCCCGTTCGGCACCGCCCTCTTCATCGCCATCGACCGCAAGTTCGGACGCGGCACGAAGCTGACCACCGCCCTGCTGCTGCTCGGCGCCTCCACCGTGGCCGTCGCCTTCCTGCCCGGCTACCAGCAGGCAGGCGTCTGGTCGGCGATCCTCCTGGCCGCCTTCCGCATCGGCCAGGGCATGGCCCTGGGCGGCGCCTGGGACGGCCTGGCCTCGCTGCTGGCCCTCAACGCGCCGCCGCATCGTCGTGGCTGGTACGCCATGATCCCGCAGCTCGGCGCCCCGATCGGCCTGATCGTCGCCAGCGCGCTCTTCGCCTACTTCCTGACCGTGTTGTCGGCCGCCGACTTCCTGGACTGGGGCTGGCGCTATCCGTTCTTCGTGGCCTTCGCCATCAACGTGGTGGCCCTGTTCGCCCGCCTGCGCATCGTCGTCACTCCGGCCTTCCAGGCGCTGTTCAAGACCCGCGAACTGCATCCCGCGCCGGTGCGCCAGGCCATCGCCGAGGAAGGCCCCAAGATCGCCATCGGCGCCTTCGCCCCTCTGGCCAGCTTCGCCATGTTCCACATGGTGACGGTCTTTCCGCTCTCCTGGATCTTCCTGTTCACCCGTGAACTGCCGAGCCGGTTCCTGGTCATCGAGCTGGTCGGCGCGGTCTTCGGCCTCTTGGCGGTCCTCGCCTCGGGCATGCTGGCCGACAGATATGGCCGCCGCACGGTCCTGGGCGTGACCGCCGCGGGCATCGCCGCCTTCAGCGGCTTCGCCCCGCAACTGCTCGACGGCGGCTCGGCGGGCGAGCTGGCCTATATGATCTCGGGCTTCATCCTGCTGGGCCTTTCCTTCGGCCAGGCGTCCGGCGCGGTGGCCTCCAGCTTCTCGCTCGCCAACCGCTACACCGCCTCGGCCCTCACCTCGGACCTCGCCTGGCTGTTCGGGGCCGGCTTCGCTCCCCTCGCCGCGCTGCTGCTATCGACGCACTTCGGTCTGATCGCCGCCGGCGCCTACCTGCTCTCCGGCGCTGCGGGGACGCTGCTGGCCTTGTGGCTGAACCGCAGCCTGGCCAAGAGCGGGAGCTGAGGCGGCGCGCGCCTCGCGCCGCCTCCGGCATCGATGGTCGGGCATCCACCGCTGACGCTCTTGCGGAGAGAAGCGAGCCGGCCAGCTCATCGCGATTCAAGCTGTGCCATATTCATACAGGTTTAACTCGACTGATTGATACCCGCCAGCCCAACCAGCCCGCGAGGGGGCTGAAGTATTCAGGGCTTACCAGGTGCATATGCATAATAAAGATGGCCTACCGAAAGACGCAGGCTGTGCGTCTATCGATTGTCTGGCTTTTAGAAATCGGGGAGGCCACGCGTGACCGCCCCCACCATTACCGGCCTTGACGCCATATCGTTGATCGAAGGCCACGCCGCGATCAACATCGGCCAGGATCTTTCCTTCTCCGGCGGCGCTGATTTCACCGGCGGCTTCCTCCGCTTCGAAGTGAGCGACCCCAATAGCGGCGACCAACTCAAGCTGACCAGCGCGGGCGACGTGAACGCCGCCGGCGCCATCTCGGTCGACGCCGCCGGCTTCGTCTATCTGGGCGACGGCTCGGGCCGTGAGGCCATCGGGACCGTCGACGCCGTGGAAAACGGCCAGAACGGCGCGGCGCTGAAGATCAATATCGGCGTCTCCACCGGCGCTATCGGCAATACCGGCTTCGAAGGCGGGACCGACGGCTGGACCATCGTCACCCAACGCGTGATCCTCGGAGAAACCGAGATCGGCGGCCATGTGACGCCCACCGATCTGACCATTCCGCCCAACGCTGGCGACGATGCAGGCCCCGCCACCCTGACCTACAACTTCGAGCTTTCGACGAGCGACCACACCGAAGGCTCTTCGTCGCTGCGGCTCTACAACCTCGGCAACACGGGCGCCGGCTTCGATGTCGTCCACGGCCCGTACGCCGTCTCCGACACGTTCGAGGCGAACGCCGGCGAGGTCTTCCGCTTCGACTGGCGCGCGGCGGCGGGCGGCGACGCCTATGACGCCTACGGCTACCTGCTGAACGTCGACACCGGCGAGACGGTCACCGTGCTGGACGCAACCGGCGTGGATGACACCGGCGAGACGGCATGGACCTCTGCGGCGGTCGAGGTGCCGGAGACCGGCGACTGGGCTTTCGTCTTCGTGGCCGGCACCTACGACTTCAGCGGCGGCCAGGCGGTCGGCGGGTCGCTGTTCATCGACAACATCCGCACCCTGACGCCCTCGTCGGTGGATGACGCCATTCTCCAGACGATCGCCTCGCAGGTGACGTTCCAGAACACCTCCAATGAAGCCGTCGACACCCGCACCATCGGGGTCTCGGTGGCCGATGGCGAGGGCGACCAGGAGACGGCGAGCGCCGACCTCGACATCACCAACACGCCTAACGAACCCAGCCAACCGCGGCTCGCGGGGTCGCCGAGGCTCGGCGACACGTTGAGCCTCGCCAGCCCGGTGTCGGATCCGGACGGCCTCGATCCCGCCGGCGTGACCTATCAATGGCAGCAGCGCCAGTCGGACGGGTCCTGGGCCGACATCGACGGCGCGACCGGCGCGACCTACGTGCTCACCGCCGATGACGTCGGTCACTCCGTCCGCCTCGTGGCGCAATACACCGACAACGGCGGCGACGACGAAACGGTCACCAGCTACGCCACGTCCCTGGTGCGGGACCCGGCCGCCCCGCGGCCTCCGCCGGCCCCGACGGAGATCGACGAACATGCCAACACCGCGACCGGCACGATCGGCTCGGACAGCATCAGCGGTCTGGAAGGCGACGACACGCTCAGCGGCGGCGGCGCGGACGACTTCATCAACGGCGACCAGCAGAACGACATCGTGCAGGGCAACCAAGGCTCCGACACCCTGCATGGGGGTCAGGGCGACGACATCGTCCGTGGCGGTCAGGACGATGACCGGGTGCTCGGGGACAAGGGGAACGACCAGGTCTTCGGCGACCTGGGCCGTGACGTGGTCAACGGCGGAGACGGCGACGACGTGCTGTGGGGCGGACAAGGGGCCAGTCCCGACACCGGCGACGCCGGCGACACCGTAAGCGGCGAGGCCGGCGCCGACTTCCTGAACGGCAACGGCGGGGATGACGCCCTCGACGGCGGCGTCGGAAACGACACCGTTCACGGCGGCCAGGGCGCGGACCTGATCTACGGCGGCGAAGGCGACGACATCGTCCTGGGTGATTTCGGGAACGACACCGTCAGCGGCGGCGCCGGCGCCGACGAGTTCCAGATGCACGGCGGCGGGCGCGACGTCATCGTCGACTTCAGCCTGGCGCAGGGCGATCGCATCTTCCTCGATGCGGGCGCCTCGCACACCGTCAGCCAGCAAGGCGCCGACACGGTCATCGACTGGTCGGAGGGTCAGGTGGTGCTGATTGGCGTCCAGCTCTCCAGCCTCACGGGCGACTGGCTGGTCGCCTGACGGCAAGGTCCTGGGGGCGCCTCATGCGGGCGTCCCCAGGCTCTGCGCCCTGCAGAGCCCTTAGCGGTGCGCCGAGCGCTTGCCTTTCTCGGTCAGCGAGAACCAGAAGGTGCGTTCGCCGTTCGGGTCCTCCCTGTGGCCCGTGACCCGCGCCAGGCGCAGATAGCCATAGATGCAGAGACATTCGAGGTGGCGGCACTCGGCCACCGCGCCCTCGACCTCCTGCCGATGGCGATAGGTCACGACCTGCAGACCGCCCGATTGCAGCGCCCTGATCAGCCGTTCACGATCTTCGGTTTCGAGCCTCATTCTGAAAACTCAACCGCGGATTGCCGCCCCAGGTTCCCGGACCTGTACTCACCGGAGCTTGAACCCTCCCGCAAGCTTTGTCATCAGGCCATGTCGGCCATTGCGAGGGAGGCGACGATGACCTGCGAACTGGATACTGACCACCTGCAGGCGCTCAGCACAGCAGCTTCCGAGGCCTGGCTCTACGGCCTGCCGCTGATCGAGGTCGCCACCACCCGGTCGCGCGGAAGCGCGCTCGGCGGCCAGGTCAACGTCTTCGCGCATATGCGCAACCTGGCGGACCACCGCGCCCGCACCGTCACTACCCCGAACAACGACACCCTCTATTCCAGCGGCCAGATCGACCTCAGCGCCGGGCCGGTGACGATCGTCCTGCCCGCCTCGGGCGACCGCTACCTGTCGCTGGCCCTGATGGACGCCTACACCAACAACTTCGCCCTGCTCGGGTCGCGCACCACCGGGCCGGACGGCGGAACCTTTCGGCTCGTCGGTCCCAGGGACGCCGCCGAGGGCGACAACGTGATCCGCTCGCCCACCGACCATGTCTGGGCGCTCGCCCGCATCCTCGTGGACGGCCCCTTCGACCTGGAGGCCGCGCGCTCGGTGCAGGCCGGCATATCCATGCAAGGACCCGCCGCACCCTCCCCGGCCCGCCACGCCGGCCGCGCCGCCCCCTGGAACGAGTATTTCGCCAGCGTCGACGCGCTGATGGCGGCGAACCCGCCGCCGGTCACCGACCTTGGCCTCATCCGCCGCATCGCGCCCCTGGGACTGGGCCGGGGCGGCTTCGATCCGGGCGCATTCAGCAGCGAGGAGGCCGCGGCCATCGAAGCGGGCGTCCAGCAGGCGAGGTCTCTGATCCGCAGCCGCGGCCTGGGCGGCGCCGGCTGGGAAGATGGCTGGTCCTATCCACGCGCCGACCTTGGCGACTTCGGCCAGAGCTACGCCTATCGCGCCGCCGTGGCGCTGGCGGGCCTGGCCGCGCTCCCGCCGGTCGAGGCGATGTACATGCGCGGCCAAGGCGAAACCGGCGGGACCTATGACGGGACTCGCCCCTGGCGGCTGCATTTCCCCAGCGACCGCCTGCCGCCAGTCGACAGCTTCTGGTCCCTCAGCCTCTACGAGGCCACGCCGGACGGGCAGTTCTTCTTCGCCGACAATCCGCTCAATCGTTACGCGATCGGCGACCGGACGCTTGGCCTGGCCTACAATCCCGATGGCTCGCTCGACATCTGGATCGGCGCGGACAGCCCCGGCTCCGAGCGCGAAAGCAACTGGCTGCCCTCGCCGGCCGGCCCGTTCGCGCTGTTCATGCGCGCCTACCTCCCGCAAGCCAGCCTGCTGGAAGGCCAATACCGCCTGCCGCCGGTGCTTCCGGCCTAGTGGACGCGCTCTAACTGACGGCAAAGCGTCTCGATCGCATGGACCGTCGCACGGAGCTCGCCCAGGAGCCCCGGGTCGGCGTCGCCCGGCTCATCGGCCGCCAGCCACAGCTCGCTCTCCATCGCGCAGGCCGACAGCAACAGTTTCAGCGAAGCCATCATGTCCTCCCAGACCGGCGCGCCCTCGCCATGGTCCGGAACGCCATCCTCGAACACCAGGTCGGCGAACCGGCGCATGGCCGCCGAGGCGGCCCTCACGTCCTGGGCCAGCGGGCTCGCTTCGAAGCCGGGCTCGGAAAGCAGGAGGGCGAAGCTGCCGGGAGAGGCGCCCGCCCCCAGCAGCGCCTGGTTCAGACGCTGCAGGCCTTCGCTGAGCCTGCCCAGCCAATAGGCGAGGCGGTCTTCAATCGGATAGGTCATCATCGTCGAACTCACCTGGCGCACGCCCGGCGGGTCCGATGCTGACGGACAAGCATACGCGATCGGGATGTTGCGAGCGGATTGGGGCGTCGCGAGGGGGGAAGGAGAACTCGCACGCCCACTCCGGTAACGCGGAATTCAATCGACGCCATGTAAACAATCGCCGCCGTTACCCTTGTTTACCACCTCCCCGAGCAACCGAGTTGTAGTGATGCTTAGATGTTCCATTGGGCGCCGGGCTCCGGGCCATCGTTTCGATCGGGTAAGCGAATGAGAATTGCGGCGTTGGACGATGACGACGCGCAGCGCGAGGCGGTGGCTCGAGTGCTGGTGGCCGGAGGCCACTCCAGCCAGTGCTTTCATCTGGCGGCGCCGCTGATCAACGCCTTGCGGCGCGAGACCTTCGATCTCCTGGTCCTCGACTGGAACGTTCCGGACATGAGCGGCCTGGAAGTCATCGACTGGGCGCAGAAGAACCTCACGCCGGCTCCGCCGATTCTCTTGCTCACCAGCCGGTCGAGCGAGTCCGATGTCATCAACGGCCTGAACGCCGGCGCCGACGACTATGTGGTCAAGCCCGTGATGGGCGGCGTGCTGCTGGCGCGGATCAACGCCCTGTTGCGACGGACCTATCCCGACCGCGGCGTCGGCGGCCTGGAGACCTATGGCGACTACGTCTTCAACCTTCCCGCCGAGCAGGCCACCGTGCGGGGCGAACTGGTCCCGCTGACGGCCAAGGAGTTCGGCCTGGCCCTGCTCTTGTTCCGCAACCTGCATCGGGCGCTTTCGCGAGGGCATATCCTCGAGGCGATCTGGGGCCGCAACCCCGACCTTCCGACGCGCACCCTCGACATGCACATCTCGCGGATCCGGACCAAGCTGCAGCTCCGCCCGCAAAATGGATTCCGCCTGACTCCCGTCTACAGCTACGGCTACCGGCTTGAGCAGTTGACCGACGGCTGGACCGACGAGGAGCAGCCATGAGAGGTCTGGCGGCGGCGGGCCTCGGCGCGACCCTCTGCCTCCTGACGCCTCTGGCGAGCCGGGCGGCCGAGCCGACCGAGACCTATGTCGTGCAAAAAGGCGACACGCTCTACGAGCTTGGCCGACGCTACTTCGTCAGCGACCGCGACTATCGCATCGTCGCGCGTCTGAACGGCGTGCGCGATCCGCGCCGCCTGCAGGCCGGCGCGGTGCTGAAGGTGCCGACGCGGCTGCTGCGCCTGCGCCAGGTCGAGGCTCGCGTGGCCGGCTTCAAGGGCCAGGTCACCGCGACCGTCGGCGGCCGCACCGTGCCGCTGACCCGCGGCGCCATGATCACCGAAGGCGCGGTGATCGCCACCGGGGCCAACGCCTTCCTGCGACTGGACCTTCCCGACGGAAGCCAGCTCTCGATCCCCTCCCAGAGCCGTATCCGCCTCGGCCGCATGCAGGAGGTGGAGATGACCGGCGTCGTGCGCCGTGAACTCGAAGTCCAGCGCGGACGCCTGGAGTCGGAGGTGGTTCCTCTCCGCAACCAGGAGGACAGCTATACGGTTCGCACCCCGATGTCGGTCTCGGCCGTGCGCGGCACCGAGTTCGGCGTCAGCTACGACGAAGCCGCCGGCAGGTCGGGCACCGAGGTCATCGAAGGGCTGGTCATGGTCAGCCAAGGCGCCCAGTCCGCCTCGATCCCCGCTGCGCAAGGCGCGCTCAGCGGCGCGGCCGGCGTGAACGGCCCACTTCCCCTCCCGCCGCCGCCGAAGGTTCCTGCCGCCGGAAAGGTGCAGGATGAGACGACCGTCGCCTTCGCTGTCGAGGGAAGCGAGACGTCCGGGAGCTATCAGGTCCGCCTCGCCACCGACGCAGGATTTGTCGACGTCCTGGAGGACACCACGGCCAGCGGTCCCGAAGTCGGTTTCGGCGCGCTGCCCGATGGCGTCTATTTCCTGCGCCTGGCGTCGATAGACCCGAGCGGCCTGATCGGCATGCCGGCCACCTACGCCTTCGAGCGCCGCCTGAACACGCTCGAACTCGGCCAGCCCGCCGCGAGCCGGGAAGGGAACCTCCGCCGCTATAAGTTCCGCTGGAAGGCGGGCGGCGATGGCCAGCGGACCTATCGGCTGCAACTCGTCCGCAACGGCGAAGAGACCCCCGTTGTCGACGAAGGCGGCTTGACCATGCAAGAGCTCACCGTCACCGACCTTCCGGCGGGCGTTTACCATTGGCGCGTGATGTCGCGGACCTATGCGCGCGGAAGCTATGTCGAGAAGTGGTCCTCGCCCGAGCGGTTCGAAATCGGCCATTGAAGCCGCCGCTGGCCATAGACGACGGGGACGGGGCGCCGGTCCGGCGACGGGTGCTCCTGGAATGGCTGCTTGTGGCCGCGCTCACTGCTGCGCTGGTCGTGGGACTGTCGCTCAGCCACGCCACGCGACGGGCGGACAATGTGGTTTTCGACGCGCTGTCGGCCCTGAACGTCCGAGCGCCCGACGACGACATCGTCATTGTCGCGATCGACAATCGCAGCATCGCCGAAATCGGCCGCTGGCCGTGGCCGCGCAGCGCCCACGCCGCCCTGCTGCGCGGTCTCGCCGAAGCCTCGCCGCGCGCGATCGCCTACGACGTGCTCCTGCCCGAGGCGGCGCGGGACGACGCCGAGTTGGCGCAAGCCCTGCGGGGGGCGCCCACCTTCCTGCCGATCACCTTCGAAACCCCCGGCGCCGACGGCGCCGCCTACGACCTGCTGCCGCCGATCGAACCCCTCGCCTCCTCCGCCGCCGGCCTCGGGCAGGTCAATGTGCACTTCGACCAGGACGGCGTGGTTCGCCGCGCCTATCTGGCCGAACGCGACGGCGCCTTGGCCTGGCCGCACCTCATGGCCCTCATGCAGGGCGCCGCCGAGGGACGGCCGGCGCCCTCCCGCGCAACGCCCTTGCCGCCCGAGCAGCGGCGGCCGCTTGTGCGCCAGGACCCGGTGATGATCTCATTCGCCGGCCCACCCGGGCATTTCCGCACCATATCGTTCGTCGATGCGATGCGCGGCGCCACGCCGGCGGAGTTCCTGCGCGGCAAGCTGGTGCTGGTCGGCGCGACCGCGGACGGCCTCGGCGACCGTTACGCGACCCCGCTCTCCAATCACACGGAGATCATGTCGGGCATCGAGTTGCAGGCTAACCTGCTCGACACGCTCATCGGCGGGCACGCCATTCGACCGATCGGCCCGGCCACGGCCGCCGCCGCTTCGCTGCTTCCCCTGGCCCTGGCCCTGGCGGGGTTCCTCTACCTGCGCCCGAGGGCCAACCTGCTGCTGGGCGGCGCTCTCATCGCCTTGGCGCTCGCGGCCTGCGCAGCGCTGCTGATCTTCGGCCGCATCTGGGCGCCGCCCACGCCGGCCCTGGCGGGTCTGTTGCTCGCCTATCCGCTCTGGAGCTGGCGGCGGCTGGAGGCGACCAACGCCTACATGATGCGTGAGCTGAGGGACTTCGCCCAGGAGCCCGACCTGCTTTCGGCCCTGTCCGAACCCAGCGGAACGGCGCTGACCGACGTCGTCGACCGCCGCATGACGCTGCTGCATCGGGCGATCCTGCGCGCGCGCAACCTGCGGCGGCTCGTGCTGGACGCCCTGCAGGGCCTGCCGGACGCCACCCTCGTCGCCTCGCTGGATGGCCAGGTGCTGATCGCCAACCGGGAGGCCGAGGCCCTCTTCGGGCCAGTAAGCGGCCAGGTGACCGTTGCGGACCTGATCGCCAGGGTCGCGCCCGACGCGGCATGCACCGAGGCCGAAACCCAGGTGGAGGAGCGCGAACTCACCCTGTCGGACGACCGTGAAATGCACGTCCGGCGTACGGCGCTGACCCACACTGACGGAGAGCCGGTGGGCTGGATCGTCCGCTTCACCGACATCACCGCCCTGAGGGCGGCGGGTCGGCAGCGCGAGCACATCCTGCAACTCCTCACCCACGACATGCGCTCGCCCCAGATCTCCATCCTGACCTTGCTGGGCGGACCCGGCTCGAACGGTCTCCCGCCGGGCGTCGCCGAGCGGATCGGGGGCTATGCGCGCCGGACCCTTTCCCTGGCCGACAACTTCGTAAATCTGGCCCGCGCCGAGACCGACAGCTACACGCTGGAGCCCGAGAACCTGAGCGACATCCTGCTGGATGCGGCGGACGATCTCTGGCCGCAGTCATCGGCTCGCGGCATCGAGGTCGCGATCCTCGGCGCGGAGGACGAGCTCCTGGTCGACGCCGACCGGACGCTGCTGACGCGGGCGTTCATCAACCTGCTCGACAACGCCATCAAGTATTCGCCCGGCGGTTCCAAGGTCGAATGCCGGCTGAAGGCCAGCGACGAGGCCGTCACCTGCGCCATCAGCGACCACGGACGCGGCATGGAGCCCCAGCAGGTGGCCAGCCTTTTCAAGCGCTTCCAGCGGGCGGGCGGCGACCGGATCGACGGGGTCGGCCTCGGTCTTTCCTTCGTCCAGACCGTGATCCACCGGCACCGCGGCGCGATCACCTGCGTCAGCGCCCCCGGACGCGGAACGACTTTCGAGATCAGCCTGCCGCTCAGCAGCTCACGGTGAGACGATGCGCTCGCCGACGGCGGAGGCCAGTTCGCTGACACCGCCGCAGTCCTGCCCACGGCCAAGGCGGCTCGCCCGCACTTCATAGTCCGCCTGCGGGTTCGAAGCGTCGGCGATGTGCAGGGAGAGGGTGCAGATCGCTCGCTGGCGCGGCCGCCAGATCTTCCATTCGTCGGGCGGCGCGATCCAGCCCGCCTGCCCCGCCTCGGCGGCCGGCGGCGGTCCCGAATAGGCGCCGACCTTGAGCGGACGCACGCTGTAGCCGATGTCGGCCACATAGGCCGCGCCCTCGCCCTCCGCGATCAGTCCCGCCCGCGCCAGATCCTGGATCAGCGGATCGGCGCCCGCCGCCGCCGGCGTCGTCATCCGCATCGAGCCTGCAGTCAGGGCGGGCCGAACCCCGCGTTCGGCCAGATCGACCCTTCCGGAGGCGCAGCCTGCCGCCGCTGCGGAGGCGCTCAGGACTATGGCGATGGTTTTCAAGCGATACACGGGCACTGGATCAGTATGTGGATTTTCGCGACCGGGTAAACCGCCGCCGACCGGCTCGCCAGCGCGCGCCATATAGCCAAGCTTCCTCAAAGTAAGCCGAGACTACAACCTTGGCGTCAATCGACGCGGCATGCGTAAAATCCTCATTTCAGCCACGGAGGTGGCGAAAGCTTTTAGAGAATGACGCTCCCGCCTAGGAATATTCCAACCGAAGGACTTGAGTGTCGTCACTACTCGCTATCGGCGAAACACGTTCGCTGAACACGCTCGTCTATGGCGATCGACAAAGGCCACACCACTCTTTCCAAAGAAGAAAATAGGGCCTTAACTTCCTCGAATCCAAAGCGAACCTCGGAGCCAATACTCCGCTGGCGGACGACTTGGGTGAGGAGACCCGCTATGTCTGCTGAACCTTCAAACAAGACACCCGATCCCATGGACGTCGCACTTGGCGCCGCCGTCCGGATCCGGCGTCGAACCATAGGCATGTCCCAAGAGGCCCTGGCCGAGCAATGCGGCGTGAGCTTCCAGCAGATCCAGAAGTACGAAAACGGAGCCAATCGGATTTCGTTCTCCCGGCTCGTTCAGATCGCCCGGGCCCTGCGCTGCCGCGTTGTGGACCTGATGGACGTCCTGGACACCCCTGCGGGCGATGGAGACGTCGACTTGCTCAGCCGGATGCGCACGCCCGGCGCGCTGGAACTGCTCAATGCGTTCGAGCGATTGCCGCAGGAGGCCAGGTCATCCCTGGTCAATCTCCTGCGCGTCATGACCGACCCCGAAGCTGGCCACAAAGCCAGGCACAAGGAAGTCGCGTAAGTAAGAAAGAAGGGGCGCCGGTCACCCAGCGCCCCCTGACTTTTCCGTTGGCTCGGCTCAGAGCGGCTTGAGATCGACGGCGGCGACCTTGCCCCGCTCCTCACGCTCCTGAAACTCCAGCTTCTGCCCTTCGTTCAGGCCACGAAGGCCTGCGCGCTCGACCGCAGAGATATGGACGAAGACGTCCTTGCCCCCGTTGTCGGGCTGGATGAAGCCATAGCCCTTGGTGCCGTTGAACCATTTGACCGTCCCGGTGGCCATGACGCTTAGTCTCCCTGACAGCATCCAAACAGGGGCGGGCGCCCCGAAACAATCTCAGTCATCTGGGAAGGCTGTTCGGTCCGCGAGGCGCGGGGAAAAGAACGACGGCAGGCCCAAGTTCAAGATTGCGGTCGAAATTTTGGACACGGCCAATCAAGACGGTCAACCAAGAACAAGGTTCAACTTTCCGCCAGAACCGCGTCGATCAGGGCCTTGGCTTCGGCGCTGGACCAGTCTGCGCCCCCCGCCAGGCGACCGCGTTCGATCCCGTCCGCGCCATAGATGATTGTGGTGGGCATGCCCGAGGCCACCGGCTTGAAGGCGAAGGGCAGCGCCATTTTCGGGTCGTGATAGAAGGCCAGCGGCGCATGCTTGGCGATGAAGGCGCGAGCCTTTTCGGCGTCCTGCGGACGATCCACGCTGACCGCCACCACCTCGACCGGCTTGCCCTGATAGCTGGCGGCCAGCTTGGCCAGGGTCGGCATCTCGATCACGCAGGGCGCGCACCAGGTGGCCCAGAGGTTCACCACCGTCACCTTGCCCTTGAAGTCGGCGATCCGGGCCGTCGCGCCACTGGCGTTCTGGAAGCTCGTCACCGGGGCGACCGCGGCCTCCGCCGGGATTTCGAACTTCGCCATGTCGCCCTTGGCGAACGACTTCAGGTCATCGGCGCGCTGGGGGTTTATGGAAGCCTGGACGATGATGTACAGAACGGCCGCGACGCCGACCACGGCGACGCCCCATAGCCCCAATTTCAAGCGGGAAGCCTTGGGTTCGCCCGCGGCCTTCTCACCAGACTTCTCGGTCATATGACGCACTCTTCCTCGACTGCTCCCGCCGGTTCGACGCAAGGCTCCCAAGCGGGCGGCCAGGCCATGTGGGGCGGGCGGTTTTCGTCCAAGCCGGCCGAGCTGATGCAGGCGATCAACGTCTCCATCGGCTTCGACAAGCGGCTGGCGGCGCAAGACCTCGCCGGATCCCGCGCGCACGCGGCGATGTTGCTCAAGCAAGGCGTCATTACAAGCGAGGATGAGGCCGCCATCCAGGGCGGGCTCGCCGCCATCGAGGCCGAGATCGCCGCCGGGACCTTCCCGTTCCGCGACGAATACGAAGATATCCACATGAACGTCGAGGCCCGGCTGCGCGAGCTGATCGGGCCCGCCGCCGGCCGCCTGCACACCGCCCGCTCGCGCAACGACCAGGTGGCCCTCGACTTCCGCCTCTGGGTCCGCGACGCCTGCGACCGCACCGTCGTCCAGATCCAGAACCTGCAGCGCGCGTTGGTGGCCAAGGCCGAGCCGCACGCCGCCACCCTGATGCCGGGCTTCACCCACCTGCAGCCCGCCCAGCCGGTGACCTTCGGTCACCACCTGATGGCCTATGTGGAGATGTTCGGCCGCGACGCTTCCCGCTTTTCCGACGCCCGCGCGCGCATGAACGAGTGCCCGCTGGGCGCTGCGGCCCTGGCCGGCTCGCCCTTCCCAATCGATCGCCATGCGACGGCGCAGGCCCTCGGCTTCGCCGTCCCGACCGCCAACTCGCTGGACAGCGTCGCCGACCGCGACTTCGCGCTGGAGAGCCTCTCGGCGGCCTCCATCTGCGCGACCCACCTGTCGCGCCTGGCCGAAGAGATCGTGATCTGGATGACGCCGCAGTTCGGCTTCGTGAAGCTGTCGGACGCCTTCACCACCGGCTCGTCGATCATGCCGCAGAAGAAGAACCCCGACGCGGCCGAACTCATCCGCGCCAAGGTGGGGCGCATCCTCGGCTCGCTCACCCAACTGACCGTGGTCATGAAGGGCCTGCCGCTGACTTATTCGAAGGACATGCAGGAGGACAAGGTCCCGACCTTCGAAGCCTTCGACGCGCTGGAGCTCTCGCTGGCGGCCATGGCCGGCATGGTCGCCGACCTGGAGCCGGTTCCCGAGCGCATGGCCGCCGCGGCCGGGGCCGGCTTCTCGACCGCCACCGACCTGGCCGACTGGCTCGTGCGCACCCTGGACATGCCCTTCCGCGACGCCCACCATGTCACGGGCGCCGCGGTGAAGAAGGCCGAGAGCCTGGGCTGCGACCTTCCGGGCCTGCCGCTCGCCGAACTGCAAGCCATTGAACCGCGCATCACCGCGGCGGTGTTCGACGTGCTGACGCCGGAAGCGTCGGCCGCCAGCCGCAAGAGCTACGGCGGAACCTCGCCGGAGCAAGTCCGCATCCAGATCGCGCGCTGGAAGGAGAAGCTGCAATGACCCTTCGTCCCCTCGCGGTGATCCTGGCGATCAGCGCGACCGCGCTCGCCGGATGCGGCAAGCTGGGCCAGCTCGAACGCCCCGGCCCCATAGCGGGCAAGGGCTCGGGCGCCGACGCCGGCGCCAACCCGGCCCGCACGGTCCGCACCGTCGATCCCCGCAACCGCGACGATCGCCCTGCGCCTCCGCGCACCCTGCCGATCGACAGCGCCCCCAATCCCACCGCCGTCGCCCCGCGCGGCGCCCTGCCGGACCCGTACGCAAACCCACGATGAATCATTTCGAGCTCAAGGGGGGCGAGCTCTTCTGTGAAGGCGTGTCCCTGGCCGACATCGCCGCCGCAGTCGGCACGCCGGTCTATGTCTATTCGAGCGCCACGCTCGAGCGCCATTTCCAGGTCCTTCGCGACGCCCTTGTGGCCGAGGACCTGAAGGGCGAGCACGGCGGCGACCCGCTGATCGCCTTCGCCGTGAAGGCCAACTCCAACCTGGCGGTGCTCAAGACCCTCGCCCGGATGGGCGCAGGCGCCGACACCGTGTCCGAGGGCGAGATCCGTCGCGCCCTGGCCGCCGGCGTGCCCCCCGAAAAAATCGTCTTCTCAGGCGTCGGAAAGACCGCCGACGAACTGGCCTTTGCGCTGAAGGCGGGCGTTTCCGAGATCAACGTGGAGTCCGAACCGGAAATGCGGCTGGCCAGCCAGGTCGCCCGCTCTCTGGGACTGCGCGCGACCATCGCCATCCGGGTCAATCCCGACATCTCGGCCGGCGGCCACGCCAAGATCTCCACCGGCAAGGCCGACAACAAGTTCGGCGTCTCCTTCTCGGAGGCCGAGCGGCTCTACGCCAACGCCTCCAACGACGCCGGCCTCAACCCGGTGGGCGTCACCTGCCACATCGGCAGCCAGATCAGCGACCTGGAGCCCATGGCGCAGGCCTTCGCCAAGATGCGTGGCCTGGTGGAGCGCCTGCGCGGCGAAGGGCTGTCGGTCCAGCGGCTCGACCTCGGCGGCGGCCTGGGCGTGCCCTATTTCAACCAGCCCGAACCGCCCTCCCCGGCCGACTACGCCCGGATGATCGCCAAGACCATGGACGGCCTCGACATCGCCTACGCCTTCGAGCCCGGGCGGATGATCGCGGCCAACGCCGGCGTATTGCTGGCTCGGGTGCTGCACATCCACGAGCGGCCCGAGGGGCGCAAGTTCGCGGTGCTCGACGCGGCCATGAACGACCTGATCCGGCCGGCCATGTACGACGCCTACCACGAGATCGCCCCCGTGAAGCCGCGGGCCGGCGAGCCGGTGGTCTATGACGTCGTCGGCCCGATCTGCGAGACCGGCGACACCTTCACCCGCGAGCGCGCCCTGCCGCCGCTGGAGTCGGGCGATCTCGTCGCCTTCCTCAGCGCCGGCGCCTACGGGGCGGTGATGGCCAGCGAGTACAACAGCCGGCTCCTGGTCCCCGAAGTCCTGGTCAAGGGCGACCAATACGCCGTGGTGCGCCCGCGCCCGACCTACGAAGAGATGATGGAGCGCGAACGCCCCGCGCCCTGGCTCTAATCCAGCGCGCCGATATAGGGCAGCCCGCGCAACGCGCCGGCCGAGTCCATCCCATAGCCGACCAGGTACCTCGCCGGCGCCTCCCAGGCCACGAAGTCGGGGACGATGGCTCGCTTGGTCGGCCAGGGCTTGCTGGCGAACACCGCGGTCAGGGCGCGGCTGGCCCCGGCGTCGCGCACCAGCCGATGGGCCTCGGAGAGCGAGAGGCCGGTGTCGATCACGTCGTCGATGACCAGGGCCGTGCGACCGGCCAGCGGCCGCTGCAGGTCGGCGCGCACCTCGCACCGCCCAAGGCTCGCCCGCTCGTCGCCATAAGACGCCAGCCACAGGGCGTCGAACCGCACGTGGCGGCCCTGCCGCGCCAGGGCCCGCGTCAGGTCGGAGGCGAACCACAAGCCGCCCGTCAGCAGGCAGACCGCCACCGTGTCGTCGTCGATCACCGGCGCGATCTGGCGGGCCAGGTCCTCGACCCGGCGGGCCACCTCCTCTTCGGTGAGCAGGACGACGGGCGGAACGTGGGGATCAGTCATGGGCAGGGAGGGCGTCCGGGCTGTCCGGCGGCAGCGGCTGGGCGTCGACGGGCGGCGGCCCGGCGGCGGCGCGGAGTTCGGGAGCCGGCGCCCGGGGCGCAGGATCGGCCTGCTTGACGGCCACCGTCACGGTTTCCTTCGGCGCGAAGGCGACCTCGAGTTCCTTGGCCCGTACCGGCGGGTCCAGCAGGGCGATGGCGAAGTGCCGGGTCTCGCCCGGCGGGATACGGGCGTCCGCCGGTCGCGCGATCTTGGTGGCGATCGGCTCGCCCTTCTCGTCCAACAGGCTGATGCGCAGCGGCGGTGTGACGATCGGCTCGTTCTCGATGTTGCGGATCATGCCCGACACCGACAGCGCCGCATGGCCCTCCTGCAGCGACGGCTCGAACCGCACGCCCTCGATCACCAGGCCCAGGCTGTTCACTGGCAAGCCGACCCCGGCGTAGGCGCTGGCCGTCCGCGGCCACAGCTTCACGACGTCCACCCGGAAGATCATGGCGAGCGCGATCAACAGCACCAGGGCTGCCGCCATACCGGCCCAGACCACTCCCGTCGCCGTCGCCTCGCGCACCTTGCGCTCGGTGTCCTTGCGCGCGCGGAACGCCCTGGGCAGGTCATCGGCGCTCAAACCGCCGAGCGCAGCCTCGGGTTCGGGTTCGGCGATCGCAGGCTCCAGAACGACGGGTTCCGGCTCCGGTTCGGCGGCGCCTTCCGGCACGGCCGTCCAGCGCGCGCCGCAGTTCGCGCATTTGACCGCGCGTCCGCCAGGCGGAATCTTGGAATCGTCCACGAAATAGCTGGTGGCGCACTCTGGACAGGTCAGTATCATGACGGCCGAATCGGACGCTCCAGCAACCTCCACCGAGGTCGCCGATTTCGGCCCCCATGTCCAGAAACCTGAACGCCACAGGCGCCTACGACGCCGATCCTGCCGTTGTCCGCTTCGATGATGTGTCGATGCGTTATGGTCGCGCCCCCGAAACCTTGAAAGACCTCACCTTCTCTCTAGCGCCGGGGTCCTTCCACTTCGTGACCGGCGCATCGGGTGCAGGCAAGACCTCGCTGCTCAAGCTCCTGTTCCTTGCGGCTCGCCCGTCCAAGGGGTTGCTGCACCTCTTCGGCCAGGACGTCGCGACGCTGCCGCGGTCCGAGCTGCCGTTCCTGCGACGAAGGATCGGCGTGGTCTATCAGGAGTTCAAGCTCCTTGAGCATCTCTCGGTCTTCGACAACACCGCCCTGCCCTTGCGCATCGAGGGCCGCAAGCCCGACAGCTATCGCAACGACGTGGCCGAGCTGCTGGCCTGGGTCGGCCTGCGCAACCGGATGCACGTAATGCCCGCCACCCTCTCCGGCGGCGAGAAGCAGCGCCTGGCCATCGCCCGCGCCGTAGTCAATCGCCCGGAGATTCTGCTGGCCGACGAGCCCACCGGCAACGTCGATCCCGAGATGGCGGTGCGCATCCTGAAGCTCTTCGTCGAGCTCAACCGCCTGGGCGCCACCGTCGTCTTCGCCACCCACGACCAGGAGCTGGTGGCCCGATCGGGCATGCCCTCGCTGCACTTGGAGAAAGGCCGGCTGACTCCGGTGGCGGCGCGATCGTGAACGATTTCGACGTCGCGCGCTGGCGGCCTGCGCCCTTCCTGCCCGAGGCGGACGCCCGCGACGGTTCTCTGACCTTCGTGGTCGCCGTGCTTTGCTTCCTGGCCTGCCTGACCCTGCTTGGCCTGCTGGCCGCCAACCGAGCCGCCGACAACTGGACCGACCAGCTCCATGGCCAGGCGACCGTGATCGTCCGTCCCAAGGCCAACGAGACCCCCGACGGGGCCGCCGCCCGCGCCGCCGAGACCCTTGCCGGAGTGGCCGGCGTCGCCGAGGCCCGCGCCCTCGAAAAGGAGAAGGCCGAGGCGCTCATCGCCCCCTGGCTGGGCGACGCCGACCTTTCGGACCTGCCGGTTCCCCGCCTGGTGGCCGTGCAGCTCGACCGGACGGCGCCCGCCGGCGCCCAGGCCCTCGACCGCGCGCTGAAGGCGCAAGGGATCGACGCCGTGGTGGACGACCACTCCGCCTGGATGGGCGACATCCAGAAGGCCGCCCAGACCACCCGATGGGCGGGCCTGGCCATCTTCGGCCTCATCGCCATAGCCGCCGCCTCCGTGGTCGCCTTCGCCACCCGCGCCGGCCTCGCGGCGCGTCGGGAGGTGGTCGAGGTCCTGCACCTCTCGGGCGCCGAGGACCGCTTCATCGCCCGTCTCTTCCAGTTGCGCTTTGCGCGGATGGCCGCCGTCGCCGGCTTGTTCGGCGCCGCCGCTGCGGCGATCATGGGCGCTGGCCTGCGCATCGCGGGCGGAGGAGAAGGTTTGACGCCGGTGCTGCCGATCGCCTGGAGCGATCTCCTGTTCGTGCTGCCCGCGCCGCTGGCCGCTGCGGCGGTCGCCGCCGTCGCCGCCCGCTTCACCGCCCAGGCCCTGATCCGGGATTTCTCGTGAAGGGTCTCGTCGCGCTCATCGTCGCCGCCGCGATCTGGGCCGCCGGCCTGCTGGCCTTCGCCGAACGGGTCGAGCGCTCGACGCCTGCGCCCGAGCCCGCCGGCGCCGATGGAGTGGTCGCCCTCACCGGCGCCGGGTCGAACGAGCGCATCGGCGCGGCCATGAGCCTGCTGGAGGACGGCAAGGCCAGGCGGATGCTGGTCTCCGGCGTCAATCGCGAGGCCTCGCGCGAGGACATCCGGGTCGTCAGTCGCGCGGTCCGGCGGCTCTACGACTGCTGCGTCGACCTCGGCTTCGACGCCGCCAACACCGTCGGCAACGCCCGCGAGACCCAGGAGTGGGCCCGCGCCATGCGGTTCGACAGCCTGATCATCGTCACCGCCGACTACCACATGCCCCGCGCCATGCTGGAACTCCGCGGCGCCATGCCGGACAAGCGGCTGACCGCCTACCCGGTCGCCACTTCGGTCATGCGCGCCGAGCGCTGGTGGCGCACCAGCGGCGGCGCCCGCTTGATGGTGACGGAGTATTCCAAGTATCTCGCCATCCTCGGTCGGGAAGCGCTGCTGTCGCTGGGCCCCCGCGCCGACGCCGAGACCCAAGAGCCCACGAAAGGCCGCCCCCTTTGATCGCCGTTCGCTCCCTGGTTTTCGTGGTCCTCTTCTACCTGTGGTCCGCCATCGTCGCGGTCGGCTGCGCGCCGATCATCCTGCCTGGCCCACGGCGCTGGACCTCGGCGATGATGAGTGGCTGGGCCAAGGGCATCATCTGGCTGCTGAGGGTTGTCTGCGACATCAAGGTCGAGGTCCGCGGCAAGCAGCACATTCCCCAGGGCGCCTCGGTGCTGGCGCCCAAGCATCAGTGCATGTTCGACGTCTTCGCCCAGCTCGCCTGGCTGCCCGACGCCTGCTTCGTGATGAAGAAGGAGCTGATGTGGATCCCGTTCTTCAGTTGGTACGCGATCAAGGCCCGGATGATCGTCGTCGACCGTGAAGGCCACTCCACCGCCCTGCGCAAGCTGGTCCGCGACAGCCAGGAGCGCTTCGCCCAGAACCGCCAGGTGATGATCTTCCCGGAAGGCACCCGGACCGCGCCCGGAGCGCCGGCCGACTACAAGCCCGGCATCGCCGCCCTCTATCGCCAGATCGACGTTCCGGTGCATCCAGTGGCGACCAACTCCGGCGTCCACTGGCCCCGCCACGGCTTCCTGCGCCGCCCCGGGACCATCGTCTTCGAATACCTCGAACCCATTCAGCCCGGCCTCAAGCGCGCCGACTTTATGCGCACCCTGGAAGACCGGATCGAAACCGCCTCGGCCAAGCTGCTCCCGCTGTAGCGACGTAGGGGTAGGATCCATCCTACCCCGCAGCGAGCTCCCGCGCCTCGACCATGCCCAGCAGCTTTTCCATCACCGCGTCGTGCACGCCGCGCTCGCAGAGGTGGGTCACCAGGTCGCGCAGATAGTCCACATTGCGGCCCGAAAGCCCGGTCGCCCCGGCGATCAGCTCGGCCTGGCGCTCCAGGCTTAGCGCGCCGGCCCACTGGGGATGGCGTACGTCGGACACGAACACCAGGGTCTCCACCCGCCGACCGTCCGCTAGGCGGATGTTGGCCGTCGCCTCGACATAGGTCTCGGTCGGCTGCTCGCGCTCGCGCAGATAGGTGTAGACCTCGGGCCAGGCCTCCTCGGCCACTCGATAGGCCGCCCCGCGCACCGCCCCGCCCGGCGCCAGGCCCAGCACCAGCCCTGGACGCTGGTAGGTCCCGCGATGGTGCACCGAATAGATGCAGAAGGCGCGCCGCCGCCCGTGTAGGGTGGCCGCCTGGCGCTCGACATATTCGAACCCCGGACGCCACATCAGCGACCCGTAACCGAAGACCCAACGCTCAATCGACATGGCCCGCCGCGACAACTCCGCCCCGCCTGCTTATCGTGTGCCCGATCCCGTGCATGACCGCAAACCCGGACGCTGGGGTCTCTACATTCCCTTCATCATCGCCGCGGTCGTGGTCATCGCCTGGACCGGGCTCTGGTTCTACGCCCGCGGCGAGGCCGAGCGCCGGATGGACGCCACCGCCGACAAGCTTCGCGCCGCCGGCTTTGAGGTCACCTGGGCCGAGCGCCGGATCAACGGCTATCCCTTCCGGCTGAACGTCGCGCTGACCGACGCCCGCATCCGCGAGCCGTCCGGCTGGTCGCTGGCCGCCCCCAAGCTCGAGGGCCAGGCCTACATGCACGGCCTCACCGACTGGGTCCTGGCCACCCAGGAGGGACTGGTCTTCACCCGCCCCATCGGCGGCCCCGTGGCGGTGAAGGGCGAGGTCATCCACGCCAGCCTGTTCCACCTCGACAAGCCCCTGCCCAACCTCTCCTTCGAGGGGACCAAGCTGACCTTCGCCCCGGCCACCGGCGCCCAGCCCTTCGCCCTGACCGCAGCCGACAAGGTCGAGTTCCACTTCCGCCCCGGCCCCGACGACCAGGCCGCCATGATGCTCAAGGTCGACGCCGGCCAGGCCAGGCTCTCGGGCCTCTTCGCGCGCATGGCCGACGGCAAGCCGATCTCGATCGTGTGGGACGCCCTGCTCTCCAAGGTCAGCGCCTTCCGCGGCGCCGACTGGCCCGAGGCGGTGCGCGCCTGGACCACGGCCGGCGGCCGGATGACCGTGCGCAATGCAGGCGTCACCGCCGGCGAGGCGGTGATCGGGGCGCAGTCGGGAACGCTCAGCGTCGGCTATGATGGCCGGCTCAACGGCTCGCTCGACGTCTCGCTGCGCCAGGCGCCCAAGACCATCGGGGCCATGGCCGAGACCGGCGTCATCAAGCCCGAGGCCGCCGCCGCAGCCTCCGCCGTCGCCGCCGCCCGCCAGGGCGAAGGCGACGTGGCCCGCGCCAACATCACCTTCCAGGCCGGCCAGACGACCCTCGGCCCCGTCGCGATCGGCCCGTCGCCAAAGGTCTACTAGAGGCCAAGGCGGCGCAGCGAGCCTTATGCAATTTCGGCTTTCGACCCTTTGCGGAAGTCTTGCGCGAGGACCGGGCGGCGACGCTCCAGTGAGGTGAAGTACGTCAGATAGCGCTGGCGTCCGTTGTCGAGCCCCTCAAGTAGATCCGGGTGAGGTATGTCATTCCGACGATCATGGTGATGAACAGCAGGATGACCGAAGCCCCGACATTGGCGACGGCAGCAACAGGCCCTTTGTAGTGATCGTACGCGACGCCGAGGCCCCAGGTCGCCAAGGCGTAGGGAGCCAGGATCATGGCGGCGCCCAGATAGTATTTCCGGCCTACCAGACGGAAGCCCCGCATGGAGGCCACGATCCCCTTGTCGGCAGCGTCCAGCGCAACAGCCGGAAGCACGAGCGCGAACGGGCTGAAGAAGACCAGCATGATGAAGCCGATCAAACCCAGGAGACCGTCAAGTTGCCACTGAGTGGCGGTTGCGAGGTGCGCCTTCAACCAGGGCTCGATCCGGTCGAGAGATCGAAACAGCACGCCGCAGATGAACCAGCGCCAAGCCCATCCCCAGAGAGCTTTGGCAGGAAAGGCGGTCAGTCGGGGTTCCCGCCTTGTGGCAGTAAACCGCGCCCACTGGATCATCGCCACGGACAGCAAGGCGAGTTCCGTCAGAAGCAAGATCAGTAACACCAGCAGGATCATCAGCGCGAAGCCCCGGTCCCTATCAGCAAACTCCTTCGAGTAGCCCACGTTCATGAAGAGCACCGGCAGCACGCAGAACAGGAAGAACCAGGGGCCGACTACGCGAAGCAGCGCGCCCCGGTGGTCGCTCAACTCGGCAAGCACGGCCTTGACCTCGTTCCCTGGGCTGAAGGCTCCAGGCGCCCGCTGTGCCGCCGCTTTCCACCCATCGGCCTTCAAGGCCGCAACATCCCTCTCCAGGCGCCTGGCCATGAACGGAAGGAAGATAACAAGGGAACCGACCATAGTGAGGAAAGCGGTCGCCGTACCAACAACCTGCGGATCGAAGGAGAGAGGCGATAGGCCGCTAAAGAAAACGAGTGGAGTGATACCGACCGCGCCGATCCCAACGGCGATGGCGCCGCGCCGGTGACGTAGAATGAACTGGCGTATCGGCGGCGCCTGCAAGGCGGTGATGAGCGCCGCCAGCAGCCCAAAGGTCGCTCCCATTTGCGCGCGGTCACTGGCTGGAGTGAGCGCCAGCATCGTCCCAAAGACGCCCGCCATCACGACGGCGACCCAAACGTACTTCTTGGCCAAGTTTATCCCCCACCCCAGCACTCGAAGCTGCACTAGAGGCTCTTGGAGTTCAACCCAAGAGAGTAGTCATTTACCGGCTCGAAGAGGGCGTCCTTCCATCCCACCCAGGAAAACGGTCCGGTTAACCTTGGCGTCTATGGACGTCTGCCCGCCCGGCCATGACAGCGCTTGGATCATAGGCCGTCGGCGGAACAAGCGCCTTCTTCCCTAGGCGGTGAACTCCCGCCCGCACTGGTCCCTGAACTCCTGCATGGCCTCGCCCCGGTCGGGATAAAGCGCGCAGATCATTTCGGTGGCGAAGGTGACCGGCGCATTGCCTGCGGCGGTCACCAGGTTCCCTTCCCGAACCGCCGCCGGCGTGTCGACATAGAAAGCGCTGGCGTCATAGCCCGCGGCCTTGGCCTTGAGAAAACCGAGCGAGTTCGAGGTGTGCCGGCGGCCGTTCATCAGGCCTGCACGGGCTGCGGCGAGCGTGGCGGCGCAGATCGCGCCCACCACTTTGCCGGCCTCGTCGGCGGCCTGGAGGACGGCAGAGATGTCGGGCGCGTCGGCCTGGCTCCAGCCCGCAGAGCCGATCACCGCCAGCCCGTCATAGTCGTCGGGGCGCAGGTCCTCGATGGCGTGCTCAGGCGCGAACCTCATGCCGCCCATGGACAGCACCGGCTGGCCGCCCGGCGTGTGAAACGACACGCGGCCGGCGAAGTAGGAACGGAAAGCCGCGCTCAGGCGCGCGTGCTCCCAGTCGGCGAAATCGTCGATCAGGATAAAGGCCAGATGCTTTGCCACGAACGCCTCCTGCATTTGGGTCGCGCCCCTGAGCCTAGGCCCCGAAGGCGCCCAAACCTGTCAGCAGCGCGTCATCTGAACGGCTCGTCGATGGAAGCCGGCGGCCGCGAGAACCAGCGCGGGCCATTCTCGGTCATGTAGATGCAGTCTTCCAGCCGCACGCCGAACTGGCCGGGCAGATAGAGCCCCGGCTCGTTCGACAGGCACATGCCGGGCGCCAGCTTCGTCGCCTCGCCATGGACGAAGTTCACCGGCTCGTGGCCGTCCAGACCGATCCCATGGCCGGTGCGATGCGACAGGCCCGGAAGCTGATAGCGCGGCCCATAGCCCAGGCTCTCGTAGTGGCGGCGCACGGCGTCATCCACCGCCCCGGCGGCCACGCCAACCTGCGCCCTTTCGAAGGCGATCTGCTGGCCCCGCGCGACCTCCTTCCAGACCTTCCGCTGCGGCGCCGTCGGCTCGCCGAAGACGAAGGTGCGGGAGATGTCGGACTGATAACCCTCGACCGTGCAGCCGCAGTCCATCAGCACCACCTCGCCGTCGCGGACCGCCTGAGGCTTGCCCGAACCGTGAGGATAGGCGCTGGCTTCGCCCAGCAGGATCAGGTTGAACTCCGGCCGCCCGCCCAGGGCCACCGTCGCCCGGTCCATCAGGGCCCCGATGTCGGCCGGCGTCATGCCCCGCTCGACCCTCGCATGGGTGTAGCGATAGGCGCCCAGCGTCACGTCGGCCGCTAGCTGCATCAGCGCGATCTCGGCGGGCGACTTGATCATGCGGCAACCCCGCACCACCGGCGCCCCGGATACGAAACGCGCCTCCGGAAGCCGATGGGCCAGGCCGTCGGTCACGAAGAAGCGGACCGTCTCCTCGACCCCGACCGTCCCCTTGTCGAGCCTGCGTTCCTTCAGCCAGCGCGCGGCCACCGCCGCCGGATCCTCGTCCTCGTGCCAGACCCGGACCTCCGCCGGAATGGCCAGGCTTTCGCGCACCGAGGGCTCTTCGAAGTGGGGGGTCACCACCAGCGCTTCGCCCTCGACGGGAATGATCGCCGCGGTCACCCGCTCGCTGCGCCCCCAGCGAACGCCGGTGAAATAGGTCAGCGAGGCGCCCGGCTCGACAACCAGCGCCGCCTGCCCGCCCGCCTTCATCAGTTCCTGGGCCCTGGCGATCCGCGCCAGCCGCTCGGCCTGGCTGATCGGCCGGGCGGTCTTGGTAAGGCTTGAGAGCCCGTCGGCCTGGGCGTTGGCGACGCCGCCAAGGGCCATGCTCGCGCCCGCAGCGCCCGCCGCCTGCAGAAATAGCCGTCGATCCGCGCGCATCACCCCTCCCACGCTTTCCCAAGTGCTCGCATGGCGTGCGGCCAGGGTCCAGCCCGGCGGTCCTTTGCATAGCTTCGCCGCAAAACCGGTTTCTGATGCAACTTTTTTGCGGCGAAGGGGCCTATTGCGTGCAGCCTCGCAATGACCTAAGCGCCGAACCTTCGTTTCGGGGGAGAGTATGGCCGATCCAATGACCGCGCCGCCCAGCCTGGAAGCCATCCGTGCGCGGATCGACGCCATCGACGCCCAGCTCCTGGCGCTCGTGGACGAGCGTGCGGGCCTGGCCGTCCATGTGGCTGCCGCCAAGGCCGCGGCCGGCGACGGCGACAAGTTCGGCCTGCGTCCCGGCCGGGAAGCCCAGCTCCTGCGCACCCTGCTTTCCAAGGACCGCAAGGCCGCCCGCCCCAGCCTCGTGGTCCGTATCTGGCGCGAGCTGATCGGCGACAGCCTCTCGCGCCAGGGTCCGTTCCATCTCAACGTCTTCGGCGGACGCGATCCCGGCCGCGCCGTCGAGGGCGCGCGCCTGCGCTTCGGCGCCGCTCCGCCCCTGCGCCAGGTGGCCAAGCCGGAAGAGGCGCTGGCGGCGGCCAAGACCCCCGGCGGCGTGGCGATCCTGGCGCTCTCGTCCGACACCCCTTGGTGGGGCCGGCTGCTGGTCGATCCGCAGCTCAAGGTCTTCGCGGCCCTACCCTGCCTCACCACCTGGGGCCCGCTCTCGGCCCTGGCCGTGGCGCAGGTCGAGGTCGAGCCGACCGGCGCCGACATCACCTACTGGGTCACCGACGCGCCGGGCTCGGCCCAGGCGGTCGAAGAGGCCCTGGGCCGCGACGGCGTGGCCGGCGACATGATCGCCGAGGCCGGCGGCCTCAAGCTGTTCGGCCTGCTGGGCTACTACCAGGTCAACGACGAGCGTCTGGCCCGCGCGCCCGGCCGGCTGACGGGCGTCATCGGGGCTGCGCCGGCGCCGATGGACGTGTAAGACGGCGGCGCTTCTTCCAGCCCGCCGAGACCCATGTCCGAAGTGCTCACCGATCGCTCCGCCGCCCCCCGCCCGGTCCCCAAGCCGGGCATCCTCGACATCGCGCCCTATGTGCCGGGCAAGGCGAAGGTCGAAGGGGTGGCGCACCCGCTGAAGCTCTCGGCCAACGAGAATATCCTGGGCTCCAGCCCCAAGGCGCGCGAGGCCTTCGCCACCGCCTTCGACCAGCTCCAGATGTATCCCGACGGCCGCTCCAACGAGCTGCGCGAGGCGATCGCGACCAAGTACGGCCTGGAGCCCGAACGCCTGCTGTTCGGCTGCGGCTCGGATGAGATATTCCAGCTCCTCAACCAGACCTTCCTCGAGCCGGGCGACAACATCGTCCAGGGCGAGTTCGGCTTCGGCGCCTACGCCATCGGCGCGCGGGCCTGCCAGGCCGAGGTCCGCATGGCCCCGGAGCCAAACTACCGCATCGACGTCGATGAGCTGCTCAAGCTTGTGGACGCCCGCACCCGGATCGTCTTCGTCGCCAATCCGGCCAATCCGACAGGAACCTGGAACCTTCGGCAGGAAATCCGCCGATTGCACGCCGGTCTGCCGCCTGCCGTGGTCCTCTGCCTGGACGGCGCCTATGCCGAATTCTGCGACGACCCGGACTACGAAGACGGCATGTCCCTGGTCCGCGAATTCGACAACGTCGTCGTCACCCGGACCTTCTCCAAGCTGCACGGCCTGGCTGCCTTGCGCGTCGGCTGGGCCTATATGCCGGCCGAGATGGCCAGCGCCGTCGACCGTATCCGCCTGCCGTTCAACGTGAACATCCCGGCCCAGCTCGCCGCCGTCGCCGCCCTCGGCGACGACGACTTCCAGCGCCGCTCCCTCGATCTGGTGAACCAGTGGCGGCCCTGGCTGACGCAACAGCTCGGCGGCCTCGGCCTCGAGCCCCTGCCCTCGGCGGCGAACTTCGTCCTGGTCGGATTCCCGACCACGCCTGGCAGGACCGCCCGCGAGGCTGACGCCTTCCTCAGCGCCCGTGGCCTGATCACCCGCTACGTGGCCGGCTACGGCCTGCCCAACCACCTGCGCATCACCATCGGCCTGGAAGAGCACAACCGCGCCGTGGTCGAGGCCCTGTCCGAGTTCATGAGGGGCTGACGCGATGGCCGTGATCTACCAACGGATGGCGGTGATCGGCTGCGGTCTGATCGGCTCGTCGGTGATCCGCGCGGCTCGCGAGGCCGGCGTGGTCGGCCACGTCTTCGTCGCCGACGCCAGTGAAGCCCACCGCCAGCGGATCGTCGAGCTGGGCTATGCCGACGAGGTCACCGGCGACATCGCCCAAGCGGTGAAGGACGCCGACCTCGTGGTCCTGGCCGTGCCGGTCCTGGCCATGGGATCAGCCGCTGAGGCTGCGGCCGCGGCCCTGAAGCCCGGGGCGACGGTCACCGACGTCGGCTCGGTCAAGGGCTCGGTCGCCCAGGCCATGATCAAGGCCCTACCCGACAACGTCTTCGTCATCCCCGGCCACCCGATCGCCGGCACCGAGCACTCCGGCCCCGACGCAGGGCTCGCCGAGCTCTTCCAGAACCGGTGGGTGATCCTCACCCCGCAGCCCCGGGACGACGAGCCCTATCTCGAAGCCACCGCCAGGCTGGCGGATTTCTGGCGGGCGCTGGGCGCCAATGTCGAGCAGATGGACGCCACGCACCACGACCTGGTGCTGGCCGTCACCAGCCACCTGCCCCACCTGATCGCCTACAACATCGTCGGCACGGCCGCCGACATGGAGGAGGTCACCCAGGCCGAGGTGATGAAGTACTCCGCCGGCGGCTTCCGCGACTTCACCCGCATCGCCGCCTCCGACCCGACCATGTGGCGCGACGTCTTCGTGGCCAACAAGGATGCCGTGCTGGAAATCCTCGGCCGCTTCACCGAGGACCTGCAGGCCCTGTCGCGGGCCATCCGCTGGGGCGAGGCCGACAAGCTTTTCGACCTCTTCACCCGCACCCGCGAAATCCGCCGCGGCATCATCGCCGCCGGCCAGGAAAGCGCCGAACCCAACTTCGGCCGCGACCGCGGCAAGCACTGAACCGCCCCACATGCTCCCCCGCTGGGGGAGCTGTCAGCCGAATGGCTGACTGAGGCCCCCCCCGCCAGGGGAGGACTGCGACCGCGAGGTGGGACGGCCTTACGGCAGCCCCCTCCGTCTCGCCTTCGGCGATCCACCTCCCCCAACGGGGAATCTAGGCCGCCGGCTGTTCGCGCTTGGCTATCTGGTCGGCCAGGCGTCCGGGCAGCTCGGCCATGTGGTCGAACTCCGCCGTGAACTCGCCCAGCCCCTGGGTCAGGCCGCGCAGCTCGACGATCAGGTCCTGGCGCTCGGCGCGCGGCAGACAGACCTCGATCTCGTCCCAGCCTTCCCATCCCTCGCGCGGATGGAAGCCGAGGATCTGCCCACGCCGTCCGGAAACCGCCTGGGTGATCCTTGAGGTCGAAGACTGCGGCGCGTGGATGGTCAGCTTCTCCACCGGCTCCAGCAGATAGGGCGCGCCGGCCTTCAATCCCTCGCTCATCGCCAGCCGTCCGGCCGCCCGGAAGCTCATCTCCGAGGAGTCGACGCTGTGATAGGAGCCATCCACCAGCACCACTTCGACGTCGGTGACCGGAAAGCCCAGCGCCCCGCGCTCCATGGCGTCGCGCACCCCCTGTTCGACCGACGGGATCCACTGCTTGGGCACCACTCCGCCGGTGATCTTCTGCGAGAATGCGAAGCCCTCGCCGCGCGCCCGCGGCCGGATTTCCAGGACCACGTCGCCGAACTGGCCGTGGCCGCCAGTCTGCTTCTTGTGCCGACCGCGCTGGGTGACCGCCTTTCGCAGGGATTCCCGATAGGAGACCTTGGGCTTACCGACCTGGGCCTCCACACCGAACCGCCGCCGCAGCCGCTCCAGCGCCACCTGAATGTGCGCCTCGCCGCGGCCGGAGATCAGCGTCTCCTGGGTCTCGTGATCCTGGCTCACCGAAAGGGCCGGGTCTTCCTCGACCAGCTTGGCCAGGGCCGCCGAAAGCCGCACGTCGTCCTTGCGGTCCTTGGCGGCGATGGACATCGAGAACAGGGCCGTAGGCGGACACGCCGGGGCCGAACAGCTCCGCGCCTTGCCATCCATCGACAGCACCTGGCCAGGCGTGACCGCATCCAGCTTGCCGATGGAGACGACCTCCCCCGCCAGCGCCTTGTCGGTCTTGCGCCCGGAGGGGCTGGTGAAGCTGACCAGGCCCCCGGCGCGGCTCTTCTCGCCGCCGCCCAGGGTCAGTTCCTGGCCGTCCGCCAGCTCGCCTTGCATGACCCGCGCATAGGCGATCTTGCCGGCCTGACCGACATAGGAGGTCTTCAGGACATAGGCGCTGGGGCCGTCCAGGCCCATGCGCGCCGCGGCCGCCATGACATCGGGGGTTTCATGCCGCAGCGCCTTCAGCAGGCGGCGGACGCCGAACCCATTGAGCGCCGAGCCGAAGAAGACCGGCGTGATCAGGCCCTGGGCCAGGTCCGAGACCAGGTCCGCAAACACCGCGTCCTGGGCCGGATTGAGGTCGGAGAGCAGTTGCTCCATCAGTTCGTCGTCGAAGTCGGCGAGCTGCTCCAGCATGTGGAAACGTGCATCGGCCTCGAGCCCGGCGATGTCCGGCGAAAGCTCGATCCGCTCCGATGGGCGGCCTGGCCGGTAGACGAAAGCCCGTTCCAGCGCCAGGTCCACGAACCCGGTCACATGTTCCTTGTCGATCAGCGGGATCTGCCGGGCCACTAGGCGATTGCCCGAGGCCGGGGCCATGGCCGCCAACAGCTCGTCCAGAGGTCCGCGCGCCTGATCGATCTTGTTGACGAAGACCGCGTGCGGCACTCGCCGCTCTTCCAATTCCTTGAAGATCGGCTGCAGCAGCCCCGCGCGGGTCGGATTGGGATCGGCGACGATGATCGCCAGGTCGACCGCCGGCAGCACATAGTCCTCGGTCCCGGAGAACTCCGGCGATCCGGGGCAGTCGATCACCCCGTAGCGGTCGCCCATGAACTCGAAGCCCGCGATGTTGAACTCGATGGACTGCCCGCGGGCGCGCGCCTCCGGACTGGCGTCGCCGACGCTGGCCGAGCCGACGTCGCCCTGGCGCGGGATGGCGCCGGCGGCGAACAGCATGGCTTCCATGAGTGTTGTCTTGCCGGCTCCCGCCGCACCTACGAGGGCGATGGCGCGTGCGGCGCCGGTACCTGGTCTGCCCATGTCTAGGGCCCTCCAAGCTAGAGGCGCCCGCCTCTTGGAGCGGGCGCTAGTGACCCCCCGACGAACCTATGCTTCCACCCGCTGCGCGCTCTGCACAAGGGGCGAAAGAGGCCACGATCAATCTGTTTTGAAAGAACCCTGCGGACCGAGGAACTCGGTCACCGCCTCGATCACGTCCACGAGGCCGAGCCGGTCTACCCGCACGCCCTCGGGCAAGCTGGAGAACAGCCGCGTCGGGGCCGCAGCGTCCAGCATCACGAAGACGCCCTTGTCGTCCGCCCGGCGGATCAGGCGGCCGAAGGCCTGGGCGATCCGCGCCCGCGCGACGCTGTCGTCATAGGTTTTGCCGCCGAAGCGGGTGCGGCGCGCCTTGTGCAGCAGATCCGGCCGCGGCCAGGGCACCCGGTCGAAGGCCAGCAGGCGCAGCGAGCGGCCCGGCACGTCCACCCCGTCGCGCACCGCGTCGGTGCCCAGCAGGCAGGCGTCCTCCTCGGCCCGAAAGATGTCGACCAGCGCCCCGACCTCCAGCGGATCGACATGCTGGGCGTAGAGCGCCAGCCCCCGGTCGGCCAGGGGCGCAGCGATCTTCTCGTGCACCGCGCGCAGCCGCCGGATCGCGGTGAAGAGGCCGACGCCTCCGCCGCCCGCGGCCAGGAACAGCTCGCGCATCGCCGCCGCCACCTGGCGCGGATCGTCCCGCCCCACGTCGGTCACCACATAGGCGCGGGCGTGGGCGGCGTAGTCGAAGGGCGAGGCGAGCTTCAGCGTCTTGGGCCGGTCTGGCAGCCGCGCCGCGCCGGTGCGCATCTCGGCCAGGGCGAAGGGATGGTCCAGGGTGGCGTCCGACAGGGTCGCGCTGGTCACCAGCACACCATGCGAGGGCGCGATCACCGCATTGGTCAGGGGCTCGGTCGGATCGACCCAATGGCGGCGGCAGGCCGCATCCACCACCCGTCCATAGAGGAAGGTCGCCTCGAACCAGTCCACGAAGTCCGGATCGTCCTCGGCGTCCTCGTCGATCGCCCGCAGCATCGAGCGCCAGGCCGGCAGCAGCATGCGGCAACGGCGGTCCAGGCCGCGCAGGGCGCCTTCGATCCGCCCGCGGTCGCTGGTGACGATCTGCGAGGCCTCCTCGTCCAGCAGGTCTTCCAGGTGCCGGGCCAGCGCCAGCAAGGGCGCCTCGATCTTGGCCAGCGCCGCGGCGGCCTCCCGCGCGGTCGTCCGCACGAGATCCAGCGCCGGCCGCGCCGCGCACTCCATGCCCACGTCCGAGGGCGCGGCGCGGGCGCGAAGCTGCTCGATCACCGCCACCAGGAAGGACTCGATCGGCCCGATCGGATTGACCTCGCCATTGGGCGGGGCGATGCGGCCGGACCAGCCTTCTCCCGGCAGGGCCGCGGCGGCGTGCAGGGCCGAGGTCAGGGCGTCACGCGCGTCTTCACGATCGCCCAGCATGTCCATCAGCCGCGCTTCAAGCCCGCGCCCGCGCCGGCCACGCCCTTCCGGCCCGCGGATCCAGCGGCGCAGCTCGGCCGTTTCCTGACCCGACAGCGCCGCGGCGAAGGCGGCGTCGGCCGCGTCGAACAGGTGGTGCCCTTCGTCGAAGACGATGCGCTTGAGCTGGGTCGTCTCGCCATCGGCCTTCGAACCCCGCGCCGCGCGGGCGCCGTCGAAGGCGGCTTGGGTCAGCACGAGGGCATGGTTGGCGATGACCAGGTCCGCCTTGCGCGAGCCCCGGATCGCCTTTTCCACGAAACAGGCGCGGTAGTGCTGGCAGCCGGTATGGATGCACTCGCCGCGCCGGTCCACCAGGTTGGCGGCGCTCGCCTGGGCGGCAGCCGGCACGGCGAACAGCGTCGGCAGCCAGGCCGGGAAGTCACCGCCAGTCATGTCGCCGTCGCGGGTCGCGCGCGCCCAGCGGGCGGTCAGCCCGACACCCACCAGATCGGCCCCGCCGAGTTGGGCGGTGTTGGCCATGTCCTGGAAGTTCAGCAGGCAGAGGTAGTTCTCCCGCCCCTTGCGGACCACCGCCTTCTTCGCCCGCACCTTGGGATCGGGGAAGATCGCGTGGCTCTCGCGCTCGATCTGCCGCTGAAGCGCGCGGGTGTAGGTCGAGACCCAGACCGAGGGCCCGTTCGCCTCGGCCCAGAGCGAGGCCGGCGCCAGATAGCCGAGGGTCTTGCCGACCCCAGTGCCGGCCTCGGCCAGCATCATCCGGGGCTCGCCCTCGCGCTCGCGCGGCAGGAAGGCGAAGGCCGCCTCGCTTGCGTATTCCGCCTGCGAGGCCCGCACCTCGTCGAGGCCCGCGCGCTGCAGCAGATCGGCCAGGCGCTGGGCCGCCTCCTCCGGCGCGATGGGGCGCGAGGTGGCCTCGCCCGGCGGCGCCTGGTCCTCCCACTCGGCGACGCGGGTCCAGACATCGAGCCCGGAGGTGCGGAACTGGTTGCCCACCGGCGCCGAGCGCAGCGCCTGCACCACGGATGGTCCCCAGGCCCAGCCGGCCCGCATCAGGGTCTCGGCGATGGCCAGCGCCTCCTCGCGGCTGGGCTCAGGCGCCGCGGCGACCTCGTCCAGCAGCAGCCTGCAGGCATCGCGCAGAGCCTGGGCTTGCGCCTGGGCGCCCCGTGGCTCCGGCTGGCCGAGCGCCAGGGCCAGGCCGGCGGCCGAGGGCGCGCAGAACCGGGCCGGCCGCACGAAAGCGTAGAGCTCCAGGGCGTCGAACAACCCAGGCAACCGCGGCGGCGCGTTCAGGCCCAGCCGGCGCGCAGTCATCGCCGCGTGCGCCACCAGCACCGGGCCACGCTGAAGCAGATCCCGCGCATCCGGCGTTCGCATCGGCTGCGCGCGCTGCGCATCCGCGACCGCCGCCCGCGGCCCGGGCAACACGACCAAGGCGGGCGCCAGATCCAGACTGTTGGCCGGGGCGTTCACCTCGCCTTGCTAGCCGCTTTCGGCAGGAAACGGAAAGGGAACGTGGAAAACCTGCCCATAGGCCGCATTTTACTCCGCGATCGTCTCCCCCGAGCCCCCGAACTCAGCCGGAAAATCCTTCAGTTTCGGCAGGCCATCCTTCATAGGCAGCACGGTCTCGGCATAGTTGACGTGGACGCCAGGCGTGAACTCCAAGGTCGGCAAGGTCGCGGCGAACACATCGACCAGCTTCAGCGGCGGGTGGTTTGTCATGATGTGCCCGCCGCACTTATTGCAATACTGGCGCTCGCTCATCTCGGTCTTTGCGAAGGTCGCCAAGTGCTCCTGTCCGGCCACGACCTTGACCGCCGACGGCTCCCAAAGACTGAAGGCGTTGACCGGCCCGCCGGACCACGATCGGCAGGACCTGCAATGGCAATAGCCCATGGCCGCCGGTTGGCCCGTGACCTCGATCTTTACTGATCCGCAAAAGCACTCGCCCGGGTACGACTGAGACATGCTCGGCTCCTGTCAGCTAATGGCGCGACAGACCCAAGCTTACGCCCGGCACGAGCGCGGACCAGCGACTCAGAGGCGCAAGCTTGACCAGAACAATATAGGAACATAGCCTTTCGCCTAGAAGTGGGGGGAATGCAGATGAGCTTCTACGTCGATTGGATTTCGGTCGCAGGCGCCGACAAGGACGATATCCTCGGAAAATTGGGGATCGAGGACACCGGCAAGGTCGTCGATTGGCCGCCAGATAGCGGATACATGTGGGCCGTGACGCCAGACGGACGGATCGTGGTCGTCGCCGATCTCTACAGCTCTCTGGTCCCAGCCAAATTGGCGATGCTTTCAGAAGGCGCTTCGCTAATCGGCGCGCGTGCGGAGGGGAATTACTGCACCACCTCGGTATGGGGCTTTGAGGACGGATCGGAGCGGTGGTCGGTGCATTGCACCGGCGATGACGAAGTCGATCTGCGGGATGAACTGGTGGTCGAGGGATCACCGCCCGCGGCGCTGAAGCCCTTTTTCGACGAGTCTCTGAAGGCCAGAGACGAAGACAGCAACGTGAGTTGCTTCGAGCAGGCCAGCCAGTTCGCTGCGCTGATGAGCGGCTGGGGCCCCGAAACCGAACGTGGCTCCGAATTGACATTCTTCGCGGCGACCGGTCGGAAGCCATCCAACGGCGTCAAGACCGCCAAGCCCGTGAACAAGCTGTGGTTCGCCGCCTTCGTCGGCGTCGTGGCGGCGCTTATCCTCTTCCAGATCCTCCGCCACTGACCGCGCTGGCTTGCGCGAAACGGAACAAGAACATCATATGGCGGCATGGCTGACGCCGCAGCGATCTCGCCCGATCTCCTGCCCGAAAAGTTCTCCGCCTGGTTCGAAGGCCGAGGCTGGAGCGCGCGCGCCCATCAGCTCGAAATGGTCGCCAAGGCCCGCGAGGGGCGCGACGCCCTGCTCATCGCGCCCACCGGCGGCGGCAAGACCTTGGCCGGCTTCCTGCCCAGCCTGATCGAACTGGCCGAGCGCCCGCCGCCCAACACCGCGCCCGGGCTCCACACGCTCTACATCTCGCCGCTCAAGGCCTTGGCCGTCGACGTCGAGCGCAACCTGATGACGCCGATCCTGCAGATGGGGCTGCCGATCGTCGCCGAGAGCCGAACCGGCGACACCGGCCTCTCGCGCCGCCAGCGTCAGCGGGTGAAGCCGCCGGACATCCTGCTGACCACGCCCGAACAGCTCGCGCTGTTCTGCGCCTGGGAAGGGGCGCGGCTCTATTTCGAGAACCTCTCCTGCGTGATCCTGGACGAGATCCACACCCTGCACGGCTCCAAGCGCGGCGACCTGCTGGCGCTGGACCTGGCCCGGCTGCAGCAGTTCGCGCCGAAGCTGCGCCGGGTCGGCCTCTCGGCGACAGTCGATGATCCGGACGTGATCCGCCGCTGGCTGGCGTACGGCAAGCAGGACGAAGGAGAGCCCGCGCCGCATGAGTCGATCGCCCTGGTCCGCGGGCCGGCCGGCGCGCCCCCGATCGTCGACCTGCTGCTGTCGGAAGGGCGGGTCCCCTGGGCGGGCCACACCGCCAAGCACGCCATGGATGAGGTCTACGAGGCGATCAAGGGCGCCAGGACCGCCCTCGTCTTCGTCAACACCCGCTTCCAGGCTGAGTTCGCCTTCCAGGAGCTCTGGCGGCTGAACGAGGACAACCTCCCGATCGCCCTCCACCACGGCAGCCTGGCGGCCGAGCAGCGGCGCAAGGTCGAGGCCGCCATGGCCCGCGGTGATCTGCGCGCGGTGGTCTGCACCTCGACCCTCGACCTCGGCATCGACTGGGGCGACGTGGACCTGGTCATCCAGCTCGCCTCGCCCAAGGGCGCCTCGCGCATGGTCCAGCGCATCGGTCGCGCCAACCACCGCCTGGACGAGCCCAGCCGCGCCCTCTTCGTGCCGGCCAACCGCTTCGAGATGCTGGAATGCCAGGCCGCCCGCGAGGCGATCGCCGAGAACCGCTTCGACGGCGAGCCCACCCGCATCGGCGCCCTCGACGTCCTGGCCCAGCACATCATGGGCTGCGCCTGTTCCGAGCCCTTCGAGCTGGTCGCCATGTACGACGAGGTCCGCTCCAGCGGCCCCTATCGTGACCTCGCCTGGGAGGACTTCGAGCAGGTCGTCGATTTCGTCTCCACCGGCGGCTACGCGCTCAAGACCTACGACCGCTTCAAGCGGATCGTGAAGGGGCTGGACGGCCTCTGGCGGGTGCGCAACGCCGAGATCGCCCAGCGCCACCGGCTGAACGTCGGCGCCATCGTCTCCCCGGCCATGCTTTCGGTCCGCATCGCCATGGGCAAGCAGCGGGCGGGCCGCAAGATCGGCGAGGTCGAGGAGGGCATGCTGGAGATGCTCGATCCCGGCGACACCTTCGTCTTCGCCGGCCAGGTCTGGGCGCTGGTCGCCGTCACCGGAACCGACGTGCTGGTCAGCCCGGCCACGAACCGCGATCCGAAGATGCCCTCCTGGGGCGGCTCCAAGTTCGCCCTCTCGACCTACCTCGCCAAGCGGGTGCGCGAGCTGATGTACGACCAGGAACACTGGAAGGTGCTGCCGGCCGACGTGCGCGAGTGGCTGGAGGTGCAGCGCGACCACTCCTTGATCCCCGAGGCCGAGGAGATGCTGCTGGAGACCTTCCCGCATCAGAAGCGCCACTTCCTGGTCTGCTACCCGTTCGAGGGACGGCTTGCCCACACGACCCTGGCCATGCTGCTCACCCGCCGGCTGGAGCGGCTGGGGGTCGGGCCGCTGGGTTTCGTCTGCAACGACTACGCGATGGCGATCTGGGCGCTGAAGCCGATGGACGGCCTGGATCTGGACGACCTTTTCGCCGAGGACATGCTGGGCGACGATCTGGAGGCTTGGCTTGCCGAGAGCTTCATGATGAAGCGGGCCTTCAAGGGCTGCGCGATCATCGCCGGCCTGATCGAGCGGCGGTTCCCGGGCCACGAGAAGTCCGGCCGCCAGGTGACCTTTTCGACCGACCTGATCTACGACGTGCTGCGACGCCACCAACCAGACCACCTGCTGCTGAGATGCGCCCGCGACGACGCGGCGAGCGGCATGATCGACGTGGCGCGCCTGGGCCAGATGCTGTCGCGGGTCGCCGGCCGCATCCGGCATGCGGCGCTCGACCATCTCTCGCCCTTCTCGGTGCCGATCCTGCTGGAGATCGGCAAGGAGCGCTCGCCCGGCGGCGCCGGCGAGATGATCCTGGCCGAGGCCGAGGAAGACATGATCGCGCAGGCGCTGTCATGAACGCCCTGGCCGCCCAGCCCTACGCCTTCCAGCCCAGTCGCTGCGGCGGCCTGCGGATGAACCTCAACGGCGCGGCCGTGACCCTGCGCGCCAGCGGCGCGCTCTGGATCGAGGCCGCCCGCATGCTGGTGGTGGCCGACCTGCACCTGGAGAAGGGCTCGGCCTACGCCGCCCGCGGCCAGATGCTGCCCCCCTACGACACCCGCGACACCCTGCGCCGCCTGCAGGCCGAGGCGCTGGCCACCCTGCCCGACGCCCTCGTCCTACTGGGCGACACCTTTCACGACCGCAGGTCGGAGGACCGCCTCGCCCGCGACGACGCCGAGGCGCTTCGCGCCCTGGCCGGCCTCACCCACCTGATCTGGGTGGTGGGCAACCACGACGCCGACGGACCACGGCATCTGCCCGGCGAGATACGTGACGAGATCGTGGTCGAGGGCCTCGTCCTGCGCCACGAGCCGACCGAAGGCGCCCAGCCTGGCGAAGTCGCCGGCCACCTCCACCCTTGCGCCCGCGTGGTCGCCAGCGGCGGCAGCGTGCGGCGGCGGTGCTTCGTGACCGATGGGGCGCGGATGGTGACACCCGCCTTCGGCGCCTATGCCGGCGGGCTCAATGTGAAGGACCAGGCCTTTGCGGGCCTCTTCGGCCGCCCTCCGCTCTGCGGAGCTTTGGGAGCCGGCCGGGTCCACGCCGTCGGCTGGCGGTCGCTGGCCGGCGACTGACTACATCCGCAGCGCCTGCTCCAGGGCCAGCGCCAGTGAGAGGCAGGCCCCCAGGGTCAGCACAGTCATCAGCCGCGGATAGCGCGCCGGCACGTCCGGCGCGGAATGGTCGAACAGCCATTGCAGGATGAAGGCCGCGAGAAATCCGCCGAGCAGCCAGGGCATGGCGATCGAGCCACGCGCAAAGAGCAGGGCCCAGCCGCCGATCGGCGAAACGGCGCTGAGCGCCAGCCGCGGCCAGCGCGGCTGGGCTCGTCCGCTCTCCAGCCCCCAGCGCACGCCGCCCAGAAAGCCCAGCATCACCGCCGACCACGACAGCAGCACGGTCAAGGCGTCCGGCGAGATTCCAGGCGGTCCGTAGACATAGGCGAGGGCCGCCGCCGGAAACGGCGCAACGCCGGCCAGGGCGATCGCCCAAAGCGGCTTCGGGGCTGGGCCGCCCCCTGGAAGATCGGCGTGAATGTTCAAGCTCAGTTCCTCCGGAACGCGACGGACGCCGCCCAGCCGGCCGCAAGGGCGATGGCGACGGAGGCAAGACCGTAGAGCCACGGTCGTCGGTTGGCGAAAAGATAGAGCAGGCGTTCGAAGCCCGCCTTCTCGACGGTCAGGCCGCGCATCCGCCGCGAGACCGCCTCCCCATTCTGGAACAGGAATATCTCCGCCGAATAGGCGCCGATCGGCGCGCCGGCCGGCAGGTCGATCTCGGCCCGGAACAGGCCGCGGTCCACGAAGGTCACGCCCCGATCGCTTGCCGCATAGAGGCCCGCGTTCTGCTTGAGCCGGACGACGGCTCGTCGCCAGTCGAGATAGTCCGGCCCCAGGCGCGAGACGACCACGTCGCGGACCCCGTACCGCGTCTCGGTCCGCTGCTCGAGGGGAGCGTTGATCCGCAGGTGGTCCACCCCCGCCCCCAGCCGCCGCAGGGTGCTGAAGCTGGCGATCTCGCTCAGCGGCCGGGTGGAGGCGGCCATGTAGAAGCCCGGCGCTCCCTCGAACACCACCGGCTTGGAGTTGACCCAGATGCCCGCCACCCTGGTCTTGCGCGCCAGGCGGACCGGCGCGTCCGGCCCACGCACGATCACCACCACGTCGCTCGGCTTGGTGGTTGGATCGAAGACCGCGCCATAGAGCACGATCCGTGCGCCACGGAAGCTGGAGGTCACCCGCACATTGGTCGTGGTGAGGGCGGCCGACACGGCGGCGGGCGGCGTCTCCGGGGGCGGAGCATAGGCGCTCATCCGTTCGCCCCCATCAGCACGAAGGGTTCGCTGGGGGTGAAGAAGAGGCCGAGCCCCATCCGCAGGCCCACCGCCAGCACAATCAGGGCCAGCAGGGCCCGCAGCTCCTCGGCCCGGAACCGCGAGGAGGCGCGCGCGCCGATCTGGGCGCCCAGCACCCCGCCGACCAGCAGGGTGGTCGCCAGGACGATGTCCACCGTCTGATTGCGCCCAGCCTGCAGGACGCTGGTCAGCGAGGTGGTGATGATGATCTGGAAGAGGCTGGTCCCCACCACGACGCCCGCCGGCATGCGCAGGATGTAGACCATGGCCGGTACCAGCACGAAGCCGCCGCCCACGCCCATGATCGCCGACAGGATGCCGACGAACACCCCCAGCAGGATCGGCGGGATCACGCTGATATAGAGCCGCGACCGCGGGAACCGCATCTTGAAGGGCAGGCCGTAGAGCCAGGGCGGGCGCCGGTCGCGCCGCGCCTTGGGCGCTTCGCCGCGACGCCGCCGCAGGATCGTCGAGAGCGACTCGCTGAGCATCAGCGCGCCGATGATCCCGAGGAAGATCAGATAGGACAGCGAGACGACAAGGTCGGCCTGGCCCAGCAACCGCAGCCAGCGAAAGACCTCAACCCCGATGAGCGAGCCGATCGCCCCGCCGGCGGCGAGGACGCCGCCCATCCGGAAATCCACCGCCTTGCGCCGCGTGTAGGAGATGACGCTCGAGGTGGAGGAGGCGGCGACGTGGTTGGCTTCGCTGGCCACCGCCACCACCGGCGGGATGCCCAGGAACACCAGCACCGGCGTCATCAGGAAGCCGCCGCCGATCCCGAACAGCCCGGAGATGAAGCCGACCGCAGCCCCCAGCGCCACCAGGAGCGGCGCGTTTACCGAGACTTCTGCGATGGGCAGATAAAGGTCCAAGCAAGCCCCTTAGCCGGCCAGGGCTACTGGGTGAAGACCTGCAGGCGCGAAAGAGTGGTCGGATCGAGCGCGCCGGTCGCCGTCAGGCCAGCTTCGCGCTGATATGCGGCGATCGCCATCTTCAGCGCCGGCGAAGAGACCCCGTCGGTGGGGCCCTGATAGTAGCGCAGCACCGACAGCGCCTGCTGGGCGCTGGAGATGTCGGCCGGCGAGGCGCCGCTCGGCGCGGCCAGGGCGGTGGTCGATGGGTTCGGCTCGGTCGGGCGGAAGGCGCGCGCCGCGCGTTCGGCGACGGTCCGGGCCTCAGGGCTCAGGGCCTGGCGCAGGCGGGCGGCGTTATCGAGCGCGCCCTTGTCCCGGCTGCGCGCGGCGATCAGGTACCACTTGTAGGCCTCGGCCGGGTTCAGGCTGACGCCCCGCCCCTGCTCGTAGAGGACGCCGAGGTTGAACTGGCTGTCCACGAGGCCGAGTTCGGCCGCCCGGCGGAACCACTGCGCGGCCGTCACCGCATTGGTCGGACCGCCTTGCCCCTCGGCCAGGGCGATCGCCAGATTGTGCATGGCGGCCCGGTTGCCGCCCTCGGCCGCCCGCTCCGTCCAGCGCCGCGCGGCGACCGGGTCCTTCTTCAGCCCGGCGGCCCCCTCGGAGTAGAGCTTGGCCATGTAGAATTGCGCCGGGGAATGCCCGAGATTGGCGGCCCGGCGCAGGCTGTCGACGCCGCCCGGCCGCCCCGCCTCGATGGCCTGCAGGCTTTGTGCATAGAGGTCCGCCAGGGCCGCGGCATCCTCTGGCGTCGCCGGCGTCTTGGCCGAACCAATGGGAGAGCCGGCCGCCGTCGTAGGCGCGAGCGCGACGGCGGCTCGGGCGACCGCCGGCGCGGTGTCGGCTTCCCCGGTCGTGATCTCGCCCGCCCGGTCGCGCTTGAGCACGTCCAGCGCGTCGGACACGCGGTCGGGCGTCGCCCCACGCGGCTCACCATCGACCACGAAATAGCTGGCCGCGCCGAGGCTCAGGCACGCCGCGCCCCCGGCCACCAGCAGGGCGGTGTGCAGCGAAGAGCCGCCGCCTCCGGCGCGCTTGCGCAGGCCGGGGAACAGCGGCTTGCCGTCCCGCTTGGGCAGTTTCTCGAGCTTTCCGCCCTTGTGGCCCTTCGCCTCGGCCGAGGCGGCCCGCGCCGCCGCCCGCGCCTGTTCGATCACCTCCCGCGTGGAGAGCTGGCGCTGGGGCTGCGGGACCTCTTCGGCGGCGGCTTCTACGATCTCGGCGGCCGCGACCGTCGCTTGGGTCTCATCAGCAGGCTCGACCAGCAGCGGGTCGAAGTCGTCGGCCGCCTCGAAGTCGGCGGCCTCGAAGGCCTGAGCCTGGGCCGCTTCGGCGAACTCGTCGGCCTCGCCCGGTTCTTCGATGTCGTCTTCGTCGGCCCGCGTCGCCTCCGCCACCTCTTCGACGGGCAGGTCGCTGTCCTGAGGATCGGGGACGGCGAAGGCCTGCAGCGCCAACGGCGCTTCCTCGAGCTCTTCGCCCACGATCTCGTCGAGCGGCGCGTCCGCCGTTTCCTGCATCAGGCGTGGCGCGTCGCCGGCCTCGGCGGGCTGCTCGTCCATGCGCTCGCGCGAGCGCGCCAGACCGCGATCGACCTTCTCCCGCGCCTCTTCCAATAAGCGGGCGGTGCGTTCCTCGCTCTGGAGGACGCGTTCGGACAGCAGCGAGACCTGTTCCCCGACCTCGTCGATCGCCGCGGCTGCGCGACGGTCCGAGCTGCCGATGCGCTCGGTCAGGCGATCGGTGATGCGGCTGATCTCGGCGCCCAGCCGCTCCAGGGCCTCGGCGTGGGCGCTCTCGGAACGACCGAAGCGGCCTTCCATCGCCTCGGCGATCCGGGCGACCTCGCCGCCGACCTGCTCGATGGCGTCGGCGCTGCGGCGCTCGGCGGCCTCGACCTGTCGATTGAGGTTGTCGGCGACGGTCATGACCTCGCGGCCGACCCGCTCCACGGCGTCTTCGGTGACCTGTTCGGCCCGGCGGACCGCTTCGGAAATCTCACCGCGGAGATCCTCGACCCGTTGGGACAGCGCCGCCGACAGGCTCTCGATCCGTCGTTCCACGTCCGGCGTGCTGCCGACCTCGGCCGCGCCCACGCGGCTGTCCAGATCGGCGAAGGCCTGGCCGAGATTGACCAGGGCCTCGGAGGTGCGGCTTTCGGCGTCGGCCAGCCGCGCTTCGACGCGCTCTGCGATCTCGTCCAGCAGACCCGCGCGATCCGGCGCGCCGCCGCCCAGTTGCTCGATGCGGGCTTCCATGGCCCGCAGGCTTTCGCGCGTTCGTCCCTCGCCTTCGCTCAGGTGGCTGGCGACGCGGTTCAGCGCGGCTTCGAGGGAGCGCAAGGCTTCCGGCGACTTCCCCCCGGCCTCGACGCGCCCCAGGCGCTCGGCCAATCGGCTGTTCTCTGCGCGCGCCTGCTCGACCGCGCCTTCGACCCGGGCCACCGCCTGGGTGATCTCGTCGGCGTTCCGCCCGGACCCGCTGTCATTCTGTGAGTCGCCGGGATCATCCCCTTCGAGGATCATCCGGTTGAGCCATTCGCCCAGGGTCATGCCGGACCGGCGGGCCAGGTCCTTCGCGACCTCCCTCGCCTTCGGATCAATGCCCTTGACGCTCCAGGGCGCACCCGAGGTCATGTCGAATCGCTCTCCCAGCCCATGGAGGACGCTATCACCGATCAGTGGTGTGTAAACGAGCTGTTAACACCAGATATAGCGTCCAGCGTGCGAAACCTGTGGATGGTTAAGCTTGTTCGCCGATGGAAGTCCCGGCGACCGACGGCCGCAGCTTCGCCGCTTTGCCATCGCCCGCGCTCTGATGTAGGCGCTCGCCCATGCCGCTGAACGTCACCATCGCCGCGAGCCTCGGCCTCCTCGCCCTCGCGGCCTTCGCAGGCTGGCGCGGCTCGAAGCCGTCCGACCCCTTGAAGGGCCCGCGGCTCATTCCATGGCGGTTCATCATGGTGACGGCCAGCGCCCTGGCGCTGTTCTTCGTCGTCCACCTGGTGAACCTGCTCGGGGTCACCACCGGCCGCTAGGCGGCCGCGGCCGGCTCCTCGGACTTCTTCGGCCGCTTGGCCAGGCCCGCGACGCCGCCGGAGGTCAGCAGACCCATGTCCGCCAGCAGCAGGGGTATCGACCACTTGTTCGGCGCAGCGATGTAGCGCGGCCGCCAAACCGGGTCGTACTTGCCCTTGTAGGCCCGCACGCCCTGGAAATTGTAGATCTCCTCGCCGCGCTCGAAGATCAGAGCGCCGACCCGCGAGAGCACCGGCGCCAGGGGCCGGCCTTCCAGCCCCGACAGCGGCGCCATGCCGAACTCGATCGCGGCGTAGCCCTCGCGCCGGCCCCATTCAATCAGCTCGACGAACAGGAAGTCCATGATGCGCCGCGGCCCCTCGTCGACATAGCGCATGAGGTCCATCGAGAAGGCGCTCTTGTTGGCCGTGGTCCAGAGCGTCGCAAAGGCGATGATCTTGCCCTCGAAGCGGACGACGCCCACCGGGAACTCGGCGACATAGGCCGGATAGAAGCCGCCCATCGAGAAACTCTTGTCGGCGCCGGCGTGGTGCACCAGCCAGGCGTCGGAGATCGCCTGCAGCTCGGGCAGGATGGCCTGGACGCCTTCGGGCGGGACGACTTCGAAGAGCGCGCCCGCCTCGCCCGCTTGCCGCCAGGCCCGGCGCAGGTTGCCGCGCTTGGTCCCCTCGATGGTGAAAGTCTCCAGCGAGACCATCGCGCTTTCTCCCACCTTGGCGATCGCAAAGCCCAGCTCGACGACGTCGGGCAGGTGCTCGGGGTCCAGGCCATAGAAGCCTGGCCGGGCCGCGTGGGCGTCGGCCAGTTCGCGGAAGCGCCAGAGCAGGTCCATGCGCTCGTCCCGGCGGCCGACCGGCGCGCCCAGCGATATCCAGGACCGGCCGCGCACGCCGAACATCAGGAAGCTTTCGCCCGAGGATGAGAACAGAAAACGCTTGTCGCCCAGCAGGGCCAGGTTCGACCCGGGCTCGGAGTCTTCGGCCTTGGCGATGATCGCCCGCACGCGCTCCAGTTCCGGATCATCCTCGCCGACAACCTTGGGAGTCGCGGCCGATGCGAACAGTCGCCAGATCCCGAAGCCGAACAGCAGCACCGCCGCCCCGGCCCAACTACGGATGGCGCGGGCGGCGTCGGCGTCGGCCATCACCGCCCAGAACGGCTTGTCGCCATAGTCTGCGTGCTGGAACGACCAGATGCCCAGCAGCCCCGCCCCCGCCACCGCGGCGAAAGCCGAGAACAGCCAGCCGGGCGTCACTTCCATCCGCGCCAGCCGCGCCTTGCGCGGGAAGGCGCCGTGGAATGGGGCGAGCAGGGCCGCGAACCCCGCCAGCAGCACCGCTTCTTCCCAGGCGAAGGCCTTGAACAGCGCCAGCGGGCTGGCCACCAGCAGTGTCGCCATGGTCGCCCACCAGGCGCCGTCCAGCCGCGCCTTGAGGCCGAACGCCAGCAGCACCAGCACCAGGCCCAGGATGCTGGACAGGAAGTGGCTGACCTCGATCAGGAAGACCGGCGCGAACTCGTAGAGCTGGAAGAAGCGATCGGGGATGGTCGGGGTGGCCCCCGAGGCCAGCAGCATGACGCCCGCGAGCAAGGCGAGGATCGCCGCCGTGACGGGCGCCGCAGCGAACGCCGCCGGCTTCAGTTCGCGCCAAAAGCTCATCCGCCCTCCGGGCCCCACGTCAACGGCGGCTATATAAACCGATTTGAGCAAGGGACAGCGCGCTGCAAAGCCTTAAACAAGCGTTTCGTTCCGCTTGCTCTTGGGGCGCCCGGCGCTAATGTGGCCGCGCAAAGCTATTCCGATCCCCGGAGGATTCCATGGCCGACTTTGGCGGCGGCGAGCTCGACGCCTTCCGCAACGAGGTGAAGGCTTGGCTGGAGGCCAACTACCCGGCGGAATTGCGTGATCCGAACGCCAAGAGCGATCCGGAGGCGATGTGGGGCGGCCGGGCCTTCGCCGGCTCCAGCGACCCGCAGATCGTCTGGATGAAGCGGATGGCCGAAAAGGGCTGGACCGCCCCGACTTGGCCGGCGGCCTATGGCGGCGGCGGCCTGACGCCGGCGCAGGCCCGCGTGCTGGACCAGGAACTGGCGGCCGGCCGCTATCGCACCCCGCTCGCCTCGTTCGGCATCTGGATGCTCGGCCCGGTCCTGCTGGAATACGGCACGGAAGCGCAGAAGGCCGAACACCTGCCGAAGATCGTTCGCGGCGAAACCCGCTGGTGCCAGGGCTATTCCGAGCCGGGGGCCGGCTCCGACCTCGCGGGCCTGCAGACCAGGTGCGAGGACAAGGGCGATCACTGGCTGATCAACGGCCAGAAGATCTGGACCTCCTACGCCAACAAGGCCGACTGGTGTTTTTGCCTGGTGCGCACTGACACCAGCAAGAAGCACGAAGGCATCTCTTTCGTACTCATCGACATGCGGACCCCGGGCGTCGAGACCCGGCCGATCCAGCTTATCTCCGGCGAAAGCCCCTTCTGCGAGACCTTCTTCACCGATGTGAAGATCCCCAAGGACGCCCTGGTCGGCAAGGTCAACGGCGGCTGGGAGATCGCCAAGCGCCTGCTGCAATACGAGCGCCAGAACATCTCCGGCGGCTTCGGCGGCGGCGGTGGCGCGGGCGGTGCGTCGGGCGACCTCGGCCAGCTCGCCAAGACCTATTTCGGCGTCGATGGGACCGGCGCGCTCGCAGATCCGGATCTGCGCACCCGGATCACCAAGAACAAGATGGACTTCGACTGCTTCTACAAGACCATCGCGCGGATCGCGGCGGAGTCGAAGGCGTCGAACGGTCCCAGCGCGGCGACCTCCATCATCAAGTACGCGGCCGCCACCTTTGCTCAGGAGCGATCCGAGCTCATGGTGGAGGCCATGGGCGCTCAGGGCCTCGGCTGGGAAGGCGAGGCCTTCAGCCCGCTGGAACTGGCCGCTACTCACGGCTGGCTGCGTTCCAAGGGCAACTCCATCGAGGGGGGCACCTCCGAGGTGAACCTCAACGTGGTGTCAAAAAGGGTGCTCGGCCTGCCCGACCCCAAGTAAGTGTGAACGACGGCGCCCTGTTCTTCGGACGCCGTCCTTGTTTTGATCGACCTGATTTCGAGAGGCGAGATTTCCATGGCTGATTTCGGCGGCGACGACCTGCAGGCCTTCCGCACGGAGGCCGCGGCCTGGCTGGACGCGAACTTCCCCAAGGCGCTGGCCGCAGACCCGGCCGCCCAGACCGCCAAGGCGGGCGGCGGCGAGGAAAGCGCCGACGCGCTGGCCTGGCGCAAGGCCATGGGCGCCAAGGGCTGGGGCGTTCCGACCTGGCCGGCGGAATACGGCGGCGGCGGCCTGACCCGCCAGCAGGCCCGCGTCCTGCAGGAAGAAATGGCCAAGATCGGCGCCCGCAACCCGATCGGCGGCATGGGCGTGATGATGTTCGGCCCGACCCTGATCGAATACGGCACCGAAGAGCTGAAGCGCCAGCACCTGCCGGGCATCATCAACGGCGACGTCCGCTGGTGCCAGGGCTACTCGGAGCCGGGTTCCGGGTCCGACCTCGCCTCGCTGCAGACCCGCGCCGAGGACAAGGGCGACCATTATCTCGTCAACGGCCAGAAGATCTGGACCAGCGGCGCCAACCTGGCCGACTGGTGCTTCTGCCTGGTGCGCACCGACACCAGCAAGAAGCACGAAGGCATCTCCTTCCTGCTGATCGACATGCGGACCCCGGGGGTCGAGACCCGCCCGATCCGCCTGATCAACGGCTCCTCGCCCTTCTGCGAAACCTTCTTCACCGACGTGGTGGTCCCGAAGAACCAACTCTTCGGTCCGCTGAACGGCGGCTGGACGGTGGCCAAGCGCCTGCTGCAGTTCGAGCGCGACAACATCTCGACCGGCCTTGGCGGCGGCTCCATCGGCGCCCCGGTCCGCGCCCTGACCGTCAAGCAGGCCGCCAAGGACTATGTCGGCCTGGACGAAACCGGTCGCCTGGCCGACCGCGACCTGCGTCAGCGCATCACCGACCACCTGATGGAGACCCAGTCGTTCCAGCTCACCGTCCGCCGGGCGGCTGACGAGGCCAAGGCCGGCAACGGCCCCTCGGCGGCGACTTCGATCATGAAGTATGCTGGCGCCAAGCTCGCTCAGGATCGCAACGAGCTGATCATCGAGGCGCTCGGCTCGGCCGGCGTGGGCTGGCAGGGCGAAGGCTTCGACGAACCGGAGCTGGCCGCCGTGCGCACCTGGCTCCGCTCGAAGGGCAACTCCATCGAGGGCGGCACCTCGGAGATCAACCTGAACGTGGTCTCCAAGCGGGTCCTCGGCCTGCCCGATCCGAAGTAATTTCCACCCCCTGCCACTTCGCGGGGGCACATGCTATACTGAGGTTTAACATAATGAATTTTAGGGAGATTTTCCATGGCTGACTTTGGCGCCCCCGATTTGGAGGCCTTCCGCACCGAGGCCCGTGAGTGGCTTGAGGCGAATTTCCCGAAGTCCTTGGCCAAGGACGTCGAGGCTCAGGCTAACGCCGTGCAGAGCCCCGACGCCCCCAAGGGCGACATGGCCATCTGGAAACAGCGCATGGGCGAAAAGGGTTGGGGCGTCCCGACCTGGCCCAAGCAATACGGCGGCGGCGGCCTGACCCCGGCCGAAGCACGCGTTCTAGCCAGCGAGATGGCGAAGATCGGCGCCGTGAACCCGATCAGCGGCATGGGCGTGGCCATGTTCGGCCCGACCCTGCTCGAGTACGGCACCGAAGAGCAGAAGCAGAAGTACATCCCCGACATCGCCACCGGTAAGGTGCGCTGGTGCCAGGGCTTCTCCGAGCCGGGCGCCGGCTCCGACCTGGCCTCGCTGCAGACCAAGGCCGAGGACAAGGGCGACCACTGGATCGTCAACGGCTCGAAGATCTGGACCTCCGGCGGCCAGTACGCCGACATGATCTTCTGTCTGGTCCGCACCGACCAGACCAAGAAGCACGAGGGCATCTCCTTCGTGGTGTTCTCGATGCACCAGCCGGGCGTCGAAGTCCGCCCGATCAAGCTGATCGCCGGCTCCTCGCCGTTCTGCGAAACCTTCTTCACCGACGTTCCGGTGCCGAAGGAAAACCTGGTCGGCCCGCTGAACGGCGGCTGGACCGTCGCCAAGCGCCTGCTGCAGCATGAACGCAGCGGCATGGGCGGTCGTCAGGGCGACGGCAGCCAGAAGTCGGTCCCCTTCGGTGTCTTCGCCAAGAAGTATGTCGGCGAGGACGAACAAGGCCGCCTGGCCGATCCGGACCTGCGCACCCGCATCATCCTGAACGAGATCGACCAGCGCGCCCTGCAGCAGACCGTCCGCCGCGCCGCCCTGGAAGCCAAGGGCAACGCCGGCCCGTCGGCCACGACCTCGATCATGAAGAACGCCAACATGAAGGTCGCCCAGGATCGCGCCGAACTGACCCTGGAAGTCATGGGCCATCAGGGTCTGGGCTGGGAAGGCGACGCCTTCACCCCTGAGGAACGCAACGCCGTCCGCGGCTGGCTCTCGGGCAAGGCTGGCTCGATCTACGGCGGGTCCAACGAGGTCCAGAACAACATCATTTCCAAGCGGATCCTGGGACTCCCGGACCTCACGCAGAGCCGCTAGGGTACGCAAGAGCTTGGCCGCCGCGCCCACATTTTCGAGCGCGGCGGCCCCCAAGTTTCAAACGACCTGATTTTTTAGGAGACTATTTCAATGGCAGATTTTGGCGGCGGCGATCTCGACGCGTTCCGCACGGAAGTGCGGGACTGGGTCGCGGCCAACTTCCCCGAAGGCCTGAAGGGCAAGCCCAACCCGGCCATGCGGGAAGAGCGTTCCACCCCGAGCCCGGACCAGGAAGCCTGGCGCAAGGCGGTCGGCGCCAAGGGCTGGGGCACCCCCACCTGGCCGGCCGAATATGGCGGCGGCGGCCTGACCCCGGCGCAAGGCCGGATCGTCCAGCAGGAGTTCGCCAAGGCCGGGGCCTACAACCCGATCGGCGGCATGGGCGTCATGATGTTCGGCCCGACCCTGCTCGAGTACGGCACCGAGGCTCAGAAGCAAGAGCACATCCCGCCGATCTGCCGCGGTGAGCTGCAGTGGTGCCAGGGCTTCTCCGAGCCGGGCGCCGGTTCGGACCTCGCCTCGCTGCAGACCAAGTGCGAGGACAAGGGCGACCACTACCTGATCAACGGCCAGAAGATCTGGACCTCCGGCGCGCAATACGCCGACTGGTGCTTCTGCCTGGTGCGCACCGACACCAGCAAGAAGCATGAAGGCATCTCCTTCGTGCTGTTCACCATGCACCAGCCGGGCGTCGAAGTTCGTCCGATCCCGCTGATCGCCGGCAACTCGCCCTTCTGCGAGACCTTCCTGACCGACGCTCGCGCCGAGAAGAAGGATCTGGTCGGCCCGCTGAACGGCGGCTGGACCATCGCCAAGCGCCTCCTGCAGCACGAACGTTCGGGCCTCTCGGGCGCCGGCGGTGGCGGTTACGCCGGCGGCCGCAGCCTGCCGAAGCTCGCCAAGGACTATGTTGGCGTGGACGCGCAAGGCCGCCTGGCCGACACCGACCTGCGCACCCGCCTCATCCTCAACGAGATGGACGGCCGTGCTTTCCAGCAGACCGCCGTGCGCGCGATGATGGAAGCCAAGGGCAATTCCGGCCCGTCGGCGGCGACTTCGATCATGAAGAACGCCGGCACGCGCTGGATGCAGGACAAGGCCGAACTGACCCTCGAGATCATGGGTCACCAAGGCCTGGGCTGGGAAGGCGACACCTTCACCGGCGAGGAACTGGGCGCGGTGCGTTCGTGGCTGGGCGGCAAGGCCACCACGATCTACGGCGGCTCGCAGGAGGTGCAGAACAACATCATCTCCAAGCGCATCCTCGGCCTGCCCGACCTGTCGCAAAACAACTAACCCTCAGAACAACCACAAAATTTCAGGAATAGGATTTTAGACATGGCCGTTCTGAACGAAGAACAGAGCATGCTCCGCGACGCGGCGAAGAGCTGGGTCCAGGAAAAGAGCCCGGTCACCGCTTTCCGCAAGATGCGCGACTCGGGCGTCGAGCTCGGCTACGACGCCGCCGCCTGGAACGAACAGGCTGAAATGGGCTGGGCCGGGGTCATCATCCCGGAAGACTTCGGTGGCTCGAACTTCGGCTACCTGTCGATGGGCCTGATCCTCGAGGAAATGGGCCGCACGCTCACTGCCTCGCCGCTTCTGGCCTCCGGCCTGGCCGCCGCCAGCGCCCTGATCCTGGGCGGCAACGACGCTCAGAAGGGCGAGTACCTGCCGAAGATCGCGGACGGCTCGCTGGTCGCCACTCTCGCGGTGGACGAAGGCGCGCACCACGCTCCGGAAAAGGTCGCCCTGAAGGCTGAAAAGTCGGGCGCCGGCTACAAGCTGAACGGCAAGAAGACCTTCGTCCTCGAAGGTCCGGGCGCCGGCCTCTTCGTCGTCTCGGCCCGCACCTCGGGCGCTCCGGGCGACAAGGACGGCATCAGCCTGTTCCTGGTCCCGGCCGACGCCAAGGGCGTGACCAAGCAGAACCTGAAGCTGGCCGACAGCCGCGGCGCCTCGAACGTCTCGTTCGACAACGTCGAAGTCGGCGCCGACGCCCTGCTGGGCGCCGAGGGCAAGGGCTGGGACGTGCTGGAAGGCACCCTCGACCGCGCCCGCGCCGGTCTGGCCGCCGAAATGCTCGGCTCGGCCCTGCAGGCTTTCGAGACCACCCTCGAATACCTGAAGGTCCGCGTCCAGTTCGGCCAGGTGATCGGCTCCTTCCAGGCCCTGCAGCACCGCGCGGCCAAGATGTTCACCGATCTGGAACTGGCCCGCTCGGCGGTTGAAGCCGCCCTGCAGGCGATCGACGCCGGCTCGCCGGACGTTCCGGAACTGGTCTCCCTGGCCAAGGCCAAGATGGGCGACGTGTTCCACCTGATCTCGAACGAAATGGTCCAGATGCATGGCGGCATCGGCATGACCGACGCCCACGACGCCGGCTTCTATATGAAGCGCGCTCGTGCGGCCGAAGCGGCCTACGGCTCGCAGTCCTACCACCGCGACCGCTACGCCCGCATCCAAGGCTACTAAGACCAGGCCTTCGGGCCTCAAGTCTCAGAACTAAGAACCCCTCCGGCTCGCGCCGGAGGGGTTTTTCTTGGCCCCTAAGATTGCTCCCCGCTCACCCAGACATAAAGGCCTGCAGCGCTCCAATTACGGTGTCATCCCGGTTTGCGAAGCAAGACCGGGCCCTATACGCGCCACATCCCGACGAAGATGGCTCGGGCCTAGTCTGTCCCTGATAAATCCGGTGCTTATGGGTCCCGGTCTTCGGCCTCCGGCCGAAACCGGGATGACACGCAAGTTTAGCGTCGCACTGGCGCGCGCCATCTCCCCCAGAAGGGGAGGATCGCCTAGGACCGCCCCCGCCGGGCCTGCAGCAGGTCCGACCAGCGCCACTGGTCGCGGCCCAGCGCGATGCGCGGCGCGCCGGGGCCGTCGCCCAGCGAGATCAGCACCAGGCCGCGGACCGGAATGGTGCGGCAGGCTTCGGGCGCGAAGGCGATCTTCCACATCATGGCCTCGCGCACGGTGGCCAGGCCCCCGCCTTCCTGGCCAGGATGGCGGACCCACTCGCCGGTCCACACCACCACCGGCTTGCCTTTATGGGCGCCGGCCATCGCCGCCTGCACGCGGGGAGACTCCCGCAGTTCCTGCTGCAGCCACTCCAGCATGTTGCAGGCGCCGCCGCCCGCGCCGGAGCCGGACCCACCGCCCCCGCCGCCGGAGCCGACCCGCGCAGCGCCGGCGATCTGGGCCTCGCTGAACTCGACGGCGGCGACTGCGCCCTCGTCGGCGCCTTCGGGCTCGCCGGTCGGGATCGGCTTTTCCACGGGCTTCGGTTTGGGCGGAGTGCGCCGGGCGACGGTCTTGCGCGGCGGCGACTTCTCGGGCGCCTTGGCGACCTTCGGAGCTTCGGCCGGCTTGGGATCGGGCGAGGGTGACGGCGCCGGCGAAGGGGACGGCGGCGCGATCACCGGCGTCGGCTTGGTGATCTCCACCAGTTGCACGATCATCGGCTCCGGCTCGAGCGGCGTCTCCTCCGGCTTGGCCGAAAAGATCGCGAGCAGAACGGCCAGGTGGGCCAGGGCGCTTGCCGCTGTCGCCACCCAGCGCGAACGCCGACGCAGCGCCAGCTCCAGAGCGGCAAGGCCACGCGGGGGCTCGGCTTGCGGGCCGAAGGTCGGCTGGGTGTCGGCCATCGCGCCTCTACTTCACAACGATTCAAGCAAGGCGCGTACGGCCAGCAATCCCTTCCATCCGAAGCGAAAGGGGCGCTTTTCGGGCGCAGCTTGACTGTAGAGGCTGCTTCAGAGGCGCCGGTCGCGCTGCAGCGTCCGGACCACGCCGGTGCAGATCAGCAGTTGGCCGAAATAGTAGAGCCCCCAGATGGCCAGACCGATCCAGGCGGCCTGCGCCCAGGGGCCCGCGCGGGCGAAGATCAGGAGATCGGAGAGCACGAACATCAGCGCCCCCAGACCGGTCAGCGCCAGCGGGAAACGGCTGATCAAGGCGCAGGCGGCCATCAGCGACAGCCCCAGCGTATAGAGCGCCACGCCCGGCGCCATCGCCCGATCGGTCGGCAGCAGGTAGGCGATGGCCACCGCGGCCGGCACGATCAGGAAAGCCCAGGCCCGTCCGCCCAGCCGATGCGCGCGGTTCTTCAGATAGAGCCCGATGGCGACCAGATGCCCGGCCAGGAACGCCAGCGCCCCCACCGTGAGGCCCGAGGTCTCCAGCAGGACGTCGCCCAGGGCGCCCAGGGCCATGACCAGGCAGATCAGCCAGCCGTCGAGGTTGCGCGCTTTCAGTCCGGCATAGAGAGGCAGCAACGCCACGCCGGCGCCCTTCCAGGCCACGGCGAGGGTCGGCGTCAGGGCCAGATCCCGGGCGATCCAATAGCTCACGCCAGCGGCCACCGATGCGGCCAGCACCAGCCACGCCGCCGGGCTCTTCCGTTCCATGGCTCCCCCTCCCCGTCGCCGCCGAGCCTGGCCTCGGCGATGCGCGCGACCTAGCTGTACCTCAGCGCCGCGGTGTCCAGGTCGATCTTCGGGAGCTCGTCCTTCTCGGCCCAATAGTCCTGGGTGTGCTGCCACTCCGAGCCTTCGCCGCTTTTGGGCATCAGGTGCAGGCCCCGCATCAGGTAGCCCGGATTGAAGTTCTCCGGATCGATCCAGGGCTTCAGCTCCATGCCCTCGGGAACCTGCGGGACGACCTTGTGGTAGCCCTTGTCCTGCATGTGCGCCAGGAGCCGGGCCACGAAGTCGCTGACCAGGTCCGCGCGCAGGGTCCAACTCGCCCGGAAATAGCCGAACACCCAGACGAGATTCGGCACACCGGTGAACATCATCCCGCGATAGGTGACGGTGGAGGACCAGTCGACAGGTTTGCCATCGACCTCGAAGGGAATGTCGCCCAGCACGCTGAGATCGAACCCGGTGGCCGTGATGATCACGTCGGCCTCCAGCTCGAGGCCCGACTTCAACAGGATGCCCTTGGCCGTGAAGCGCTCGATCTCGTCGGTGACGACCGAGGCCTTGCCCGCCTTGATCCCCTGGAACAGGTCGCCGTTCGGAATGAAGGCGATCCGCTGGCGCCAGGGCCGGTAGCGCGGGGTGAAGTGGGTGTCGATGTCGAAGTCGTCTCCGAGGAACATCCTCACGCCGGCCAGCAGTTCGGCCTTCACCGCCTCGGATTCCTCCTGGGCGCGGCGGGTGAAATTCGCTTGGTCGAACAGGATCTTGCGGCGGACGATCTCGTGGATCCACGCCTCGTCCACCTTCAGCTCGCGCAGGGTGTCGGCCAGTTCGTTGGCGTTGCGGCCCGGCACGAAATAGGTCGGCGAACGCTGCAGCAGGGTCACGTGCTCGACCTGATCGGCGATATTCGGGACCAGGGTCGCGGCGGTCGCGCCCGAGCCGATCACCACGACCTTCTTGTCCTTGAGGTCGATATCCTCGGGCCAGGTCTGCGGGTGGACGATCGGCCCCTTGAAGTCCGACATGCCGGGCCACTGGGGCGTATAGCCCTGATCGTGCTTGTAATAGCCCTGGCACATGAAAAGGAAGTTGGTGGTGAAGCGTAGCGGCTTGCCGTCGTGGACCGCCTCCACCGTCCAAAGATTGTCCTGGCTGGACCAGCTCGCGCTGGTGATCTTGTGCCCGTAGCGGATGTGGCGGGCCAGATGGTTCTCTTCGATGACCTCGCCCATGTAGGAGAGGATCTCCTGGGCCGTGGCGATGGGCGTGCCGGTCCACGGCTTGAAGCGATAGCCGAACGTGTAGAGGTCGCTGTCCGACCGGATGCCCGGATAGCGGTGCGTCACCCAGGTGCCGCCGAAGGTGTCCTTGGACTCCAGCACGACAAAGCTGGTTCCAGGGCGCTGGGTCTGGAGGTGATAGGCCGCCCCCACGCCGGAGATCCCGGCCCCGACCACGAGCACGTCGAAGTGCTCGGTCTTGGCGCTCGTCGGCCGCGCAGCAACCATATCCGTGGCGGTCATTCTTCCCGTTCCCTCTCCCATTGCCGTTTCGGCCGCAGGTCTTTCGCCCGCGAATAACTTATCATCGATAATGAATGCGCTCGAGACGCTGCGTCAAGCTTTCGCAACGCGGGCGACGAGGGTTAAGCTTCGCTCCAAAGCAACAAAGGAGAGGACGCATGACCCAGGAACTGGCCGGCAAGACCGCTTTCGTCGCCGGCGCGTCGAGCGGCATCAATCTCGGCATCGCCAAGCGGTTCGCCGCCGCCGGGGCCAAGGTCGTCATCATCAGCCGCAGCCAGGAGAAGATCGAGGCCGCCGCCAAGGAGGTCCAGGCCTTCGGCCCCTGCATCGGCATCGCCGCCGACGTGCGCGACTACGCCGCGGTCGAGGCGGCTCTGAAGCGGGCGCACGACGAGTACGGCCCGATCGACATCGTCCTGTCGGGCGCGGCGGGCAACTTCGTGGCGCCCGCCCTGGGCATGAGCGCCAACGGCTTCAAGACCGTGGTCGACATCGACCTGATTGGCACCTTCAACGTGCTGCGCGCCTCGTTCGAGTTCCTGCGCCGACCGGGCGCCTCGCTGATCTCGATCACCGCCGGCCAGGCCGAGCGCGCCTCCCTCTTCCAGGCCCACGTCTGCGCGGCCAAGGCGGGCATCAACATGCTGACCAAGTGCCTGGCGCTGGAATGGGGACCGGGCGGCGTCCGCGTAAACGCCATCTCGCCCGGCCCGATCGCCGAGACCGAGGGCATGGCGCGCCTGGCGCCGACAGCCGAGGCCGAGGAGCGGGTGAAAGGCCGCAACCCGCTGCGCCGCTATGGGACCAAGGACGAGATCGCCGACATGGCCATCTTCCTCTCATCCGACAAGGCGGCCTATGTGAACGGGGCGATCATCCCCGTGGACGGCGGCAGCGGCGCAGGCGATGCGAGCGGCAACGCCCTGGCCAACTATGCCTGATCGCGGTCCTCGCGCTGCGAGGGCCGATAGAAGAGGCCAAGCTTGAAACTGTCGGCGATGCGGCTCGCACGGGCCTGCAGGCCGCGGGCGAGTGCAGGCGCGTAGAGTTCATCGGTGGTGCGGGCCCAGTGCGCGAGCCACCGGTCGAACATCTCCGGCTCGATCGGATGGCGCATATGCGCGGCCATAGGGCGCCCGGTGAAACGCCCGACGCCCAGCAGGCCGCTGGCCCAGAACTGCGCGATATGATCGAGGTGATGGTCCCAGTCGTCGATCGCGGCGTTGAAGACCGGTCCGATCATGTCGTCCTCGCGCACGGCCGCATAAAAGCGGCCGACGAGTTCGCGGAGGTTTTCGGGCGTCAGTTCAGCGTGCATGGCCGGCAGATCGTATCGGGAAGGCGGCCGCGCCAGAGGCGTCTCGCCGCAGAGCGCCGCTTTCGCATGGAATCCGGCGATGCGTCACCCTCGGTTGACCCCTGAGGTGGGCTCCGGGGCTGATCTGGGCCGATTCACTTTTTTTGCCAGACAACCGCCACGCGAACGCTACGGCACAGCTTCGGCACCCATCCGCCCGCGCAAGCTGCGCCTCGACATGCCCTACGCAACAGCCGAGATAGCGAAATCTTGCAGCCTTGGCGCCGGCCATAGGCATGCAAGATCACATGTCAAGCCCGACTACCGCCACTGTGACTGACCGGTCACACCCTTCGCAGACCAGCGAAATCCGAGGGCCCGGACCATTGTGACGAGGGGATGACAGGCATAGCTGGGCTCCAGTGCTTTCAACCCACAGGGGATCAAAAAAGTGAGAAACCAACTGTTCGCGACGGCCGCCGTGGCCGCCTTTTTCGCGCTGACCGGCGCCGCCGCCCAAGCTCAAACCGTCGGCTCCGTCGGCGCCGGCTACAGCCGCGCCGAAGTCGACACCGGCCTGGGTGACGGCGACCTCGATGTCTTCTCGGCTGACGGCTCCGTCGCCTTCGACGCCGGCTCGCTGCGCGGCGCGGTCGATGGCTCGGTCGCCAACTTCGACGGCGACGGCGGCGACGCCACCAACTGGTCGGTCACCGGCCACCTGAACACCGGCTTCAACGGCGGCCTGGCTGGCGGTTTCGTCGGCGTGACCACCAATGACGAAGTGACCGTCTGGGGCGTGGGCGGCGAAGCCCAATTCAACGTCGCTCCGCAAACGACCCTCTATGGCCAAATCGGCTACGGTCAATCGGACGACCTGGCGGACGCCGACCTGTGGGCCGGCCGCGCCGAGCTGCGCTACTTCATCAGCGACAACTTCAAGGTCCAGGGTTCGGCTGGCTACACCAACATCGACACCAACTTCGGTGATCTCGACACCTGGAACATCGGCGCCGACGCCGAATACCAGTTCGCCAGCACCCCCTGGAGCGTCACCGCCGGCTACGAGCATGGCGAAATCGACGACGCCAACCTGGAATCCGACACCTTCAAGGTCGGCGTGCGCTACAGCTTCGGCGGCACCCTGCGTGACCGCGACCAAGCCGGCGCCTCGCTGGGTTCGGTGAACAACCTGTTCGGCGGCGCCCTGGGCCAAAGCGTCATCGCGGCCTTCGGTCAGTAAGACGCAAGCCTACGCCGCGCTTCCCCCTTCCCACCGAAGCGCGGCGCAACGCCCCGGCCCCTCCCCCGGCCGGGGCGTTTTCCTTTCCAGCTAGGCTGCTTCGGCCATGGCCGAGCTCAGGCTGGCCTCGAAGTCCATGAAAATGTCGACGAGTTCATCGACCGCCACCCGCTGCATCCGGCTGGTCGGGAAGCGAAAGCGCCAGAAGCTGGCCACATGCTCGACGGCGCTGAGACGCTCGCCCAGGGCGTTGAACATTGCGGGCGCCTTGACCAGGAAGTCGCGGAAGAACGCCGGGTCGCTCTCCTGGGTCATGGCCGCATAGGCCCGATCATAGACGCCGACGGTGTCCGTGACGCTGGCGATCGCACCGAAAATCCAGCCGCGCAGATCGCCCTTGATGCGGCTGATATAGACCTTGTCCTCCGGATCGACCGCGCCGACCGGACGGATCACCGCGATCTCTTCGACCACCGCCTGGATTCGCGGGATCAGATCGCGTAGCTGCCATTTGTAGTAGAGGAACGCCTTCCAGCAGAACACGCCCTCGCGGAACTGCTCCGGCTCCATCCCCATCACCCGGCGCAAGGGCTCGAGCTCGACGCTGTTGGCGTCGGCCAGGATCTTTGCAAGGAAGGTCGCCGCCTGGGCGCTTGAAGCCTGGCCGCCCCCGAGGGACATCCGCACGAGCGGCTCGAGCTCGGTCCGCGTCGAGGCGAACAGTCTCTCCATGTCTCCATCTGACACGCTGAAATAGCAAGCCGCCGGCGTGTAGCCGTTCGTCTTCAGGCTCTCGCGCATCAGGAACGGATCGAGGGACGGCAACGAGGCGATGAGATCCAGGACGATCCGGTCGCGGGCCCCGACCTGCAGATCCTCGCCGAAGGACTCGGCGGCGATCTCCTCGAAGTTCCGCTGGCCGACGAACAGAAAGCGCGCGCCATAGCGCAGCTCCCGCTCGGCGATCGGCAGCAGAATCTTGGTGGAAGTCTGAACCGGGTAGTCGAAGAGATCAGCCTCACCGCCCCGGATGCGATGCTTGAGGATGATGCTGCGGTTCAGCAGCGCGTTCCTGAAGAACGGCTTCTGCCCATGTTCAAGCTTGCCGCCGTCGCGCTGATAGATCTGCCAGAGGTTCAGCACCCGGGACGTGGCGGCGCTTCTCCGAAGATGCTCCAGGCTTCGATAGGATCGATCGCGCGCCACGTGGGAGCCCGCCCAAGATTAGACGATGATATCCAGGGCGTGGCCCCGGCTTTCGTCGCGCTGCTGGCCAGCCGGCACCACGCGGGTCTCGTCCGCAAAGCCGAGGCCCTCCAGGCTTGCGGCCAGGTGATCGGCGCCCACTTGCGTCATCGGCAGAGCCGCACGGCTCCACAGCCCCTCGCCCGTCAGGCGAAACTCCACTCGGTACATGGCCCCGCGCCTTTCCCGCGAATCGAGGCCTGCACCTTATCCATGTATGGTTATCGCCAGCTTAACCATAGACGTTCAGCGAACATCGTTACGCCGGACGTCATCGACGAGCTGGGCAGCGACACGGAACCCGGAGGCTCCGTGTCGCCGTCAGGATCAGGCCTGAGCGTTGGCCGCGGGGGCTGGCGCCGGCGCGCCGGGCGGACGACCGATCCAGATCTGGCCGGACCGCGCCATCACCTCGCCCTTGTCGTCGAACAGCGCCACGCCTGCGAAGTGCTTGCGGCCTTCGACCTCGCGTGCCCAGGCCACGACCACATAGGTTTCGCCGACCTTCGGCTTGCGCAGCACCTCACCGGCCATGGTGCCCAGCAGGCCCACGGCCGAACCGGTCTTGATCCACCAGGCCATCGAGCCCGAGCAGTCCAGAGCGCCCCAGGTGATCTCGTCGGGGATGGTGCCGTCGTCGAGCGCGAAGTTCTCGTGCGGGGTCCAGACGCCCGCGCACTGGCCCAGCGGCGCGCCGTCGATCTGGCCGACGTGGACGCCCAGGCCCTCGCCCGCTTCACGCTCGATGCAGCAGGAGAAGCAGCCACGGTGCAGCGACCGCTCGGCGAACTGCGAGGCCGCAGCGAAGGTCTTGGCCTCCTCGACGGTCGGAGGAGCCGGGGGCGGGTTCGGAATCTGGCTGTCGTCGGCCGGGCGGGCCGAGCCGAGGATGGCGCCCTCGGCGTTCACCAGCGTCACCGCCCCGTCTTCGCCGGGTTCGATGCGCACGGCCGTGTCGAGGGGAACGCCGGAGCGGAGCATGGCTACGCCACGGCCACCGACTGCGCCCGCGAGGACGCCGCAGATGTAGCCGCCGTTGGCCTGGAAGGGGGGACCCCGAAATTGGCGGGGTACGACGATCTCGGTCATCGGAAATGATCTCTGGTTTGAATCAGCGGTCAAAAGAATACGCCGATCATGGCCCAGCCCATGGCGACTAGGAAGCATGACCTTGGGGAAACAGCGCTCGCGGGGCAGGAACCCCTTGCGGGCTTTGGGGTTGAACCTGCGTCATTGCACCGAGGAGTCGTCATGAAAACCGACATGAATGACCCCGCCGCAGTCGAACAGCGGCTTTGGGAGGATATCGAGCGCCACCAGATCGGAATGCTCGGTCTGCTTGGAAGGCTCGATCACCACACCCAGCCGATGACCGCCTTTGTCGAGCGCGACGCGCGCACGCTCTGGTTTTTCACCAGCATCGACTCCGGAATGGCCAAGGCCGTCGCGGAGGGCGCGCCCGCGCTTTTCACTTTCAACCATAAGGAGATCCAGGCCAGCATCTCAGGCGTGCTCGACCTCGTTCATGACGAAGCGCGGATCGCCGAGTACTGGAACGCGGTGGCCGCCGCCTGGCGTCCTGGTGGCAAGGACGACCCCCGCCTCACCCTGCTACGCCTCGATTGCCGTGAAGCCGAGGTATGGCTGTCCCAAGCTGGCCCGGTTCAGTTCGCATGGGAAATCGCAGTCGCCAACGTCAGAAAACACGAGCCGCATCTGGGCGGACACGCCAACCTCCGCTTCCATTGACCGGCGTTTTGTGAATGTCGCTATACTTCGGTCGACTTGCGATTACGCAGAACGCTGGTCACCGCTCGACCGATTATTCCGAGATTCTTTCCTAGTATCGATTTGTTTTAGTAAATCTGAGCACAACTGTGTCGTGTTCACGACAGTCATTCGCGGCAGCCGTGGGTAGGCTCCATCCAGGCCGCAAGGCTGCTTCCGATTCGCCACCGCCAAGGTGCCTCCGGCCCGTGCAAAATCGTCTGCTCGCAGCGTTGCCCCCCGACGACTATGGGTTGCTCGCACCTCATATTACGCACGTAGATCTGGAGCGGGGTCGGCTGCTGCACGATCCCGGGGACCGCATCGAGGTGGTCTATTTCCCCCACGACGGCGTCATCTCCCTGCTCACCCTGATGAACAACGGCGCGGCTATCGAGTGCGCGGCCGTCGGCTATGAGGGCGCGGTCGGGCTGAGCGCGGCGTCCGCCCCCCGTACTTCGCTCTCCCGGGCCATGGTCCAGACGCCCTGCCGCTGCGCGCGTATCGGCTCGTCGCAACTGCACGACGCCTGGCTGAAAAGCTCCCGAATCCGGGAGATGGTCGATCGGCATTCCGAGGCCCTGCTCGGGCACATGGCCCAGTCGGCCGCCTGCAACGCCCTGCACACTGTGGAGGCGCGGTTCTGCAGATGGCTCCTGACCTGCGACGACCGGATATCGACCCACACGGTCGCCCTGACGCAGGAATTCGTCGCCGACATGCTCGGCGTGCAGCGGACGACGGTCACCGCCGTAGCCCGCGCTCTGCAGGCCCGCGGCTTCATCCGGTACAGGCGCGGCGTCATCGACATCGTCGACCGCGAAGGCCTGCACGGCGCGGCTTGCGAGTGCTACGGCGTCGTCCGCCGCCACTACGAGCGGCTGCTTCTCCCTATGGAAGCCGGCGGCTAGGCCGCGAACAGCAGTCTGGCCGTGACGCTCGGCTGGGAGCTCAGCTCGAACTCGCCACGCACCTGGGCGGCCAGGCTGCGGACGAACCAAAGGCCGAAGCGCTCGCGGCAGGTCGAGGGATCGAAGCCCTTGCCATCGTCCTTGACGATGAGTTCGTAGCGCCGCTCACCGGCGGGCGCGAGGCTGACCCGTAGAACGCCGCCGGCGTCGTCATAGGCATGGGCGAGCGCGTTGGAGGTAAGTTCATGGACGATCAGCGCCAGGGTCGAGGCCGTCTGGTCCGGCGCGATCAAGGTCTCGACCGACAGCACCACCTCGGCCGACTGCACGCCGCGCCGCCGGCTCCAGACCGGGGCCATTTCGTGGAGATAGGCGCGGAAGTCGACGCCGCCCTCGCAACGGTGGCGCTCCAGCGCCCCCAACGCCCCGACGGCGTCGGCCATCCAGACGAGTTGCCGACGGGTTTCCGGATCTCCGGCCCGCTGGCCGCGCATGCGGGCGAGCGCCGATATGAGCTGCAGCGTGTTGGCCGTGCGGTGCCGAACCTCCGCCGCATGCGCATCGTGGCGCGTCTCATCGCTCATCTTCAGTCGCCCCAGCCTCGCCGCCGCGCGGCGGTATAGCCCGGCGACGTTCCGCCTGTCGGTCGGGCCGGCGACCGAGCTACGGCGGATTTTTCGAACATTAAGCATGTCCGGCTCGCGATAAAAGCCGAACATTTCTATCAGAGGTCGAAAAGCTCAGCTCGTGACCGCAAAAGCAGCAGCCGCGCCCAGCATGAAGCCCAGCTCGAAGACCTGCTCGACGCCGCCCAGCACGTCGCCCGTATAGCCGCCCAGCAGCCGACGCGCCGTCAGCGCCAGCAGGGCGGCCATCGCAGCGCCCACCACGAGGGCGAGGCCCGCCGCCTGCCATGACCCGAAGAGCAGCGGCGCGCCTGCGGAACCCACGGCGACCAGGGTTTCCGGCCAACTGAGATTGGCCGGCGCCGGCTTCCATTTCGAGACCTCGAGCGCCCCGACATAGCCAAGGCTGCGCATCGTCACCACCGAGGCGCCGCGCGCGGCCGCGTGCCCTGCGACCAGCGCCCAGGCTCCCGGCGCGGCCGGCAGGCTCGCCAGGGCGGCGGCCTTCAAGGCCAGGGACAGCAGCAGGACCAGCGCGCCATAGGTCCCGATCCGGCTGTCCTTCATGATCTCCAGCCGCCGCCGCGGATCGCCGCCGCCGCCCAGCCCGTCGGCCGTGTCCGCCAGGCCGTCCTCATGGAAGGCCCCGGTGACCAGCACCCCCACGGCGATCGCCAGCAGCGCCGGCAGCCAGCCGCTCCAGAGCTGGGACGCAGCCCAGAACACGGCGGCGCAGATGCCGCCGACCAGCAGGCCGACCAGTGGGAAATAGCGGGCGCTGCGCGAGATCCAGTCCGCCTCGAACCCGTGCAGGGTGGGCGTCGGCATCCGCGTCAGGAACTGCACGGCGCAGATGAAGAGCTGGATCTGGCGCGCGAGGAACCTCAAAGCCGGCCCGCGAGCACGTCGTCGAGGCTGGCGACGTCCGTCAGCAGCGCCGCGGCCGCGCGCATCAGCGGCGCCGCCAGCAAGGCCCCCGTGCCCTCGCCCAGCCGCATGGAAAGGTCCAGCAGCGGCGCGGCGCCCGCCGCGGCCAGCGCCAACGCGTGGCCCTTCTCGCAGGAGCGATGGGCGAAGACGCAATAGTCCGCCACCGCCGGCTCCAGGCGGATCGCCGCGAGGGCCGCGGTCGAGGCGATGAACCCATCCACGATCACCGGACGTCCCGCCGCCCCCGCGCCGAGGATCGCCCCGGCCATCATGACGATCTCCAGGCCGCCGAACTGCGCCAGCACATCCATCGGCTCTACGGCGGCGCTGCGGGCTGCGGCCCGGGCCAGCACGGCGACCTTCCGCGCCATACCCTCGGCGTCATGGCCCGCGCCGGCGCCGATGCAGTCGTCCAGCGGCGCCGGCGCCAGCCGATGCAGCAAGAGCGCAGCACTGGCGCTGTTGCCGATGCCCATCTCCCCGACCGCGAGAACCTCGAAGCCCTGCTCCTCGATCGCCTGCCTGGCGATGGCCGCCCCGCGGGCGAGCGCCAGTTCGACCTCCCCGGAGGTCAGGGCCGGACCGAGCTCCGCATTGCGTGAGCCTTTGCGGACCTTTGCTTCGATCAGGAGCGGATGCGGCGCGAGGTCCGCCGCCACGCCCGCGTCCACGACCTTCACCTCCGCGCCCACCGAGCGCGCGAAGGCGTTGGCGCTGGCTCGGCCGGCCAGTAGGGTCGCCACCATCGCCGTGGTGACCGATGAGGGAAAGGCCGACACCCCCGCCTCGTTCAGTCCATGGTCGCCGGCGAACACAAGCAGCAGCACCCGCTCGCATCGCGGATTGGGCCGCCCCTCGATGAGGGCGAGGCGCACCGCCAGGTCCTCGATCCGCCCCAGGGAGCCAAGCGGCTTGGCCTTGCCGTCCACCAGGGCGCGGTAGGTCGCCTCGAGGCTCCGGTCCAACGGCCGAACGGAAATCATGAACGCCCCTCCAGGCCGGCGATGGCCACGATACGATCCAGGTCGAAGTGCTTGTCGAGAACCTCGGCGATCTCGTCGAGCGCGCGGTCCACGCGATCCGTCTGCTCGCCCCCCACCGATGCGGCGCCCAGCTCGGCCAGGATCGCGGCCCGCGCCTCGCCGCGATCGAACAGGCCATGGACATAGGCGCCGGCGATCCGCCCGTCCGCCGAGATCGCCCCCTCGCCCGCCCCGTCCTCGCGGATCAGCAGCGGCCGCGAGAACGCCGGCCCCTGGCTGCGCCCGACATGGATCTCGTAGCCGGCGAAGGCCCCGCCGCGCACCAGCCGCCCGGCGGTCGGCCGCAGGGTCTTCTCGCCGGTCAGCACCGTGCTCATCTCCAGCAGGCCGAGCCCCTCTACCGAGCCTGGAGCGCCTTCGACGCCTTCCGGATCGGCGATGGTCCGCCCCAGCATCTGGAACCCGCCGCAGACGCCCAGCACGCGCCCGCCGCGCCGGACATGGGCGGCCAGGTCGATGTCCCACCCCTGCGCGCGCAGGAAGGCCAGGTCGGCGATCGTCGCCTTGGTCCCGGGCAGGATGACGAGGTCCGCATCGCCCGGCAGCGGCGATCCGGGCGGAACGAATCCGAACTCGACCTCGGGCTCGGCCTTCAGCGGGTCGAAGTCGTCGAAGTTGGCGATCCGCGAGAACATCGGGGCGATGATCTTCACCCGGCGCCGCGCGGTCCCGCCGCCGCGCTCCAGCACCACGGCGTCCTCGGCCGGCAGTCTGGCCGCCGCAGCCAGCCACGGCGCCATGCCCAGGTCAGGCCATCCTGTCCGGCGGACGATCTCGGCCCGGCCATCTGCGAAGAGACTAGGGTCGCCCCGGAACTTGTTGATCAGGAAACCCGCGACCATCGCCCGGTCCTCGGGATCCAGCACCGCATGGGCGCCGACCAGCGCGGCGATCACGTGTCCCCGATCGATGTCCCCGACCAGGACCACCGGCACGTTCGCCGCCCGCGCAAAACCCATATTGGCGATGTCGCCGGCCCGCAGGTTGGTCTCCGCGGGGCTGCCCGCGCCCTCGACGATGACCAGGTCGCTCTGCGCCTCCAGGCGTCGATAGCTCTCCAGCACCACATCCAGCAGGGCCGCCTTGCGCTCCTGGTAAGCCCTCGCCTTCCACGTGCCCGCCATCTCGCCGCGAATGACCAGTTGCGCCCCGACGTCGCTCTGCGGCTTGAGCAGCACCGGGTTCATGTCGACGGTGGGCGGCGTGCGGCAGGCCATCGCCTGCAGCGCCTGGGCGCGCCCGATCTCGCCGCCGTCGGCGGTCACCGCGGCGTTGTTCGACATGTTCTGCGGCTTGAAGGGACGGACGGTCAGGCCGCGATTGGCGAACAGGCGGCACAGACCGGCGACCAGCACCGACTTGCCGACATCCGAGCCGCATCCCTGGATCATCAACGCGGCCAAGCCAAACCCCCGAGAGCCAAGAGAACGGCCAGGACCGCGCAAGCGCGCAGATAGATCCCAAGCCCCCGTTTCAGGTCGGCCGTCGTGGGCCGCCGCCCGTCTCCGAAGCTCGGCCGGGCGTGCTCGACGCCGTCATAATAGGCAGGGCCGCCCAGTTGCACGCCCAGGGCCCCGGCCATCGCCGCCTCCGGCCAGCCGGAGTTGGGCGATGCGTGGCCCCGCGCGTCCTGCGCCATGGTCTTTCCCCCGCGCCCGGCGGCCAGCACGATCAGCAGCCCAGCCAGCCGGGCCGGGACGAGGTTCATCAGGTCGTCGCTCCGCGCCGCCGCCCAGCCGAAGCAGCGATATGGCTCCTCCTTGTGGCCGATCATGCTGTCGGCGGTGTTGACGGCCTTGTAGGCGAAGAGGCCGGGAAGCCCCGCGAGCAGGAACCAGAACAGCGGCGCGACGACACCGTCGTTGAAGCTTTCCGCCAGGCTTTCCAGCGCCGCCGCCGCGACACCCGCCTCGTCCAGCCGATCGACATCGCGGCCGACGATCATCGCCACCGCGGCCCGCGCCGAAGCCAGGTCCGGCGCGCGCGCCACCGCCGCCACGTGATCGTAGAGGCTGCGGGCGGCGAGGCCGGTCGCGCCCGCCAGGATCGTCAGCGGCGCCCAGTCCAGGCGCGCGACCGCGTGGCCCGTCAGCGCCGCGCCTCCGGCGACGATGACCAGCGTGACGGCCCCGGTCAGCCGCCGCGCCAGGTCGCCGCCGCGGTTGAACCAGCGGTCGAGCAGGCCGAGCGCCCCTCCGACCCAGGTCACCGGATGCGGCAGCCGCGCGGGATAGCCGACCGCGCCCTCCAGCCCGGCGGCGGCCAGGACGATCCAGGGATCAGCCGGCACGGCCGACGATCTCGATCAGCACGCCGCCCTCGCCCTCGGCGATGCGGGCCTCAACGCCATAGGCCTGGCGCATCACGTCCACGGAGAGCGCCGCGGCCGGCGGCCCGTCGGCCAGCAGCCGCCCGCCCGCCATGATGATGATCCGGTCGGCGATGCGCGCGGCCAGCGACAGATCGTGCAGGGTGAGGATCACCCCACGCCCCTCGTCGTGCGCCAGGCTGCGGAAGAGGTCGCCGGCGTCCAGTTGGTGCCCTGGATCGAGCCCGGTCAGGGGTTCGTCCGCCAGCAGCCATTCCGGATCCCCGGCAAGGGCGCGGGCGATCAGCACGCGCCCGCGCTCGCCGCCCGACAGGGTCGTCACGTCGCGGTCGGCCATGGCCGCGACTCCCGCCGCCTCCATGGCCCGATCGATCGCTGCGGCGTCCTCCAGCGAGAGGCCGCTGGAACCGATGAACGGCGTCCGCCCGAGGCCCACCAGGATCCGCGCCTCCACCGCCCAGGCGATCTCCGGCGTCTGAGGAATGAAGCCGATCCTGCGCGCCCGCCCACGCGGCGGCATGGCGAGGATGTCGTCGCCGTCCAGCGAGACCCGGCCGCCCTGCGGCTTTCGCAGGCCGGCAAGGCAGCTCAGCAGGGTCGACTTGCCCGCACCGTTCGGCCCGAGGATCGCGGTCACGACGCCGGACTGGAACGCCGCCGAGACGCCGTCCACCACCGCCCTGCCGCCGAGGCGGACAACGACGTCCTGCGCGACCAGGGCGCTCATGCGATCCTCCGGCGCAGGGACAGCAGCAAAGCAAAGAAGAACGGGCCGCCCAGCACCGCCATGGCGACGCCCAGCTTCACCTCCCCCGCCGCCGCCGGCGTCAGGCGCACCGCAATGTCGGCGGCCAGCACCAGCACCGCGCCGCCGATGGCGCTCGGGATCAGCAGGCCTCCCGGCCGCGCACCAACCAGCGGGCGCAGCAGGTGCGGCACGATCAGGCCGACGAAGCCGATGACGCCGGTCACCGCGACGCTCGCCCCCGCCGTGAGGGCGACGCCCAGGGCCAGCGCCCAGCGCATCCTCGTCATGTCGACGCCGAGCGAGCGGGCTCCCGTCTCGCCAAGGGTCAGGGCGTCCAGGCCGCGCGCCGTGGTCAGCAGGATCGCCATGCCCGCCACCATGAAAGGCAGCGCCAGCCGCACGTCGTCCAGGCTGCGATCGGCCAGCGAGCCCATCAGCCAGTTGACGATCTCGTTCACCGCCCAGGGGTTCGGCGCCAGGCTGAGGGCCAGCGCGACGCCGGCGCCGGCCACCGTCTGCAGGATCACCCCCGCCAGCACAAAGGTGACGATGCTCGACGCCTGCCCCGACAGGGCCAGCAGCAGGAAGACCGCGATCAGCGCCCCCAGCATCGAGGCGCTGGCGATCACCCAGGGCGCGGAGGCCCCGGCGCCCAGATAGAGCGTGAGCACCGCCCCCAGCGCGCCCATGGAAGAGACCCCCAGCGCACCGGGATCGGCCAGTGGGTTGCGCGTATAGCCCTGCATCGCCGCGCCCGACATGCCGAGCGCGGCGCCCACGGCAACGCCCAGGATCGTCCGCGGCAGCCTCAGTTCGAGGATGATCGCCGAGCGGGGGTCCGACGGGTCGAACCAGTTCTGGAACGGCGTCCAGACCCGGCCAGCCATCATGCCGCCCGCCGCCAGCAGGACGAGCAGCCCGGTCAGGGCGGCGATGGTCGTGGTCCGGCGGCTCATGCGGCGCGCGCCTTCAGGGCTTCGCGCCGCGCCTTGGCGAGCATGGCGGCCGTGCGGATCAGCACCGGCCCGCCGCAGAAGGTCAGGTTCTGCGGGAAGGTCGCACGATGCATCCTGTGCGCCACGCGGGCCAGGGCCGGATGGTTCAGAACGCGGTCCGCCCAGGTCGGCGCGCCAGGCTCGGCCTCTCCCGCCAGCAGGACGTCCGGCGGGTCGGCGATCAGCAGCTCCAGAGGAATGTTGCTGGTCCGCTTCAGGCCATAGCGCCCCGCGGCGTTGTCCAGCCCGCAACGGCGCATCATCTCGTCCATCAGCGTGCCGGGCGCAGTGGCGAATCCGCCGGCCTGGAACGTAACCGCGCTGAGCCTGGGCGCGCCGGCCGGCGGCGTGGCGGCGGCGATCGCGGCCCGGATCCTGGCGACCATGGCCTCGCCGCGCTCGGGCTGGCCCACCGCCGCCGCCACCTGCCGGACCTGGGCCAGGCTCTCCTCGACCGAGCCCGGTATGGAGAACAGCTCCGTGCGGACGGCCAGGCGCTGCAGCGCCGCGCGGGTCGCGGGGGCGGAGTGGCGGGCCATCAGCACAAGGTCGGGCCGCAGGGCCAGCACCTCCTCGGCGCTCTCGTGGGTATACGGATAGGTTTCGGCGCCCGGACCGATGCTCGAGGAACTGGGCTCGTGCGAATAGTGGCTGATCGCGGCGATCTGGCCGCGGTCGGCGACATTGACCAGGATCACGTCAAGGCACGGGTTCAGCGAGACGATGCGGTGCGGCGGCCGCTCGCCCGCCCCGCCGAGCCCCACCGCCGCACCGGCGGCCAGGGCCGACCGCCGTGTGATCCTCCAGCTCAAAAGTCGATCCCGCGCTGGGCCTTGATGCCCTGTTCGAAGGGATGCTTCACCAGCGTCATCTCGGTCACTAGGTCGGCGATGGCCAGCAGTTCCGGCTTGGCGTTGCGGCCGGTGACCACGACATGCTTGTCGCGCGGGCGGGCCTGGAGGTCGGACACCACCTTGGCGATGTCGAGATAGTCGTACCGCAGGGCGATGTTCAGCTCGTCCAGCAGCACCAGCTCGAGCTGCGGATCGTGCAGCATCTCGACGGAAGTCGCCCAGGCCGCTTCCGCCGCCGCGATGTCCCGCGCCCGATCCTGGGTCTCCCAGGTGAAGCCCTCGCCCATCACCTCGTAGCGGACCTGGTCGGGGAACCGCTTGAAGAACTGCCGTTCGCCGGTGATCCACTTGCCCTTGATGTACTGGACGATCCCGACCTTCTGGTTCCAGCCGAGGGCGCGGGCGACCATGCCGAAGGCCGCGGTGGACTTGCCCTTGCCGTCGCCGGTGTGGACCAGCAGCAGGCCCGGCGCCTCGTCGGTCTTGGTAGCCATCAGCGCCTCGCGCTCGGCCTTTAGCGCCTGCATGGCGGCCCTGTGCTCGGCGTTCTTCTGATCCTCGTTGGCGCTCATGGGCGGGAGTCCTCCAGGGCGGCGGCCAGCCTCGGCCAATCCTTGGGTTTTGGCAGACCGAACCTGAGCCAGGTCGGCTGATCGGAAAAGGGGCGAACCAGCACGCCTCGGCGGGCCAGGGCGACAAAGCGGCTCCGGGCGTCCGGTGCGGCGGCCAGGCGGAACAGCGAAGTTCCGCCGACGATCTCGTAGCCTGCCTTGACCAGCAGGCGGTCGAGCCGAGCCGCATCGCGCTCCAGGCGCCGCCGGGTCTGCTCGCGCCAGGCCTCGTCCGCATAGGCCGCGCGTCCCGCTGCGATGGCCTCGGCGCTGACCGGCCAGTCGCCGAACCCGGCCGACACGCGAGCCGCCAGGCCCGGCGCGGCGATCACGAAGCCGAGCCTGACGCCGGGCAGCCCATAGAACTTACCGAACGACCGGATGACGATGGTCCCGGCGTCGGCGCGTGAGGCGATGCTCTGCCCCGGACAGCTTTCCACGAAGGACTCGTCGACGATCAGCCACGAAGCGGCCGGCTGAGAGATGTCGACGGCGCGGCCGTCAGGGTTGTTCGGGTTCACGACCACGACCACCTCGGCGCAGGTGGCCGTCGCGGGCCACGCAACCTCCCGCACCTTGGCGCCCGCCAGCCGCCAGGCCTCGGCGTGGCCGCCGTAGGTCGGCGTGGCGACCGCCACCGACCGCGCCCCCAGCAGACGCGGCAGCAGGCGCAGGGCGGCCTCGGCGCCCGGCGTCGCCGCCACCCGGTCCGGAGACACGCCGAAGGCCCGCGCGGCGGCCGCTTCCAGTTCGCGGATTTCCTCCGGATCCGGCAGGCGCTGCAGGGCGGCCGCAGCCGCCCTGGGCGCCGGATAGGGGCGCGGATTGATCCCGGTCGACAGGTCGAGCCAGGGCGAGGGCGCCTCGGGAAACGCCGCTCGCGCCGCAGCCAGTCGGCCGCCGTGCCGAAGGAAGGCCTCCAGGGCCGGATCAGAATCGGGCGCGGACACCGACATAAGCCCCGCGGCCCGGCGAGCCGTAGTTGCGGACGGTCTCGTAGTCCTCGTCGAGCGCGTTTTCGATCCGGCCATAGAGCTCGAACGTCTCGTTCACCGGATAGGACGCGCGCAGGTCAAGCAGGGTGTAGCTCTGCAGCACGGTGGTGTTCGCCGCATTGTCGTAGCTCTTGCCGACATAACGGATCGCACCCCCGAGCGTCGCGTGGCTGGGCCAGCTATAGACGGCCTGGATATTGGCCTGATGCTCGGGTCGCCGGGCCAGCAGCTTGCCGTGGTTCGCCCCCTCGGAATCGTTCTTCGCTTCCGTCCAGGTGTAGTTGGCCGCGACCTGCAGCGGGCCGAGATCGGCTTCGCCCTCCAGCTCGACGCCCTTGGCCTTCGCCTGCGCGATGTTGTCGTAATAGCCCCAGCGCACGGCGCCGTTCACCACGCACATCGGATCGGCGGCCGAGCTGCAGGAGACGTAGTCGATCTGGTTCGTGGTCTCGCGCTGGAACCAGGTCGCCCGGGCGACGAACCGGTCGCCAAGGCGCTGCTCGACGCCCAGGTCCCAGCTATCGGCCTCCTCGGCCTTCAGGTTCGCGTTCCCGTACTCCGTGTAGAGCTGATAGAGCGTCGGGGCCTTGAAGCCCTGGCCGAAGCTGGCGCGCAGGATGGTGGAGCCGTCGTTAAGCGACCAAGCCGCCGCAACCTGCCCCAGGACGTTGTCGCCGAACGCGTCGTGGCTGTCGCGCCGCAGTCCGGCGGTGATGTTCAGTCCACTGACGACCTCACCCTGCACCTGGGCGTAGACGCCGTCGATGCCGGCCTTGCCGCGCACAACCGGCGGATGGGGATCGAAGTCGGTGGGGGACGCGGTGCGCATCTTCGCGTCCTCGGTCTCGCCGCCGAAGGTCGCGGTCCAGGCCCGGTTGATCTTCCACACGCCCTGGTACTCCCAGCGCCGGTTCTCGCCGCGGGCGTCGAAGGTGGTGGTGGTCACCGCCTGGTCCGGATTGAAATTTTGCCGGTCGGTGCGGGTGTAGGCGTAGGCGACACGGTTGAAGAGCGCGCCGCCGAACAGCTCGAAGTTCACGCCGGCATAGCCGACGAAGTCCTCGGTCTCGCCATGGTCGCGACTGTCGGTCAGGAAGCCGTCGAAGTCGTTCCGGCCCTTCGAATAGACGCTGCGCAGGTCGAGGGAGATCGTGTCCGTCGCCTGGAAAAGCGCGCGGCCGCTGACGCCGGTGTTCTCGTACCCGTCCTTCTCCTCGCCATAGCGGTAGGACGAAACGCCGTCGGTGTCATAGCGGCTGGCCGCAAGGCGCCAGGCCAGGCGTTCGGTCCTGCCGCCGGCGGCCCCACGGAAATAGCTGGTCCCCATCGAGCCGCCCTCGGCCGAGAGGTCGGCTTCGAAGGGTTTCTGCGGTTCACGAGTGGAGATGTTGACGATGCCGCCGATCGCCTGACTGCCCCAAAGCGTCGACTGGGAGCCACGAAGGATCTCGATCCGGTCGATGTCGCCGGCCAGCAGATTGGCGAAGTTGTAGCCGCCGCCGGTTGAGGACGGGTCGTTCAGCTTCACCCCGTCGATCACCACCAGGGTCTGGTCGGTTTCCGCCCCGCGGATCCGCAGGGTGGTGGCCGCGCCCACGCCGCCGTTGCGGGCGAACGAGACGCCGACCGTCCGGGACAGCAGGGTCGAGACGTCGGTCGCCTGGCTGGCCTTGATGTCCTGCGGCGTCAGCACGGTGATGGCCTGGCCGACCCGCTCCAGCGCCTGGGGCGAGCGGTTGGCGGTGACCACCAGCTCGCCGACGCTGGCGACCGCGACGGGCGTGCTCTGGGCGAAGGCGGTGGTGGAGAGGCCGCAAAGGGCGGCGGCGGTGGCGAATAGAACGGTCTTCATCGGGTATCCCCCTGACGCGTGACGACGAAGCCTGTGCACGAACACAGGCCAACGGACGTCGTCTCTCGGGAAGATTCCCCGTTCGCTCGGCGCACCCCGGCCGGACGAAGGACGACGGCGTCAGGCAGGTCTCCTGGCTCACGGGTCACAGCCGATACGCGCCGCCTTCCCAGACTTTCGTCCAGTGGCTTATGACGCGTGGGCTCGCCGCTTACAGTTGCGGGGGCAGCCCAGGTTTCACACCTGAGTTCCCTATTAATCCCCTTGCGGGGAACCTGTCGCGAGGCCTGGACTAGGCTTCGCCATGCGGAGCGTCAATCCCGATGAGCTTGACATTCGTCATTGGAGGGGCCCGCTCGGGCAAGACCGCCTATGCCATGAGCCGGGCGCTTTCCCGCCCAGCGCAGCGAAGGGTGATGATCGCCACGGCCCAGGCGCTGGACGAGGAGATGGCCGCCCGCATCGCCCGCCATCGGCAGGACCGCGGTGCTGACTGGGAGACGGTCGAGGAGCCGCTGGCCCTGGCCGACGCCGTCCTCGGCCTGCTTCCCGGCGATGTCGCGGTGATCGACTGCCTCACCCTCTGGCTTAGTAACCTGCTGCTCGGCGACATCGACGTCGCCTCGGCGGTCCAGGCGCTTTGCGACGCCCTGACGGCCACCCCCGCCGACGTCACCGTCGTCTCCAACGAGGTCGGCCAGGGCATCGTGCCCGACAATCCCCTGGCGCGGCGGTTCCGCGACGAGGCCGGCTGGATGCACCAGGCCGTGGCCGCCGCCGCCGACCGCGCGGTCATGGTCGTCGCCGGCCTGCCGGTGGCGCTGAAGGGCTAGTTGCGGCCTCGTTCGGCGTGGTCGGACCGCCCGTGGCCGCCCTTGTCGGCCCGCGCTTCCTGACGGGGTCGGTCGCCCCCTCGCGCCTGAGCCTTGTCCGGGCGAACTTGCCGCTCCTGGCGCGCCGCGACCTGGCGGGTTTCGCGCCGCTCGGCCTGGACCGCCCGCTGGGCCTGGACCGGCCGCTCCGCCCGCTGCGGCTGGCGCTCGCGCGCGACGGGTTGCGGACGTGCCGCGCGTTCTGGACGTTCGACGCGCTGCGGCCGCGCTTCCTGCCGGCTCGGCTTGCGCTCGACCGGCGCGGCGCTGCTCGGGCGCTCGGAACGTGCGACCTCGCGGCGGGGAGCCTCGGCCTTGGCGGTGCGCCGCGGGGCCTCGGCCTGCGGCCGCGGACGCTCGACGCGCTGGGCGCGCTCGACGGGCTGCGAACGCTCCGTCCTGCGCTCGACCTGACGTTCGGGATGATTCGAGCGTTCGAGGCGTCGATCCGGACGCTCGACGCGCGCCTGGCGTTCATCGCGCTCGACCCGACGCGGCGGCTCGTTCCGCGGGTTCTCGAACAGCGGCCGGCCGCGGTTGGCGTCCTGCCGGACCTGGACCGGCCTCACGGCGTCGTGGCCGCGACGGGCGATCTCGACCCGGCGCTCGCGTTCGCGGTCGAAGCGGCGGATCTCGCGGTCGCGGTCCTGCTCGCGATAGCGGCGCCAGTCGCGGTGCTCCACCGCGGCCTTCATCCAAGGGCGCTGGCTCGCGACCAGGGCGGGCCGCCTGGCGAGCCAGATCTCGCGAACCACGGGGGCATGGTGGCGGTGGGCGGCCACGCGCAGGTCGCGGGCGCGCGTCCAGTAGAGGCCGGGATAGTCGACGACGCGCTCCCGATGCACATACGGCACGATCACGCCGACCGAAGAATAGACGACAGTCACGACACCGAACGGATCGTAACCGTAACTATAGTCGGGCGCCCGCACGAAGAACGGATATTCGGCGCCGGGCTCGTAGTAATAGTAGAGATAGCCGTCGTCGATCGGCTCGGCGTACATCTCGTAGCCGTCTACCGAACGCCAGGCCCAGGGCTCCTCGTCCATATAGGCGAAGCCGTAGTCCGGCGGCGCATCGTAGAAGGCGCGGTCGAGCGCATAGGCCCGTTCAGCGTAGCTGTAGTCGGCGACCGGCGCCGCGATGGCCTCCGGCGGCGGCGGCAGGTTGTAGGCCGGGGCGTTGGAAGCCGGCACGAAAAGCGGCTCCGGGGCCGCGGGCGCGTTGTCTCGACAACCGGCGAGCGCCAAGGCCGCAACCCCGCCCAGGAGCGCCAGATTCAGGCGATGGTGCATGGCTTGAAGCCTCCGTTCCGCGCACCCGAAGTGCGCCTAAAGCGCCAATTTGCGCCACCCTGCCTGAACGTCGCTTGAGGCTCCCGTCATCCGCGGTTCAGCTTGATGGCGGAATTGGGGCGCGCGCGGCGCGCGTCGGGCCGACGACCGACCAGACAAGTTCACATCTATACAACTAGACAAGTTTTACTTACGTAAGATAAGTTTCACGATCGAATTGTTGCCGCACATCGCCATCTAAACTACTCATCATCCCAATAAATACGCAAATTGCTTATTTGTCGGAGACAGGTGATGTCGGATAGGACAGCGATGGATGGAGAGCCCGACCGTCGGCGGTGGCTCTCGGTTCTAGCCAAGGCGCCGGCCCAGGAAGTGATCGCCGCGTGGGAAGGGCTGGCTGAACGGCCGGCGTTCCAGGCCCTGCGCGCTCCTGAGAACGGCATGGTGCTGGTCCGCGGCCGGATGGGCGGCACGGGCGATGCGTTCAACCTCGGCGAAATGACCGTGACCCGGGCGGCGGTTCGCCTGGAAAGCGGCGAGACCGGCGTCGGCTACGTGGCCGGCCGCAACCATCGGCATGCCGAGATCGCCGCGGCGGTGGACGCCATGATGCAGTCGGCCAGCCTGCGCCCGGCCGTCGAGGACGCCGTGATCGCTCGCCTTGAGAGCGCCCAGCTCCAACGACACGACCTCGCAGCGCGCAAGGCCGCCGCGACCAAGGTCGAGTTCTTCACGATGGTTCGCTAAGGTCGAGGTGGATGATGTCCGCAGTGTTGGACGCAATTACGACGAAGCCGGGTTTCTCCGACCCGGCCCGCGACTCCCAGAAAGTGTTCCGCGTCCTGTTGGACGCGGTCGCCCGTCCCGGAACCATCGCAAAGACGCCGGTCGCCCCCGAGCCGCCCGCCGGCCTCTCCACCGCGGCCGGCGCCGTGGCGCTGTCGCTCTTCGATTTCGAGACGCGCGTCTGGCTCGATGACAAGGTCCGCTCGGACGCCGTGGCCGCCTGGCTGCGCTTCCATTGCGGCTGCCCGCTGACGACGGATCCGGCCCAGGCGCATTTTGCCCTCGTCGGCGACCTGGCGTCGGCGCCGCCGCTGTCGGCCTTCATGCAGGGCGACCCGCGCTATCCCGACCAGAGCACCACGCTGATCATCGAGGTTCCGGCGCTGGCCGGCGGGCTTCCGGTCGAGATCAGCGGCCCCGGGATCCGCGACACCGCGCTGATCTCGCCGGTCGGCCCGACCGCCGAATTCTGGGCCGCGGCCCAGGACAATCACGAGCAGTTTCAGTGCGGCGTGGATCTGATCTTCACCGCCGGCGACAGCCTGTTCGGTCTGCCGCGCTCGTCAAGCATCACGCCTAAGGAGAGCTGAGAATGGCCTACGTAGCTGTGAAGGGCGGCGAGGCCGCCATCGCCAACGCCCACCGCTGGCTCGCCGAAGAACGCCGCGGCGACCCGGCCGTTTCCGAACTGGACGTGGCCCAGATCCGCGAGCAGCTCTCGCTCGCCGTCGACCGCGTCATGTCCGAGGGGTCGTGCTATGACCGCGACCTGGCCGCCCTGGCCATCAAGCAGGCCCGCGGCGACATCCAGGAAGCGGTCTTCATGGTCCGCGCCTATCGCACGACCCTGCCGCGCTTCGGCGCGTCGGAGCCGCTGAACACCATCGACATGCGCGCCGTCCGTCGCGTCTCCGCCGCCTTCAAGGACATTCCCGGCGGCCAGGTGCTCGGCCCGACCTTCGACTACACCCACCGCCTGCTGGACTTCGCCCTCGCCGCCAACGGCGGGACCGACGTCGTTCCGGCGCTGAAGGCCGAAGAGCCGCAACAGTACCCGATGCCGAACATCGGCTCGGTCTTCGCTCACGAAGACCTGCTGGAGCGCGACGAGCCGACCCCCGACGCGCCCGAGCCCTACGACCTGACCCGTCAGCCAATGCGCTTCCCCGCCGGTCGCGACCAGCGTCTCCAGGCGCTGGCCCGCGGCGACGAGGGCTTCCTGCTGGGCCTGGCCTATTCGGGCATGCGCGGCTGGGGCAACGCCCACCCGCTGTGCGGCGAGATCCGCTATGGCGAGGTCGATGTGGAGTTCGTCCCGGAGGAGTTGGGCTTCCCGATCGAGATCGGCGAAATGCAGCTCACCGAATGCGTGATGATCACCGGCGGCGCGCAGGGCGGCGTTAGCAAGGCCCCGCAATATGGGCGCGGCTACGGCCTCGTTTTCGGCCACTGCGAACGCAAGTCGATGAGCATGTCGATGATCGACACCGCCCTCAAGGCGGCCGACGCGGGCGATGCGGTGAACGCGCCGGTGAAGGACGAGGAGTTCGTCCTCTACCACAGCGACAACGTCGAGGCCTCCGGCTTCGTCCAGCACCTGAAGCTTCCGCACTACGTCGACTTCCAGGCCGGCCTGCTGTCGATCCGCAAGTCCAGGGCTGAATTCTTTGAACGGCAGCGCGCCGCCGAGGCGGCCATCGCGGCCGCTCCGACCGCCATCGAGGAGCTGGCGTGATGACCGCACAGAAATCCAACCAGCCAGCGCAGCAGTACAGCTACGCCTATCTCGACGAGCAGACCAAGCGGATGATCCGCCGCTCGATCCTCAAGGCCCTGGCCATCCCCGGCTATCAGGTGCCCTTCGGATCGCGCGAGATGCCGGTTCCCTATGGCTGGGGCACCGGCGGCATCCAGGTGACCGCCGCCCTGATCGGTCCGGAAGACGTCTTCAAGTGCATCGACCAAGGCGCCGACGACACCACCAACGCCGTCTCCATCCGGCAGTTCTTCGCCAAGGTCGCCGACGTCGCCACCACCGAGGACACCGGTGAAGCGACCATCATCCAGTCGCGTCACCGCATTCCGGAAAAGACCCTGAAGCAAGGCCAGATCATGGTCATGCAGGTTCCCCAGCCAGAACCGCTGCGGGGTCTGGAAGCGCACGAGACCGAGACCCGCGCGATGCACGCCTATGAGGAATACGGCGTGCAGTACGTGTCGCTCTACCAGAGCGTCGCCGCCCATGGCCGCATCACCATCGGCGCGACCTATCCGGTGATGGTCAACGAACGCTACCTGATGGGTCCCTCGCCCATCCCGAAGTTCGACAACCCCAAGATCAACCAGAGCGACGCGATCATGCTGTTCGGCGCGGGCCGCGAGAAGCGGATCTACGCCGTGCCGCCGCACACCGACGTGCGCAGCCTGGATTTCGAGGACTATCCCTTCGAGGTCCAGGCCTGGGACGAGATCTGCGCCCTGTGCGGCGCCGAGGACTCCTACCTCGACGAAGTCGTCCTCGATGACGAGGGCAATCGGATGTTCGTCTGCTCCGACACGCATCACTGCTCGGTCCGCCGTGACGCCGGCCATGCCGGTCCGCTTGCCGGCCACACCTTGGGTTCTTCGAAGGAAGCCGCCGAATGAACGCCCTTGCTAAGATCGAGCCGGCTCCGCTGCTGCGCGTGACCGGCCTCACCAAGACCTTCGGCAACGTGGTCGCCTGCCGCAATGTCAGCTTCGACCTCCACCCTGGAGAGGTGCTGGGCATCGTCGGCGAAAGCGGTTCAGGTAAGACCACCCTGCTCAACTGCATCTCCGGCCGCATGCGTCCCGAGCAGGGCGAAGTGGCCTTCGCCACCCGCCGCCTGGGGCTCACGGACATCTACGAGCTGCCCGAGCCGGACCGGCGGCGGATGCAGCGCGAGGAATGGGGGTTCGTCCACCAGAACGCTCGTGACGGCCTGCGCATGCGCGCCACGGCCAGCGCCAATGTCGCCGAACCGCTGATGAACATGGGCGGCCGGCACTACGGCAAGATGCGCGCCGAGACCGAGCGCTGGTTCAACCGCGTCGAGCTCGATCCCGCGCGCCTCGACGGCCAGCCGCGCCTGTTCTCGGGCGGTATGCAGCAACGCGTTCAGATCGCCCGCAACCTGATCCATCACCCGCGCCTGGTGTTCATGGACGAGCCCACCGGCGGCCTCGACGTCTCGGTGCAGGCCCGCCTGCTCGACCTGATGCGCGAGCTGGTGCGCGACCTTGGGCTGGCCGTCGTGCTCGTCACCCACGACATGGCGGTCGCCCGGCTTCTGGCCGACCGGCTGTTGGTGATGAAGCAAGGCGACGTGGTCGAAACCGGCCTGACCGACCAGGTGCTGGACGATCCGCAGCACCCCTACAGCCAGCTCCTCGTTTCCTCCGTCCTGCAGATCTAGAGGCCGCCATGAACACCGAACCGCTGATCGTGGTCGACGATCTGGCAAAGACCTTCGTGCTCCACAACGCCGGCGGCGCCGCCATTCCCGTGTTCAAGGGCCTCAAGCTCGAGGTCCGACCGGGCGAGTGCGTCGTCTTGGCCGGCGAGTCCGGCGTGGGCAAGTCGACCCTGATGCGCTCGATCTACGGCAACTACATGCCGTCGAGCGGCGGCGTCCGCGTCCTCCACGACGGCGCCTATGTCGACATCACCAACGCCCCGCCGCACCGGGTTCTGGAAGTGCGCCGCCGGACCCTTGGCTATGTCAGCCAGTTCCTCCGGGTCATCCCGCGCATTCCGACCCTGCAACTCGTCATGGAGCCGCTGCTCGAGAACGGCGTCCCCGAGGACGAGGCGCGCGAGCGGGCCGCCGCCCTGCTGACCGACCTGCGCCTGCCCCAGGCTCACTGGGCCCTTCCGCCCGCCACCTTCTCCGGCGGCGAGCAGCAACGCGTGAACATCGCCCGCAGCTTCATCCGGGAATACCCCGTGCTGCTGCTGGACGAGCCCACCGCCTCGCTCGACGCCGAGAACCGGGCGATCGTGGTCTCGCTGATCCGGCGCGCCCTGTCCAAGGGCGCGGCGATGATCGGCATCTTCCACGATCACGACGTGCGCGACGCCGTGGCGACCCGGCTGTTCGAGGTCGTCCAGTTCAAGGCCGCCGCCTGATCCTGACTGGCCCCGACCACGGCCCTGCCTGCGGCGAGGCCTTGGTCGGGACCGACAAATATCTGACACGCCCTAAATCTCGTCATCGGCGCTTCACGCCAGTGATGCAGGAAGCCACCAATTTCTAGGCCATTGAAATTGCAGGAATGAGTGATGGCGTGCAGGCGTCTTCGCGCGGCGCTGGCCTTGACGGCCATGATGCTGCTGAGCGGTTGCGGCGACCATGAGGACGGCGCCGCCCCCCAGACCATGACCAAGATACGCATGGTCATGAAGGGTTCCGAGGACGACCCCGCGGTGTCCAAGCGCTGGAACGTCTACAAGGCCCTGTTCGAGAAGCTGTTCGGCCTGCCGATGAAGCTCTACGAGAGCGCCGACTACAACGGCGTGATCCAGGCCATGGCCGCCGATCAGATCGACGTCTCGCCCATGCCGGCGGCCAGCTACGCCAACCTCGACGCCCAGGTCGGCGACCTGGCGGCCCCCATCCTGGGGCCGCGCGATGCGGACGGCGGAAACGGCTACTATTCGACGCTGCTCGTCCTCAGCAAGAGCCCCTACAAGGCCATCGAGGACTTGAAGGGCAAGACGATAGGCTACGTCGACCTCAACTCGACCTCCGGCTTTCTGTACCCCCGCGAGATGATGCGCAAACAGGGCATCAATCCCGACACCTTCTTCGGAAAATCCACATTCTCCGGCGGCCACACACAGGCGGTCATGGCGCTGGAGAACGGCCAGTTCGACGCCGCCGTGACTATGGTCAGCGGCGGGACGCCAGAGCACGGCTTCACCACCGGCTCGTTCTTCACCCTGGCTCAGCGAGGCCTGGCCAAGGTCGACGACTTCCGGCTCATCTGGACCGTGGGGCCCATCCCCAACACCGCCATCATCGTCCGCACTGATCGCCCGCAGTGGTTCATCGACACCGTCCGCGGCGCGCTGGCCGCCCTGCCCTACGACGATCCGCAGACCTGGGCGGACACCGGGCAGGTGGACGGCTCGACCTATTACGCCGTCGACCGGTCCTACTTCTCGCAGATCATAAAGTTGCGCGAACAGGATATCGCGCGCCGTCGCTCGGGTGAGCAGCCGTGAAGCGCCTCGTCCTCTGTGGCGCGGCCGGCCTGACGATCGCCGCGGCCGCCGCCTTCGCCGCCCCCACAGGCGCGCCCGCTCCCGAGCCTTCGCCGCTCCGCATCGCCGTCGTCGAGCCGGCCGCCGCGCCCTGCGCCCCGCTCGCCACCGACGCTCCGGCGGGCCAGAAGGCCTATTTCGAACTGTTGTCCCAGCGGATGGGCCGCAAGGTGATGGCCTGTCCCGTCACCAGCACGGCCGAGGCCGCCCAGGCGCTCGCCGCCGGCCAGTTGGACATCGCGCCCCTCGACGGCGCCAGCTACGCGCCGGTGAAGGCCGCTGTCCGCGCCGCCATGACCGTCCGCGGCGCAAGGGAACTTCCCCGAACGCCCATCGTCCTCGCCGTGCTCCGCGACAGGGACGGAACGCCCTCAGCCCTGAAGGGCGGGGTTATCGCCTATGGCGGCCCCTCGCCCTCGATGCATGACCAGCCGAAGAGAATTCTCGCCGAGCAGGGCTATGGCCCCGACATCCTGACCCGCGAGATCGTTCCCGACGTGGAGGAAAAGGCGATCGCCGCGCTGCGGGCCGGCAAGGCCGACGCGCTCGCCCTCCACGTCACGGCCTGGCGACGTCAATGCCGGGGCACCAAGCCGGGCGAGCAGCGCTGCGGCGACCTGAAAGTCCTGTTCCGCGCCCGCCCCATAGTTCCGCGGGCCCTCGCCGTGCGCCGAAGCATGAGCGACGCCGACCGCTATCGCCTGATCGGGATACTCATCGCCATGCACATGGAAAACAAGGCCGCCTTCTCCTGGGGAGCGGCCCAGTTGGGGGCCGACGCGGTCGAGTTCACCCCCACCGAAGCCGACGCCCTGATCGCCACCCACGAAAAGCCCGTCAAACTCTCATGAACTTCGCGGTCAAGGCTGACACCGTCGTCGTGGACGCGTTCGAGCACGAACGCTCGCAGATCCTGCGCCGCCAGAGGACACAGACCGCTTTCAGCGTGCTCATCTTCAGCGTGATCCTGGCGATCTCCCTGGAGCGCAGCGGCTTCATCGGCGCCGACCTAGGCGCCGATCCCGTCGGACGGGTCGTCAGCCTGCTGCACCGGTTGTCGCCGGACCTTCGCCTCGAGGCCCTGTTCGCCGGACGGCGGACGCCAGGCTCCCTGGCCTCATGGTATTACGATCTGCCCCTCTGGCTGAAGGCCGCCTGGCAGACCTTCGAGATGGCGGTCCTCTCCAGCGCGTTCGGAACCTTCGGCGGCGTCCTCGCCGGCTTCCTTTGCGCGCGGAACCTCATGCCCTTCGCCCCGCTGCGCTTCGTCGTGCGCAGGACGCTGGAGGCGATCCGCACCCTGCCGGAGATCATCATCGCCCTGATCCTGGTCGCCGCGTTCGGCGTCGGCCCCTTCGCCGGCATTCTGGCCCTCAGCATCAGCACCATGGGCGGCCTCGGCAAACTGTTCAGCGAGATCAACGAGCAGGTCGACGACCGGCCCATCGAGGCCCTGCAGGCCAGCGGCGCCAACCGCTTGCGCCAGATCCGTTTCGGCGTTCTGCCCCAAGTTCTGCCGGCCTATGCCTCCTACGGCCTGATCCGACTGGAGGCGAATATCGGCGGGGCCGCCGGTCTTGGCATCGTCGGCGCGGGCGGAATCGGGATCGAACTCCAGCGGGCGATCACCTTCACCGAATACGACACCTATCTGGCGATCCTGCTGCTGATCGTGGGGATGATCTTCGCCATCGACGTCACCTCGGAAAAGATCCGGCATCACCTCCTCGGCCTGGCGCGCGACAAATGACCCAAGTTCCGAAAGATCACGCCGCGCAGGTCCTGAACCCGTCCCTGGGCTCTCGACTGCTGTATCCGGCCGCGACGCTGGTGGGCCTCGTCATCCTGACGCTGATGGCGATCGACGTCGACTTCACCCCGGCGCGGTTCATGAGCGGCCTCGACCGCATCGGCCGGATGCTGGTCTCCATGGTCCCGCCGAGCAGCGGCGGCCAGTTCTTCCGCGACCTGAAGGCCCTGGCCGAGACCATGGCCATGGCGCTCGTGGGCACGATACTGGCGGCTCTGATGGCCCTGCCGCTCGGCGTCATCGGCGCCACGACGGTCGTCCCGAACAAGGCGGTCCACTTCGCCTTCCGCCGTTTCCTCGACCTGTTTCGGGGCGTGCCCGCCCTGGTCTGGGCGCTGATCCTGATCTCCGTCTTCGGCCTTGGCCCCCTGGCCGGCGTCTGCGCCCTCGCCATCGCCGACGCCCCGCACCTGGCCAAGCTGTTCGCCGAGGCGATCGAGAATGTGGACGACAAGCCCATCGAGGGCGTTCGTTCGGCCGGCAGCTCTCCGCTGCAGGTCTTCCGTTTCGGGTTTCTGCCGCAGATCTTGCCGGTCATGGCCAGCCAGTGCCTCTATTACCTGGAGGGCAACTTCCGTAACGCCGGCGTGCTCGGCATGGTCGGCGCGGGCGGCATCGGCTTCGAACTGCAGGAGCGCATCCGGGTGTTCGACTTCGACGTCGCCGCCTTCATCATCCTGCTCTACATGGCCTCGGTCGCCTTGCTCGACACGGCCTCGAGGGAGCTGCGCAAGCGGCTGAGCTGACCGGCGCCTCCCGCCCGCCCCGCGGGCGTCCTTGGCCCGCCGGAAGTTCGTCAAACGCTTGCCGAAGGCAGAGCCGTGCATACTCCTGGCTCGTCATGGCCGGGGCCACAGGCCCCGGGCATCCATGCACGCCGAGGCTCGCCGGAACGCAGATGCGTATGGGTTCCCGGCACGCTCACGCGGCCGGGGATGACGATCTGAAGAAAGAGCGACACCGGTAGTGGCGAACGGCCTACCGCTTCGCGTCAGCCGGGACGACACCAAAAGACAGGTCTCGGCAGCGTTCTCGCCCGCCCCCTTGGAAACCTAATCGCCCAGGCCGTCGTCAAAGGACGACTGCGACGACATCTGCAGCCGCCGATAGAGGCCGTCCCGGGTCATCAGTTCGTCGTGCGAACCTTGCTCGACGATGCGCCCGTGACGCAGGACGACGATGCGATCGGCGTCCCGGACGGTGGCCAGGCGGTGGGCGATGACGATCACGGTGCGGTCGGCGAACAGCGTCCGCAGCGCGTCCTGGATGGCCAGTTCCGTGAAGCTGTCGATATTCGCGGTCGCTTCGTCGAGGATAAGGATCTGCGGGTCGGCGACGAGGGCCCGGGCGAACGAGACGAGCTGGCGCTGCCCCATCGACAGGTTCAGGCCGCGTTGGCCCAGGGGCGTATCGTAGCCCAGCGGCAGCTCGGCGATGAAGTCGTGGGCGCGCACCGCCTTGGCTGCGGCGATCACGTCGTCCAGCGTCGCGCCGGGGGTGTTGTAGCGGATGTTGTCGGCGATGGTCCCGGTGAACAGGAACGGCTCCTGCAGCACCATGCCGACGCCGCGCCCCAGGGTCTGCAGGCTGTAGCCCTTTACGTCGCGCCCGCCGATCAGCACCTCGCCCGCGGTCGGGTCATAGAAGCGCCTGGCCAGGGCGATGATCGAGGTCTTGCCCGATCCCGTCGGGCCGACCAGGGCCACCACCTCGCGCGCGCGGACCTTGAAGCTGACGTCGTGCAGCACAGGCCGGTCGGGATTGTAGCCGAAGGTGACATTGCGGAATTCGACGGTCGGCTCGAAGCCTTCCACCTTCGGCGCCTGCGGATCGACCTTCAGGGTGAGCGGCACGTCGAGCAGTTCGAACACCCGGTGGGCTGCGGCCAGGGCCCGCTGGGCGACGGTGTACTGCTGGGAGAGGGTGCGCACCGGATCGAAGAAGCGCTGCACATACAGGACGAAGGCCAGCAGCACCCCGACCTCGAGGCGCTTGTCGAGCACCGCCTCGCCACCGAGCACGAACACCGCCGCCAGCGCCAGGCCGGTCAGAATGTCCACCAGGGGGGTCATGATCTGGGCCACGGCCGAGGCGTGCGTCTGGGCCTGGAAGTTGGCCTCGGCCTTTTCCCGGTAGAGGCCCAGATTGACCTCCTCGCGGCGGGTCGCCTGCACCGTGCGCACCCCGTTGATGTTCTCGGCCAGGGCGCTGTTGGCGGTCGAAGACGCGTCGCGGGCTCCGCGGAAGGCGTTGCGGGAATAGGGCAGCCAGATCGTGCGCAGGACGATCATCACCGGCAGGGTGGCCAGGGTGACGAGGGCAAGCTGCACGTCCAGCATCAGGAGCATGACCGCGATGCCGATCAGGGTGACGAAATCGCCGAAGGCTCCGGTCGTGCTCTCCAGGAATTCCTGCAGCGAGCCGACGTCGCCCTGAAGCCGCGCCATCATCCGTCCGACGTGGGTGCGGTCGAGGAAGGAGAGGCTGACCCTCTGGAGATGCTCGAACATCTCCCGGCGAAGGTCGACGATGATCCCCTGGGCCATTCTCTGGGTGATCCACGGCTCCAGGAAGAACATGACGATGTGCGTCGCCACGGACCCTGCGAAGACGGCCAGCCAGAGGGAGAAGCTGTCCTGCGCGCCCTTGACGGCGCTGTCCAGTATCCGGCCGATGGCCAGCGGGATGATGAGCTGACTGCCCACCGACAGGAGCGCAGCGACCTGCGCGGCCGCGAACGCCCACAGTTGGGGCTTGATCCGGCTGACGAGCCGGCGGGCGACGCGGGGATCGAACGTTCCGAAGACGTCGTCGCCTTCCGGGTTCCCGAGCGAGGCGCGAAGCGTACGGTTGGAGGCGACGTTCATGCGGTCACGAGCCTTTCCGGCGCGGCCGGTTTGTCGAGGCGGGCCTGGCTGCTCTGCAGGTCGTAGAGGCGCGCGTAAAAGCCGCCTTGGGCGAGGAGTTGAGCGTGGTCGCCCCGCTCGACGATACGGCCGCCGTCCAGCACCAGGATTTCGTCCGCGTGCAGCAGGGAGCCGAGGCGGTGAGCGATGATGATCGTCGCCTTGTCGCGCGTCTGAGCGGCCAGGCCTTCACGCACCCGCTGCTCGGTCACTGCGTCGATGGCTGCGGTGGAATCGTCGAAGATGATGATCCCCGGCCCCGGAAGGATCCCGCGAGCGATCGAGGCCCGCTGGCGCTGGCCGCCCGAGAGGGAGACGCCCCGCTCGCCGACCCGGGTGTCGTAGCCTTCGGGCAGGCCGTCGATGTGCTCGTGCAACTGGGCGATGCTGGCGGCGTCGACGATCTTGTCGTCCTCCGCCCAGGGATCGGCGTAGGCGAGGTTGTGACGGATCGAGGCGTCGAACAGGAACGCCTCCTGCTGGACCAGGCCGACGTGACCGCGCAGGGACTCCAGCGTCGCCCGGCGGATGTCCGTTCCGCCGATGGTGATCTGCCCCGCGCTCGGGTCGTAGAAGCGCGGGATCAGGGCGGCGATGGTCGACTTGCCCGAGCCCGGCGCGCCCACTAGGCCAAGGGTCTTGCCCGGACGCACCTCGAAGTCGATGTCGCTCAGCACGTCCGGCCCGTTGGGCTTGTAGCGGAAGGAGACGTTCTCGAAGCGCAAGGTCCAGCCCGCCGGATCGAGCGGCCGGGCGTCCGGCGCGTCGGCGATTTCCGGCTGGCGGTCGAGGATCTCGAAAACCCGCTGGCCGGACGACGAGCAGCGCGCCGCCTGGTTGAAGATCATCGAGATCTGCCGGATCGGACCCTGCAGCGCGGTCAGGTAGGCCACGAACTCCGCCAATTGGCCGACGGTCATCTGGTGGGCCATGACCTTGCGCCCGCCGAGCCAGAGCAACCCGCCGAGCGACAGGTTGAAGAAGAGGGTCATCCAGGTCAGGCCAGTGAACCGCAGGGTGATGCGCCGGAACTGCAGCTTCAGGATCTCGGCGGCGGCGCGGTCGAACTTGGCCAGTTCGAAATCCTCCGCGGCGAATGCGCGCACCACCCGCACGCCCTGCAGGTTCTCCTCCATGACCAGCGATAGGCGCGAGGTTTGCTCCTGCACGTCGAACCAGGTCCGACGGAGCGCCCCCCCGTTGCGGGCCAGGACCCAGGCCGCGACGGGGACGAAGGCCAGGGACACCGCCGCCAGCATCGGATCGGCGCGCACCATCAGGCCGCCGGCGATCGCGACCAGCAGCACCAGCGGCAGGGCGTTCTGCAGGATGACCTGGATGAAGCCGCGCATGCCTTCGAGGTCCAGCATGCCGCGGGTGATCAGGTCGCCGGAGTGGGTTTCGTCGTGGAAGGCGAAGGGCAACCGCTGCAGTTGGGCGAAGTAGCGCAGGCGCAGGCCCAGCGCGACGGCCTGGGTCAGGCGCTCGCCTATGTAGCTGGCGGCCATGGCCAGCAGCCCCCGGCCAGTGATCACCAGGACCACCAGCCCGGCGCTGATCAGAAGCCCCCGGCGGACCTCCTCCCCATGCGCCGCGCCGAGCACCAGGAGCTGGTGGGTCTGATCGACCATGCGACCGATCAGCTTGGGAACCAGCAGGCTGGCCGCCGCGCCCGCCACGCTGAGCGCCACGGTCGACCACATTTCAAGCGGATGGCGGAGCGCCAATCCCAGGACTTTCAGCAGCACTTTGGAGGGGCGCGTCGCCTTCAGCGGCGCGTCGCCCTGGCGGCGCAGGGAGGGATCGTTCATCGCGGTCTCGATCTGGCAAGGCGCCTGTAGATCTTCGATTGTCCGAAACTGTCAATCCGGATGAATTTCTATGTTGTATGCCCGCAACAAAACTCGGCCATAATGCGCTATATTGTACAAGCCTCAATAAGCGCTCCGACGATGACGATTTTATTTCGTCGGCTGTTCTTACAATTTACGATAAGTTGTATAATTAAATAATATTGCTGAAACTGCGATTTAATTAAATTAAACGATAGTGTCACGGTTATGTCGTAAATCGCGGCGCTCATTTGAACAAATTTGAGCCGCATGTTTATTTCTTAATGGAAACAGAGGCGCAAATGTAACTTCCTCTTACTAAGCACCCCCTCCGTACGCAGGTTCAACCTCCGGGGGATGAGTGTTAAGCATGATATCGTTTTCCAAGAAGATGCGCGGCGGACGTCGCTCGCGCCAATCGGCGCTGATGACCAGCGTCGCCATCTGCGGGCTGGCCTTTGCGGGCCAGGCCTTCGCGGAGGAGGAAGCCAGCGTCGAAGAGGTCGTGGTGACCGCTTCGCCAATCCGGGAAAGCCTGGAGAAGTCGCTTCAGATCCAGAAGGCGTCCGACAACGTCGTCAACGTGATCGCCGCCGACACGATCGGCCGCTTCCCCGACGCCACCGCCGCCGGCGCGCTCGCCCGCCTGCCGGGCGTGGGCGTTCAACGCGACCAGGGCCAGGAGCGATATATCCAGATCCGTGGCGCCCCGACCCGTTGGACGACCGTCGCGCTCGACGGCATCAACGTGCTCGGCGCCGAGGACCGCGTGTTCCGCTTCGACTCGGTTCCGGCGAACCAGATCAGCGAACTGGTGCTGAACAAGACCCTGCTGCCCAACATGCCGGCCGAGGCGCTGGCGGGCCGGGTGAACATCACCACCTATTCGCCCCTCGACAATCCCGGCTTCAGCGGCGCGGCCGACCTGGGCTACGGCTTCATCGACATGGGCGATGGCCCGGTGAAGCAATATTCCGGCCGCCTGTCGTGGGCCAACGACACGTGGGGGATCACCCTGGCCGCTTCGAACTATCAGTTCGAGCAGCACACCAACAACGCCGAGTCGCGCTTCGATGACGTCGGCATCACCCAGTTGCGCATCACCAAGTACGTCATCGAGCGCCGCACCCAGTCCTATTCGGGCAAGGTGCAGTTCGCTCCCGACGACAACAACCGGTTCACGCTTCACCACCTGAACACCGAGTTCAACGACTTCGAAGAGCGTAACCAGTACCGCTTCCAGTACGACAAGGCCTGGTCGGGGACGCGCAACTTCGAAACCGCCGACCTGATCGGCGTGCCGGTCGACTCCCAATGGGAGGACGGCATCTTCTCCAACGGCGTGTCCTTCACCGACCTCCACGGCGAACACACCTGGGGCGGCTGGGACGTCGACTGGCGCCTCGCCTACACGACGACCGAGTTCAACAGCAACATCCCGCTCACCAGCGGCGTGACCTCGACCGCGCTGGGCGCCCCGACCCGCGCCAACGCGCTGATCTCGCCGTCCATGCATCTGCAGGTGAACGCCATTCCGGAGGGCGTGCCGAGGGCGACCCTCTACGGCACCGTCGCGGGCCCCGACGGAACCCTCGTGCGCGGCGATCGGTGGTTCGCCCTGGACCAGAGCTCGCGGGCCCTGCCCATCACCTACACGACCGAAAGCTCGGCGAACCTCGAGACCGAGGCCAAGACCGCCAAGTTCGACGCCAGCCGCGAGTGGACCAGCTTCGGCGCGGACTCGAAGTTCAGCTTCGGCTTCCAGTATGACGACCGGGAGCAGAACAACTACAGCACCGCCCTGGTCCGTCCCGACGGCACGGTGGTGAGCGGCAACGCCAACGGCTTCAACCTCACCAAGATCGCCGGGGAACTCGGCGTGCCGTGGACGCCCGACGCCTTCATCACCAGCAACGCCTGGGACAAGCCGTGGGACTTCGGCTTCCTCGCGACCTACATGGACAACGTGGCGATGAACGAGCAGGCGCGCGCCGTCATGGACGCCGCCAGGGCCGCCAACGCCAACGGCGGCAACTATCCGATCTTCGCCGCCGATCCGCGGTCGGTCAACGTCGTCCAGGAGAAGGTCGCATCGGTCTATGCGATGAACCGCTGGGACTGGGGTCGCCACTCCGTGACCGCCGGCGCGCGGATCGAGAACACCCAGATCGACACCAGCGGCTTTGCGGCGGTCGGCTCGAAGCTTACCGCGGTGGACTTCTCGACCGACAAGACCAAGGTCTTCCCGAGCATCCACTACAACTTCGACTACTCCGACACCCTGAAGCTCCGGGCGGCCCTGATCTCGGGTCACGCGCGCCCCAGCCTCGCGGACATGCGCGCCACGGTCTCCATCAGCGACCCTGGCCTGACCGTCAGCGGCGGCAACCCGAACCTGGTGCCGGAATCGGCCTATGGCGTGGACCTGTCTGCGGAATGGTACTTCGCCCCTTCCTCCCTGCTGGCGGCGAGCTTCTTCCACCGCGAGATCAAGGACACGCTCTTCGACTCGACCGAGATCGTCCGGGACGAACGCTACAACTTCGACGGCGTCGACCGCCGGGGCTATACGTTCAGCACCACGATGAACGGCGGCGACGGTCACCTGACGGGTCTCGAACTGGTCTACAACCAGCCCTGGACCTTCCTGCCTGGCGCCCTCTCGGGCTTCGGCTTCCAGGGCAGCATGGCCTTCGTCAGCGGCGAATTCACGCCGCCGGAAGGTGGCGAGGCGATCAACTTCCCGGGTACCTCGAAGCGCCTGTTCAACGCCACGCTCTTCTATGAGAAGTACGGCCTGTCGGCGCGGCTCAGCTACCAGCACCGCACCCACTGGCTGGACGAAGTCTTCGCCAGCGGCAGCAGCTCGGCCGGCAACATCTACTGGGGCGCCAGCCAGCGCGTGGACCTCTCGGTCCGCTACCAGGTCAACGACTACGTGTCGGTGTTCATGGACGGCAACAACCTCACCAACGAGACCGGCGTCCGCTACCAAGGGTCGGAAGACCGGCCCTACGAGATCGAGAACTTCGGTCGGAAGTTCCTGTTCGGCGTCCGCGCCAACTTCTGATCACGGCCCAGCGGCGCCTCACCCCGGGCGCCGCCCCGACAAACTTCAGACCGGTCCAGCGATGGGCCGGTCTTCTTTTGGGCGCAGCAGGGCCGTGCGCGGGCTGACTGTCACGGCACGGCGATAGGGGAGACCGCGCAAGGGGGCGTCGTTCCGCGCCAGAGGGGGCATCATGAAGCCGTTCGGCCACCGTCCGTTCGCCATCGCCGTCCGCGCTGTAGTGCTGGCGACCGCAGCCCCGGCCTGGGCAGGGACCTTCACCATGGCGGTGGTTCCCGACGCCCAGAACTACTCCGATGCGATGCTTCCCCAGCCTCGCGGGGCCGACACCCAGTTCGACACGGAGAAGCGCAAGATGCGCTTCTACACCTATTCCACGCTGCTCGATCGCTATGCGGGCCGGAACGGTTACCTGCCGTTCGGCACGCCCGCCGAACTTTCGGAGTTCGAGTTGGACTTCCCGCCGCAACTGGCGAAATAACGGCGATGCATCCCGCGGCTGGCCGCGGGATGCAAGTCCGTTCGAGGTCAGGCCGCCCGGCGGCCGCCGACCCAGACGCCGCCGATGATCGGCAGCCCGCCGATCTCGCGCACCCGCAGGAAGTCCGCGCGCAGGCCCTCGGCGATGGCGCCTCGGTCCGTCAGGCCGCCCGCCTCCGCGGTCGCCGCCGTCACCGTCGCCACCGCCCGCGGAAGCGACCAACCGAAAGGCGCCTTGGCGAGGGCGAAGACGCACTCGATCAGGCTGCGCGGCACATAGTCGGAAGCGAAACCGTCCAGCAGGCCCGCCTCCACCAAGGCGCTCGCCGGCACATTGCCGGAATAGGACCCCCCACGGATCAGGTTGGGGCCGCCCATGACGATGGTCATGCCCCGCGCCCGGGCCCGCTCGGCCGCGGCCTGCGTTACCGGAAACTCGGCGACCGTGGCGCCGAGGTCCGCCGCCAGATCGACGTGCTCGTCGGTCTCGTCGTCGTGACTCATGAGCACGGCACCCTTCGCCTTGGCGACTTCGGAGACGAAGCGGGCGTTGGCCACGGCGTTTCGAGCCTGGCGCTCGCGGATTTCCGCCAGCCGCTCGACGACCTGCTGGTCGTTCAGGCCGCGCGCACGCCAAAGCTCGACGTGCTTCTCGACGTTCTTGTGCTGCCGCTGTCCGGGGGTGTGGTCCATCATGGAGAACATCGCCGTCAGCGGGTGCTCGGCCAGCGGGGGCAACCGCTCCCGAAGCTCGTCGGACGTGGTTTCGCAGCGCCAGTGGACGAAGTGGCTGGCCTTCAGCATTCCAGCTTCCTTCGCCTGCAGAAGACCGTCGACGAGGCGAACCAGCTTGTCCGTCTCTCGCGCCTCCGAGGCGGCGTAGGAGCCGACGCTCATCGAGTTGAACACCGTGGTCACGCCGACCGAGATGTCGGACGAGTCATGGGTCACCGAGGCCGACACTGGATTCCAGCCGATATTCTGGCGGGGGTAATAGTGCCGCTCGAGGTTGTCGGTGTGGATGTCGACCACGCCCGGCATCAGCACGTCGCCGTCGAAGTCCTCGCCCACCGTGCCCGCGCCGCGATCGACCGCGGCGATCAACCCGTCCCGCACCACGACCGAGCCGATGAAATCCTCGTCGCGCATCACGACCCGGGCGTTGCGATAAATCTGTTCCAAGATGGTTGCTCACTGATTGGTGGTGTCTGGCAAGCCGCTCGGCTGCTCATCGGCGCCGCCGGCTTGGCCGGAACCCGACGCTCGCCGCCTCAGGCCAAGGACAGATGCCTGGCAATCGCCTCCAAGCACCCGAGGCGCGACGTCTCGCCTCTGGACAATTTTTACTGCCGCAACATAAGCTTCATACTTATTGTATTGCCGCGTCAGCTAGGCACACCTATCAATCAATTTTGACGAATACACTATCTCGCCAGATTTTTAGGATGGACATGTTGGCGGCCCGTCGAGGATTTTCGCGGGACCGCCGTCCGGGCCGCCGGGCGCAACCATCGACGGAAGCGGAGATGATCGGCATCTTCCTCGATCACAACGCCCGCGACCTCCTCGCCGTCAGGCTCTTCAAAGTCGCTCAGTTCGAGGCCGCTGCATGACCGCTCGCTACGCTATCTATTACGCGCCCGCCCAGGGGGACGATCTGCTGCGCACCGCCGCCGCATGGCTCGGCCGGGACGCCTATGACGGGCGGCTCCAGCCTCGCCCGGCGGCTGCGCGATTGCCCGGCCTCGACCTGGACGCCCTGACCGCGGACCCGCGCGGCTATGGCTTTCACGCCACCCTGAAGGCGCCCTTCGAGTTGACCGAGGGCGCCACGGAAGATGAGCTGCTCGACTTCGCCCGCGCGTTCGCGGCGAGCCGCGAGGCGTTCGAAGCCCGCCTGGCGCCAGCGGCCCTGGGCCGCTTCCTCGCCCTGCGCCTCGAAGCCCCGACGCCGAAGATGAATGAGCTGGCGGAGGCCTGCGTGAAGGCCTTCGACCCGTTCCGCGCGCCACTCTCGGACTTCGACCTGGCCCGTCGACGCAAGGCGCCGCTTACGCCGAAACAGGACGCCCGCCTTGTGGAATGGGGCTATCCCTACGTCTTCGAGGACTTCCGCTTTCACATGACCCTGACCAACTCGATCGCCGACGAGGCGGTTCGCGGCCAGGTTCTGGAGGTTCTCCAGGGCCTGTTCCCGGCCCAGACCCATCGCTTCGACGCTGTGGCGGTGTTCAAGCAGGACACACGGAACGCGCCGTTCCACGTCATCGCCCGGCCGGCTTTCGCCGGCGCTTCCGTCAGCCCCTGATCGCCTGGACGAGGCGGGCCACGCCCGCCTCGGGAGGCCCGTCGTTGGCGATGACGATCACGTCCTCGCCTTCGACCGCGACAGCCTGGGCGCGCGCCAGGCGCTGTTCGATCTCGGCGGCGGTCTCGCGCCCGCGGGCGGCGAGCCTTTCGGCCAACAGCCTTGGGTCGGCAGTCACCGACACGATCCTCAGTTCGTCGACTCCGAGCCTGCGGGCCTCGTCCAGGACCGCACGGGAAACATTGACGACGACGGTCCCGCCGCTCGCCAGCGACGCTGCGCTCGCCCGCGGGATTCCATAGGCCAGGCCATGGGCTCGCCAGGACAGCAGATAGGCTCCCGCCGCCTCGCGCTCTTCGAACGCCTCGAGGCGGAGGGGCGCATGATCCTCACCGCCCGCCTCCCTTGGCCGGGTGATCTCCCGGCGCACGAACACCACCGAAGGGTCTTCGCGCAGGGCGCTGCGGGCGCCATGCAGGAGCGTGTCCTTGCCGACCCCGGAGGGGCCGACGACCAGCACCAGCCGCCCCCCGCGGGGCTGCTTGCCGGCCGCTTGCCTGAATGTCGCCAGAGAGCTCATGCCTGGAGAGCGGACCTATCAGAGGGCGGATCAGGCCGCTATGGCGAAGGTCTGACGTCCGTAGATGCGATCGAGCACTTCGTCGGTGAGCTCGGACGGGGCGCCGTCGAACACCATCGAGCCGGCGGCCATGGCCACGACGCGGGTGCAGTAGCGGCGGGCGACCTCGATGCTGTGCAGGTTGACGATCACCGGCACGCCCCGCTCGCGGCAGATGCGCTGCAAGGCGCCCATGACCGCGTCGGCATTGACCGGATCGAGCGAGGCGATCGGCTCGTCGGCCAGCAGAAGCTCGGGATCCTGCAGCATGGCCCGCGCGATCGCGACCCGCTGTTGCTGACCGCCCGACAGGGTGCTGGCGCGCTGCAGGGCCGAGTGCGCCATGTCGAGGGTGTCGAGCTCCATGATGGCGCGGGCGCGATCCTCGCGCGGGAAGAACTTGACGAGTGACGGCGCCAACGGCCGCTCGGCGACCACGCCCACCAGGACGTTGGTGATCACGTCGAGCCGCGGGCAGAGGTTGAACTGCTGGAAGATCATCGCGCAACGCCGGCGCCACTGGCGCAGGGCCTTGCCCTTCAGGGCGGTGACCGGGACGCCGTCCCAGGTGATCGTCCCGGTGGTCGGATCGCCCAGCCGGTTGATCATCCGCAACAGGGTCGACTTGCCGGCGCCGGAGCGTCCGATGATCCCGACCAATTCGCCGCGCCCGCAGGCGAACGAGACGTTGTCGACGGCGACCTTGTCGCCAAAGCGCTTGGTCACGCCATGCAGTTCAAGCATCGGACCTCCATTTGCTGTCGGAAGAAGGCTAGGCCCGGGGAGTGACCCGTTGATGACGGGCGCTCCCGGCCAAAAACCGACGAGCGGTCGATTTGTCGGCCTGATCGTGAGGTTTCTGGGCGGATTGGCAGGAAACCTGCCGATCGGCGTCTCCGTGCCGCTCGCCGATCGTCCGACAAATTGCGCCTCTGTCGGCCAGGCCTCGGCGGGGGTGTCACACCCACGACACTCCCTGATGGCATGTCGGGGGATCAGTGGACCGGCGCGAGACCCATGAAGTTATTGCCGTTTTCGCCACTCGCACGTGTCGGCGCGCGCGTCATGTCGCCCGGCCAAGCCTCGTGCGCCATGACGTCGCCCCCCGTCATGGCCAGGTTGGCGCCCCGCCGATCGCCCGTCCCGCGCGAGGGCGGCTATCGGCATGCCGATAGCTTGCGGACGCGCCCGAGCCACCCCTGTCGAATATTGACTTTCGAAAGCATCTCGCTAGTAGCATTTAATCTAGGAGATCGAAATGAAACATGACGACTTAATGAAATAAGTCGAACTTGTCTACACAACCAGTACAATTGACATGGTGACTTGATCATGCCCGGTGGAACGCCGCTCTGGCGCGAGATATCCCGTTCAATCGAACGCCGCATCGGCGCCGGCGAGCTTGTTCCCGGCGACAAGCTCCCCACGGAACAGGATCTGTCCCGCCAGTTCATGGTGAACCGGCACACCGTCCGCCGGGCCTTGGCCGACCTGCAGGACAAGGGCGTGGTCGAATCCAGCCAGGGGCGCGGCAGCTATGTGCGTCTCCCGGCCAAGCCCGCGCGGCTCAGCCGCCGCCCCCGCTTCACCGAGGCCGTGAAGCGCTCCGGCAGCCGGCCCGGCCTGAAGATACTGAAGCTGGAGACCCGGGCCTCGGACACCAAGACCGCACGGGCCCTCGACCTGCGCCCCGGCGAACCGATCATCTTCCTCGAGCGACTGCGCTTCGTGAACGACCGTCCGCGCGCGCTCAGCCAGCACGCCTTCAGCCTCGACCGCTTCCCGACCTTCATCCAGATGTACAAGGAACGGGGAACCATCACCCAGACCCTGACCGACAGCGGCGTTCCCGACTACACCCGCAAGCGCACGGCGATCTCCGCGCGGTTGCCGACCCCGCAGGAAGCCGACCTGCTGCACCTGCCGCGGCACGTGCCTTTGCTGCTTCAGCGCTACCTCAACGTGGACGGCCTGGGCCGGCCGCTCGAATACGGGGAATCGCGGGCCAACACCTCGGTCGAGATCGAATTCGAAGACATCGCCCTGGGCGATCTGTCGACCGTCAATCGCTAGGAGATTTCAGTGGAACTCGCGTTCAGAAACGCCCGCATCGTCACCCCCGAAGACGCCTTCATCGGCTCCCTCCTGGTGCGCGACGGGAAGATCACCGCCATCGATCGCGGCGTCAGCGAAGTCGGCGAAGACCTTGAGGGCGACATCCTCATGCCGGGGGTCATCGACCTCCACACCGATAGCCTGGAGAAGCATTACTTTCCGCGCGCCAATATCGACTGGTCGCCGACCTCGGCCGCCGTCACCCACGACGGCTGCGGCCTCTCGGTGGGGGTCACGACCGTCTTCAACTCCCTGAGCGTCGGTTCCTTCAACGCCGCGCCGTCGCGCAAGCAGGACCGCCTGCAGAAACTGATCGACGGCATCATGGAAGCGCGCGAGAACGGCATGCTGAAGGCCGACCACCGCATCCACTGGCGCTGTGAGACGACCTCGGACCTGCTGCCGGAATTGCTGCAGGACCTCCACGGCCACCCGCTCACCTCGATGTTCTCGATGATGGACCATACGCCGGGTCAACGGCAGTACCGGAACGTCGAGCGCCACATGGAAAACTGGCGCGCCAACGGCATGAGCCAGGAAGACTGCGACGCCCGCCTCGCCAACCATCGCGAGCGTCAGGCGCGCAACGCCGACCGCAACCGCAAATACGTCGCCGAACTCGCCACCTCCCTCGGCCAGCCGCTCGCCAGCCATGACGATGAAGATGTCGAGCACATCGACGTGGCGGCCGACCTGGGCGCCACCGTCGCCGAGTTCCCGGTCACCCTGGAAGCGGCCGAGCGGGCGCGCGAACGCGGCATGATCGTAGTCATGGGCGGGCCGAACCTGATCCGCGGCGGCTCCTATTCGGGAAATGTCCGGGCCGCCGATCTCGCGGAGGCCGGACTGCTCGACGCCTTCGCCTCCGATTACGTGCCGCGCAGCCTGATCGAATGCGCGTTCGCCCTTACCGACGATCCCTTTGCGTGGCCGCTGCACAAGGCTGTCGCGGTCGTCACCTCGGCCCCTGCCCGCGCAGCAGCCCTCGACGATCGCGGCGAGATCGCCCTCGACAAGCGGGCCGACCTGATCCGCGTCCGCCAAAAGGGCGGCCTGCCGATCCTGCAGGGCGCCTGGGTGGAAGGCCGTCGCAGCGCTTAGGATCGACCCGCCCGACCTCGGTCTTGAGAGGTCGGGCGGGCCATCATTGCGTGGGCGGCGAACCGGCGTCGGTCAGGGCTGTCAACGCCTCGCCGGGCGCGCAGAACCAGCAATCCTCGCCGATCGGGCTTCCAGGCGGCGTCTTGGGCGCCGGCGCGTGCTCGGCGGCGAACCGGCTCAGGCTCGCACGGTCGCCACGGGCCAGCAGCCGGGCGAGGTAGCGGTCATAGGCGCCCGCATCGCCCGCGGCGGCTTTCGCCTCGAGAGTCTTGCCGGCGTCGACCAGCACCGCCTCGATATTGGCCGCGATGGTGGGCGACAGGGTCTTGTCGCCAAGCGTCTCGGCTAGGTCGCCGATCAGGCGCGCCTGCTGCCGCCGGCGGATTTCGGCCAGGCGCGCCGGCTCGCCGGGACGGGCCTGCACCTGGGCGAACACGGCCCGCAGAACTTCGTCGACCCCAAGCTGACCCGGGTCGCGCCTCGCCTGCTCCTGCACCCGGTTGAGCCGCGCAGGCTCGACAAGCTGCCCCAGCGCCATCTCGGAGGCGACCATGGCCGCCCCGACGGGGTCGAAAACCGGCCCGCCGAGGGTCTGGAAGACCTCGATGTCGAACTGCCGGTCGGCCATGGCCCCCTGGCCCTGGGAGAGCAGGCCCACAAGCTTGTCACTGGTGTCGAGCATCTCCGGGTCGAGAGTCTGCATCAGCGCCTTGAGCGCGCGGCGCTGTTCGCTCGCCGCGATCACCGACGCCGCCTCGCGCCCCTCGCCGTTGACCGCGTAGGCGTAGTCCACGCCGCCGATCTGCTTCACCACCGCGTCGATCTGGTAGCGATGGAAGAGATAGATCGGCACGAAGACCCGGCGCAGGTCGGACACCGGAGCGCCGGGCGCGATATTGCGCAGCCCGAAGTTCGACAGGGCCAGCCTCCGAATCGCCAGCACGTTGTCCAGTTCGGCTACCGGGTCGGCCCCGTTGTCCCACTGGGTGCTGGCCGGATGCTCGGCATCGGCGATGAAGCGCATGCCCTGGGCGCCGGCCTCACGGGCGATGGCGTCGAGGGCGGCGGGCTCGTCGACGCCCTTGGGGAACTGGCTGTAGAGCCACCGCACCGAGAGCTTGTCCCAGGCGCCCGCGCCCACGACATAGGCGTCGCTGAAGTCGAGCCTGCCGTTCTTCACGTGGATGAGCGGGGCAGGATAGTCCATGGCCGAGGCTCGGCCGGCGAAGGTGGACCCGGTGAAGTTGTGCGAGAAGCCGAGCGCGTGGCCGGTCTCGTGCATCCCCAATTGTCGGATGCGCTGCAGGGCGATCTGGACCGGGTCGTCGGGACCGCCCTTGCCGGTCCCCTCGGCGCCGAGCAGCCCCTCGAAGATGATCCTGTCCTGGCGAATACGCAGCGAGCCCAGTTGCACGACCCCGCGCACGATCTCGCCGGTGCGCGGATCGACGATAGTCTGGCCGGTGGACCAGCCGCGCGTCTGGCGATGGATCCAGTTTATGACGTTGTAGCGGGCGTCCATCGGATCGACGCCCTCGGGCAGGACCTCCACCCTGAACGCGTCGATGAAGCCGGCCGCATCGAAAGCCTGCGCCCACCAGTTGGCCCCTTCGACCAGGGCGCTGCGGATCGGCTCGGGCGCGGCCCGGTCGACATAGAAGACGATGGGCTTCTTCACCCGCGAACGGGCGGCCGCGGGATCGACCTTCTCCAGGCGGAACCGCCGCGCGAGCCGGTAGACGACCGGAGCGTCGAGCGGGGCGGCGTAGTCGTTGAACACCACCTGCACCGACGTTCCCGTGCGCGGGTCATAGGGCCGCGGTTCGAATCCGGCCTCCGGCAGCTTCAGGAGGGAATGATGCACCGTAAGGGTCAGCGACCTCGGATCGGGCGCAATCGCCTTCACCTCGGCGCCGGGGTCGTCGGCGGTGTAGGTCTGGACGGCCTCGAACTCCAGGTTCTCGGGGAAGACGCCCACATGGCTGGCGTCGGCGTAGCTCAGGGCCGGCGCGGCCCGATAGCTCCCTTGACGGCGCGCCTTGATGCGGGCCGCAACGTCGAGGACGTCCTGGGTCAGGAAGCTGGTGAAGTCGACGATCACCCCGCCATCCGCAGCTTCGGCGACCACGTCGCCGCTCCAGAGGTTGGAGACCGCGAAGGAGTCCCGCACCGACTCGACCTCGTCGGCCGACCCGCCAGCGGCGCGGAAGCCATAGTTCTCGGCCTGGACGATCACCTTCTTGCCAGCGCGACGGAAGGCCAGCACCTGGGTCTTACCGGTCTCGGCCCGGTCAAGGCCGAGCGGCGTGGAGCCAAGACCGGTCGCGAGACTGGCCTGATAGAGGAAGCGCGCCGAAACGCCGTCGCTACCGGCAGCCGGTATGCGCAGCAGAATGCGGTTGGCCCTGCGATCCACGAAAGTGCGCAGCAGGCCATCCTTGGCCTCGGCGCCGCCAACCGCGGGCTTGACCCAGTCTTCCGCCGGCGCGGCGAGCGCCACCGGAGAGAGTGCGGTCGCCGCCAGAACAGCGCCCAACAACGCCGCTCGCCCAATCCCCAAACGTTTCATCCGCCCCCACTTGACGCTCGACCAACACGCCCGCGCCCGCCCGCCCCAGAACACAAGCCCAATACAGAAATATTGTTCTATTTCTACTGCATTCGCAACTATATACTGAACTCTACTTCTTTGATTAGCTGGCGTTTTATTTTTCACAAGTTGCGCTGATGGTTGTTGACATGAGCCGTGCGGGGAATAGGTCGGGGCCTCGGCCCAGACCCCGCCAACCAAGGAGCTCCCCCATGAACCTCGCCAAGTTCGACCGCCGGCGCTATACGCCCGGCCCGACGCCGCTTGAAGCCCTGCCGCGTCTGTCGGCGGCGCTGGGCGGGCCGAACATCTTCATCAAGCGCGACGACCTGACGGGGCTGACCTCGGGCGGCAACAAGACCCGCAAGCTGGAATTCCTCGTCGCCGATGCGATCGCCCAAGGCTGCGACACCCTGATCACCGTCGGCGCGGTCCAGTCGAACCACTGCCGCCTGACGCTGGCGGCGGCGGCGAAGGAAGGCCTGAAGTGCCGGCTGGTGCTCGAGCAACGGGTGCCGGGCAGCTACGATCCCGCCGCCAGCGGCAACAACTTCCTCTTCCACCTGGTCGGCGCCGAAACCATCACCGTCATCAACGCCGGGACGGACCTGAACGCGGCGATGACCGCCGTGGCCGACGAAGTGGCCGCCCTGGGCCGCAAGGCCTACATCATTCCCGGCGGCGGCTCCAATCCGTTGGGCTCCCTGGGCTACGTCTCCTGCTTCGAAGAGATCATGGCCCAGACCTTCGACATGGGCCTAAAGCTGGATCACGTGGTCTGCGCCAGCGGCAGCGCCGGCACCCACGCCGGCCTGCTGACCGGCGCCTTCGGCACCAATTCCGGGATTCCGATCACCGGCATCAACGTGCGCCGTCCGAAGGCCGAGCAGGAAGGCAACGTCTTCGACCTGGCGCAACGGACCGCTGCGTTTGCGGGCGTCGCGACGTCGCTGCCGCGCGAGAGCGTCGTGTGCTTCGACGAGTGGGTCGGCCCCGGCTACTCGCTGCCCACCGACGAGATGATCGAGGCCGTGAAGATGCTGGCGACGCTGGAAGGCGTGCTGCTGGACCCGGTCTATACAGGCAAGGCGATGGCCGGCCTGATCGGCCTGGTTCGCCGCGGCCACTTCCGCAAGGACGAGAACGTGCTGTTCGTCCACACGGGCGGCTCGCCGGCGCTCTACGCCTACCAGTCGATCTTCTAGGCATGGTCGCCCCCCTCAATGTCGGCGTTCTCGGCGGCATGGGTCCCGCCGCCACGATCGACCTGATGACCCAGGTCCTGCGGCTGACGCCGAAGGGGCGCGAACAGGATGGCGTTCGCCTGATCGTCGATAGCAATCCGGGGATCCCGGACCGCAACGACGCGATCCTCCGGAGCGGGCCCTCCCCCGCTCCGGTCCTGGCGGCCATGGCCCAGGGGCTGGAAGCGGCCGGGGCGAACTTCGTCGTCATGGCCTGCAACACCGCCCACGCCTTCCAGTTCGACATCGAGCGAGCGCTGGGCGTGCCGTTCGTAAGCATGATCGAGGAGGCGGGCTCGGCCGTTCAGGCCATCGCTCCACCGGGCGCTGCGGTCGGGCTGCTGGCCGGCGAGGGCTGCCTGGAAGCGGGGCTCTACCAGGCCGAACTGGGCCGCCGGGGCCTCACCTGCGTCACGCCCGAGGGAAAGGCGCGGACCAAGTTCATGGCCCTGCTCTATGACATCAAGGCGGGCGATGTCGGAGCCTCCAGCGCCCAGCGCATGGCCGCCCTCGCGGCCGAACTCGAAGCTCAAGGCGCCGAGGCCCTGATCGCAGCCTGTACCGAAGTCCCGCTGGTGCTCCGCCCAGGAACGACCAAGGCGCCGCTGATCGACGCCACCGAGGCGCTCGCCACGGCGATCGTCGACTACGCCCTGAGACGACGGCCCCTGCCGCCGCCGTTCTCATGGACCAGCGTGGGCGACGCCTGACCTCTCGTGCGACAGCGTGTCGGCGCCCAAAACTTGGGCGCCGATGCCGCACTGCTCAAAGATCAAACACTCGGAACTCAGCTCCGGCGCACCGACGCCGACGCGGCTGAATCGCAATTTCTTCAAATAATTCAACACCGATAAACCGCCTTAGGTTGCGCGTGCAAACGATGTCCGCAGGGGGCGATTATTGTCATAAAAACACAGTGATCCACGTTCTATAGGCTGAACGATATTCCCTTTGATGAACACCCAAGCTTGTGCGCTGCTGTGTGCGGAAGAAGTTGGGGTGCTCCATGACGCTCGAGCAGCTTAGAATTTTTGTTTGTGTCGCCGAGCGGCTGAACATGACCCGCGCCGCCGAGGCGCTCCATATCACCCAGTCAGGCGTAAGCGCGTCGATCAGCGCCTTGGAGAACACCTACGGTACGGCGCTCTTTGACCGGGTCGGTCGGCGGATAGAATTGTCGGTCGCAGGCCAGGCGTTCCTGGTGGAAGCCGAGAAGGTCCTCAGTCAGGTGCGCAATGCTCAGCGCACGCTGGCGGACCTCAGCAATCTTCGGCGGGGCGCCGTCTCGATCAGCGCCAGCCAGACCATCGGCAATTACTGGCTTCCGCAGATCATCGCAGAATTCAACACCCGCTTCCCGCACCTGGGAATCGAGCTTCACATGTCCAACACCGCCGGCGTCGTCCGCATGGTGCTGGAAGGCGAGGCGGAGCTCGGCTTCGTGGAAGGATCCCACGCCGACGCCGCCCTGACCGGCTCCGACATCGACGGCGACCGGCTGTGCGTGTTCGTCCGGCCCGGGCACCCCTGGGCCGAACATCCCCCTGGGATCGAGGCGCTGGCGCGCGGCGGTTGGGTGTTGCGGGAAGACGGCTCGGGCACGCGCTCGGAATTCGTCCGCGCGCTCGGCTCGCTCGGCGTCGACACCAGTACGCTCGACGTCCGACTTGAGCTGCCGACCAATGAGTCGGTTCGTTCAGCGGTGCTGGCCGGCGTCGGCCCCGGCGCCATGTCCGAACTCGTCGCCCGCGAGGCCGAGGCGTCGGGCGCGCTGGTTCGAGTGGCTATCAAGTTGCCGCGCCGCGCCTTCCGCATGTTGCGGCACTCCGAGCGCAAACTCAGCCGGGCGGCGGAAATGTTCGTGAAGAGCGTGCCGGCGTCCCGTCCGGCCAGGGCGCCGGAGATCCGGCTGGCGGCGAACGCCTGACGAAGTACGGGACCGCCGCGACGCAGCGGCCCCGCATCCGTTTCTAGAACTGGCGAACCCCGATGGCCGCCGAGTCGGGACGGCGGGTGTCCGCAGCCCCGTAGAAGGTGTTCCCATCCGGTCCGATCATGATCGACTGGGTGCTGCCGATGATCTGTGACCGCTCGACCTTGTGGCCTTTGGCCTCCAGGCCGGCCACGAGATCCTGCGGGATCGACTCCTCGAGCTGCAGCGGCCCGTCGATGCCGGCTTGATAGACCCGCGGACGCTGCGCCGCCTCGGCGACGTTCAGCTTGTGGTCGATCAGGTTGGACAGCATCTGCACCATGGTGCCCAGGATCGTGCCGCCGCCCGGCGTGCCGGTGGCGACCCAGGGCTTGTCGTTCTCGAAGACAATGATGGGCGAGATGGTCGACTGGGCGCGCTTTCCCGGCTCGATCTTGTTGCCGAGGCTGGTGGGCCGCGGGTTCCAGTCGAAGTTGCCGAGCGAGTTGTTCAGCAGGAAGCCCGTGCCCGGGGCCACCACGTGCGCTCCGAAGGAGGCGGTCAGCGTGTAGGTGTTGGAGACCACGTTCCCGTACTTGTCGGCGATCGAGAAGTGGGTGGTGTCGGGCCCCTCGAAGTTATGCGGGTCGAGCGCCGGCAGGGTCTTCGAATCCAGGGACTTGTCCATGGAGATGAGCTTGGCGCGCTCCTTGCCGAACGCCTTCGAGGCGATGCCCTTGGCGGGCGTCTTCCACTGAGGGCCGCCGCCGGAATAACGACGGTCCATGGTCACGATCTTCAGCGCCTCGGCGATGACGTGCATGGAGGCGACGTTGCCCTGCCCGTACTCGCTCATCGGGAACTGCTCGAGGATGTTCATGGCCTCGGCGACGCTGGATGCGGCTGAGGTCGGCGGCATGTAGGCGATCTTGTAGCCACGATAGTCCGACCAGATCGGCTCCAGGACATTGGCCTTGTAGGAGGCGAGATCCTTCATCGAGATGATGCCGCCATTGGCCTTCATCGCCGCCACCAGGCGCTCAGCGACGGGCCCCTTGTAGAAGCCATCGGCGCCGTTGGCCTGGATCTGCTTCAGCGACCAGGCGAGGTCCGGATTCTTGAAGACATCGCCGGGCTGATAGGCCGAGCCGTCCGGCTTGAAAAACACCTTCTTCGCGCCGTCCGGGTCCTTGGCCATGGCGTCCTTGCGCTGGGCGAGCGCCGTGGCCTCGTCGTCGCTCATGACGACGCCGTTGGTGGCAAGATCGATAGTCGGCTGGATGAGTTCGGCCCAGGGCAGCTTGCCGAACCGGCGGTGCGCCTCGTAGAGGCCGGCCACCGTCCCGGGGACGGTCACGCCCTTGAAGGACTGCACCTTGTCGGGATCGACGCGGTTGTCGGCGCCCAGAAGGAAGTCCGGCTTCACCGCCAGCGGCGCCTGGCCGTAGTACTCGATCGCGATCGTCTTCCGGCTGGCCGCATCATAGACCAGCATGTAGCCGCCGCCGCCAATGTTGCCCGCCCGCGGCAGGGTGAGCGTCTCGGCGATGCCGACCGCCACGGCCGCGTCCACGGCGTTCCCGCCCTTGGCCAGCACATCGGCGCCGATCCGGGCGGCGATCTTGTTCTGCGCCACGACCATGCCATCGCGGCCGATCACCGGATGGTGGATCGAGCCGTAGCCGATCAGGTCCCCGCCGGTGCTCGCGAGCCCCGCCGACGGTGTCGCTTCCTGGGCGAAAGCGGGAGCGCCCAGGCCCACCGACAGGGCCAGGACGCTCGCCAGGGCGACGCGCGAGAATGCGGTGCGAACAACTTTACTCATAACTGCTCCCCAAAAACGTAAGTCCCCTCCCGCGGTGCGGGAGGGGATAGGCCATCCGACTTAGAAGCTCTTGCGGATGTTGAAGTAAACGTACCGGGCGTAGGGGTTGTAGACCGTGGCCGGGTAGCCGTCCGACACCAGGGGCGGTTCCTTGTCGAACAGGTTGCGGGCGCCGACCAGGATCCGGGTTCCCTGCAGGTACTTATTGTCGGTGTCCTCGAAGGTGTAGGAGACCGAAGCGTTGTGCACCAGGGTGTCCGGCACCCTGAAGTATTCGCCCGTCGAATAGGTCAGGGCGGTGGAGTAGAACTCACCGGTATAGGTCGTGAGCCAATTGACGGCGAAGTTGTTGTAACGCCAGTTGACCGAGCCCGTGCCCCGCCACTCCGGCGCACCGTTCTGGCCGACGATGTCCTGACCGCCGGTGATGATCGTGCCGGAGTTGATCTTGCCGGCCGCCCGGGCCTCCAGGAGCGCAGCCAGACCCTCGGTCGGGGACTGGTAGAGCTTGTCCAGGCGCGCCACGTTCAAATCGACGCTGAAATCGCCGAAGCTTTCGGTGGCGAGGCGCCAGTTGACCGCGAAGTCGACGCCCTGGGTCACCTGCGGAAGCTGGTTGACGTACTTGTCGTCCGCGTACTCCACGAAGCCGACGGGCGCCAGGCCGGTGCCCTCGAACACGGCGATGTTGTCGGGCGTCGGGGCCAGGCGGTGGACCGCCGGGTTCGACGAGCCTTCCATGCGCATCAGGTAGTCGAGGATGACCGCGTTACCCTCGCCGAACAGCCCGACGATGCCCTTCTGGCGGATCTTCCAGACGTCCACCGTGAAGATGAACTGGCCGACTTCCGGCGGCAGGAATTCCGGCTGGAAGACGATGCCGTAGGACAGGCTTTCCGAGGTTTCCGGCTTCAGGTCGGGGTTGCCGGCGCGCACCGCGCGGGTGGTCCGCGACTGGGCGCACTGGCTGAAGCTGGTGATCCGGCCGGCGCGCAGGTCAGCCTCGCAGAAGTAGTAGTCGCGACGGCTGTTGGTGCGGCTCACCTGGGCGACGTTGATCTGCTCGAGGTTCGGCGCCTTGAAGCCTTGCGACCACGAGCCCCGCAGGCGGAAGCCGGGGACGACATCCCAGGCGGCCGCCACCTTCGGCTTCGCCACGCTGCCGACGTCGCTGTAGTCCTCGATGCGTCCGGCGAGTTGCATTTCCAGGCGGTCGACGAACGGGATGTCCATCTCCGGCGACACCAGCGGGATGGCCAGTTCGGCATAGGCGGACTTCACGGTCCGGTGGCCCTTCACATCCGGTGACACCGAGGTGCCGGGGATGTTGCTGAGCGCCACGGCGCCGCCGACAATCGGGCCGGTGATCGCATCGACATACGAGATCGTGCCGTCGATGTTCGCGTCGCGGTCGTCCTGGTAGGTCTCACGCCGGATTTCGACCCCCGCCGCCAGGCCGATGTCGCCGCCCCAGATCGTGAACAGGTCCGGGCGGCTGATCTTGAAGTCCCATAGGGCGAGCGTGGTCTTATTGGCGCGGGTGATCGGGATGATCAGCCCGGCCATCGCCGCTGCGCTGGACGGCGTCTGATCGCCACCGGTGACCAGGTTCGTCCCGGCGCCGATACCGTTGAACGGATTGTAGGCGTCCGCAGTCGTGCGGTTGACCGCGGCGGAGAAGGCCGTGCCGTCCAGGGCGTAGGAGCGGTCATCGACCGTCGCTTCCGAATAGAGCGCGGCGCTTTCCCAATGGAAGCCGTACTTCTCGCCCCTCAGCCCGCCGAGCAGCCGGTACTGGTCGTTCTTCACGATGACCTGGGATGCGCCCAGGTCCAGCAGGCCGTAGGAGTTGAAGGTGAGCCGCAGCCCGCTGTCGGGCACGCCCACCAGGCCTGGAAGGCGGTTCGGGTTCGGCTGGCCGTTGGCCAGCGTCGTCGCGCCGAAGGGGTTCCAGTAGGCGTTGGGGCCGATGCTGATCGCCGGCGAGGTGCTCAAGGCGTTGTACTGCGCGACGTTGCCCTCGGTGCGGGCGTGGTAGTAGCCGGCCTCACCGAAGAAGGTGACCTCGTCGTTCAGATCATAGTGGCCAGAGACGAACAGGTTGATCCGGTCGGCCTGCGGGATGACCGACGCCTTGGTCTGGGCCAGGACGTCCGGGCGGAAGGCGCGGTCAGTCGTGGTGTTGAATGCGCCCGGAACGACGCAGAGAGCCGGCCCGATCACCACGGTGCAGCTCACCGGTTGCGGTGAGGTGTGGAAGATGCCGGTGGCGCCTGTGATCGCCGTCGTCCCCTGGCGGATCGCGCTGGTCACGCCCATGGCCTGGAACGCGCCGAAACCCGAGGTGGTCGGCCGGCTGTCAAGGCTCACGGTGTCGGCGAATTCCGTGCCGGCGAACAGCGGCCTGCGGTCCTGGGAGGCGGTGTAGTCCTGGTCGGAGGCCAGCAGGGCCGAGCGCTTCTCCAGCGAGCCGAACAGGGTGATGTTGCCGCGGCCTTCCTGGATATCCCGGCCGAAGAAGCCCGACAGGCGGCCTTCGCGCAGGTTGGTGCCCGGCGCCGTGCCGTACTGGAACTCCAGTTGGCCGCCATCGATGTCGTCGCGCAGCACGGTGTTGATCACGCCGGCCACGGCGTCGGTGCCGTAGATAGCGGCCGCGCCGTCGCGCAGCACCTCGATGCTCTTCAGGCCCGCCACCGGGATGGCGTTGGTGTTGTAGGTGAAGGTCGGCACCAGGGACTCGGCCTGGGTCGTCGGGTGGTAGACGGTTCGGCGGCCGTTGATCAGCACCAGGGTGTTGCCGGCGCCGAGGTTGCGCAGGCTGACCGAGTTCACGTCGCCGCGCGCGGAGTTGCTCGAACCCGGAATGAAGCTCGAGTTGAACGTCACGTTGCCGGCCTGAGGGATGGAACGGAACAACTCGTCGCCCGAACCGGCGGCCGTCGCCTGGATCTGGTTGGCGTCGACGACCGTCACCGGCAGGGCGGCGGTGACCTTCGCGCCCTGAATCTGCGAACCGACGACGACGACTTCCTCGACGGCGGCCTCGTTCGACTGCGCCCAGACTGGCGTTGCGAGGCCGGCGATGGCGCAGATGGCGCTCGTCGCAAGCATGGCGGCGCGGCTCGATACTGTACTCTTCATTTTTTTCTCATCCCCTCCTTAGTTGGTTCAGTGACTTCACGCCGCCTGATCCAGGGGGATTTTGAGCAGCTAAGCCGCCATGCGTCCAACAACTGCTCTTGGACTGTTCAATAACATGGAGTGATGAATTAGAAGTCCGGCGCCCATTTTGTGTCCGCCCAGGGGGCTCAGCGCCACATTCGCTCACAGTTGAGCATGACCAAGAATAGAGTCGTCACGCCATGGTTGTCACCCATTGCGTTATCTGGAAGCAACGGAATGCGATGGCCGTGATCTGGGCTCACGCCTGCGCGTGATGGTTTCGACAACAAAAATCCGTTTCTGCCGATCGGTTCGTTTGGCTATGTGCCAAGGCCCCCGCCGGCGCGCCGGTGCATCCCACCTGCCGGACGGCCACCGTGACTGCACGCCCAAGCCCCGATCTCTCCAAATCCCTCGCCAGACTGGCGCCCGGCCTTGGTGCTGTCCTCGCCATCGCCGCCATCGCGACGGGACTACATGCCCTGCCCGGCGCTCGCATCCTCAGCCCGCTCATCCTGGCGGTGGCGCTCGGTATCGTCCTGCGCAATCTGGGCGGCGTCAGGCCGGTGTTCGCCGCCGGCCAGACCTTTGTCCTGCGCCGCCTGCTGCGGCTGGCCATCGTCCTGCTCGGCTTCCAGATCAGCCTCGGTCAAATCCTCTCGCTCGGCGCGTCCGGAGTCGCGATCGTGCTGGTCGCCACGCCGGCGACTTTCCTGGTGATAATGCAGCTCGGGCGCTGGTTCGGCCTGGATAGCCGCCTGACCACGCTGATCGCTTCCGGCGCCTCGATCTGCGGCGCCTCGGCGATCGTCGCCGCCAATTCCGTGGTCGCCGCGCCCGAGGAGGACGTCGCCTACGCGATCGCCAACATCACGCTCTACGGCACGCTTTCGATGTTCCTGTATCCGGCGATCGCCCCGCTTCTGAACCTGACCCCGGCGGCCTACGGTCTGTGGAGCGGCGGCTCCATCCACGAGGTCGCCCAGGCCGTCGGCGCAGCCTTCCAGGGCGGCGAAGTCGCCGGTCACGCCGGGGTGGTCGGCAAGCTCCTGAGAGTGGCGCTGCTTGGCCCGCTGGTCATGTTGCTTGCGCTGCGCCGGCGCTCAGGATCGGACTCGGCGCCCACGCCCTGGTATTTGCTGGGCTTCCTGGCGGTGATCGCGTTGAACTCCTTCGCCCCGCCCCCGGCCGCCCTCGCCAAGCAGATCGCAACGGCGACGACTTTCCTGATGACCATGGCGCTGGCGGCCATGGGCATGGCCACCAATCTGCGCGCCCTGGTCCGGCGCGGGCCAGCTCCCATGGTTGTCTGCGGGCTCGGCACGGTGTTCATGAGCGTGCTCGTGCTGTTGCTGGTGCGCTGGGCGGCTTAGTCCCCGGCGCCGCATTCCCGTCAAACAGCGTTCGGATATTGACGACAACTTTAGGTGCTGAAAAAGAATACGTTCAAGCAACGGAACGATATTCATATAGATGACCGAGAACGTTCTCTCCGCCGCGCGGGTCTTGGATCTGATCGAGCTGATCGCCGCGGCGGACGAAGGAGTGCTGCTTCGCGAGGCGACGATGCGCCTCAATGCGCCGAAAAGCAGTACGCTGATGTTGCTGCGCACGCTGGTGAATCGCGGATACGTCTACCGTGACACGGTCAGCGACCGCTACGTGCTGGCTGATCAGCATCGGTCGGGCGGGTTCGGGTGGATCTCAGATCCTCATGCGCGGCTGGTCGCGGCCGCCCGGCCCTTCATGGAGAGCCTGTCGCAGGCCCTGGGCGAGTCGATGAATTTCGCGGTCCTGGACAAGCCAGGCCATGCCAGAGCGCTGACCCAGGTGGTGGCCGATGTCGAGGTTCGGTACGTCGCCAACATCAATCGGCCCATTCCGCTCTATTGCACCGCCATCGGCCGCGTCCTCGTCTCCCGCCAGCCTGAGGCGGAGTGGGGGCAAATGATCGGCGAAGGCCCCTTCCTCGCACTGACCCGCTACACGCAAACCGATCCGATCGAGATCATGAAGATCATCGGCCAGGTGCGCGATCAGGGCCACGCGGTGGTGATGGAGGAATTCGCGCTCGGCGGCACCGGCGTGGCCGCGCCGGTGCTGGGGGCCGACGGGCGTGCCGTGGCGGCGCTCAACATCGGGTGCGTGACCAGTCGCTTCGCCGAGAAGCGCGAACGCCTGATCGGGGCCGTCATGGCCGCCGCCAACGCCCTGAGCGAGCAGCTGCGCGTCCGTCGGCCGGCCGCCACGCCGTGACAAGGAGCGCGCACTGACCGGGCGCGCTCCCTGCGGATAGACCTTACTCTTCGCCGCCCTTGCTCTTGGCGCGGTAGTCGAGCGGCGGCGGGCGGTCGCCGACCATCGCCTTGTAGACGAAGCCAGGGCCGCGCCGGCTTTCCAGCTCGGCCTGCGCCTTCTTGATCAGCGCCGGATCCCGGAAGAGTTCGGCGGCGGTCAGCGAGATCGTCTTGGCCGCCACGACGCCGCCCTTGTCGGCGATCGACGTCCCACCGGCTGCGGCCGCCTGCCAGCTATGGGACGGGGTGCCCGGCACCCAGGTGGCAGCGACCAGACCCACCGTCGGCGTGACCCAACTGATGTCGGACACGTCGGTGGACCCACCACTCGAGTTCACCATCTTGTAGGGCTGGATTTCCTTGACGCTGTCCAGGGTGAGCTTGGTCGGCGGCAGTTGCTTGGCCATGGCCTCGCCGAAAGCACGCTCCTCGGCCGTCCAGGTTTCACCGCCCACCCGATGCAGGGATGCGTCCATCACGTTGCCCAGGGTGTGGTTGGTCAGCATATTGTAGACACCGCCGGTCTGCTCGAAGCTGACCTTGGTCTCCGTCGCCATCGCTGCGCCCTCGGCGGCCTTCTGCACCCGCGCCATGACGCTACGCACCACTTCCGGATCGCCGTGGCGGACGTAGTAGTAGACCTCGGCCTTGTCGGGGACGACGTTCGGCGCCTTGCCGCCGTCGGTGACCACGTAGTGGATGCGGACGTCCGAGGGCACATGCTCACGCATGTAGTTCACCGCCACGTTCATGATCTCCACCCCGTCGAGCGCCGAGCGCCCCTTGTCCGGAGAGGCCGAGGCGTGGGCGGAGAGCCCAGTGAAGCGGAACTTGCCGCTGATATTGGCCAACGAGTCCCGCTGCGAGGCGTCGTTCACGTCTGAAGCGTGCCAGTGCAGCACGGCCGAGACGTCGTTGAAGAGCCCGGCTCGCACCATGTAGGCCTTGCCCGAGCCACCTTCCTCGGCCGGGGCGCCGTAGACCCGCACCTCGCCCTTGATGTTGTTGGCCTTCATCCACGCCGCGATGGCCTTGGCGGCGGTCACGGACGCCGCGCCGAAGATATGGTGCCCGCAGGCGTGGCCGGCGACCTGATCGGCGATGGGGGAGCGCTCGGGCACGGCGTTCTGGGCCATGCCCGGCAGGGCGTCGAACTCGGCCAGGATAGCCAGGACCGGCCCGTCGCCGGTCTTGTAGCTGGCCACGAAGGCGGTCGGGATGTCGGCTACTCCGGCCTTCACCTGGAAGCCGGCGGCGGCCAGCTCCGACTGCAGGAGGGCCGAGCTCTTGGTCTCCTGATAACCGACCTCGGCATAGCTCCAGATCTGGTGCGCCACCTTGGACATTTCCGGCGCGTCCTTGTCGATCAGGCCGATCAATTGCTGACGGTCCTTGGCGGACGCCGCGGCCTCCGCATTGGCGGCGAGCGCCGCAAGGCTCGCGCCCAGAAGAAGCGCCCGGGCGGCGCGGTGCAAGGTCTTCGACATCTCAGCCTCGTTCATCAAATGGGGCGGCTCGGTGCGCCGCGCCTGGGCTCATGGGAGCGGCGAATTCCGCCCAAACGGCCCGCGCCATCTTGATCGCCGACCGGCGCCCCGACCGCCCAATAGTTCCCTCACGGCGCAGCTCAGGCAACAAAAAATGCCCAGCATTTGCGACATTACTGGAAGTTTTATCTTTGATTACTTCAATTGATGACTAGTGATCGTCGCCCACCGCCGCAATCTTCGGCGTCATCACCAACCAGGGCGTCGCCTGGAGGCGGAATTCCCAGACCGCCAGCAACTGGTCGAGATGGCTGGCGCCCTTGAGGAAATCGGGAAGCGGCAGGGTCTTGGGCTGGGGATCCAATCGCACGATGTCGTGGGTCTCGGCGAACCGCTCCACGAGCCGATCGAGGACGCCCTTGCGGTAGACGCCATGGGTCTCGACGATCAGGTCCATGCCGGCCAGGGCGGGCGAAAGGTCGGGGCGCAGCAGATCGTCTTCGGCCCCCTCGATGTCGACCAGCACCAGGCAGCGGCGATCCTTGAAGGCCTCGAAGCCGTCGGGTTCGAAACGCTCGCCGATGACGACGCGGTCGGCGACCCCGTTCTTGGCGGCCAGCTCGGCGCAGGCGCGGCGGGCCTTCTCCTGGATATCGAAGGCGTGGACGGTCACCTGCGGCATCATCCGCGCCAGGCCGACGGCGTAATAGCCTTCGGCGCACCCGACATCGATCACGCAGTCGAGGGGCTTGGCCGCGAACTTGGCGAGATACGGATGCAGCTCGGATTCGTAGGTCCCGATGAGCCGTGGGGTCAGGGCGCCCTCGGTCGCTGAGGTCACGTACTCCATGCCGGCGAAGGGGCCCTGCATGATCCTCGCCCCGTACTGGCGGACATAGGCGTCGGCGATGGCGCGCGAGCGCCAGATCGCCAGCACCCGCAGCGCCAGGTTCAATTCTCTCGGATCGGCCAGCGAGGGCTCACGCGCGAGCCGGTCGCGCAGCCATTGAACGACCTGTTCGATGTAAGTCATGCGTACTCCCCCAGGGCCGCCGGCCCCCAGGGGGAGCTCTAACACGGGTCGTCATCCCCGTGTCAGCTCACACCGTTCCCTCGGTCACGGCGTGTAGTCGCGCATAGGCGCCGCCCTGGCGCACCAGGTCGGCATGGCGGCCTTCTTCGATGATCCGGCCGCTATCGAAGACGAGGATCCGGTCGGCGCCGCGGATGGTGGAGAGGCGGTGGGCGATGACGATGGTGGTGCGGCCCACCATCAGCTCTTCCATCGCCGCCTGAACCTGGCGCTCGGTCTCCACGTCCAGCGACGAGGTCGCTTCATCGAAGACCAGGATCGGCGCGTCGGCCAGGAAGGCTCGAGCGATGGCCACCCGCTGGCGCTCGCCGCCCGAGAGCTTCACCCCGCGCTCACCCACCAGGGTCTGGTAGCCAAGCGGCAGCTTCATAATGAACTCATGCGCTCGAGCGCGGCGGGCCGCGAGCGCGATCTCCTCGGCCGTGGCGCCGGGCCGGGCGTAGGCGACGTTGTCGGCGATGGTCCGATGAAACAGCGCCGGGTCCTGGGGCACCACGGCAATGGCCTGGCGGAGCGAGCCCTGCTGTACATGGGCGATGTCCTGGCCATCGATCAGCACCCGCCCCTCGTCGAGGTCGTAGAGACGCTGGATGAGTTTGACGAAGGTCGACTTGCCAGAACCCGTCGGACCTACGAGGGCGACGCGCTCGCCGGGACGGACCGTCAGAGAGAAGTTCCGGAACAACGGCTCGCCGGCCGACTTGTAGCGGAAGGTGGCGTTTTCGAAGACCACCTGCCCCAGTTCGCCCGCGAAGGGCCTCGCGCCGGGACTATCGGCGACCTGAGGCTCCATCTCGGCGAAACGGGCCACGTCCTCCACATCGTCCAGGCCCTTCTGAAGCATGCGGACGTTTTCGCCGATGTTGCGGAGATAGCCGCTCATCACGAGGAAGGCGGTGATACCGAAGGCCACGTCGCCCGGAGTCGCTTTGCCTTGAGACCAGAGGACGAGCAGGAGACCGGTCAGTCCGCCCTGCAGCACCGCCAACAGGAGATTCTGGACCAGCCAGAGGTCGGTGAAGCGGTTCCACGTGCGGACTACCGCGCCGCGCCACGTCTCGGTGATCTCACCGATGCGAGCGCTTTCGCGGTCCTCGGCGCCGAAGCTGCGAACGGTCGGATTGCCGGTTATGGAATCGGCCAGCGCGCCGCCGATCCGCGAGTCCAGGGCCACCGACCGCTGATTGAGCGGCCTGCCGTACTTGGCGGTCAGGATCACGTTCGAAGCGATGTAGAGCGCCACGATGGTGAGCGAGAACAGGCCCACCATCGGCCAACGGACGACCATCATGGCCGAAAGACCCACGAGCACCAGCAACGCCGGGCCGATCCACATGACTATGGCGTCGGAGACCAGATCATAGCCCCACATGGCCCGCGACAGCCTCCGCACCGTGGCGCCGGCGAAGGCGTCGGCATGCCAATCGGCGGAGAAGGACTGCACCCGGGCGAAGCCTTCGTCAGTCAGGTCGCGCATGTTCAGCGCCGCCAGCGGATTCCAGAACTTGTTCGCGATGTTCCGGACCACCGACAGCACCACGTACAACCCGACGAACACCGCCCAGGCGCCCCAGGCGATCTTGGCCGCCTGGGGGCCCTCCGCCACGGCGTCCACCAGCCGACCCGCGGCAAGCGGGATCGTCATGTCCGCGGCGATGGCGAGCAAGGTGAAGACGGTCATGCCGCCGAGCAGGCCGGGACGGCGCAGCCAGTAGCGCATGATGAAGCCAATGACCCTGCTGTTAGGCAGGGTTCGGCGTCTTTGGTCCTCTGTGTCTTCGTAATGTTCGGTCACTAGATCATTCCTTCGGTGACGGCGTGCAGACGCGCATAGGCGCCGCCCCTGTCGATCAGTTCGTTGTGGCCGCCCTCCTCGACGATCCGACCCTTGTCGAAGACCAGGATCCGGTCGGCGCCGCGGATGGTGGAGAGGCGGTGGGCGATGACGATAGTGGTGCGCCCGACCATCAGCTCCTCCATCGCCGCCTGGACCTGGCGCTCGGTCTCCACGTCCAGCGACGAGGTGGCCTCGTCCAGCACGAGGATGGGCGCGTCGGCCAGGAAGGCGCGGGCGATGGCCACCCGCTGGCGCTCGCCGCCGGACAGCTTCACGCCCCGCTCGCCCACGGGCGTGTCGTAGCCGTTGGGGAGCCTGGAGATGAACTCGTCGGCCCTGGCCCGCTTGGCCGCCAGCATCACCTCGTTCGGCGTGGCGTCGGGCCGGGCGTAGGCGATGTTCTCGGCGATCGAGCGGTGGAACAGGGCTGGGTCCTGCGGCACCACGGCGATCGCCTGCCGCAGGCTGGTCTGGCTGACCCTGGCGATGTCCTGGCCGTCGATCAGGATCCGGCCGCCCTGCAGATCGTAAAGCCGCTGGACGAGCTTGACGAAGGTCGACTTGCCCGCGCCGGTGGCCCCGACCAGGGCGATCCGCTCGCCCGGCGCGACCGCCAGGCTGAAGTCCTCGTAGAGCGGGCGCGGCTGGTTGGCGTAGCCGAAGGTGACGCGATCGAAGACGATCTGGCCCATCTCACCGCGAAAGATCGCAGCGCCCTCGACGTCCATGAGCTGCGGTTCGTGCGCATGTAGGTCGCAACGTCCAACATGTCGTCCAGGCCCTTCTGGAGCATCTGGGTGATCTCGCTGAAGTTCCGCATGTAGCCGGCCATCACGATGAAGGAGGTGATGGCGAAGGCCACGTCGCCCGGCGTCGCCCGGCCTTGCGACCAGGCGTGGACCAGGAACCCGGTCAGTCCGGCCTGCAGGATGATCAGCAGGATGTTCTGGCCGAAGCCGACGACGTTGAAGCGGTCCCAGGTCTTGTTGACCGCCCAGCGCCAGGCGTCTGCTGTTTCCGCAAACCGCGCTTCTTCACGCTGCTCGGCGCCGAAGGACTTCACCGTCGGGTTGGCCCCGATGGAGTCGGCCAACGCCGCGCCGATCTCGGAGTCCAGCGCCGTCGAGCGCAGGTTGGCGGGCCGCACGTAGTAGACCGACATCAGGACGTTGTAGGCGGCGAAGACCAGGACGACGATCGCCACGAACACGCCAGCCCATGGCCAGTGAAGACCCAGTGAGATGGCCAGGCCGCCCAGCACCAGGACGGTCGGGATCAGCATGGCGATCAGCGCGTCGGAGGCGCTGTCATAGCCCCACATGGCGCGGCTGACCCGCCGGACCGTCGCGCCGGCGAAGTTCGAGGCGTGCCAGTCCGAGGAATAGGCCTGCACGCGTGCGAAGCCCTCCTTGACCATGCGCGACATGATCCGCGCGTAGAAGCCGTTCATGATCCGGAACATGCTGGTCCGAGACATGTAGAAGGTCAGATAGAGGGCCGAGAGCGCGGCCCAGGCCGCCCAGGCCGCGGCCGTCACCCGCTCGGGGCTGGAGACCGCGTTGATCAGGCCGCGGGTCGCCCAGGGGATCGACAGGTCACAGACCGTGGCGACCAGCACCAGGGCGATGATCAGCGCGAAGCGGCCAGGCTCGCGCAGCCAGTGGCCGGCCATGAAGGCCAGCACCTGACGGTTCGTAAGACTTCGGGGACGATCGTCCTCATCGTGAAGTTCTGACATGACGCTTTCACAAATCTGCCGACGCGAAGGTCGGATGAATGGGATGTCGAGGTCTGGCGCCGGGACCGGTGGGGGAGCACCGGTCCCGGCGCCTCAGCCGCGCCCCTGGACGGGTCGCCGGGCCTCGAAGTTGAGTATTCGGCTGGAGCGGCCCGGCCTGCGGCCGGGCTGGTGATCTGCGCCGATGGAGATCTCGCCAAAGCCCGCCGCGGCGAGCGCAAGTTCGAACTCCTTCAGCCCCCAGATCCGGAAGGCCATGACCTCCAACTCGGACTCCACCAGACGGCCGTTTCTCCAGCGCTCGTACCGGTCGTGCGTGACGCGGCGCTGACGCAGGAGATCGATCTCCACAGCCCGGCCTTCGATCCGCAGGACATCGCCCTCGGGCGTGGTCCAGGTGCGGATGTCGGGCCGCTCGTTGACCAGGTAGCCAAGCGGAAGCAGGTCGATCATCAGGCGCCCGCCGGGACGCAGGTGGTCGAAGAACCGCTTCAGCACGGCCAGGGCCTCGGCGAAGTCGTCCAGCAGGGTGAAGGTCCCGGCCGGCACGAGGATCGCCGCGAAGTCGTGGTCGTAGGCGAAGTCCTGGAAGCTCATCTGGCGGAGCGCGGGCGAGAGGCCACGCCCAGCGCAATGGCGCGCGCACGAGGCGAGCATGTCGCCAGAGCGGTCGAAGCCCTCGACCTCGAAGCCCGCTTCCAGCAGGGGAATGAGCAGCCGCCCGGTGCCGCACCCGGCCTCGAGGATCGGGCCGTCCAGGCCCGCCAGTCGCTGCACATAGAAGTCCACGTCCGGCAGGCTGCCGGGGGGCTTGTCGAGGTCGTAGACCTCCGTGCACATCGCGCCGTAGCGGTTTGGAACGAAGGCGTTCGTCGGGGCCGGAATCGGCTCGGCGTATGTCATGTCGTCGTCTTTCGAGACGGACGGACTCCGCGCTACGAAGCGCGGGAATCCATTGTGTCGGGAAGCGCCAGGGGCACGCGCGGCTGCGCGTTGGAAGGCTGGCTATGGAGTTGCAGATCGGCCCGCAGGCGGGGCCGGGCGCGACCTAGTCGCGGAACCTGCCGGCGCAGGCGATCACGGCGACAAGCGGCTTCTGCGGATGATGATTAGATGCTGTCACGCTGATCATCTCCCTGTCAGAGCTTGTGGGCCGAACGACGATACAGGCGACCCTGCGCGCACGATCCTGCCCTGTCAACCCGAATGACCGGCGTTATTTCGCCCTCATCGCCAAGTTGCAGGGAGGGAGTGGCCGCAACGCCACAGGCGGGGTAAACGCCTACACATGTCCGCCCAGCTACCCGACGCCACACCGACCAACTGGGTCGACCGGCACGCGCCCGCCGCCCTGCAGCCCTGGCTGAAGCTCGGCCGGTTCGATCGCCCAGCGGGAATCTGGCTGCTCATGCTGCCCGGTTGGCAAGGCGCGGCCCTGGCCGGCGCCATGGAAGGCCTGTTCCCCGACCTGATGCTGCTGGCCAAGATCTTCGTCGGCGCCGCGCTGATGCGGGCGGCCGGCTGCGCGTTCAACGACATCGTCGATCGGGACATCGACGCCAAGGTCGCCCGCACCGCCTTGCGGCCGGTGGCCTCCGGACAGATCAGCGTCAAGCAGGCCCTCGCCTTCATCGCCCTTTGCAGCCTGGTGTCGCTGGGCATTCTCTTGACCATGCCGCCGCTGGCGATCTGGCTGGGGGTCGCGTCGCTGGCGCTGGTGGCGGCCTATCCGTTCATGAAGCGGATCACCTGGTGGCCACAGGCCTGGCTGGGCCTGACCTTCAACTGGGGCGGGGTACTGGCCTTCGCCGCCGCCACCGGGACGATGTCGTGGGCAGCGATCCTGCTCTATGCGGGCGGCGTCTTCTGGACGCTCGGCTACGACACGATCTACGCCATCCAGGACCTGGAGGACGACGCGCTGGTCGGGGTGAAGTCTTCGACCCGGCGGTTGGGGACCGCGGTCCAGAAGGGGGTGCTGGCCTTCTATGTGGCGGCCTTCGCCCTGGCGCTGGCTGCGGCCTGGGTCGGCGGGCTGGGTCCGCTCTTCCTGCCGCTGGCGGCGCTCTATGGGATGCACCTTTCGCGTCAGGCGGCCCGGGTCGACACGACGAACGGCCCTCTTGCTCTCGCGCTGTTCAAGTCGAACAGCTTCGCCGGGCTGCTGCTGTTCTTCGCGCTGGTCGCGGGGATGTGGAAGGGCCCGGTCGCGAGCTTTTGACGTCGCGAGCTTCTGACCAGGCCCTCGGTCTTCAGGCGAAGGCCGCGCGGCCGGCGGCCTCGGCGAGCTGGGCCTCGACCCGCGCGCTGGCCACGTGAAGTTCCTGGATAGCCTCGTCGATTTCCTGCCGCTGGCGTTCGAAAGCCTCGATGCGTTCGCGATATTTGCGCAGGGCGTGGGTGTTCTGCGCCACCAGCCCGTCGTCACGGTCATAAAGCTCAAAGATATCGCGGATCTCGGCCAGGGACAGGCCGACGCGCTTGCCGCGCAGGATAAGCACCAGCCGGGCTCGATCACGGTAGGAATAGACCCGGGCCTGACCATCGCGCGTCGGCGACAGCAGCCCCTGCTCCTCGTAGTACCGCAGGGCTCGGGGGGTCGTCGCGAACTCGCGGCATAGCTGGGTGATGGTGAAGGTGGTCGCCGGACGGCGAAGCTTCTGTAGCATCTGTACCTCCCTGCGGGCGTCGTTACGCGCCCGTCACCCTGAAACCCTCCTACCAGCTTACGTGAGCGTCAAGGCTAACGCGGCGTGAGGCTTTACGCCCCTGATCGGTCGCCGGAGGATGAGAAAAACCAGCCAGGGAGGACGCCATGGGCGAGCTGGATTTCACCGGCAAAAGGGTGCTGGTCGTCGGCGGTTCGAGCGGAATCGGCAACGGCATCGCTCATAGCTTTCGAACACACGGCGCTGAGGTCCATGTCTGGGGAACCCGGCCCAGCGCGGCGGCCTACGAAGGGGTCGAGGGCTCGGACCTGAGCTGCCTATCTTACGCCAAGGTCGATGTCGGCGTCCGGGCCGAGATCGACGCCTGCACGCCGCCGTTCGAGAACCTCGACGTCCTGGTGCTGTGCCAAGGAACGGTGGTCTACAGGCGCGGCGAGTTCCAGGCCGAGGGATGGGACCGGGTGATGGCCGTCAACCTGGACAGCCTGATGGCCTGCGCCGTGAAGTTCCGCGAGATGCTGGCCAGCGCCGGCGGCTCGATCATCATCGTCAGCTCGGTTTCCGGCTTCCAGGCCAACATCGGCAATCCGGCCTATGCCGCCTCGAAGGCCGGCGCGGTGAGCCTGACCAAGACCCTGGGCCGCGCCTGGGCGCCGGAGGGCATCCGGGTCAATGGTCTGGCGCCAGGCCTCGTCGACACCAAGCTGACCAAGGTCACCACCGAACATCCCGACAGGCTGCGCGGCGCCCTGGCCCGCATCCCCGTCGGACGGATGGGCGAGCCGTCCGACATGGCTGGGGCTGCTCTGTTCCTGGCTTCACCCCTGGCCTCCTACGTGGCCGGCCAGACCCTGATCGTGGACGGAGGACTGAGCCTGTGAACGCGCTCCGATCCCTCAAAGGCGCCAAGGCGCTGGTGACGGGCGCGGGGTCCGGAATGGGCCGCGCCACGGCCGAACTCTTCGCACAGGAGGGCGCCATGGTCGCCGTGACAGACCATGTCCTGGCTCCCGCCGAGGCGGTGGCGGCGACGCTGAGAGACGCCGGCCTCGACGCCCGCGCCTGGAAGATGGACGTCTCCGACGGCGAGGAGATCGCCCGGGTCGTCCGCGAGATCGGCGAGGCGTTCGGCGGCCTGGACGCGGTGGTCAACAACGCCGGCATATCGGCCTTCTCGCCCATCGACAGCGACGCTTACGAGGCCGTTTGGGAGCGCTCGCTGACTGTGCTGCTGAGCGCGCACCATAGGGTGATCCGCGCGGCCCTGCCCTTTCTGCGTCGCTCGCAAGCGCCTCGGATCGTCAACATCGCCTCGACCGAAGCGCTGGGCGCGACGGCCCAGGACAGCCCCTATTGCGCCGCCAAGGCCGGTGTCACCGGCCTGACCCGGGCCCTGGCCGTCGAACTAGGGCGCGAGGGGATCACCGTCAACTGCATCTGCCCTGGCCCCATCGACACGGCCATGACCGCCGGCGTGCCGGACGAGCACAAGCAGACATTCGCCAGGCGGCGCACCGCATTGCTCCGCTACGGGCGGCCCGAGGAGGTGGCTCACATGACTCTGAGCCTGTGTCTGCCCGCCGCCTCCTACATCACCGGCGCGGTGATCCCGGTCGATGGAGGGCTGATGGCCCGCAACGCCTGAGGGGCGCGTTGACGCCAAATTTGTATGACGTACAATTAACGCATGTCAAACGTGCGAGCCCTGGCGGAAAAGCGCGGCGTGCGAGAGCCGGGCAAGCGCATGCGCTCCCAGTTGTTGGACGCGGCGGTTGAGCTCTTCAAAGCGCAGGGACTGGCCGGCGTATCGGTCGCTGACATCGCCGCGGCGGCCGGGGCGTTCCCCAGCCAGATCACCTATTACTTCCGCACAAAGGAGGGCCTGTTCGTCGAGGCCGCCTGCCGCGAGGTGCTCTATGTCGCCCGGCGAGCGGAGGAAGCCGCCGCCAGCGCGGCGACGGGCTCGGCCTACAACCGCAAGCTCGTGGAAACCGTCATCGGATCACCGGGCCTCGTCCTCTTCGTCGAGGCGCTGTCGCTGACCCGCAGGCGGCAGGATCTGGCCCCGCTCATCGAACGCACTTTCGATCGCCTCCACACCCAGGGCGACCGCGCCTATGCCGAGACCCGCGCCCGACGGGGCTGGTCGGGCGGCGACACCGCCACGACCGCGCGGCGGTTCTGGACGCTGGCCCTGGGCGTCGCCCTTCGCGAAGGCGCCACCGACGCCAGCGACGAGGAGGAGATCGAAGAAATGCTCGTCCTTCTTCAAACCGGCAGGAGCGCCTAATGGCCGTTGCGGCGCGTCTCGATCCGAAAGCTTTCTTCAGCGTCGAGGAATGGGCGCCCCTGACCGCCCGCTCGACATGGCGGGGACCGGCGATGCTCGCCCACGCGTGGGCGCTGATCATCGCTGCGGGCGCCATGGTGGTCGTCTGGCCGCTGACCCTGCCGCTGGCGGTGATGATCATCGGCGCACGCCAACTGGGGCTGGCGATCCTCATGCACGACGCCGCGCACGGCGCGCTGCACAGGAACCTGAAGCTCAACGACTGGATGGGCGAGTGGCTGACCAGCGGCGGGCTGGCGCGCTACCGACCCTATCACCTGGGACATCATCGGTACGCCCAGCAATCCGAAGACCCGGACCTCGTGCTGTCGGCGCCCTTCCCGATCACCGCGGTCTCGCTGCGCCGGAAGATCATCCGCGACCTGACCGGCCAGACCTTCTTCAAGCAACGCTTCGGGGGTTTCGTCAGTCGACTGCGCGCCCGCAAGAAGGGCGAGCCCCTGGCGCCGATCGTCCTCAACGAGATCAAGGCCAAGCGCCGCTGGCTGGGCTTCGGCCTCATCGTCACCGCGATCGGCGCGCCGTTCGGCCTCTGGTGGATCTGGCCGGTGCTGTGGGTGTTGCCGCAGGCCACCTGGCTGCCCCTGGTCACTCGGCTGCGCAACATCGCCGAGCACGCCTGCATCGCCGAGAACGAGCCCGACCCGATGCGCCAGGCCCGCACCACCAAGGCCGGCTTCATGGAGCGGCTGCTGATCGCCCCCTATTACGTGAACTATCATTGCGAGCACCACATGTTCATGCACGTGCCCTGCTACAACCTGCCCCGCGTCCATAGCGCATTGGTTCGCAAGGGCGTCGCGGGCAAGATGCTGGTCGAGCCGGGCGGCTATCTCGCGGTGTTGCGCCAGGCGGCGTCCAAGCCCCCTGGCCTGGGACGCCTGGAACCAAGCAAACCCTAGTAATCGCCAGCGCCTTCTTGCCGCCGGCTGCGCATCCAGCCATATGGCTTTGATGGAAGAGAGCCTGTTAGCCGATGTGGTCGCCGCCGCGCTGAAGGCCGGCGCCGATTCCGCCGAAGCCGTCAGCGCGCAACGCAGCGCGCTTGGCATCAATGTTCGCCTTGGCGAACTGGAGGAAGTCGAGCGGGAGGAGAGCCGCGACCTTGGCCTGAGGGTGTTCGTGGGCCAGCGCCAGGCGACCGTCTCGGGCTCCGATATTTCGCCCGCCGCGCGCGCCAAGCTCGTCGAGCGGGCCGTGGCCATGGCCCGGCTGGCGCCGGAAGATCCCTATGCGGGCCTCGCCCCCAAGGAGCGCCTCGCCAAAGGCCCCTTCCCCGAACTCGACCTCTACGATCCGCAGGAACCTTCGCCCGAGGCGCTGGAAGAAGTGGCGCGGGCCGCGGAGGACGCGGCGCGCGCCAACCCGAAGGTGACCAATTCCGAAGGCGGCTCGGCCTCGGCCTCCTCATCGCACTGGCGGCTGGTGACCTCGACCGGATTTTCGGGCGTCTACCACGCCTCGGCCTTTTCGATCATGGCCTCGGTCGTGGCGGGAGACGGCGAGACCATGGAGAGCGGCTATGACGGCCGTTCCGCCCGCTGGCGCGGCGACCTGCCCACGCCGAAGTCCATCGGCGAGGAAGCCGGCCGCCGGGCGGCCCAGCGGCTGGGCGCGCGCAAAATCGCCTCGACCACCGCGCCCGTGATCTTCGAGAACCGCATCGCCATGTCGCTGATCGGGCCGCTGATCGGAGCGATCTCCGGGCCCTCGATCGCGCGCGGCACCTCGTTCCTGAAGGACAAGCTGAACGCCCAGGTGTTCGGCAAGGGCGTCAACATCGTCGACGATCCGCACAAGGTCCGCGGCCTCGGCTCCTCACCTTTCGATGACGAGGGCGTGCAGAACCGGCGCTGGTCGCTCATCGAGGACGGCGTGCTGACCACCTGGCTGATGAACTCGGCCTCGGCGCGGCAACTGAGCCTGGAGACCACTGGGCACGCCTCTCGCGGCCTTGCCGGCGCGCCGGGGGTCTCGACGACCAATCTGACGCTCCAGCCCGGCGCCAAGAGCCAGGCCGAACTGATCGCCGACGCCGGCAAGGGGCTGTTGATCACCTCGATGTTCGGCCCGTCCCTGAACGGCAACACCGGCGACTGGTCGGTGGGCTGCGCGGGCTTCTGGTTCGAGAACGGCGAACTTGCCTACCCGGTGACCGAGATCACCGTCGCCGGCAACCTGGTCGACATGTACGGCAGGCTCATCCCCGGCTCCGACCTGGAGATCCGCGGCTCGGCCAACGCCCCGTCGCTGCTGATCGACGGACTGGCGATCGCCGGACGCTGATGACGGAAGCCGCCGAGGACCTGAAACTGATCACCGAGGCGGCGAAGGAGGCTGGCCGCCTGGCCATGCAACTGCGGGAGGCGGGCCTGGAGACAACCTTCAAGGAAGGCGACTCCCCAGTGACCAACGCGGACTTGGCCACGGACGCCCTGATCAAGGCGAGGCTGACCAGCGCCCGCCCGGGCTATGGCTGGCTCTCGGAGGAGACACCCGACGATCCGGCGCGTCGGACCCGCAGGCGGCTGTTCGTGGTCGATCCCATCGACGGCACGCGGGCCTTCATCAAGACGCGGCCCTGGTGGGCGGTGTCGGTGGCGGTCGTCGAAGAGGGCCTGCCGCTGGCTGGCGTGGTCTACGCGCCCGATCTGGACGAGACCTTCCAGGCCGTGGCGGGCGGCGGCGCCACGCTGAACGGCGCCCCGATCCAGGCTGGCGAACGCGACGTGATCGAGGGCTGCGGCATGGTCGGTGATGCAAGGATGTTCACGCATCCGGCCTGGCCCACGCCCTGGCCGGAAATGCGGATCGAGGCCCGCAACTCCACCGCCTATCGCATGTGCGTGGTGGCCTCGGGCGCCTTCGACGCAACCCTCGCCCTGGTTCCGAAGTTCGACTGGGACCTGGCCGCCGCGGACCTGATCGCCCGCGAGGCCGGCGCCTATGTGGGCGATCATCTCGGCCGCCCATTCCTGTACAATGGCGTTAAACCGTCACAGCCTAGTCTTGTTTGTGCGGGGCCGCGCCTCGCCCCATTGATCCTTGAGCGCGCCCGGCATATCGCACTACCAAATTGACCAGTTTGGGAAAGACCATGCCCGAAAAGCAGCTTCTGCACCTCGTGATCGGCGGAGAACTCGACGATCTAGAGCACAATAGGTTCCGCGACCTGTCGAAGATCGACCTGGTCGGCGCCTATGCCAGCCACGACGAGGCGCTCGCCGCCTGGCGCCGCAAGGCGCAGGAGACCGTGGACAACGCGCTGATGCGCTATTTCATCATTCACGCGCACAAGCTGCTGGATCCGGAAAAGGACCCGCAGCAGGACTAAGACGTCCCTTTGACGGCCCCCGCCCGGCGGGGGCCTCCCCCGAGGCTACTCCCGCCTGAGAACGCCCTCGGTGAGCAGCCGCCCCCACATCTGGGCGCGGAAGTCGGCCTTGATGGCGGCGGGATCGTAGGCGTCGCTATCGACCCACTCCAGGAAATCCTGTCCCTTCGGCTCCCCCTCGGTGAGGTAGCGCTCGAAGGTGTAGTCCAGGACCCCGGTCTTGCCCTGCTTCACATGCAGGTAGCGGATGTGCAGTTGGTCCAGCGCCTCGCGGATCGGCAGTCCCTTGCGGAAGTGCATGTAGAAAACGCTCATGATGCCGGCGCGGTCCGCGCCTGACTTGCAGTGCATCAGGGCTGGATACTCGATCGTCTCGAACAGCTCCTTGGCGCCGTGCACGCGCACGCGGCTAGGCACTTCGCGCGAGGTGATGGTGAAATCGACCATCTTCAGTCCCAAGCGTTCGCAGGCGTCCTTCTCCAGCGCGTAGAAGCTGGCGTCGAACCCGCCGCGGAGGTTGACGATGGTCCTGATCCCGCGCCGCTTCCACTCGGCGAGCTGGTGAGGCCAGGGCTGGTTGGCCCGGACCAGTTCGTCGCTGATCCAGTGCGCGTTGGAAAAACCGAGCCGCAGATAGGCGTGGTCCTTCCAGAGGTAATCCAGATAGGTCGAGACCCGCCCGGAGGACGTGGTGAGATCGAATCCGGCCAAGGGCGCTTCCTGCATGGGCGGCTAGATAGGTTGTTTGCCAGGGCGGCGGAAGTTGGGCGCGAGGCCAGGCCCTAGTCCGCGGGCTTGAGCACGGCCGTGAAGCCCGCGACCTTGCCGGAACTGGGCGTTAGGGCGCAGGTGAAGGTGAAGTCCCTCCATTTTTCGCCCGAGCGGACGCTGCCGCTGCCGGTCAGGCTGCGGGCGCTGACCAGGGTGAGCGTGGCCGGATCGCTGGTTCCGAGAAAGACGCGGTCCGCCTCAGGGATCTGTCGGCGAAGCGACGGCAGGGCGGCAGGGCGGCAAATGACCTCGGCGACCTTCTTGGCGTTGCTCCAGCCGGACGCCAGGCTGCGCTCCTCCGGCCGCTTCAGGGCGGCTATGGCCTGGCTGATCTTGGCGTTCTGGGCGGGCGACAGCGCCGGCTCGGCCGCCGGTGGCGGCGCAGGCGCGGTGGCCGCGGCGCTCATCAGCAAGGCGATCGCGACAAGTCGCATGACGAAGTCCTCCGGTTCAGGCGGGCCTTCCCACAGCCCAGCCAAGCCGACACCATATTCCGGCCGCGGCCAGGGCCAAAGACGACTTCTTGACTTCCCCGCGCCGACAGCCGACCCCAAGGAGCCATGAGCGAGCCCGCAGACCTCCCCACCCGCGCTGTCGCCGCGCGGATCGCGCGAACCTACATGGCCCCGCGCTGGAAGGGCTGGACGATCGCCATGATCGCCGCCGTCGCGGTCGCCTATCTGAGCGCCAATCTGATCCAGATCCTCGAGCCGGCCATCAATGACCTGTTGGTCAACCACAAGCCCGGCACGCTGCTGTCCGTGCCGCTGACCATCGCTGGCTTGGCGATCGCTCGCGGTCTGGCCCAGGTCATCCAGGCCAGCCAAGTCAACCGCATCGGCAACGAGGTCGTCGGCCAGGTCCAGGTGCAACTGTTCGGCAAGCTGGTCAGGGCCGACCTGGCGCGCCTGCGCTCGGCGCACACCGGCTCGTTTGTCTCCTCGGTGCTCTATGACGCAGGCCTGATCCGTGAGGCGGCCACGGCGGGCATCATCAACTACACTCAGCACCTGCTGACGGTGATCGGCGCGATCGTGGTCATGGTCGGAAACGACCTGATGCTGTCCCTGACCCTGGTGGTGGCTGCGCCGCTCTCGACCTGGGTGATGCGCCGGTTCTCCAAGCGGACGGTGAAGGCGACCAAGGGCGCCATGGCCGAGACCTCGGCGCTTTCCACGGCGATCATGGAAAGCCTGGATGGCGTGCGCGTCGTGAAGATCGACAATCGCGAGGCCTATGAGGAGGCGCGTGTGGCCGAGGTGGTCAAGCGCCGCCAGCGGTTCCTGGTGAAGGGCGCCAACGCCCGCGCCCGCGCCGCGCCGGCCACCGAAACGCTGATGACCGTGATCACCGCCGCGGTGATCGCCTACGCCGGCTGGCGCTCGCAGTCAGGCGGAATGAACGTCGGCGCCTTCGTCGCCTTCATCGGAGCTCTTGGCCTGGCTTCGCAGTCGCTGCGGCAACTGGCCAATCTGCAGACAGTGATGGCGGAGGGCCTATCGGCCGCCCGCCGCCTGTTCGCGGCGCTCGATGTGGAGCCGGAGGTCCGCGAGCGGCCGGGCGCGAAGGCGCTGACGATCGGCGATGGCGTGATCCGCTTCGAGGACGTCGGCTTCGCTTATCGGGCCGAGGACCGACCGGCCCTGCGCGGAGTCGATCTGGAGGTCCGCCGCGGCGAGACGGTCGCCCTGGTCGGCCCGTCCGGAGGCGGCAAGACCACTATCCTGAACCTCATACCGCGCTTCTACGACACCAGCAGCGGCAAGCTGACCATCGACGGGACGGACGTGCGCGACGTGACCCTCGCCTCCCTGCGCGATCACGTGGCGCTGGTGACGCAGGAGCCGTTCCTGTTCGACGACACCATCCGCGCCAACATCTCCTATGCACGCCCCGACGCCACCGAGGCGCAGATCATCGAGGCCGCCAAAGCCGCGGCCGCCCACGACTTCGTCAGCGCCCTTCCGAGCGGCTACGACACCATCGTCGGCGAGGCCGGCGCGCGGCTGTCCGGAGGTCAGCGCCAGCGGATCGCCATCGCACGGGCCTTCCTGAAGGACGCCCCCATCCTGCTTCTCGACGAAGCCACCAGCGCGCTCGACACCGAGAGCGAGCAACAGGTGCAGGCGGCGCTGTCGCGCCTGATGGCCGGCCGGGCGACGATCCTGATCGCCCACCGCCTGTCCACCGTTCGCGGCGCCGACCGCATCTATGTCATCGAAAAGGGCCAGGTGGTGGAACAGGGTGACCATGCCAGCCTCATGAAGAAGCGCGGCGGCCTCTACGCCCGCCTCGCCAGGAGCCAGGACCTGGACGCGGAGCCCGCCGCGTGAAGAAGGTTCTGCGTCACCCGGGCGTCCAGGCGTTCCTCGGCTGGGTGCTCTATCTCCATCTGATCGTCACCCTGCGGAGCCGCCGCTGGGTCCACGACAACCTGGAATGCGTGGAGCCCGTGCTGAGCGACGGCAAGCCGGCCATCGGCCTTTTCTGGCATGGCGGCATTCCCCTGTGCCTGGGGCTGGCGCCCGTCTGGTGGCGACGGGACAAGGTTCGCTGCATGGTCTCGCCCTCGGCCGACGGCGAGTTCATCGCCCAGGCCCTGTCGCGGGCGGGCTTTCCGGCCATCCGGACCTCGTCCGCCAAGAAGGGCGACACCGCCAAGGCTCGCGCCGCCGTCGCGGCCATCCGCGAGGCGATCGGCTGGGTCGGCCAAGGCGGGGTTCTGATCGTCACGCCCGACGGGCCGCGCGGACCGGCCGAAGTGATCGCCCCCGGCTCGCTGCAGATCGCCAAGAAGACCGGGGCGCCGATCTATCTGATGGGCCTGGCCGTCTCGCCGGCGATCGAGCTCGACACCTGGGACAGGGTGACCTTCGCCTGGCCGTTCGGACGCGGAGCCACCGCATGGGACGGGCCGTTCTATGTTCCGCCGGACGCCAACGAGGCGACGATGACCGCGCTGATCCAGGATCTGTCCGCGAAGCTGACGGCGACGACCCAACGCGCCAAGGCCCTGGCCTCGCGCCGTTGATCCTCGCCGGTTTGGGTGACACATAAGGCCATGGCCCACGACCATCACGCGCATCGACATCACGATCATTCTCATGATCACGACCATGATCATGCGCACCATGACCATGATCACGGACACTCGCACGGGCGTCATGACCACGGCCATTCGCATGGCCCCGGCGGCCATAGCCATGCCCCCAAGGACTTCGGCCGCGCCTTCGCCATCGGCGTCGGGTTGAACTTCGCCTTCGTGCTGGCCGAGGCCGGCGCGGGCCTCTGGTCGGGATCGCTGGCTCTGCTGGCCGACGCCGGCCACAACCTCTCCGACGTACTCAGCCTGTTGCTGGCCTGGGGCGCGACCATCCTCGCCAAGAGCGCGCCGACCGCCAGACGCACCTACGGCCTGCGCAAGGCGACGGTCCTCGCCTCCCTGGCCAACGCCGTGATGCTGCTGGTGGCGGTGGGGGTGATCGTTTCCGAGGCGCTCCACCGGTTCACCGAACCGACGCCCATCGCGACCTGGCCGGTGATGGCCGTGGCTGGCATCGGTGTGGTGATCAACACCGCGACCGCCCTGATGTTCATGAGGGGCCATGAGGATCTCAATATCCGCGGCGCCTTCCTGCATATGGCGGCCGACGCGGCGGTCTCGCTCGCCGTCGTGGTCGGGGCCGGGCTGATCGCCTTCACCTCGCTCTACTGGATCGACCCGGCGCTGAGCCTGCTGATCGCCGCGGTGATCGTCATCGGCACCTGGGCCTTGCTGCGAGATTCGGTGAATCTCGCGCTCGACGCCGCGCCGCGCGGCATCGACGTCGAGGCCGTTCGCGCCTGGCTGGTGAGCCGCCCTGGGGTGACCGAGGTCCATGACCTCCACGTGTGGGCCATGAGCACCACCGAGACCGCCCTGACGGTTCACCTGACCCGTCCGGACAATCCCGACAGTGACGAGTTCCTGCACTCGACCTGCGAGGGCCTGGCCGGCAAGTTCGGGATCGGCCATTCCACGCTGCAGGTCGAAACCGGACACTCCGAAGCCTGCCGCCTGGCCAGCGTGCACGCGATCTGACCTTTGCGTCCGCTTTCCCTCGCGCTTTACGCCGGCCTGACCGGCCTCGCCGAGCCGTTCGCGCCAGCCCTGCTGCGCCGTCGAGCCGCCAAGGGCAAGGAAGACCCCGCACGTATCGATGAGCGGTTGGGGCGCGCCAGCTTTCCTCGTCCTGCCGGTCCGCTGGTCTGGCTGCATGGCGTCAGCGTCGGCGAGAGCATGTCCCTGCTCCCGCTCATCGAGGCCTTGCAGAAGCCGGGGCGGACCCTGCTCGTGACTTCGGGCACGCGTACCTCGGCCGAGTTGCTGGCAGGCCGCCTCCCGCAAGGCGTGATCCATCAGTACGCGCCGATCGACACGCCTGCCTCTGTGCGGCGCTTCCTGGACCATTGGCGGCCCGACACGGCGATCCAGGTCGAGAGCGAGCTCTGGCCGAACCTGATACTTGGGGCCAAGGCGCGCGACGCGAAGCTCGCCCTGGTGTCGGCCCGGATCACCCAGGCCAGCGCGGACGGATGGCGACGTGCGCCAGGCGCCGCCCGCTTCCTCTTGCAGGCCTTCGACCTGATCCTGCCGCAGGACGGCGAGACCGAGGAGCGACTGCGGTCCCTCGGCGCATCCACCGGCCCTCGGCTCAACCTCAAGAACGTCGGCGCCCCCCTGCCCGTCGACGAAGATGAGCTGGCGCGACTGCGGGCGTCGATCGCAGGGCGCAAGGTGGTGCTGGCCGCCAGCACCCATCCGGGCGAAGACGAAATCATTATCCGGGCCTGCCGCGGCCTGGACGTACTGCTGGTCGTCGCGCCGCGCCATCCCGACAGGGGGCCGGCCGTGGCAAGACTGCTGGCTGAGGCCGGCCACATCGTCGCCCGCCGCGCGGCGGACGAGCCCCTGTCGGCGGCGACTACGGCCTATGTGGCGGATACGCTCGGCGAGATGGGCCTCTTCTATCGGGCGTGCGACGTGGCGGTGATGGGCGGCAGCTTCGTTCCGGGCATCGGCGGGCACAATCCGCTGGAGCCGGCGCGACTGTCGGTTCCGATCGTCACCGGGCCGCACGTGTTCAACGCCGCGGCGATCTATGCGGACATGTTCGAACGCGTCGCCGCGATCAAGTGCGCCGGCGAAGCTGAGCTTGCCCGGGACCTGGCGGGGCTCTTGACCCAACCGCTCATCGCTCCGCGCATCGGCCGCGCGGCCATGGCCTATGCGGAAAATCAGGGCGCGGCGTTAGACGCGGCTCTCGGTTTGCTTGAACCCTTGCTGCCGGCATGAAGCTCTCGACCCCTCGCTGGTGGTATGTGCGCGAAGGCGCCCCGGCGCCCGTCTCGCGCCTGCTGCTGAAGCCGGTCTCCTGGATATGGGCCGCGGTCACCGCGCGTCGGATCGCAAACGCCAAGCCGGTCGATCCGGGCGCTCCAGTCATCTGCGTGGGGAACCTGACCGTTGGAGGGGCGGGCAAGACCCCGGTCGTGCGTGAATTGCTACGCAGGCTGCCGGGGGCGCAGGGACTCTCACGTGGGTATGGCGGCAGCGAACCTGGGCCGCTGCGCGTGGACCCGCAGCATCACACCGCGGCGGACGTCGGGGACGAGCCGTTGATGCTGGCCCAGGATGCGCCGATCTGGATCGCCCGCGACCGTGTAGTGGGCGCACGGGCGGCGGCCAAGGCCGGCGCCAAAGCGATCGTCATGGACGACGGCCATCAGAATCCGACCCTGGCCAAGGCGTTGTCGCTGGTCGTGGTCGATGGCGAGACCCGGGATGGTGTGTGGCCCTTGGGCGACGGCTCCGTCTTTCCCGCCGGGCCGCTGCGTGAGCCGCTGGCCAAGGGGATAGCTCGCGCCGACGCCGTGATCCTGATGCTGCCAGCCGACCTCGCCGAGCCGGACCCTGGCCTGCTGCGCGTCTTTCGCGACAAGCCGGTGCTGGTCGCCAGACTTGACCCAGCCCAACCGCCCCCGAAGGGCCCGCAGGTCGGGTTTGCCGGTATCGGCATGCCGTGGAAGGTCGAACGGGCGCTCAAGGCGGCCGGCTGCCAGCTCGCCGACTTCATCCCGTTTCCCGATCACTTCGCCTATGACACCGGCGCGCTGAAGCTGCTGGCCGATCGCGCCGAGCTATTCGGCGCCGGACTGGTCACCACCGAGAAGGACTGGGTCCGGCTCCCGCCCGAATGGCGCGACCGGGTGACCGCCTGGCCGGTGCGGGCCGCCTTCGAGGACGAGGAGGTCCTCGAACGGCTCCTCGCCCCCTTCCGCTAGAAGATCGGCTGCGGCGCCGCCTGAGGCGTAATTTCTGGCGCGGTTGGGGCGGGCGCGGGCGTGGTTTCGGCCGTGGGCGGGGCTGCCACTTCAGGCTCGATCGGCGGCGGCGCCATTGGATCGATCTCCAGTTCCTGGACCGGCGGAGGCGCTGCGGGCGCGACGCCGATCTGACGGCCTCCCGCACGGACCATGCCGCGGCCCATCGCGAAGCGGGCGAACTCGCTCCAGATTTCAGCCGGCAGGCCGGCGCCGGCCACGCCATTCATGGGGCTGTTGTCGTCGTTGCCGACCCAGACGCCGATCACCATGTCGCCGACGAAGCCCATATAGAGGGCGTCCCGGTAGTCCTGGGTCGTACCCGTCTTCGCGTAGGCGTACTGGGAGACGTTGCCGCCATTGGCGGTGCCGAAGGTGACCGCGGCGCGCATCAGGTCCAACAGTTGCTCGCGCTCGCGCACCGGCAGCTTGCGCTTGGGCGCGACCTTGGCCTGCTCGACCCCATAGGGGACCACGGGGATCTCACCGGAGGCCACGCCGGCATAGGCGGCCGTGAGGTCAAGCAAGGTCATCGGGGCTGTCCCGAGGGCCAAGGTCAGGTCGGGCGGAAAATCAGCATGCACCCCCATGTCCTCGGCGGCGCGGATGATCGCATTGCGGCCGATCTGCTGCGCCAGGCGCGCGGCGGCGACGTTGGACGAACCGGCGAAGGCGTTGCGCAGGTGGATTTCCCGATTGGCGTAGTGGCCCTCGTGGTTCTTGGGCGACCAGTCGCCGATCGTGACCGGCGCGTCGAGGATCAGGCTGTCGGGGGTCATGCCCTGGCGAAGGGCCGCCTGGTAGACGAAGAGCTTGAAGGCCGAGCCGGGCTGACGCTTGGCGTCCGAGACCCGGTTGAACTGGCTCTGCTTGTAGTCGTCGCCCCCCACCATCGCCAGGACGCGGCCGTCCGGGCGCATGGCGATCAGCGCCGCCTGGGTCGCGTGCAGGTAGCCCCCGTGCCGGCGCAGGGCGCTGCTGACGATCTGCTCGGCCTGGGCCTGCAGCACCGAGTCCAGAGTGGTCGGCACGCTCACCTCGCCATAGGCGGCTTCGAAGGCGCGGCGGGCCTGGGGCGAGACCCAGTCGGCGAAATAGGAACCCACCGGCAGGTTCTCGGTCCCGCGGCGAACACTGGCGGGCCGTGCGCGACGCGCCTGCTCGGCGGTGATGACGCCCGTGTCGGCCATGGCCGCGATGACCACCCGGGCGCGCTCGCGGGCGGCGGACAGGTTCTCGGTCGGGGCCAGCCGGGAGGGCGCCTTGACCATGCCCGCCAGCATGGCCGCCTCGCCGATGCTGAGCTTCTCAGGCGGCTTGTCGAAATAGTGCCTGGCCGCGGCGCGCAGGCCGAAGACGCCGTCGCCGAAATAGACCGTGGAAAGGTAGCGCGAGAGGATCTCGTCCTTGGAGAGCCGCGCCTCGAGATAGAGGGCGATCATCGCCTCCTGGGCCTTTCGCCGCAGGCTGCGCTTGTTGGTCAGGAAGGCGTTCTTGGCCAACTGCTGGGTGATGGTCGATCCGCCCTCCTGCACCCCGCCGGCGGAGACATTGCGGGTCAGGGCCCGGGTGATCGCCCGCAGATCGATGCCGAAGTGGCTGTAGAAGCGGCGGTCCTCGATGGCCACGAAGGCGCCGGGGACATACTTCGGCAGCTTGGTCACATCGACAGGCTGCTCCTTGTACGAGCCGCGGCGCGCGAACGGCTTGCCGTCGGCGGTGACCAGGATGAGGGTCGGATTGGCCAGAGGCTCCAGGGCGCGGCCCAGTGGCAGCGACCAGACCATGAAGACCAGCAGGGCGACGACCAGCAGAACCGCTCCGGCGACCGCTTGCCAGAGAGGGCGCCGCCAGAACGGCCGTCGTTCGCCTACGACTTCAGGCGCGCCGGTAAGTTCGGTCATGGAGCTCCGTGCGGACGTGGGCGCAGGCCAGCTTGGCCTGCGCCCTAATCGCATGCCGCGACGTCAGTTTCTAGGCCCCCGCCTTCTGGGCGTAGGTCCAGGCCGACTTGGCGAGCGCCGGCACCCGTTGCGCCATGGCGGCGGCCTGCGGGCTGTTGGCCGTGCCGTCCCGAACCCGCCCGACGATGCCCTGGCAGATGCCGGCCAGCCGGAACATGTTGTACGAGAAGAACCAGTCCAGGTGATGCAGGCCGGACCGGCCGGTCCGTGCGCAATACAGCTCCACGGCTTCATCGAGCGTCGGAATGCCGTGCGCCTTCAGGTCCGGGATCTGCGAGATCGTGCCGTTCACCCAGTTCATCAGCAGGTAGGTGAAATCGGCCAGCGGCTCGCCGAGGGTTCCCAGCTCCCAGTCGAGCACCGCGATGACGCGCGGCTCGGTCGGATGGAAGACCATGTTGTCCAGGCGGTAGTCGCCATGGACGATCGAGGTGCGCTCCTGCTCGGGCAGGCTCCTGGGCAGGAACTCGATCAGCCGTTCCATCTCTTCGATGTGGACGGTCTCCGAGGCCTTGTACTGTTTGGTCCAGCGGTCGACCTGACGGCCCATATAGTTGCCGGGCTTCCCGTAATCGCCCAGGCCGATGGCCTGGTAGTCGGTGTTGTGCAGGTCGGCCAGGGTGTTGATCTTCGAGGTGAAGATCGCATGGCGCTCGGCCGGCTCGTACTGCGGGAGCTGCTGGTCCCAGAGGATGCGGCCCTCGACCATGTCCATGACGTAGAACATGGTGCCGATCACGCCGTCGTCGGTGCAGAGGCCGTAGGACCGAGCCACCGGGAAGCCGGTCGGATAGAGGGCTGTGATCACCTTGTACTCGCGATCGACCGCGTGAGCCGAAGGCAGCAGCTTGCCCGGCGGCTTGCGCCGCATGACGTAGGTCTTGTTCGGGGTGATCAGTTGGTAGGTCGGGTTGGACTGGCCGCCCTTGAACTGGCGAACCTCGAGCGGGCCTTCGTAGCCGGCGACATTCGCCTGCATCCATGCGGCAAGCGCGGCCTCGTCGAAGCGATGGCTTTCGGCGACCTCCTTGGTGCCGCTGTTGAGCTGTTCGCGCTTTTGCTCGGCGACGTCGGCCATGGCGTTCCCTCAGGTCGTACAGTTGTTTGAACCACCATACCGAGGCGCGGCCCCGGCGAGCAAGCACCGAGGCGAAATCCATACCGATTTTTCTAATAAATGACGCCGCCGTCAGCGAACGGCGAGCGCCCGCCAGCCGATGTCGGTGCGATGGAAACCGCCCGGCCAATCAATCCTTTCGATCGCCGCATAGGCCTTGTCGCGCGCCTCCTGCAGCGTCGCGCCGCGAGCGCAGACGTTGAGGACGCGGCCACCCGCCGCACGCAGAGTCCCGTCGGCATCGCGGGAGGTGCCGGCGTGGAAGACCACGACCTCAGGCCCGAAGTCCTGTTCGGCCCCACGGATGACCGAGCCGGTGACTGGGCTTTCCGGATAGCCGTCGGATGCGAGAACCACGCAGATCGCCGCCTCATCCCGCCAGACCGGCGCCGGCAGCTCGGCCAGGGCGCCCTTGGCGCAGGCGACGAGGTAGGGAACCAGGTCGCTTTCCAGCCGCAGCATCAACACCTGGCACTCCGGATCGCCGAAGCGGACGTTGAACTCGACCAGCTTGGGGCCATCCCTGGTCGCCATCAGTTCGACGAAGAGCACACCCTTGTAGGGCGCGCCTTCGGAGGCGATCCCGGCGAAGGCGGGCTCGGCAAGGCGCGTGCGGACCTGCTCCACCAGTTCGGGCGTGAAGACCGGAGCCGGCGAATAGGTGCCCATGCCGCCGGTGTTGGGGCCGAGCTCGCCGTCATAGGCCCGCTTATGGTCCTGGGCGGAGCCGAAGACGATGGAGTCCTTGCCGTCGCAAAGAGCGAAGAGCGAGCCGATCTCGCCCTCCAGGAATTCCTCGATCACCACCCGCGCGCCGGCCGCGCCGAACCGGCCGCCCAGGGCGTCGTCGATCGCTGCTTCGGCGGCGGCCCGGTCCTGAGCGATGACCACGCCTTTGCCCGCCGCCAGGCCGTCGGCCTTGATGACATAGGGCGGCTTGAAGCCGTCCAGGGCGGCCTTGGCCTCGTCGGCCCGCTCACACACCTTGTAGCCGCTGGTGGGCAGGCCGTGCCGATCGGCGAAGCCCTTGGTGAAGGCCTTGGACGACTCGAGCTGGCCGGCCTGGGCCAGGGGCCCGAAGCAGGGAACGCCGGCCTTGGACAGAGCGTCGGCGAGGCCCGCCTCCACGGTGACCTCGGGGCCGATCACCACCAGGTCGGCGGCGATCTCCTGGGCCAGCGCCACCAGGCCGGTGACGTCCGTCGGCTTCAGGGGAGCGAGCTCACCCAGGGAGGCCATGCCCGGATTGCCCGGCGCCATGACCAGACGTTTCACCAGCGGCGAGGCCGCGATCTTCCAGGCCAGCGCATGTTCGCGCCCGCCAGAGCCGACGAGGAGGATGTTCATGCGCCCGCCTTTGGCGCGCCTGCGCCGTTCGGTCAAGGACGGCCGGCGGCGCCCCAGCGCGCCACCCGCAGCGCCGCGCTCTGGGCGCTGTGTGGATCGGCCCGGCTAGGCGGCGCGGTGATCTCGATGACGACGCCGTCCGGATCCTCCAGATAGAGCGACTGCTGGACCCCATGGTCCTCTTCCCAGAAGCGAAGGCCGGCCGCGCGCAGCCTGCCCCGCCAACCATCGAGCTCGGCGCCATCCTCGACCGCCAGCGCGTAGTGGCGCGCGTCACGCGGCAGCCCCTGATAGCTCGGCGCCGGCGCGCCCTTCAGTTCGACCAGCACCAGCTCACGCCCGTCCGGCAGGGCGAAGACCATCATCAGCCAGGGATAGGAGTTCCAGTCGTCGCCCTCATGGGCCTCCGCCAGCGTCAGGCCGAGAACATCGCGGTAGAAATCGAGACTGCGTCCGGCGTCCTGCACCGGGAAAACCACATGGTCGAGCCTGAGCATGGGCGCCCTCCTTTCGAGGGGCGCACAGCATACCACACCGCCGTCACCAGACGCGGAAATGCTTGGAGAGTTTCAGGCCCTGGCGCTGATAGTGGGAGCCCAATTCGCCGTACAGACGGGCAGGTTTAGCGGTGAGCGGCTCATAAACCAGCCGAGCGACGATCTGGCCGTCTTCGAGCAGGAACGGCGTCTCGTGGCTGCGAACCTCGAGCACCCCGCGCGAGCCCACGGCGTTGGCTTCCTCGGTGCCGAAGCCCGGATCGAAGAATCCGGCGTAGTGGACCCGAAACTCCCCGACCGACGGATCGATCGGCGTCATCTCGGCCGCTTCCATCACCGGAATCTCGACAGCCTCCTTCGAGGCCAGGATGTAGAACTCGCCTGGATCGAGCAGCAGTTCGCCGCGGCGGGGGATCAGCGGCTCCCAGAAGTCGCGCGGGTCGTGGCCATCCACGCGATCCATGTCGACGACGCCCGCGTGGCGACGGGCGCGGAAGCCCGCGACGCCGTCCGAGAGGTCGACCCCGACACTGCGGATCGAAAGCTTCGGCGGATCGCCGCGCTTCAGCCGGAGCTGGTTGAGGCGGGTCGAGGTGCGAACCAGGATCGAGAAGGTCTGTGGCGCGATCTCGATATAGGTCGGGCCGCTATAGCCTTCGGCGACGTCGTCGAAGGTCACGGATTTGTTGGTCAGCAGGCGAACGAAGACGTCCACCCGGCCGGTCGAGCTCTTGGGGTTGGCGCGCGCCGAGACACCCTTGGGGAGGGCCAGGCTCTCCTGCAACTCGGCGATATAGACGCAGCCCCGCTCAAGCACCGCACCCTTGGTCAGGTCGAGTTCGTGCATGGCCACGTCCGCGATCCGCTGGGGAACCGTGCGGCCTGCCCCTGGCAGGAACGAGGCCCGCACCCGCCAGGCGCGGGCGCCCAGGCGCAGGTCGAGGCTGGCCGGCTGGACCTGGTCGGCGTCGAACGGTCGGGACGCGGTGATAGCCCCTTCGGCGATCAGGTCCTCGATGGATTGGGAAGGCAGAATGCCGGGGGCGTCACTCATCGCCGCGACACTCGCCGCCCGCCACGAGTCTGGCAAGCCGCTGGTGCGCCATTCTCTATAAGACGCGGCAGTTTTTCACTGGTGGCGGCAGCTCGGAGGGGGTTTAGAGAGCCCTCATCATTCTCGAGTTTGGAGACGCGGCCATGGCCGAAGACGTGCGCGATTGGGAACTGGAAACCAAACTGGTGCGCGGCGGTCTCACGCGGACGCCCTACGGCGAGATTTCCGAAGCGCTCTTCCTGACCCAGAGCTTCGCCTACGACACCGCAGGGGCGGCGGACCGGCGGTTCTCGGGCGAGGAGCCCGGCTTCATCTACCAGCGCTTCGGCAACCCGACGACGGCGATGTTCGAGGAGCGCCTGGCGCTGCTGGAAGGCGCTGAGGTCTGCCGCGCCACGGCCTCGGGGATGGCGGCCGTCCATGTGGCGCTGCAAGGCCTGGTTCGAGCCGGCGACCACATCGTGGCGGGCCGGGCGCTGTTCGGCTCCTGCCGCTGGATCCTCTCCGACTGGATGGGCCGCTTCGGCGTCGAGGTCACCTACGTGGACGCCACCGACCTGGAAGCCTGGAAGAACGCCGTCCGCCCGAACACCAAGGCCTTTCTGGTCGAGACCCCCGCCAACCCGCTGCTGGAAGTCACCGCGATCGGCGCGGTGGCCGACATCGCCCATGCGGCCGGCGCCAAGCTGGTGGTGGACAACGTGTTCGCCACCCCGGTCTTCCAGAAGCCGCTGGCCCTGGGCGCGGACGTCGTCGTCTATTCGGCGACCAAGCACATCGACGGCCAAGGCCGAGTCCTGGGCGGGGCGATCCTGGGCGCCGAGCAGGTGATGACCGAGGCCTACAAGGACATCCTGCGCCATACGGGGCCGGCGCTCTCGCCGTTCAACGCATGGGTGCTGCTGAAAGGGCTGGAGACGCTGGACCTGCGCGTCCGCCGCCAAGCCGAAAACGCCAGCAAGATCGCCGAGGTCATCGCCAGTCACGGCAAGGCCAAGCAAGTGCTCTATCCCGGGCGGCCCGACCACCCGCAGGCGGCGATCATCGCCAACCAGATGACCGGCGGCGGCAATGTCGTGGCCTTCGACCTCGGCAGCCGCGAGGCTGCGTGGCGGTTCTTGGACGCCCTGGCGATCGTGGACATCTCGAACAACCTCGGCGACGCCAAGTCGATGGCGACGCACCCGTCGACCACCACCCACCGCTCGATGCCCGAAGAACAACGGCTGGAGATTGGCCTCACCCAGGGCTGGGTGCGGATGAGCGTCGGCCTCGAAGGCGTCGGCGACCTGAGCCGCGACGTCAGCCGGGCGCTGGACGCGGCCTAGCCTCCAGCCAGCGCAGAATCTCGCCGCTCATCTCGGTGGGATAGGTGTGAGCGAGGTCGCCCATCTCCCGATAGGCGACCTCCGCGCCCGCGGACTTCAAGGCCCCGACGGCGCTCCGCGCCATGTCGACCGGGAACATCCAGTCGAGAGCGCCATGGACCACATGGATCGGCAGGCTGCGCAGGCGGTCGGCATCGGCCATCTGTGCGAGCATCGGATGGAAGGCCGCGGCCACCGGCGCCAGGTGGGTGAAGGGCGACGCGGGCTCCAGCCCGCTCACATAGCTGAAGGTGCCGCCGTCGCTGAGACCGGTCAGCAGCAAACGGCCCGGATCGAGCCGCCAGCGAGCGTCGATCTCCAACAGGATACGGGTCAGGTTGGGCGTGTCGAGATCGGGGCCGGAGAGCGCCCAGGTCTGCCCCATAGCAGTCGGCGCGGCGACGATGGCGCCATGGCTGCGTGCTGCGCGCAGCCAGCTCCACAGGAACGTCCGGCCATTGCCCGAGCCGCCGTGCAGCGCCACGACCAGCGGCCAAGTGCGCTCGGGCGTATAATACTCCGGCACATAGAGCGAGAAGCCGCCCCGCGCGCCGGGCTCGCCGCCCGCATGCATGACGCCGGTGTGGGCCGCCGGCGTACCAAAACGCCCCTGCAACGCCGCGTCACCGCGCATCGCCGGCTCCAGGAAGAAGCGGTTTACAGGCGGCAGCACCGCGGCCAAGGGATAGAGCGCCTCGAGCGCTAGGGGGGCCTGGCGCAGCCCCCGAAAAGCGCGCAAGGCATCGCCTGTTTCCACCGCAGCGCGTAGTTCGTCAAAGCCGGACAGGACCGCCGAGCCGGCCTCATCGAGCTGCGCGCGCAGCACGATGGCCGGTCCCTGCCAGTCCGAGAGCTTTCGCAGGGCCTCACGAAGGGCGTCTTCCGGCCGGCCGACCCTCCCCATCAGATCGGGCAAGTCCGGCGGGTTCAGCCGCCTGCCGATAAAGGCGAGCGCCTCCAAAGCGCCGAGAAGAGCGCCAGTCAGGGTCGCGAGTTCGTCAAGCTCCCGGTCGTCCACAGCGTCCTCCCATGACGCCATAGTCGCGTCAGCCGAGATCGGCTGGATCGACGTCGTAGACCTTAGAGCAGTATTCGCAGGTCACATGGATCTTGCCGTCGTCCTCGACCATCTCGGCGCGCTCGTCGGGACCAAAGGATCTCAGGACCGTGGATATCCGGTCCTCCGAGCAGCGGCAGAAGGCCTGGAGGGGCTTGGCTTCGAACAGCCGCACGCCATCCTCGTGGAAAAGACGGAAAAGCAGTGTTTCGGCCGAGATGGTCGGATCGACCAGCTCGTCCTCTCCGATGGTCTCGAAGAAGGCCTGACTGCGGTTCCAGGCCTCCTCGGTCGAGCCGCGAGCGTCGTCCTCGGCGATATTCTGGATCAGCATGCCGCCCGCGCGCCATTTCGGTCCCTGCCCCGCGTCGGCCTGGCCGACGGCGAGGCGGACGCGGGTCGGGGTCTGTTCCGATTGGGCGAAATACTGCTCGGCGCACAGGGCCAGGGTCTCGCCCTCGATGGCGGTCACGCCCTGATAGCGATCCATGTCGGGACCCTGATCGATGGTCATGACGAAGACGCCGCCGCCCAGGAGGGACTTGGCGCCCGGACGCGCGAAGCCGGTGCTGAGCCGGGCCACTTCCTCTTCGTCGAAACGGCAGTAGCCGCGCAGGGAGCCGGAGGTGTCGTAGTCGGCCACGACATAGCGCACCGGGCCGTCACCCTGCGCCTGGACGATCAGGCGGCCGTCGAACTTCAGGCTCGAGCCGACCAGCGCTGCGAGCGCACAGGCCTCGCCCAGCAGGTTCGCCACCGGCTCGGGATAGGCGTGACCGGAAAGGATCTCATGAATCGCGGGGCCAAGGCGGACCACGCGGCCGCGCACGGGTTCGCCCTCGATCTGAAACGGGGCGACGAGGTCGTCAGGAGCGGCTTGCAGAGCGGTGTCGGACATGGTGCGCGCATATAGGACGGCGGAGGCCAAGTTGCGAGCTTGGCCTGCGCAGAGCGACCTGAAGGCAGGGCCTCTCCCCTATCGGTTCGTCATGGCCGGGCCGTCAGGTCCCGGCCAGATAGGAATGTTGCGCATGGATCCCCGGCGCGCATTCGCGGCCGGGGATGACGATCCAAGAAAAGCAGGTGCGCGGTCAGATCGCCCGGAAGCACCAGGCCAGAATGGACTTCTGGGCATGGATGCGGTTTTCGGCCTCGTCCCAGATCAGGGACTGTGGGCCGTCGATCACGTCGTCGGTCACTTCCTCGCCCCGGTGGGCGGGCAGGCAATGCAGGAAGACGCCGTCCTTGGCCGCCAGGGACATCAGGTCGCCGTCGACCTGATAAGGCTCCAACGCCTCCATGCGCTCGTCATGGTCGGTGTCGCCCATGGAGACCCAGGTGTCGGTGATCACGCAGTCCGCTCCGCGCACGGCCTCGCGCGGGTCGTCGGTGGTGAAGACCTGGCCTTGCAGCTCGGCGGCGCGGGCCAGATCCATCAGATCCGGATGGTAGAGCGCCGGGCTGGCGATATTGAGCTTGAAGCCGAGCTTCGGCGCGGCGTGGATGAAGCTCGAGCAGACGTTGTTGCCGTCGCCGACCCAGGCGAGCGTGCGTCCCTTGAGCGGGCCGCGATGCTCTTCGAAGGTCATCAGGTCGGCGATGATCTGGCAGGGATGGCCCTTGTCGGAAAGGCCGTTGATCACCGGCACGGTCGCGGCGTAGGCCAGCCGCTCGACGTCCTCATGGCTGTTGGCGCGCAGCATGATCGCATCGACCATGCGCGAGAGCACCTTGGCGGTGTCCTCGATGGTCTCGCCGCGGCCGAGCTGCATGTCGTTGGCTGTCGAGATGATCACGTCGCCGCCAAGCTGGCGCATGGCCGCATCGAACGAGAAGCGCGTACGCGTCGAGTTCTTCTGGAAGATCATCGCCAGCGTGCGCTCGCGCGCCGGAGCGTCGCCGTCCACGCGGCCTTGTGGCCAGCCGCGACGGGCGGCCTTGCGGGCCTTGGCGTCGTCCAGGATCGCGCGCAGGTCGGCGGCCTCGATCTTCCAGAGGTCGACAAAGTGTCTCGGGGATTGGGTCATTGGATCGAATCCTGAAACCCGCTCATTCCCGCCAGAGCGCGAAACCAAGCCGGCACGGCCCCGGCTTGGCGCGTCGTCAAAGGAATGAGCGGCGATCTGTGTTCTAGGCGGCGGCCTTGGCCTTCTGGCGCGCGCGTTCGCAGGCGCGTTCGAGCTTTTCGACCGCCTCGCGAGCCTCTTCGAGGGTCAGGTTGAGCGGCGGAAGCAGGCGCACGCAGTTGTCGCCGCCGCCGGCGAGCAGCAGGTGCTCGTCGCGGGCGTGCTGCATGAACTCGCGGTTGTTGGTGGCGAGCTTCAGGCCGATCAGCAGGCCCTTGCCCCGGATATCGAGGACGATGTCCGGATAGCGGTCCTTCAGCCCGTTGAACTGCTGGGTGAAGTAGCCGGCCAGCTCGCGGACATGATCCATCAGTTCGGGCTTCGACAGCTCTTCCATGGCCGCCAGCCCGACGGCCATGGCCAGCGGGTTGCCGCCGTAGGTCGAGCCGTGGGAGCCCACGGTCATCCCGGAACCGGCCTCGGCCGAGGTCACGCAGGCGCCGACCGGGAAGCCGCCGCCCAGCGCCTTGGCGAGAGCTACGATGTCCGGCTTCACGCCCTCGGCCCAGGTCCAGGCGAAGAGCTTGCCGGTCCGGCCCAGGCCGCACTGGATTTCGTCGAGGATCAGCAGGACCCCGGCGTCGTCGCAGATCTTGCGCAGGTCCTGGAGCTGCTGCTCGGTGAGCGCGCGGGCGCCGCCCTCGCCCTGCACCGGCTCGATGATGACCGCCGCGGTGGTCGGGCCGACGGCGGCCTTGAGGGCGTCCATGTCGCCGAAGGGCAGTTGCACGAAGCCCGGCATGCGAGGCCCGAAGCCTTCGAGATAGGCCGCGTTGCCCGAGGCGTTCACCGCCGCGAGGGTCCGCCCATGGAAGGAGCCCTCGAAGCCGATGATGTCGATGCGCTCGGCATTCCCCTTGGCCCAGTGGTACTTGCGCGCCGCCTTGATGGCGCACTCGACCGCCTCGGTTCCGGAATTGGTGAAGAACACCTCGTCCAGGCCGGTCAGGTCGGTCAGCACCTTGGCCAGCTTTTCCTGGCCGGGGATCTTGAAGACGTTGGAGACGTGCCACAGCTTCTCGGCCTGGTCCTTCACCGCCTGCACGAGCCGGGGGTGGGCGTGGCCCAGCGCGTTCACGGCGATGCCCGCCATGCAGTCGAGATAGTCCTGGCCATCCGTGGTGAACAGTCGCGCGCCCTCACCTCGCTCGAACGCCAGCGGGGCGCGGTTATAAACGCCCATGATGTGGTCGCTGGGAACGGTCGCGGCTTGATGCGCGGTCTTTTCAGTCACGGGGATGCCCTCCGAAAACGTAAGCGTCCCCGCGGCAAGGGCGGCGGGGACTGGAAGGCTTGGCGTTTTCCGATGGGAACGGCGATCTGTCAATGATCGGCTTTCCTTCCGAAGCGATGGACGGCGGGGGTCCGCCGGGCCATGGTCGATGCAGATTCACCGAGGAGTTGAGGATGCGCCCTGGGATGCTCGCCCCGCTCGCAGCCGCCATGCTGGCGCTTACGGGCTGTGCTTCGGCGCCGCCTGTGGCCGACAGGGCTCAGGTCACCGGGGCGGTCACCTATCGCGAGCGCATTCTGCTGGCGCCGCCGGGCATGGTGACCGTGACCCTGGCCGACACTTCGCTGGCGGACGCCCCGGCCAGGGTGATCGCGACGCAGGTGATCGAGGGGGCTACGGCTCCGCCGTTCAATTTCAGCCTCGACTATGATCCGGCGCAGATCATCCCGAACCATACCTATACGGTCTCGGCCCGGATCGAGGTGGACGGGCGGCTTCGGTTCATCAACGACACCCAAGTCCCGGTCATCACGCGAGGCGCGCCGACCCATGTGGAGATCGTCGCCGTGGCCGTGCCGCAGCGCTGAGAACGATCAGGTCTTCAGCTTGTAGCCGGTCTCGAACGCCCAGAGGCAGGTGAAGGCCAGGGCCATCACCAGGCCCGCGGTCATGCCGACGCCGGCCAGCAGCGAACCCTCGGCATGGCCGATGAAGCCGTAGCGGAACCCGTCGATCAGATAGAAGAACGGGTTGTAGTGGCTGGCCGAACGGAACGGCTCGGGCAGGCGGTCGACCAGGTAGAAGGTCCCCGACAGGAAAGTCAGCGGCATGATGATGAAATTGGTCACCACCGCCATGTGGTCGAACTTCTCGGCCCAGAGGCCGGCCATGATGCCGACCATGCCGAGGATCAGGGCCGCGCCGATCCCGAAATAGAGCACAGCCCAGATGTGGGCGACGGGTAGCCAGGCGAAGGGCAGGATCGCCGCGAAGGTCACCAGGCCCACCACCACGCCGCGGGTCGCCGCCCCCAGGGAGAAGGCCAGGACCTGCTCCAGCGGGGTGAGCGGCGGGGTCATGAAGTCGCCCACCAGGCCGTTGAACTTCGCCTGCAGCAGGGATGACGAGGAGTTGGCGAAAGCGTTGTTGAGGATCTGCATCATGATCAGGCCGGGCGCCACGAACACCGCGAACGGCGTGCCGTGGATCGGCGGGGCCGCGCCGCGCACAGCCACCACGAAGACCATCATGTAGAGCAGGGCCGTGACGACCGGAGCCGCCAGGGTCTGCATGCCCACCTTCCAGAACCGCCGGACCTCGCGCATGTAGAGGGTCGCGAAGCCCGCCCAGTTGAACCCGTGATAGTCCCGGGGCTGGGGCGGAATGACGGTCGGGGCGTCAGGCACGTCTTTCATGCCCCCGATGTGCCCCCCCTTCGCGCCCGGCGCAAGCGGCCGGCTTGACGAGCTTCGCCGTTACGATCCTGTGGATAGAATCAACATCTAGTTTCTGTGGACGAACCCCAGGGCGCCTATTGTGGCCTCTCCGGAACGAGTTACGATATCTAGTAGTTGCTGATGGGGGCGTTGATACGCCGCCACAAGATGTAGATCCCGGTTCGCGGGGGCGAGGCCGGGAGCGCGTACAAGCGAGTGGAGGCCAGACATGGGTTGGACTGACGAACGCGTCGAGAGTCTGAAGAAACTCTGGCAAGACGGCCTCTCGGCCAGCCAGATCGCGAAACAATTGGGCGGGGTGACCCGCAATGCGGTGATCGGCAAGGTGCACAGGCTTGGCCTGTCGGGCCGCGCCGCACCGTCGAAACCTGCACGACCGGTCTTCAAGGCTCCGCGTCCGGCCCGTCCGGTCGCGGCCCCGGCTGCGCCGCGCCGTATCCAGGAACCGGTCGTCGCGACCGCTGCGGCCGCCACGGCGCCCCTGCCCGCGCCCGTCCGCCATGTGGACGAAGCGCCCGGCACGGCCACGGTGCTGACCCTGGGCGCGCACATGTGCAAGTGGCCGATCGGCGATCCGTCGAGCGACGACTTCACCTTCTGCGGCCGCCGCCAGGACGAGGGCCCCTATTGCATGGAGCACGCCCGCGTCGCCTATCAGCCGGTCCAGACCAAGAAGCGCACCGGCGCCAACGAGCTGGCCCGCTCGCTGCGCCGTTACATCTAGTACCCCGAGGGGATGGCGTGGGGCGCGTCCGCGCGATGGTTCGCCATCGCCGGGCGCGCCTCTGCTTTTTTCCGGAGGCCGTCATGGCTATGTCTGCCCCATGACCGATATCGCGCCTGAGACATCCGGCAACGCCAAGGCCTATTCGGTCTCGGAACTCGCGTTCGCTCTTAAGCGCACGCTGGAGGACGCCTACGGCTTCGTGAGGCTGAGGGGCGAACTCTCCAAAGTTACTCACCACTCCAACGGCCACGTCTATCTGACCATCAAGGACGAACGCGCCGCCATCGACGGCGTCGTCTGGAAGGGCTCGGTCCGCAACCTCTCCATTCGCCCGCAACAGGGGATGGAGGTCGTGGTCACCGGCAAGATCACCACCTACCCGGCCGGATCCCGCTACCAGATGGTCATCGAGACCATGGAGGCGGCGGGCGTCGGCGCCCTGCTGGCCCAGCTTGAACGCCTGAAGGCCAAGCTGCAGGCCGAGGGTCTGTTCGAGCCGTCCCGCAAACGGGCGCTGCCGACCATGCCTGCGGTGGTCGGGGTGATCACCAGTCCCACCGGCGCGGTGATCCGCGACATCCTGCACCGCATCCGCGACCGCTGGCCCTGTCGGGTCATCGTCTGGCCCGTCGTGGTGCAGGGAGACGCCGCCGCCGGCCAGGTCGCCAACGCCATCGCCCGCTTCAACGCGCTGCCGATGGATGGCCCGGTCCCGCGGCCGGACATCCTGATCGTCGCCCGCGGCGGCGGTTCGGTGGAAGATCTTTGGGCGTTCAACGACGAGGCCCTCGCCCGCACCGTGGCCGAAGGGACCATCCCGCTGATCTCGGCGGTGGGTCACGAGACGGATACGACCCTGATCGACTTCGTCTCCGACCGCCGCGCGCCGACACCAACCGCGGCCGCAGAAATGGCGACGCCGGTGTTCGCGGAGCTACGTGGCTATATCGGCGACCTTTCGGCGCGGCTGCACCGTTGCGGCGGCCGTGTGGTCGAGGATCGCCGCGGCCGGGTCGAACATGCCGGCCGCGCCTTGGGCCGGGTTCCCGACCTGGTGGAAATGGCCGCCCAGCGCTTCAACCTGGCCGCCAGCCGGCTGGGCGCCGGCCTGTCGCGCAATGTCGCTGCCCATGGGACCGACCTGGTCCGCGTCTCCGCACGCCTTCACCCGGCGCTCCTCAAGCGGCCGCAGGAAGTGCAGACCGACCGGCTCCAGCGGCTGTCCGTGCGGCTGTCGCCAGCCATGGAGCGGCGCATCGAGCGGGCCGGCGAGCGGCTGACCGGCCTTTCGAAGCTCTACGCCTCGGTCGATCCCAGCGCGCCGCTGAAGCGCGGCTTCGCGCGAGTGCATCGGACGGACGGCTCGCTGGTCCGCGAGGGTGGCTCGCTGGCGAGCGGCGAAGGCGTGCGGCTGGTCTTCGCCGACCAGACCCGCGAGGCCGTCATCGACGGGGCGTCCTCGCCCGCTGCAGTTCCGGCTCCAAAGGTCGGCCCAAAGCCGGCGCGTCCCGCCAAGCCGGCGCCGCCATCCAACCAGGGCGACCTGTTCTGACGAGCCCGGACGCGCTACATAGACGACTATGAACGCCCACGACCGTGACCTTACCGGCGCCGACATCGCTTCCCTGCACTACGGAGACGGGGATTTCGTCGTCCTGAAACCGGGGCGCTACGTGATCTGCGCCGTCTCCCGGGTGAAGATTCCGATCGAGGCCCTGCGCTACTGGAACCCCGCGCTGCAGGAAGCCTACGCCACCCCGGCCGACGCCCTGGCGCGTTGGAAGGAAATGCAGTCCTGATCGGCCGCCGGGCCGCAGCCCTCGGGATCACTGGCCTGGGGATAGCCGGCCTAGGCCTTGCCGCACGTCGCGCCCATGCCGGCGCCGGCCTCGCCCTCAGCGGACGCTTCCAGCAGGGCGGGTTTGCGATCGGCCGCACCGATCCAGGCGCCAAAGTCTTCCTCGATGACCGGCAAGTAGCCCGCGCCTCGGACGCCGGCTTCTTCATCCTCGGCTTCGATCGGGACGCCGCGCCGCTGACGACCGTCAAGATCGCCAGCCGCGACGGCGAGGCGCTGCGCACCCTGCAGATCGGCCGCGCCGAATACGACATCCAGCGGATCAAGGGCCTGCGCCGGGTCTACCAGGGCAAGGCCAGCCCTGAGCTCGAGGCGAGGATGGCGGCGGAGACCAGGCGCAAGACCGCAGCCTTCGCCAGCCATGCCGACCGCGACGACTTCCGCAGCGGCTTCTCCGCGCCCCTCAAGAATTTCCGCGTCTCGGCCCGCTTCGGGGGCCAGCGCATCGTCGATGGACGGCCCCGGCCGCCGCATTACGGCATCGACCTGGCTGCGCCGCGAGGGACGCCGGTTTACGCCCCGGCCGGCGGGATCGTAACCCTCGCCGAGACCGGCATGCTGTACGAGGGCGGGCTGATCATGATCGACCACGGCCAGGGCTTGACCACGGCTTATCTGCACTTGAGCGGTGTCGACGTCATGCGCGGGCAGCAGGTGAGCCGCGGTCAGCGCATCGGGGCGGTCGGCGCCACAGGCCGCGCCACGGGACCACATCTGTGCTGGCGCATGAAATGGCGCGACCGGCACATGAACCCGATGCTGATGGTGGGCGCCGCGCCTCCCGCCTAGCGGTTGCGCTTATAGGTGTCGTTGGGCCAGCGCTTGTGGGTCCAGAACCATTCAGCCGGCCGCTCGCGCACGCGCTCCTCCACAAAGGCGTTGATCTTGCGGACGCCCTCGGCGACGTCGGCCGCGTTGTCACCGGTGTGTTCCAGGCGGATCGGCTCATGCACCACCACGCGGAAGCGAGCCTTCCGCTTACGCTGCACCGACATTGGCTGCAGCACGGTGTTGAACCGCAGGGCCAGGCGCGAAGGCCCCGGCGCCGTATGGCAGGTCAGGCCGAAGAACGGCGAGGCGACCCCGCCGTTGAACTTCTGATCGTTCATCAGGGCCACGGACTCCCCGCGGCTCAAGGCCGCCAGCAGGTCGCGCGCGCCGTCCCCGCCCTTAGGTGCGAAATAACGGACGCCATAGCGGAAGCGGTAGTCGCGGACACGCTTCTCTACGTGCGGATTGTTCATCGCCCGATAGGTGATGTGGCACTGGACAGGGGAGTTCACGATCGTCGCCGGCATCACCTCGAAGTTGGCGAAGTGACCAGAAATGAACACCACCGGCTCGGCGTTGGCGGCGATCTCGCTGAGTCGATGGCCGTTCACAACCTCCACCCGGTCGGGCGAGCGGATGATCCTGTCCATGATCAGCAGCTCGAGAAAGGTGCGCCCGGTGTTGTCCCATTGGTCGGCCAGCAGGGCCGCGATGCGGCTGTCCGAGGCGTCCGGAAAGGCGATGCGCAGGTTGGTCTCGGCCACCCTGTGAGCGCTGGTCATCGGCCCCAAGGTCTTGAAAAACCACGCGCCGAAGTCGGACACCAGATCGACCGGCAGGATGCGGGCGAAGCCGATCACCACGTCGAAGGCGAGCGCTTCCAGCCGCCACAAAAGGTCCTGCGCCACAGAGGGCTTAGCCTGGGTCATGGGCCTCTACTAGTCAGGTCACTTGCTGTCGTGCAACGCGAACGACACTCGCTTGGCGCGCGATTTGCCGGTTCCCCCGCAAGCCGTCTCAGTTTGGAACGGCGCCAGTAGAAGGATCGGGGGCGATGGAGTCCATGGGCAACCAAATCGACGTTCACCTCGGCAAGCGGCTGCGCCGTCGGCGCCGTCTGCTGGGGCTGACCCAGCAGCAACTGGCCGGAGCATGTGGCGTGCGATTCCAGCAGATTCAGAAGTACGAGTGCGGCGCCAACCGTATCTCGGCCTCCCGCCTGTGGCAGCTTTCCGAGGCTCTCGATGTACCCGTCGGCTATTTCTACGACGGTCTTGGTGGCCCGAACGGCGCCGAGAGCGAGACGGTCGAGGCGAGCTGCACGAGCGAAGTGCTTTCGAGCGACGAAACGCTCGACCTGATCCGCGCCTATTACCAGCTCGACGAGCGCCCCCGCCGTCGCCTGCTGGACCTGGCCAAGTCCCTGAATGGCGATCCGGAGCTGGTCTGACGCAGCTTTCGGAAAGGCCAGCGGCGCGCTAAAGCGGGGGCCATGCCCTCGCCCGCCGCCCTCGCCGCCGACCGCCTGTCCGAGCTGGACGCCTTCCTCCTCGAATTGAACACGGTCGCGGCGGACGTCATCCTGCCCCTGTTCCGCGCCGACCACGGCCTTGAGGACAAGGGCGGCGTCCGCGGCTTCGACCCCGTCACCGCCGCCGACAAGGGCGCCGAGGCCGCGATCCGCAAGCTGATCGCCGCGCGCTATCCGGACCATGGGGTGATTGGGGAAGAATACGGCGAGGACCGTCCGGACGCCGAGTTCGTCTGGGTGCTAGATCCCGTCGACGGCACTCGCGCCTTCATCTCCGGCCTGCCGCTCTGGTGCGTCCTGATCGGCCTGCGCCACCAGGGCCGTCCGGTCCTCGGCTCGATCGCCCAGCCGTTTCTGGATGAGATCTATCTCGGGCATGCCGCCGGCTCGCGCCTCATCGCCCGCGGCCAGACCAAGCCCCTGCAGGTCCGCCCCTGCCCCAAGCTCACCGACGCGGTCATCGCCACCACCGATCCGGAAGGCTGCTTCGACGGCGCCGAACTGGGCGCCTGGACCCAAGTCCGCGCGGCAGCACGCCTCGCCCGCCTGGGCTGCGACGCCTATGCCTACGCCATGGTCGCCATGGGCAAGATGGACATGGTGATCGAGGCCGGGCTGAAGGCCTGGGACATCGAGTCGGCGATCCCCCTGATCGAGGGCGCCGGCGGCCTGGTCACCAACTGGCGCGGCCAACCGGTCGGCCCCGACGGCGGCCAGATCGTCATCGCCGGCGACCAAGCCTGCCTCGACGAAGCCCTGGTCGCCCTCAAGCGCTCGGCGAAATAAGGCTCAGGCCTTCGGCTTGGCCGTCTTGGCGGCCGGCGGCTTGCTGGCGGGCTTCGCCGCCTTCGCAGGGGCAGCCTTCTTTGCAGCGGCAGGCTTGGCCACTGCGGCCGGTTTCGGTGCGGCCTTGGGCGCAACGGCTTTCTTGGGCGCAGAGGCCTTGGCCGAAGCTTTCGGCGCGGCAGCCTTGGCCGGGGCGGGCGTCTTCACCGCGGCGACCTTCTTGGCGGCGGGCGCCTTGGTCGCGGACTTCGGAGCGGCGGCAGGCTTGGGCGTCGCTTTGGCCGGCGCCCGCGCCTTCTTCGTCGCGCTCGCCACCTTCGGCTTGGAAGCGGCCTTCGGCTTGGGCGCCGGTTTGGCCTCCGTCGCCGGCTCGGGCTTCGGCTCGGGCGTCACGGGCGCAGGCTGGGCCTCGGCCGGTGCGGCCGCGGCCGGCTTGGGTTCTGGCGTGGGCGCGGGCTCTGGCGCCGCCTTAACGACCGGCGGCTCCGCCGGCGCGGCGGGCGCCGGTGCTGATTTTCCAAGTAGAGCGTCAAGGGCACGTAGGAAGATGTTCCGCATCGCGTCCGTCTCCATCAGGATTTCGTGGTACGCGCCGGGCGCCGAGACGAACTCGCCTTTGGGCAGGTTCGCCGCCACGGTGCGCTGTGCGCTGTTGTCGACAAGCCGATCCCGCTCGGCCGAGACGATCACGACCGGGATCGTCACTGCGTCGAGGTTCTCCGGCCTCGCCAGGTAACCGGTCGCCCTCAGCGCGAAATCGAGCCATCCCCAGGTGGGACCGCCCAGACCAAGCGCCGGGTGAGCTGCAACCTGAGCCTTGGCCCGCTCATAGCGGGTCCGGTCATGGGTCAGGATGTTGTTGTCGAAGGTTTCGGCCGGCCCTTCGGCGCGCACATAACCGCCCGAGCGGCCGATCAGCCTGTTGAAGCCCGCGAGCAGCCGCGCGACCGGCAATGGCAGGCCGCCGAGCTGGATGCCGAGCATAGGCGCCGAAAGGATCGCAGCCTCGAAGCGCGGCGCTTCGCCCCGCGCCAGGGCGAGCAGCGTCAGGCAGCCCCCCATGGAATGGCCGATAGCGAACCAGGGCTTGGGCAGTTGGCTCTCGTACTTCGCCAGCAGCGCGCGATAGTCGGTGAGAAAGGCCTCGTACCCTCGCGCGTGGCCGGCGAGCCGGTCCGGCAGCTCACGGTGCGACAGCCCCTGGCCGCGCCAATCGTGAGCCAGCACGACATAACCCCGGCCGGTCAGGTCCTCGATGACCTCGAAGTACTTCTCGATGGGTTCGGTCCGGCCACCGCTGAGGACGATGGAACCCCGGGGCGCACCCTTGGCGGGAAAGATCGCGGCGCGCAGTTCGGCGCCGTCCGCGCTCTTGAACCACTCGGCCCGGCCGCCCGCCGGGATGGGCGCGCCGGGGATCGAATAGAGCGGCGCACCCGGCATATCAGGCCAGTCTCGAAAACAGCGCCTGCATCTGAGGCTGCAGCGACATGGCCAGTCCCATGTCCGATACCTTCAGCCGGCCGGTTATGACCGCCGTCATCGGGTTGAGCTCTCCGGCGCCGAGGGCCTTCAGGTCCTTCTGGCTGATGGACACGGTCAGGTCCGCCGGCTTGTCCTCGTTGGTCACGGTTCCGCCGTCGATGTGGATGAAGCCTTCCCCGCGCAGGTCGACCTTGAACGACCGGCCCAGGCCGGAGTCGTTCCCCACCGCCGCCGCCACCCGCTGCGTCAATTCCTCAAGAGTCGCCATACGCCATCCCACGTCACGTAGGCGTGAGCTTCACCTCAAGCGCGTGCCAAGTAAACGGCCCACCTAGGGTTCGAGCCCCGTTTTGGGCGCAAAAGTCCCGATCAGGCCGCTTATTGAGCCTCTGGCGAAGCCGGGCAGCTCTCGGAGATACGCTTGGCCGTGGTGACTGCTTCGCCGCTCAGGGGCACGCCGGCATAGGTCGTACTGATCCTGGCCATCATGTTGAAGGTGGTCGGGGTATAGGAGCCCGTAGCCTGGATCGCCGCCTTGCTGCCGTTCTTGGTCGCGCAATTGCCCTTCAGGGTGATGTGGCCGTCCTTGAACACCCGGGTCGGGTAGTCGCACTTGTAGTGCCGGTTGGAGGGGCCCATCACGAACTTCGACACCTCGGCCGGGGTGATGCAGCGCTTTTCCTTCTTGGTCTGACTGATGATCGCCGTGACCTTGTTGGTCACGTCCCAGTAGCCGGGAAGGATCGTCTGTTCCTGCGCAGCGCTCGATCCGCCGAGCAGGACGAGGGAGGTCAAAGCTAGGATCGTCTTGCGGAGCATGTCAGGCCTTTGGCTTCGGTACGCACGACAGCTAGCGATCACCAACTGACTGGAACCTGAGCGACTCGCCTCTGAACCCGTTCACCTTGGGCTGAGAGGCGACATGGTTACCGTGTGCGGCCGATCAGGTCCATCGCGTCAGGCGGCAGGCTTTACGAGGCGCAGGGTCATCCGGTCGCTTTCGCCGATAGCGTCGTATTTCGCACGATCGAAGCTGGGGTTGGCCGGCTCGCCCCGGGGCGCGGTCAGACGCACCGGCGGCAGGGTCCAGACCCCGAAGGGATGGTCCTTGGTGTCCTTTGGGTTGGCGTTGATCTCGCTGGACTTGTCGAGGACGAAGCCCGCTTCTTGGGCGAGCTTGAGCACGTAGGCCTCCTGGACATAGCCCTCAGCGGCCATGACGTCCTGCACGCCGCCGGCCGGCGCCCGATGCTCCTCGACGCCGAGGACGCCGCCGGGCTTCAGGGCCGCGAACGCATCCTTGAAGGCCTTCTCGGCGATACCGGCGGCCATCCAGTTGTGCAGGTTGCGCAGGAAGAGCACGAGGTCGGCGCTATCGGCCGGGGCGACCGGGCCGCTGGCGCCTCCGAAGGCGGTGATCTCGACCTGGCCGTAGAGCTTCGGCTTCGCCGCCAACCTGGCGCGATAGGCTTCCACGATCTCGGCCGAGGCCGGGTCGGACGGCTCGAGATTGGCGGCGATCAACCGTCCGCCGTTGGCCGCCAGATAGGGTGCGAGGATGTCGGTGTACCACCCCGCGCCGGGCCAGAACTCGATCACCGTTTGGCCAGGCTTCAGCCCCCAGAACTGTAGCGTCTCGACGGGATGGCGCCAGGGATCGCGGGCCTTGTCGGCGGGAAGCCGCCAGTCACCAGCCACCGCCTCCTGCAGGGTCATGTTCCGGCTGGCCTTGGCCGCCGGGGCGGCTTCAGGCTTTGCGGCCTCCTGACGACCGCAGGCCGAAAGCGCCAGCGCCCCGACAATCAGGCCGCGCCGCGAAAACCAAGCCGCGGAGGAAAAAGACGTAAGCTGCATAGAAGTCCTGGGTAACCACCGTCCCGAGGCGACTAGCCTGCGACGGGACGATGGTCAAAGCATGGCTACTGCTTCACGAACTTCAACGTCATCCGGTCGCTCTCGCCGATGGCGTCATACTTCGTCCGATCGAAACTCGGATCGGCAGGCTTGCCGTTGGGGGCGGTGTTGCGGGACGGCGGCAGGGTCCAGACGCCGAACGGATGATCCTTCGTATCCTTCGGGTTGGCGTTCGCCTCGGATTGGCCCGCAAGCTTGAAGCCGGCCTTCTCGGCGGCTGCGACGACCGTGCTGGTCGCCACATAGCCGTCGCGGGCGTCGCCGATCTGCGGCCGCGGATCGGCGCGATGCTCCTCGACCGCCAGCACGCCGCCGGGCTTCAGGACCGCGGCGAAGTCCTTGAAAGCCTTGTCGACCATGCCCTCCTGCCACATCCAGTTGTGGATGTTGCGAGCCGTGATGACCATGTCGGCCGAGCCGGGCGCGCCCAGCGGGCCGGAGACCGGGCCGAAGCCGACATAGCTGATATTTCCATACTTCGCCGCATCGGCGTACTTGGCCTCGAAGCTCGCCCGGCCCTTGCGCGCGCCCTCCGAGAGCTTGGGATTGGCGGTGTCGGCGACGGCCGCCACATAGGTTCCGCCGGTGGCCTTGGCGTAGGGCGCAAGGATCTCGGTCCAGTAGCCGGATCCCGGCGAGATCTCGATGATGGTCTGCCTGGGCGCCACGCTCCAGAAGGTCAGGGTCTCGGTCGGATGCCGCGCGGCGTCGCGGGCCACATGAGCTTCGCCCCTTTGGGGCCCGGCGATGGCCGCCTTCAGCGCCGTATCTTCGGCCGCTGCGGCGGGCTGGACGACAACCGCGAGCGCGGCGGCGGCGAAAAGGGCGGAGAGGCGATGGGACATCTCTGGCGGGAGCCTTTGCTGCGTTCCTGGGTTGCGCGAGCCTAGAGGTCCGCCAGCCCCTGGCAAGCCGGCTTGAGCATTGGGCGCGGCGGACACGCAAAATTCTTGGCTTCGACAGGACTTGAACCCTTGGGAACGTCCACCACCTAAACACTCGAAGGCGCTGGACATCCGGGCCTTCCGGACACTGGACGAGGCCGATCTTGGCTCGTGCGCAGTCCGATCAACGCAACCTTGCTTAAGCCAAGAAGGTACTTCCATGCGTACTCTCGACTTTTCCCCGCTCTATCGCTCTGTCGTGGGCTTCGATCGCCTGGCCTCGCTGCTGGAAACCGCCAGCGCCGACGCCGCCGCCGGCTATCCGCCCTACAATATCGAGCGCACCGACGAGAACGCCTACCGCGTCGAGATCGCGGTCGCCGGCTTCCGTCCCGACGAACTCAACATCGAGGTCAAGGAAAACCTCCTGACCGTCCAGGGTCGCAAGACCGCCAACGACGACCAACGCCGGTTCCTGCATCGCGGCCTGGCCGAGCGCAATTTCGAGCGCCGGTTCCAACTGGCCGACTATGTGGTGGTGACGGAGGCCAAGCTCGCCGACGGCCTGCTTTCGATCTCGCTCAAGCGCGAACTCCCGGAGGCCCTCAAGCCCCGCCGGGTCGAGATCAGCACCGCGGCCCCGGCCAATCTGATCGAAGGAGAGAAGGCCGCCTAACCCTCCCCCCGAGGCGGCTCTAGCCCTTCTTCGGGGCGGCGCAGGAATTGCGCCGCCCCTCCCCCTCCCAAGTCCCCCTAGGGCGGCTCCGCAAGGCGCCGCCTTTTTCTTTGATCGCTCAGAAGGCGCCGTGGCGGCCATCGCCCGAGGCGAAGCGGGCCGCCCCGGCCTGGGCGTCGCCCGAGCGCAGCGACTCCCGCCCCCGCGCCAGTTCGAAGCGGGCGGCCTCTTCCCAGCCCATCGACCACTGGGCGATCGCCGAGGCGCGGTCGTTGCGCATGCAGGCCTGCGGGAAGCCGGATATCTGCTCGGCCAGGGCGATGGCGACGTCGAGCGCCTCGCCAGGCGCGGCCAGGCGGTTGGCCAGACCGATCTCGAAGGCTTCGCGCGCGCCCACCGGCCTGCCGGTCAGGATCAGGTCCATGGCCCGCGAATGGCCGATCAGCCGCGGCAGCCGAACCGTGCCCAGGTCGATCAGCGGCACGCCGAAGCGGCGGCAGAAGACGCCGAACACCGCATCCTCCGCGGCGACCCGCAGGTCGCACCACGCCGCCACCTCCAGCCCGCCGGCGACGGCGTGGCCTTCCACGGCGGCGATCACCGGCTTGGAGAGCGAAAGGCGCGTGCAGCCCATGGGCCCCAGGTCGCCCTCGTCATGCACCGGATTGCCGCGCCCTTCGCTGACGCCCTTCAGGTCCGCGCCGGCGCAGAACGCACCTCCCCGTCCCTGCAGCACAGCGACGTCCAGGCCGGAGTCGGCGTCGAAGCTCTTGAAGGCTTCATAGAGCGCCGTGGCGGTGGCCGCATCGACCGCGTTGCGGCGCTCGGGCCGCTCGATGGTGACGATGGCGATCCGGCCGCGGATCTCGAAACTGACCGTGCTCATCGGTGTCCTCCCGAAAGCCGAGAGGATAGGCGGGCGCCCTTAGGTCAGCCCAAGGGCCTTCAGATCACGTCTTCGAGGCCGCGCGCGCCCCATCGGCTGGCGTTGGTCAGGTTGGCGTTGCGAACCATGGCGCTGGTGAAGTTGGCGCGGGACAGATCGGCGTCGGCGAAGATCGCATGGCGGCAATCGGCGCGGGCCAGGTCGGCGTTTTTCAGCGCCGCGCCGGTCAGGTTGCATGGCAGTGTGCGGTCCGAGCCCAGCAGCAGCGGCCCCATCTGCGCATCCCGCAGGTCCGCGCCCGACAGCTTGGCGCCGATCAGCCGCGCCCCCCGCAGGTCCGCGCGGCGCAGGTTGCAGTTGCGCAGGTCCGCGCCGTCGAGCTGAGCGCCCTGAAGCTGCACGCCTTCCATGTCCAGGCCGTAGAACACCGCCCCCTTGGCCGACAGGGCCGTGAGGTTATAGCCGCGGATGGTCTCCAGGGCGCGCAGGTCGGCCTTGTCGAAGACGCTTGGCGTTCCCTCCGCGCCGCCGGTCTCACACCACTTGGCGTGGTCCCGGATCATGGTCTTGTAAGGCAGGTCGGCCACCGACTTGCCGACGGGATCGTCCGTCAGGACGCCGCGCATGTCGGCCTGGGTGACGTTCCAGGCGAAGGTCTTGGCGCCGACCAGGATCACGTCCTGCAGATTCGCACCGGCCAGGTCCGCCCCCGAAAGGTCGGCGCCGGCCATGTTCGCGCCGGACATGTTGGCCTGCTTGAGGTTGGCCCGCACGAGCTTGGCGTCCTTGAGGATCGCGTCGCTGAAGTCGGCCTTGATCGCCATGACGCCGGAAAGGCGCGAGCGCTCGAGGTTTGCGCCGGCGAGGATGGCTCCGGAGGCTTCGCCCACGCGATTGATATGTTCCAGAACCCGCAGCCCGCGGTCCCGGTCGCCGACGGCGATGGAGCCTTCACGAAGGTCGGCCTCGAAGAGATCGGCGCCGGTCAGGTTGGCGCCGCGCATGCAGGCCCCGCGCAGGTCGGCTCGGCGCAGCGAGGCGTCGGTCAGGTCAGCGTTCTGCATGTCCGCGCCGAATAGATTGGCATGGTCGAGTCGGATCCCCTGCATCCGGCACCCGGCGAGCACGGCCCCGGTCAGGTCAGCGTCGCAGAGGTTGCGGCCGCGCAGGTCCAGGCCCGAGAGATCCTTCCATGCGAAAACGGCGCGGGCGCCGCCGGGCTTGGACGTCCAGAGGCGGTCATGCTTGGCGCAAACGGCGTCCAGCTCGTACTGGTCGAGCTTGCGCAACTCCTGGATGGGAGCGTGCTGGGCGGACATCGGAAACCCCTTACTTGCGAGGCCAAGCTTAGGGCGCGCGCCCTTAACGCCGCCTTTCCCGTGAAGCTTTCCGCGTCAGGCCCTTGGGGGCGTGTAGTCGGCGTAGAGCCCCTGCGCCTCGTCGGCGAGCACGCCGAGGCGAACCCTGATCCCGGCCGCTCGCAGTCGCTCTGCGCCCTGGCCGGACGCAAAGGGCGAGGCGTCCTCGCAGGCGATTACGACCTCAGCCACGCCCGCACGGCTCAGGAGCTCCGAACAGGAGGCCGCGCCCGACGAGCGGGCGCCGCAGGGCTCCAGCGTGACATAGGCGATCGCCCCGGCCGCCGTTTCGCCGGCCTGGAGCAAGGCCTGCTCCTCGGCATGAGGGCGCCCCCCCTGCGCAGTCACTCCTTCGCCGACGACCGCGCCGTCCTTGACGATGACGCAGCCCACGCTGGGGTTGGAGGCGGTCAGGCCGACATGCTCCCGCGCCAAGCCGATGGCCCGGCGCATGTGCTGGAGGTCGGCCTGGTCGATCATGCGAGTTCGGGCAGAGCCGTAGCGCGCGCCTCGTCGAGATAGCGCGAACTGGTCGGCTTCAACTTGGCGTCCAGCTCGATGAGCAGCGGGTTTCCGGTCGGGATCTCGACCCCGATGATCGCCTCGTCGGAGAGGCCGAACAGCAGCTTCACGATCGCGCGAAGCGAGTTGCCATGGGCGGCGATCAGCAGCGTCTCGCCCCTGGCCAGGTGCGGCGCGATCTCGGCGTCCCAATAGGGCTGCACGCGGTCGAGGGTAGTCTTCAGGCTTTCGGTGTCGGGTAGGAGCGCGCCGGCATAGCGGCGGTCCTTGGAGAAGTCGAATTCGCCGCCGGGCGCCAGCGGCGGCGGCGGAACGTCGTAGGACCGGCGCCAGATCTTCACCTGATCCTCGCCGTGCTTGGCCGCGGTCTCGGTCTTGTTGAGGCCGGTGAGACCGCCATAGTGGCGCTCGTTAAGCCGCCAATCCTTGGTTTCCGGCACGAAGACCTGGCCTGCGGCGGTCAGGGCCAGCCACAGGGTGCGGATGGCGCGGGTCAGCACCGAGGTGTAGGCCCGGTCGATCTGCAGGCCCGCGGCCTTGATCAGTTCCCCGCCTTTCTTCGCCTGGGCCTCGCCCTCGGCGGTCAGGTCGACGTCCACCCATCCGGTGAAGCGGTCCTCGAGGTTCCACTGGCTCTGACCGTGGCGGAGAAGGATCAGGGTCGGCAAGGGGCGCGCTCCATCTGGCAAGGGGAGTTCGGGGCTAAGGCCCGCCAGGGCGAGCGTCAAGGTCCGCTGGCCGCCGCGCGCGGCCCTGGCTATATGAGGCTCGATGTCTAATCGGCTGTTCTTTCCGCTGATCGCGGCGCTGGCGCTGGCGCTTGTCGCCCTGGCCGCCGTCTGGCCTCAGGGCCTGGGCGCGCGCGCGCCCGGTCCGTTCGGCCATACGCCGATCCAGCAGACCGCCAGGATGCAGGCGGCGATGAAGCGCGAGACCGAGGCCTCCGAGGGCCGGATCAAGGCCGCGCGCGAGGCGGTCGCCGACGCACAGACCCAGGCGCTCAGCCCCACCAAATGACAGGCGCTACCACCATGACCGAGTTCGACGCCGTCGCCGTCGGCCGCCGCGTACTTACCGCCGAGGCCGACGCCTTGCGTCTGCAGGCGCAAGGGCTGGGCGCCGACTTCGCCCGCGCCGTCGACCTGCTCCACGACGCCAGGGGCCGGGTGATCTGCACCGGAATCGGCAAGTCAGGCCACGTGGCCAAGAAGATCGCCGCCACCTTCGCCTCGACCGGCGCCCCGGCCTTCTTCGTGCACGCCAACGAGGCCAGCCACGGCGACCTGGGCATGATCGCCGAGGGCGATGTGATTCTCGCCCTCTCGAAGTCCGGACAAAATCAGGAACTGGCGGACGTGATCGCCTATTCCCGCCGGTTTCACATCCCGTTGATCGCCATCACCTCATCGGACGACAGCCCGCTCGGCCAAGCCGCGGACGTGGTGCTGAAGCTCGCCGACGCCCCCGAGGTGACAGCGGAGGTCAAGGCGCCCACCACCTCCACCACCCTGCAGATCGCCCTGGGCGACGCCCTGGCCGTCTCGCTGCTGGAACGACGTGGCTTCACCGCCAAGGATTTCAAGATCTTCCATCCAGGCGGCAAGCTGGGCGCCATGCTGCGCACGGTCGGCGACCTGATGCACGGGGCCGAGGAACTGCCGCTGGTCGGCCTGGACACGCCGATGTCCGAGGCTCTGCTGATCATGACGGAAAAGGCGTTCGGGATCGTCGGCGTGGTCGACGGCTCCGGCGCCCTCAAGGGCGTGATCACCGATGGCGACCTTCGCCGGCATCTGGACGGCCTGCTCGGTCACACCGCTGGCGAGGTGATGACGCCCGGCCCTAAAAAGACCGCACCTCCCCACATGCTGGCGGCCGAAGCCCTCGCGCTGATGAGCGACCCGTTGCCGATGGTGACTGTGCTATTCGTGGTCGCAGATGATCGGCCGGTAGGCATTTTGCGTGTTCACGACCTGGTGCGCGCCGGCGTCTGACATCCGTCACGAAACGCGCGCTCCAGTATCGCGTTGGCTTGGCCTTAAGGTCTGACCGCCACTTAAGAGCGGCCAGAGAGATAACGGAGTTACGATGCTGCCTACCCCGCGCGCCGATCTGAAGCCCAACACCTTCGAGTACGAAGTGACTCCACTGGTGAAGGCGACCGGCTTCCGAGAGTACGACGCGCGCTGGCTGTTCGGCCCCGAGATCAACCTGCTTGGCGTCGAGGCGCTGGGTCTGGGCCTGGGGACCTACATCCAGGAGTTGGGCCAGACGAAGATCGTAGTGGGCCACGATTACCGGTCCTATTCGCTGTCCATCAAGCAGGCCCTGACCGTCGGCCTGGTCGCCGCCGGCTGTGAGGTTGTGGACATCGGCCTGGCGCTTTCGCCGGTCGCTTACTACGCGCAGTTCGCGCTGAATGCGCCGTGCGTGGCCATGGTCACCGCCAGCCACAACGAGAATGGCTGGACCGGCGTGAAGATGGGCGCTCAGCGCCCGCTGACCTTCGGCCCGGTGGAGATGGGCCGCCTGAAGGAGATTGTCCTGGGTGGCGAAGGCAAGACCAGGGCCGGGGGTTCGCTCACCCACGTCGAGGGCTTCGCCGAAACCTATATCGCCGACGTTTCGTCGCGCGTGGCGGTCAAGCGGCCTCTGAAGGTGGTCTGCGCCTGCGGCAACGGCACGGCCGGCGCCTTCGCCCCGGACGCCCTGCGGCGGATGGGCGTCGAGGTGGTCGAGATGGACTGCGATCTCGACTGGACCTTTCCGCGCTACAACCCCAACCCCGAAGACCACGAGATGCTCAAGGAGATGGCCAAGGCCGTCAAAGAGCATGGGGCCGATCTTGCCCTCGGCTTCGACGGCGACGGCGACCGCTGCGGCGTGGTGGACGACACCGGCGAGGAGATCTTCGCCGACAAGATCGGCCTGATGCTGGCGCGCGACCTGTCGGCGCTGCACAAGGACGCGACTTTCGTTGTGGACGTGAAGTCCACCGGCCTCTTCGCCACGGATCCGGTGCTGAAGACCAATGGCGCCAAGACGGTCTACTGGAAGACCGGCCACAGCTACATCAAGCGCAAAACCGCCGAGATCGGGGCCTTGGCGGGCTTCGAGAAGAGCGGTCACTTCTTCTTCAACCAGCCCCTCGGCTATGGCTACGACTGCGGCCTGACCGCAGCGGCGGCCGTACTGGCCATGCTCGACCGCAATCCGGGCAAGAAGCTTTCGGAGCTCAAGGCCGCCCTGCCCGTGGCCTGGACATCGCTGACCATGTCGCCCCACTGCGCCGACGAGGTGAAGTACGGTGTCGTCGACAAGGTGGTGGCTGAGTACGAAGCGCTGGCCAAGGCCGGCGGAACGATCCTGGGCCGCAAGATCGTCGAGGTCATCACCGTCAACGGCGTGCGGGTGGCCCTGGAAGACGGATCGTGGGTCCTGGTCCGCGCCTCGTCCAACAAGCCGGAGATCGTGGTGGTCGTCGAGAGCACCCAGTCGGAAGACGACATGCGCGCCCTGTTCCGCCAGGAAGTGAAGCCGCGGCTGGCCGCGCATCCGGAAGTCGGCGCCTACAACCAGGAAGTCTGATCGGCGGGCTGGGCGGCGCGGGTCTTGCTGAGCCGGCTGGCCGCTGTTCCTAACTGGACCAAGCGGCGCCGCCATGGTGAAAGGCGGAACACGCACGCCAAAGGGTAATCCATGCACGTCACGATGATCGGCACTGGCTATGTGGGGCTGGTGAGCGGGGCCTGTTTCGCCGATTTCGGTCACGACGTGACCTGCATCGACAAGGACGCCAGCAAGATCGAGCGCCTGAAGGCCGGCGGCATCCCGATCTACGAGCCGGGCCTGGACCTGCTGGTGGCGCAGAACGTCCGCGCCGGCCGGCTGCACTTCGACACCGAAGCCGCCGAGGCGGTGAGGAAGTCGGACGCGGTGTTCATCGCGGTCGGCACGCCCTCGCGCCGGGGCGACGGCCACGCCGACCTTTCCTACGTCTACGCCGCAGCCGAGGAGATCGCCGGCCTGCTCGACGGCTTCACCATCATCGTCACCAAGTCCACGGTTCCGGTCGGCACTGGCGACGAGATCGAGAAGATCATCCGCGCCCGGCGGCCGGACGCCCAATTCGCCGTGGTTTCCAATCCCGAATTCCTCCGCGAAGGCGCGGCTATTGAGGACTTCAAGCGCCCCGACCGTGTGGTGGTGGGCATCGAGGACGAGCGTGCGCGCCCGGTCATGACCGAGCTCTACCGGCCGCTATTCCTGAACGAGACGCCGATCCTGTTCACCGGCCGGCGGACCAGCGAGCTCATCAAGTACGCGGCCAACGCCTTCCTGGCGATGAAGATCACCTTCATCAACGAAATGGCCGATCTCTGCGAAGCGGTCGGCGCCGACGTGCAGCAGGTCGCCCGCGGCATCGGTCTCGACAAGCGCATCGGCGGCAAGTTCCTTCACGCGGGGCCGGGCTATGGCGGGTCCTGCTTCCCAAAGGACACTCTGGCCCTGGTGCGCACCGCGACCGACGCCGGCACGCCCGTCCGCCTGATCGAGACGACCGTGGCGGTGAACGACGCGCGGAAGAAGGCCATGTCCGGCAAGGTATCGACGGCGCTGGCCGGCGACCTTGCCGGCAAGACCATCGGCGTGCTGGGCCTGACCTTCAAGCCGAACACCGACGACATGCGCGATGCGCCCAGCCTCGACATCATCCCGGCGCTGCAGGCGCTGGGCGCGAGCGTCCAGGCTTACGATCCCGAAGGCGCGCACGAGGCGCGCCAGCTTCTGCGCGATGTCGATTTCAAGGACGACGCCTATGCAGCCGCCCAGGACGCGGACGCGCTGGTGATCATCACCGAATGGGACCAGTTCCGCGCGCTCGACCTGGAACGCGTCAAGCAATCCATGAAGTCCCCGGTGCTCATCGACCTACGCAACATCTACAAGCCCGAAGAGGTCCGCAGCCGGGGCTTCAAGTACGCATCGGTCGGCCGCGCCTAGGCCGGCCGACAACTCAGCTTCAAGGGGCCAGAAGCTGTATCAGGGTGTTGCCGATCCAAAGGGCGCCTGCCCAGAAGGCTATGGCCAGGACAGCGACGAACGCGAGGCAAGCGATCGAGGTCAGACCTCTTGCTGCTCCCCGCGATACGCCACCGAACGCGACGTTGCGTGGCATGTTTCGCTCCCATCCATTTTATCGATCAACATCGGTCGAGCGATGCTGACTTGGTGAGGCTGACACGAATTAACGCTTCTGCAAAGTGCTGCCGCCTCGTCAATCAATACGCGCAAGAACAGGCTTTGCTCCATCAAGCCGCCTGCATTGTGGATAAGTCGGTGGATGCGGGCGCTCTGCCTGATTGCGGGATGATCGTCCGTCGCTAGAGTTCACGTCCGCGAGAGGGAACCGGCGCCAGTGCTGTCGCTTGTAGGAATTATCGTCGTCGTGGCGGGCTTCATGGCCCGTCTCAATCCGCTGCTGGTGGTGACGGTCGCGGCCCTGGTCACCGGGCTGGCCGGGGGCCTCAACCTGGTCGAGGTCGTTGAGACCTTCGGCAAGGCGTTTAAAGAAAACCGTTATGTCAGCGTGGTTTGGGCCGTGTTGCCGGTTATCGGCCTGTTGGAGCGCGCAGGCCTGCAGGAACGCGCCAAGACCCTAATCGGCCAGGTGCGCACCGCCACCACCGGCCGTCTGCTCATCCTCTACTTCATCGTCAGGCAGATCACCGCCGCCCTGGGCCTCACCTCGCTGGGCGGCCATGCCCAGATGGTGCGGCCGCTGATCGCCCCCATGGCCGAGGCCGCAGCCGAGACCCGCCACGGGGAGTTGCCGGACCGTGCGCGCCAGACGATCCGGGCGCATGCGGCGGCTGTGGACAACATCGCCCTCTTCTTCGGCGAAGATATCTTCATCGCCATCGCCTCGATCCTGCTCATCAAGGGCTTCCTCGAGCAGAACGGCATCCTGGTCGAGCCCTTGCAGCTCTCGGTCTGGGCCATTCCGACCGCGGTCATCGCCCTGACGATCCACGGAACGCGGCTGACACTGCTGGACCGCCGCATCGCCCGCACCCTGGCCGAAGGGGCGAAGGCATGATCGGCCTGGAGACCCTCTATCTGATCGGCGGCGCCTTCTTCGCTGCGATCGCGGTGCTGAGCGTGCGCGACGCGTCGAACCCAAAGCGTTGGAAAAACACGGCCTTCTGGGGCCTCTTCGCGGTCTCGTTCCTGTTCGGATCGCATCTGCCGGACTTCGCGAACGGCCTGGTCGTGATCGCCATGGTGCTTGTCGCCGGCTTCGGGGGCCTGGGCCGCGGCGAGCCTGCTACGACCGGGCCGGAAGAGCGGACAGAGAGCGCGGCGCGGCTGGGAAATCGCCTTTTCCTGCCGGCCCTGGCCATACCGCTCACGGCGCTCGCCGGGACCTTCGCCTTCAAGCGCCCGGAGCTGGCGGGCTTGGTCGATCCCAAGCAGGCGACGCTGGTTTCGCTGATCCTCGGCGTCTTCGCCGCCCTGGCCATCGCCATGCCGATGCTGCGAGCGCGCCCCGCCACGCCCTTGCAGGAGGGCCGCCGGCTGCTCGACACGGTGGGCTGGGCGGCGGTGCTGCCGCAGATGCTGGCCGCGCTGGGCGCGGTCTTCGCCGCGGCCGGGGTCGGCGAGGCCATCGGTCAACTGGCGGGCCAGTCCCTGCCCGAGGGCAGCCGGATGGCGGCGGTGGCGGCCTACACCTTCGGCATGGCGATCTTCACGATGATCATGGGCAACGCGTTCGCGGCGTTCCCGGTCATGACCGCCGGCATCGGGCTTCCGCTTATCGTTTTGAAATTCGGGGGAAATCCGGCGATCGTCGGGGCCATCGGGATGCTGTCCGGGTTCTGCGGGACGCTGATGACGCCGATGGCCGCGAACTTCAACGTCGTGCCGGCGGCCCTGCTGGAGCTGTCGGACCGCAACGGCGTGATCCGGGCCCAGGTCCCGACCGCCATCCTCCTCCTCTTCGCAAACACGGCGCTGATGTATGTCCTTGCCTTCCGTTTCTGAGCTGAATCAAGATCTTGGCGAGAAGTTCGCACGGCTGGCCTTGGGCCATGTCCGCCGTCCCTACCCCTTCAAGCTCGACCAGGTGCTGGCGGGCGACGAGGACGTCCTACCGCCGCGGGTGCTGCACCCGATCTTCCACGGCAGCTTCGACTGGCACTCCTGCGTCCACGGCTACTGGCTGCTGGCGCGGCTGCTGAGGCGGCTGCCGGACATGCCGGCGGCGGAAGATATCCGCCGCCTTTTCAACGAGATGGTCGTTCCGGAGAAGGTCGCCGGGGAGCTGGCCTATCTCCAGCGGCCGACCAGCGCCGGCTTCGAGCGGCCCTATGGCTGGGCCTGGCTCTTGATGCTGGCGGCGGAACTGGAGCGCCACGACGCGCCGTGGGGCGCGGCGCTGCAGCCGCTGGGTGTAGCTTTCGCCAACCGTTTCAAAGACTTCCTCCCCAAGGCCACCTATCCGATCCGCACCGGGACCCACTACAACACCGCCTTTGCCCTGACTCTCGCCAGCGATTACGCGCGCCAGGTCGGGGACCAGGAACTGGCCACACTGATCGAGGCGACGGCCCGTCGCTGGTACCTGGACGACGCCGGCGCCCAGGCCTGGGAGCCGAGCGGGGACGACTTCCTTTCGCCCACCTTGATCGAGGCCGAATGCCTTCGGCAGGTGCTGCCATCGGCAGGTTTTCTTCCTTGGTTGTCCAACTTCCTGCCGGATATCGCGGAGCGACGGCCCAAGGCCCTGTTCACCCCGGCCATGGTCAGTGACCGCAGCGACGGCAAGATCGCGCACCTGGATGGCCTGAACCTCTCAAGAGCCTGGTGCTGGCGCTCGATCTCCAAGGCCCTGCCCCTGACCGACCCGGCCCGCCCGGTCGCCCTGGCCGCGGCCGACGAACACCTGGCCGCAGGGCTGGAGCACGTGGCCGGCGACTATATGGGCGAGCACTGGCTGGCGACCTTCGCCCTGCTGGCGCTCGAAGCCTAGGCGGCCTCGGCGACGTAGCGGTCGATCTCGGCCAGGTGGGCGGCGATCTCGTCGTCGGTCAGGAAGGAGCCGGTGAAACTGTTGCGCGCCAGGGTGACGAGCTCGTCGCGGGTGAGCCCGACCGCCTTGGCCGTCTCGACCCAGTTCTGGCCGAGATAGCCGCCGAAGTAGGCCGGGTCATCCGAGTTGACCGTGGCGCGCAGGCCGAGCTGCAGCATTCGGCGGATGGGGTGGGCGGCCAGGTCGTCCACCACGCAGAGCTTGAGGTTCGAGAGCGGGCAGACCGTCAGGGTCATGCCCTCGAGCACCAGGCGCTGGGTCAGGGCCGCGTCTTCCAGGGCGCGGTTGCCGTGGTCGATCCGGTCGACTTCCAGGAGGTCGAGCGCCTCGTAGACATAGGCGGGCGGCCCCTCCTCGCCGGCGTGGGCGACGACTTTCAGGCCGCGAGCGCGGGCGGCGGCGAAGACCTTCTCGAACTTGGACGGCGGATGCCCGACCTCGGAGGAATCCAGGCCGACCCCGACGATGCGATCGAGATAGGGGTCGGCGTGATTGAGGGTCGCGAAGGCGTCGTCCTCGGAGAGGTGGCGCAGGAAGCAGAGAATCAGCTTGGAGGTGACGCCCAGCTCCGCCTGCGCCTGGTCCATGGCCGCGAGCAGGCCGTCGGCCACGACGTCGAAGGGCACGCCGCGCTCAGTATGGGTCTGGGGGTCGAAGAATATCTCGGCATGGCGCGCGCCATCGGCCGCCACCCGCCGGAAATAGGCCATGGCCAGGTCGTGGAAGTCCTGGCGCGTCAGCAGGACGCGGGCGCCCTGGTAGTAGATGTCCAGGAAGTCCTGGAGGTTCGAGAAGGCGTAGGCGGCCCGCACCTCCTCGACGCTGGCGAAGGGCAGCGCAACGCCGTTGCGGCGCGCGAACTCGAACATCTGCTCGGGCTCGAGGCTGCCTTCGATGTGCAGGTGAAGCTCGGCCTTCGGAAGGCCGAGGATGAAGCCCTCCAGGTCCTGCATCAGGCGGCGGCCTTCTTCACGGCCCCGACGATGTCCTTGACCACCTCGTTGACCAGCTTCTCGTCGTCGCCCTCGGCCATGACGCGGATCAGCGGCTCGGTGCCCGAGGCGCGGACCACGATCCGCCCCGAGCCGTTCAGGCGCTCCTCGGCCTTGGCGATGACGCCCTTGACCGCGTCGCTCTCCAGCGGCTTGCCGCCCGCGAAGCGCACGTTCTGCAGGAGCTGCGGCACCGGCTCGAACTGGCGGGCCAACTCGCTCATCGGCTTGTCGGAGGCCTTCATCACCGCCAGCACCTGGAGGGCGGCCAGCAGGCCATCGCCCGTGGTCGAGAAGTCCGAGAGGATCATGTGGCCCGACTGCTCGCCGCCGAGATTGAAACCGCCCTCGCGCATGCGGGCCATCACGTAGCGGTCGCCGACCTTGGTGCGTTCGAGCTTCAGATCGCGGGCCGCGAGGAACCGCTCCAGGCCGAGGTTCGACATCACCGTCGCCACGACCCCGCCGCCGGACAGGCGGCCGCGCTTGGTCCAGTAATCGGCGATCAGCGCCATGATCTGGTCGCCGTCGACGATGTGGCCCTTCTCGTCGCAGATGACCAGGCGGTCGGCGTCGCCGTCCAGGGCGATCCCGACGTCGGCGCGGAACTCCTTCACCGCCCGAGCGACGGCTTCCGGATGGGTCGAGCCGCAGTCCTCATTGATGTTGGTGCCGTCGGGGTTGACCCCGATCTTGATGACCTCGGCGCCCAGTTCGTAGAGCACCACGGGAGCGACCTTGTAGGCTGCGCCATTGGCGCAATCGATCACGATGCGCAGGCCCGAGAGGCTGAGGCGGCGGGGGAAGGTCGCCTTGGCGATTTCGACGTAGCGGGCCTGGCTGTCGTCCACCCGGGCGACGCGGCCGAGCTCGGTGGCCGGGGCGAGGCCCTCGGCGAGACCAGCGCCCATCAGCGCCTCGATCTCCATCTCCCGCTCATCGGAGAGTTTGTAGCCGTCGGGACCGAACAGCTTGACGCCGTTGTCGGTGTAGGGGTTGTGCGAGGCGGAGATCATCACCCCGAGATCGGCGCGCAGCGACCGGGTCATCATCGCGACCCCCGGGGTCGGCATCGGGCCCAGCAGGCGCACGTCCATGCCGACGCTGGCGAAGCCGGCGACCAGGGCCGGTTCGACCATGTAGCCGGACAGGCGGGTGTCCTTGCCGATCACCACCAGATGCCGGCGGTCGGCCTGCGACATGAAGAGCTTGCCGGCGGCCAGCCCGACGCGCAGCGCCACCTCGGCGGTCATCGGATGGCTGTTGGCTTCCCCGCGGATGCCGTCGGTGCCGAAGTAGGCGCGCTTGCTCATGCGTCTTCCCGAAACGATACGAAACTCAGATTTAGTCGACGTCGCATTTGCGAATGCTAAAGGCGACGCAGGATTATCACGCTTGCGCGCGATGAAAGGAACCAGTCGGCATGTGCGGCATCATCGGAATCGTCGGGAAGTCTCCGGTGGCCGGACGGCTGGTGGAAAGCCTGAAGCGCCTGGAGTACCGCGGCTATGACAGCGCCGGGGTCGCCGCGCAGGTGAACGGGGTGCTGGAACGCCGCCGCGCGCCCGGCAAGCTGCGCGAGCTGGAGGCGGTGCTGGAGCGCCAGCCGCTGGTCGCCGCCACCGGCATCGGCCACACCCGCTGGGCCACGCACGGCGCGCCGACCGAACGCAACGCCCACCCGCACATCGCCGGCCGCGTGGCGGTGGTGCACAACGGCATCATCGAGAATTTCGCGGAACTGCGCGCCGAACTGGAGGCCAAGGGCCGCGTGTTCGCCAGCGACACCGACACCGAGGTCGTGGCCCACCTGATCGACGAGAACCTGAACGCCGGCCTGGAGCCGCTGGCGGCGTTCAAGGCCACGCTGGACCGGCTGAGCGGCGCCTATGCCCTGGCCGTGCTGGTCGGCGGCGACACCGACGTGGTCATGGGCGCGCGTAACGGCCCGCCGCTGGCGGTCGGCTATGGCGACGGGGAGATGTTCGTCGGCTCCGACGGGCTGGCGCTCGGCCCGTTCACCAACCGGGTCGCCTATCTGGAAGACGGCGACTACGTGATCATCGACCACGGCAGCGCGCGGATCTTCGACGCCGGCGGCGCGCTGGTCGAGCGCCCGATCAAGACCCTGCCCGCCTCCGCCGCGGTGATGGAGAAGGGCAACTATCGCCACTTCATGGAAAAGGAGATCCACGACCAGCCGGAAGGGTGCCAGCGCACCATCGCGGCCTATGTGGACACCTTGACCACGCGCACGAAGATCCCCGGCGACATCGACTTCGCCAAGATCGACCGCATCCAGATCGTGGCCTGCGGCACGGCCTATATCGCCGGCCTGCTGGGCAAGTATCTGATCGAGCGGATGGCCGATCTGCCGGTCGACGTCGAGGTCGCCTCGGAGTTCCGCTACCGCGAACCCGCCCTGAACGCCGGCTCGCTGGCCATCGCCATCTCGCAGTCAGGCGAGACCGCCGACACCCTCGCCGCCTTCCGCTACTGCCAGGCCAAGGGGATGCAGAGCGCGGCCCTGGTGAACACAGTGGAATCGACCATCGCCCGGGAAGCCGACGTGATCTGGCCGATCCACTGCGGGCCGGAAATCGGCGTGGCCTCCACCAAGGCCTTCACCGCCCAGGTCGCCATGCTGAGCGCCCTGGCCGTGGCCGCCGCCCGCCAGCGCGGCAAGATCGACGAGGCCGAGGAGAACCGGCTGGTGCGCGTGCTGCTGGAGGCGCCGCGCCTGATCGCCGAGTCGATCAATCTGGAAGAGGCCGTCCGCGCGATCGCGGTGGACGTCTCCAAGGCCCGCGACGTGCTCTATCTGGGCCGTGGGCCGATGTATCCCATGGCCCTGGAAGGCGCGCTGAAGCTCAAGGAGATCAGTTATATCCACGCCGAGGGCTATGCCGCCGGCGAACTGAAGCACGGCCCGATCGCCCTGGTGGACGAGGCGACGCCGATCGTCATCCTGGCGCCCTTCGATAGCTATTTCGAAAAGTCGGCCTCGAACATGAGCGAGGTCATGGCCCGGGGCGGCCAGGTCGTCTTCATCACCGACCCCGAAGGCGAGCGGAACGCACCGGCCGGCGCGCGCGTGGTGGTCACGGCGCCGAAGTGCGATCCGCTGATCGCGCCGCTGGTCTTCTCGGCGCCCATCCAACTGCTGGCCTATCACGTGGCCGTTCAGAAGGGCGCCGACGTCGACCAGCCGCGCAACCTCGCCAAATCGGTGACTGTAGAGTAGCCGCCTACTTCGCGGGCGGCGTCGTCGTATCCGCAGGCGGCGGGGTCGTCGTCATGGCGTCGGCCGGGGGCGGCGTGGTCGCCATCGAGCCGGTGGCTGGCGGCGTGGTGGCCGCATCGGCCGGCGGCGTCGCCGTCATGGTGTCGGCCGGCGGAGTGGTGGTGTCGACGGCGGCCGGCTCCTCAGCCGGCTTGTTGCAAGCGGCCAGGGTGAGGGCCAGGGCCGAAGCGGCGACGATGGTCGAGTAGCTGCGGAAGTTCATGAAACGCCCTTTTTACAGATGATCGATAGCGCCACGAGAACAGGTCACGCTCTCGTGAGTTCCCAACTCCGTTCATGAAACGGGCAGATCGTCAAATTTGCAGGCGCTTGCCGAAGATTTGCGCTGGGCGTGACCGCAAATTTCGCGCATCCCCTCATAACGTCGGGGAACAATCGGAGGATGCATGACAAAGCGCGTGCGTAAGGCGGTGTTGCCAGTGGCTGGTCTGGGGACGCGGGTTCTGCCCGTAGCCAGGGCCACGCCAAAGAACCTGCTGAACGTTTTCGACCGGCCGATACTGTCCTACGTGATCGAGGAGGCTCGCGCCGCGGGGATCGAGCACTTCGTGTTCATCACCAGCCGCGGCCAGGGCGCGATCGAGGATTTCTTCGACGGGAATCCCGAGATCGAGGGCGCCCTGGAGGCCAAGGGCAAGCTGGACGTCCTGACCGAGGTGCGCCGGGATATTCTGACCCCCGGTTCGATGAGCTTCGTGCGCCAGATGGCGCCGCTGGGCCTGGGTCATGCGGTGTGGTGCGCCCGGGACATCATCGGGGACGAACCCTTCGCGGTGATGCTGCCGGACATGCTGATGGCGGCCAAGACTCCCGCCCTGGCTCAGGCGATCGCCGCGCATGAGAAAACCGGCGGCAATATCGTGGTGGTCGAGCCCGCTCCGGAGGGCGAGGCGCACAAGTACGGCATCGTGGCGCTGGACGGGCAGGACGGCCGTCTGAACCGCATGACCGGCATGGTGGAAAAGCCCGCGCCGGGGACCGAACCCTCCAACCTCTTCATCTCGGGCCGCTATGTCCTGCAACCGGAAATCTTCGACCTGCTGCAAAGGCAGGGGAAGGGCGCCGGCGGCGAGATCCAGCTCACCGACTCCATGGCCGAGCTGATGAAGACGCAGGACTTCCACGCCCTGGAGTACGAGGGCGTCACCTATGACTGCGGCGACAAGATCGGCCTGCTGCGGGCCAATATCGCCTTCGCGCTGCAACGGCCGGAGTTCGCCGACGCCGCCCGCAAGGCGATCAAGGAGCTGCTGTAGCCCTTGCGGCTCCTGATCTACGGATACGGGTTCGCGGGAAAGGCCCTGGCGCGCCGGATGGCCGCCAAGGGCTGGGCGGTTTCGGCCACCTATCGTGACCCGGAGGCCGCCGCGGCCATGCGGGCCGACGGTATCGATCCCGTCCCGGCCGGCGACAAGGCCGCCATCGCCGAGCGGCTCGGGCGGACCCAGGCGGTCCTGGTCGCGACTCCGCCGGGACCGGAGGGCTGCCCTGCGCTGCAGGTGCTGGTCCCGGCCCTGGCCAGGGCCGGGGCGTTTCCCGACTGGATCGGCTACCTCTCCACCACCGGCGTCTATGGCGACCGGCGTGGCGGCTGGGTGTTCGAGGAGAGCTCGCTGGCCGCCCGCTCGCCCGAGGGCGCGCGCCGGGTGGCGGCTGAGCGCGACTGGCTGGAGGTCGGTCGCGGCATGGGGCTGACCGTGACTGTTCACAGGCTGCCGGGGATCTACGGTCCTGGCCGGTCCGCCTTCGACCGGCTGCGGGACGGCCGCGCGATACGCTACGCCCTGCCCGGCCACGTCTTCAGCCGCATCCACGTGGAAGACCTGGCCGCCGGACTGGAGGCCTCGATCGCCAGGCCTCGGGCCGGCGGGATCTACAACCTGTGCGACGACGAGCCGGCGCCGAACAGCGCGGTGATCGCCTATGCGGCGCAGCTACTGGGTGTCGAGGCGCCGCCAGAACGCCTGGTGGACTTCGGCGCCATGCCGCCCCAGGCGCGGCGGTTCTACGACGAGACCAAGCGGGTCTCGAACGCCAAGGCCAAGGCCGAGTTGGGCTGGCGGCCGGCCTTTCCGACCTATCGCGAAGGCCTGGCGGCGATCCTGAAGGCAGGGGGATGACGGCCTCGGGTCAGCGCGGCGAGGCCAGGACCTCCTCAATCGCCGCGATCAGGCGAGCGATGTCCTGCGGCCTCGACAGGCGATGGTCGCCGTCCTTGATCAGGGTGAAGACCACGTCCTCGCCATGGATCGCCTGGGCCAGTTCCAGCGCATGACGCCAGGGAACGTCCGGGTCGGCTCCGCCCTGCAGGATGCGGACCGGCATGTCGAGATTGACCGGTCCAGGTAGGATCGACCAGCGTGCGCCGTCCTCCAGCAGGTTGCGGCTGATCGGATAGGGATCGCCGTATTCCGAGGGCCGCCACCAGACGCCGGCCTCCTCCAGCGCCGCGCGATCGGCCGGAGTCATTTCCGGCGCCATGAGCTTTTCGGTGAAATCCGGCGCGGGGGCGATCAGCACCAGGGAATGGATGCGGTCGGGGATGGCGGCTGCGGTCAGGCAGGAAAGCCAGCCGCCCATGGACGAGCCAACCAGCACCGCCTGGCCCATCACCAGCTTGTCCAGCACCGCCAGGGCGTCCTCGCGCCAGCGGGTGATCGTGCCGTGGGCGAAGTCGCCCTCTGACTCGCCATGGCCGAAATAGTCGAAGCGGACGTAAGGCCGGCCCGCCGAGGCGGCCCAGTCGGCCAGGGCCTGGGCCTTGGTTCCGGCCATGTCCGACCTGAACCCGCCCAGCCAGACGACGGTGGGGCCTTCGCCCTCGATGCGCCGCCAAGCCAGTTTCGCGCCGTCAGGGCGCTCAAGGAATCCCGCCGTCTCAACCATGGACGGCCTCATAACGCGGGCTTGTGACATCGTTAAGCGCCTCCGCGGGCTTTACCTGCATGATGCTTGCGTTATGCAGAACGCGTGACCCTTCCCCCCGACTTCACACTCCTGCAGGTCGTGCCCGAGCTCGACACCGGCGGGGCCGAACAGACGACGATCGATATCGCCGACGCGGTGGTGCGCGCCGGCGGCAAGGCGCTCGTCGCCACACGGGGCGGGCGCATGACCGCGCGGCTGGAGGCCGACGGCGGACGCCTGGCGCAGATGCCGGTGCAGACCAAGAACCCGCTGGTGATGCTGGGCAACGCTGCGCGGCTGGCGGACCTGATCCGCCGCGAGAAGGTCTCGATCGTGCATGCGCGCAGCCGGGCGCCGGCCTTCTCGGCCCTGTGGGCGGCGCAGGCGACCAAGACGCCGTTCGTGGCCACCTATCACGGGGTCTATGGCGCGAAGAACAGCCTCAAGCGCTGGTACAATGCGGTGATGACCCGCGGCGACCTGGTGATCGCCAATTCCGACTACACCCGCGACCATGTGCTGGCCGAACACAGGATCGACCCGGCCAGGATCGTCTCCATTCCGCGTGGGGTGGACCTTGAGCGGTTCAATCCGAGCTGGGTGGCGCCCGAGCGGGTGGACCAACTCCGGGCCGCCTGGGGCGTGGATCCCAAGGACCGGCGGGTGAAGCTGCTGCTGGCCGGCCGCCTGACCCGTATCAAGGGGCATCTGCTGGCGATCGAGGCCGCCCGGCGGATGAACCGCGACGACTTCCTGATCCTGTTCGTCGGCGACGACCAGGGCCGGACGGACTATCGCCAGGAGGTCGAGGCGGCCATCGCCGCAGCCGGGCTGGACGAGCAGATCCGCCTGGTCGGCCACTGCGACGACATGCCGGCGGCCTATCAGATCTGTGACCTGGCCATGCTGCCCAGCACCAAGCCGGAAGCCTTCGGGCGGACGGCGGTCGAACCGCAGGTGATGGGCAAGCCGGTGCTGGCCTCCAATCACGGAGGAACCACCGAGACGGTGATCCATGGCGAGACCGGCTGGCTGGTGAAGGTCGACGACGCCGACGCCTGGGCCGCCGCCATGACCAAGGCGGTGGAGTTGGGCCCGGCCCGGCTGGCCGCCATGGGTCAGGCCGCGGCCAATCGCGCGCGGCGGCTCTATTCCGTCGAGGCCATGTGCGAGGCCACCCTCGAGGCCTATGCTCGCGTGCTCGCGACCCGCCGCGGGGAGCAGCTCGGCTGATGGCCAAGGAAGTCCGCAAGATCCTGGTTATCAAGCTGTCGGCCCTGGGCGACTTCGTCCTGGCGCTGGCGGCGATGAAGAAGATCCGCCAGGCGCACAAGCGCGCCCACATCACCCTGCTGACCACGCCGCCGTTCGAGTCGCTGGCCAAGGCCTGCCCCTATTTCAATGCGGTCGAAACCGACGGGCGTCCGGGCGGGCTGGGCGAGTGGCTGGCCCTGCGCAAGCGGCTGAAGGGCGCCAAGTACGACCGGGTCTACGACCTGCAGACCTCGGCCCAGTCGGCGCGGATCTTCCACATGCTGGCGCCCTTCCCGCCCGACTGGTCGGGCATCGCCGCCGGGTGCTCGCTGCCGCACAAGAACCCCAACCGCAACCGCATGCACACGCTGGAGCGGCACGCCGACCAGCTCAAGTACGCCGGCATCTGGCCAGATGCACCGACCGAGCCGGGGACCGCGCCGGGGCCCGATCTTTCCTGGGTGCTGCCCAAGCCGTCCGAGACCCGGCCGGTGCCGGGGGGCGTGAAGCCCAAGCCCTATGCCCTGTTCATTCCGGGCGGATCGGCCCACCGGCTGGACAAGCGCTGGTCGGCCGAGCGGTACGGCCAGCTCGGCAAAATCCTCTTCGACCGCGGCTATGACATCGTGATCATCGGCGGGCCGCAGGAAAGCGCCCTGGCCCGGCAGATCCAGCGCGAGGTGCCGCGGGCGCGGGACCTGACCGGCCGCACCGACTTCGCCCGCATCGCGGTGCTGGGCGCCAAGGCCGCCCTGGTGGTCGGCAACGACACCGGGCCGCTGCACTTGGCCGCAGCCACCGGCGCGCCAACCGTGGTGCTGTTCTCGAGCGCATCCGACCCTCAGCTCGCCGCGCCGCGGGGCCAGGTGACCGTGCTGCGGGCGGGGAATCTGGCCGACCTGCCTGTGGCCGAGGTTCTACAGGCCGCCAACGCATTGCTTCCGCAGGCCTAGCGCCGCTTGATTGGGCCGGGCGCCTTAGTCATATATGGCGGGCTGACCGGAGCCCTCTGCTGCCGGCCATATCCGTTACAACAGCTCTAGGAGCGAAAGCCTATTCGCCGCCCGATGCAGGCGCCGCCCGTCAAAGACGGACCGCGCATCAATGATGAGATCCGCGTCCCCAAGGTTCTGCTTATCGACCAGCATGGCGAGAAGCAGGGGGTGATGCCAACTTCGGCCGCTATGGAAGCCGCCGAAGAAGCCGGCCTCGACCTGGTCGAGATCGTCCCGAATGCGGATCCGCCGGTCTGCAAGATCCTGGACTACGGCAAGTTCAAGTTCCAGGAACAGAAGAAGAAGAACGAAGCGCGCAAGCGTCAGAAGGTCGTCGAGATCAAGGAGATCAAGCTCCGCCCGAATATCGACACCCATGACTACGACGTCAAAACCAAGGCGATGCATCGCTTCTTCGACGAAGGCGACAAGGTGAAGGTCACCCTTCGCTTCCGCGGTCGCGAGCTGGCCCACCCGGAACTTGGCATGAAGCTGCTCCAGCAGGTCAAGGCCGACTTCGACGAAGTGGCCAAGGTCGAGTACGAGCCGCGCATGGAAGGCCGCCAGATGATCATGATCCTGGCGCCTCGCTAGGATCGGCCTCACCGCTGGATTTACGAAACGGCCGTCCTCCTGGGCGGCCGTTTTCATGTGGCCGGTACGCCACGGTCGCCTCCTCCGTTCGCCACAGACAACCCAGCGAGAAGGTCGGACTTGCGGCGTAACGCCGGTCCGCTTACCAGCGTTCACATGTCCGACTCCGCGCCCCGGCGGGCGAGCCCGTCGCCCTTGGCGGCGCCGTCCCTCATAGCCGTCATCTTCATCAACATGCTCGGCTTCGGGATCATCGTCCCGTTGCTGCCCTTCTATGCGAAGTCGTTCGACGCCCCGGCCTGGCAGATCGCCCTGATCTTCTCGGCCTATTCGGTGGGCGCTTTCTTCGGCGAGCCCTTCTGGGGCCGGCTTTCGGACAAGTACGGCCGCAAGCCGCTGCTGATCTCGACCATCTCCGGCAACTGCCTCTGCTACCTGGCCCTCGCCTTCGCCCCCAATATCTGGGTCGCCTTCGTGATCCGGCTCCTGGGCGGGCTGGCGGCCGGCAACGGCGCAGTCGTCCAGGGCTACATCGCCGACGTCACGCCGCCCGAGAAGCGGGCGCGCCAGCTCTCCTACCAAGGCGCGGCCTGGAACGTCGGCCTCATCGTCGGCCCCTCCATCGGCGGCATCTTCGCCCACCCGAACGCCGGGCCGATCGGCTTCCAGGTCCCGCTGTTCATCGCCTCGGGCCTGGCTGCGCTCTGCGTGCTGGCGATCATCCTGGTCATTCGCGAGAGCAACACGCGCGAAGAGGCCATCACCCATCGCCCCAGCCCCTGGAGCGCGATCGGCGAGGCGGTCAGCCATCCGATCATCGGGCGGCTGATGCTGCTGACCTTCCTGGTCGGCTTCGCCTTCACCGGCATCGAGAGCACCTTCGGCCTCTGGTCGCAGGCCAAGTTCAACTGGGGCCCGCGGGAGATCGGCGTCGTCTTCGCCTTCACCGGCATCGCCGCGGCCCTGACGCAGACCTTCGTCACCGGCCGGCTTTCCGAACGGTACGGCGAAGGCAGGATGCTGGCGGTCGGCATGTCGATGACCGCCATCGCCTCGGCCTCGCAGGTGTTCTCCACCAACATGCCGATGGTCATCGCCTTCATGTGCCTGACCGCCATCGGCCAGTCGGTGGCCTGGCCCAATGTCGCGGCCATGATCTCGCAGAGCGCCGACCCGCACCGGACGGGCCAGATCCTGGGCCTCAACAACGCCACCGGCGCCCTGGCGCGGGTGGTGGGGCCATTCTGCGCCGGCCTGGTGTTCCCGGTGGTCCTGGACGGCCCGTTCCTGATGGGCGCGCTGATGATGATCCCGACGATCATGCTGGCCCTGGCCGCCAGCCGCCGGGTGGTGGCCGCCCGCGCCGTGACCAGCGACGAGGCCCGGGCCGCAGCGGAATGAGCGGCGACACGCCCCGCCAGGACGACAACCGCGCGTTGATCGTCCTGCTCTCGGTGATCTTCCTGAACATCGCCGGCTTCGGGCTGGTGATTCCTTTGCTGCCGTTCTTCGGCAAGGCGCTGGATGCGCCGGCCTGGCAGATCGCCATCCTGTTCTCGGCCTATTCGTTCGGCCAGTTCCTGGGCGAGCCGTTCTGGGGGCGGATGTCCGACCGGGTCGGCCGGCGCCCCGTGCTGATGATCACCATCGCCGGCGGGGCCCTCAGCTATGTCGCCCTGGCCTTCGCCCCGACCATCTGGCTGGCCTTCACCGCGCGGTTCGTCGGCGGCTTCCTGTCGGGCAACATCTCCACCCTGCAAGGCGCGCTGGCCGACATCACCCGGCCGGAAGAGCGGGCAGGCAAGATGGGGCTGATGGGCTCGGCCTTCTCCCTGGGCTTCATGATCGGCCCGGCGATCGGCGGGCTGTTGGCGCATCCGGAACTCGGCCCGCTGGGCTTCCAGATCCCGCTCTTCGCCGCCGCGGGGTTCGGCCTGGCCTCGGCGGCGGCGGTGGCCATCTTCGTGCGCGAGAGCCGGCCCGAACCGAAGACCGGGGCGCGGGTTCCGCAGATCGAAGCCCTGCGCGAGGCCTTCGCCCACCCGGTGATCGCCCGGGTGATGATCATCAGCTTCATCACCGTCTCAGGCTTCGCCGGCATCGAAGCGACCTATGGCCTCTGGACCGAGCAGCGCTTCGGCTGGGGACCGAGACAGATCGGCTTCGCCTTCATGGCGATCGGGGTGCTGGGCGCCTATTGCCAGGCGATCCTGACGGGACGGCTGGTACGTCGGCATGGCGAGCCCAGGGTGCTGACCGCCGGCCTGGTGGCCATGTGGATCGGTATGGGCTTCCAGTTCTTCTCGCCCACCTGGCACGTGGCGATGATCGGCTTCGCCTTCGTCTGCTTCGGCCAGTCGATCTGCTTTCCCTGCCTGACCGCCCTGATCTCGCAGGCGACGCCGCCCGATCGGCAGGGCGAGTTCCTCGGCCTCAACATGTCCAACATGGCCCTCGCCCGCATCGGCGGCCCGATCTATGCGGGCCAGCTCTTCTCGCTGGTCAACCCCGGCGCGGCTTTCGTGGTCACGGCGATCCTGATCATGCCGGCCACTGCGCTGGCCCTGCAGATCATGCGGCGGACCTTGCGGGCCGCTTAGAGCCCGAGAGTCAAAGCCCGATCGAGCGGCGAAACCGCGCGCGCTTTCGCCCTAGAACAACCCCGCCAGCAGGTTGATCGTCAGGGCGAGGACGACCGTGTTGAAGACGAAGGCGACGACGCCGTGGACCGTGCCCAGCCGGCGCAGGCGCTGGGAGGTGAAGGCGATGTCCGCGGTCTGACAGGCGACGCCGATGATGACTGAAAAGTGGACGAAGTCCCAATAGTCCGGCGGCTCACCGCCCGGGAACAGCAGGCCGCGGGGGTCGGTCTCGCCGCTGTCGCTGCGGCCGTAGTATTCATGGGCGTAGTGCAGGGCGAAGACCAGTTGCACCATGAACCAGGAGGCGGCGACCGTGGCGAAGACGAGGGCGATCCGCACGGCGCGGGCCACGCCCTGATCGATCTTGGCCGCGGAAAGCTCGGCGGCGACGACGCCGATGCTGGCGGCGACCGCGGCCAGAATCAGGGCGAGGATCACCCCCTGCCCCTCGTCCTGCCCCTCGGCGACCACGCGGATGCGCGCGGCGTCCGCCCCCCACATCCGGCGAAGGGTGGCGACGAAGAAGACCAGGCAGACAGCGTCCCAGGCCAGGATCGCCGAGATCAGCGAGTTCGGACCATACGGCGCCAGGCGACAGGCCGCCCAGACCAGGAGCCCGGTGGCGATCGCCAGCATCAGGCTGGGACGCGCGACCAGCGGCCCCACGACAGGAGGGCGCTTGCGATGTATGGAACGGGCCATCCGGACCTCATTCGCGGCCGATCCGAAATCTATAGCCGAGGCGGGCGAGTCGCCGCAGCGCAGACTCAAACCCTTGCCTTTGCTGCCCCTTTCGCGTAAACGCCCCGCTCTTCGGAGTCGTCTGGCCAAAGGCATGCCAGGGCGGCTCATCAATACACCAGAGGACGGGGCCGTGAGGTTCCGCAGAGAAATGCCGAAGCTGAAGACTAAATCTGGCGTGAAAAAGCGCTTCAAGATGACCGCGTCGGGCAAGCTGAAGGCCGGTGTGGCCGGCAAGCGCCACCGCCTCATCAGCCACTCCGCGAAGTACATTCGTCAGAACCGTGGCACCAAGGTGATGACCGAAGCTGACACCAAGATCGTCAAGCTTTGGATCCCCTACGGCCTCTAAGGAGAACTGACACATGGCTCGCGTGAAACGGGGCGTCGTCGCCCACGCCAAGCACAAGAAGGTTCTGGAGCAGGCCAAGGGCTTCTACGGCCGCCGCAAGAACACCATCCGCACCGCCAAGGCCGCCGTCGACAAGGCCGGCCAGTACGCCTACCGCGATCGCAAGGTCCGCAAGCGCAACTTCCGTTCGCTGTGGATCCAGCGCATCAACGCTGCGGCTCGCCTGGAAGGCTTCACCTACTCGCAGTTTATCTACGGCCTTGATAAGGCCGGGATCGAAGTCGACCGCAAAGTCCTCGCCGACATCGCGGGCGCCGATCCGGTCGGTTTCAAGGCCATCGCCGACAAGGTTCGCGCCGCGCTGGCTTGAGGCCATTTGAGTCCCCGGACTCAACGACCTAACAAGAGCCCTCCGGCCTGAACCGCCGGAGGGCTTTTTGCTGTCTCCATAGCAAGCTCGCCATCCGGTCTCGCCTCCCTCCACCACGCTGGCGCGTGGTCCCCCTCCCCGCTCCGCCAAGCTTCGCAGGTGAGGAAGGGATTTCACTCCAGACGAAGCCCCTCTAAAGAGCCCGTCATGACCGCCCAACTCGAAGCTGAAATCCTCGCCGCCGTGGAAGCGGCCGGCGACCTCGCGGCCCTTGAGGCCGTGCGCGTGGCCGCCGTCGGCAAGTCCGGCTCCATTTCGGAGCTGCTCAAGTCGCTCGGCGGCATGAGCCCGGACGAACGCCGCGAGCGCGGCCCCCAGATCAACGGCCTGCGCGACCGGGTGCAGAGCGCCATCGCCGCCCGAAAGACGGTGCTGGAGACCGCCGCCCTCGACGCCAAGCTGGCGGCCGAGCGCGTGGACCTTTCGCTGCCGGCCCCGCCCCGCCGCAAGGGCAGCGTCCACCCGACCATGCAGGTCATGGACGAGATGATCGCGGTCTTCGCCGAGATGGGCTTCTCGGTCGCCGAAGGCCCGGACATCGAGACCGACTTCAACAACTTCACCGCCCTGAACTTCCCCGAGAAGCACCCGGCGCGTGAGATGCACGACACCTTCTTCCTACCGGAAGATGCCAACGGCGAGCGCAAGGTGCTGCGCACCCACACCAGCCCGGTGCAGGTGCGGGTGATGCACAAGGTCAACGAGAAGCTGCCGTCCTGGATCGCCAACGGGCAGGAGCCGCCGATCCGCATCATCGTGCCGGGCCGCACCTTCCGGAAGGACAGCGACCAGACCCACACGCCGATGTTCCACCAGATCGAGGGCCTGGTGATCGACAAGGCGATCCACATGGGCCACCTGAAGTGGACGCTGGAAACCTTCCTGTCCCGGTTCTTCGAGACGCCGGAAGTCGTCACCCGCTTCCGCCCGCACCACTTCCCGTTCACCGAGCCCAGCGCCGAGATGGACGTGCAGTGCGACCGCTCCGGCGGCGAGGTGAAGATCGGCCAGGGGACCGACTGGCTGGAAATCCTCGGCTGCGGAATGGTGCACCCGAACGTGCTGCGCAATTGCGGGCTCGATCCCGACGTCTGGCAGGGCTTCGCTTTCGGCTGCGGCGTCGATCGCCTGGGCGTGCTGAAGTACGGCATGCCCGACCTGCGCGACATGTTCGCTAGCGACGTCCGCTGGCTGGAGCACTACGGCTTCAGCCCCTATGCGGCGCCGAACCCGGCGACCGGGCTCTCCTGAGCCTTACCGATCAATGCTCTCCCATCAGGAGAGCTGCCTGAGAACTCCGCCCTCCCCACGGGGGAGGATCTAGGAAGAGACGACAATGAAGTTCACGTTGTCCTGGTTGAAAGACCACCTCGACACCGACGCCAGCGTCCAGCAGGTCGTCGACGCCATGACCATGGCCGGCCTCGAGGTCGAGCATGTGGATGATCCGGCCTCCAAGCTGGCCGCCTTCTCGGTCGGCAAGATCGTCGAGGCCGTGCAGCACCCCAACGCCGACCGCCTGCGCGTCTGCCAGGTGGACACCAAGGACGGGCGGCTGGAGATCGTCTGCGGCGCGCCGAACGCGCGGGCCGGCATCACCATCGTCTACGCCCCGATCGGCGCCTATGTGCCCGGCCTCGGCGTGACCCTGGTCGAGAAGCCGGTGCGGGGCGTGGTGTCCAACGGCATGCTCTGCTCGGCGTCCGAGCTCGAGGTCGCCTCCGAATCCGACGGGATCATGGAACTGCCCGACAGCCTGGCGGTCGGGACGCCGGTGGCCCAGGCCCTGGGCCTTGAGGCGGTGATCGACTTCGAGGTGACGCCGAACCGTCCCGACTGGCTGGGCGTCGTCGGCATCGCCCGCGACCTGGCCGCTGCAGGCCTCGGCAAGCTGAAGGACGTCTCGGTCGCGCCGGTGGCGGGCAAGTTCGCCAACCCGGTCGAGATCCGCCTGGACGGCTCGGACGGGTGCCGCCAGTTCGCCGGCCGCCTGATCCGCGGGGTGAAGAACGGCCCCTCGCCGGCCTGGCTGCAGCAGAAACTGACCTCGATCGGCCTTCGGCCCATCAACGCGCTGGTCGACGTCACGAACCTGATTTCCTACGACCGCGCCCGGCCGCTGCACGTCTATGACGCGGCCAAGCTGGCCGGCGGCTTCATCGAGGCCCGCGCCGGCAAGGACGGCGAGAGCGTCGAGGCCCTGGATGGCAAGACCTATGCGGTGACGCCCGAGATCACCGTCATCGCCGACGGCTCCGGCGTCATCGGCCTGGGCGGCGTGATGGGCGGAACCTCGACCGGCTGCTCGGACGAGACCACCGACGTCTTCGTGGAAAGCGCCTGGTTCGACCCCATCCGCATCGCCCAGACCGGCCGGACGACCGGCATCACCTCGGACGCGCAGTACCGCTTCGCGCGCACCGTGGACCCGGCCAGCCAGGTCCCGGGGCTGGAGCTTGCGACCAAGCTGATCCTGGAACTCTGCGGCGGCGAGCCTTCCGAAGTCACCGTGGTCGGCGAGGCGCCGGCTGCGCCGGGCCCGATCGCCTTCGACCGCGGCTATGTCCGCCAGCTTTCGGGCCTGGACCTGCCCAGCGAGCGGATCGACCAGATCCTGGCCGACCTCGGTTTCAAGCTGGACGGCGATGCGGTGACGCCGCCCACCTGGCGTCGCGACGTGGAGGGGAAGGCCGACCTGGTGGAGGAAGTGGCGCGGATCGAGGGCTATGACGCCCTGCCCGCCACGCCCCTGCCCGAGGTTCCGCCGGCCGCCGGCGGCGTGCTGACCGCCCGCCAGGGGCGCATGCGTGCCGGCCGCCGGGCCATGGCCGCCAAGGGCTATGCCGAGACCATCACCTGGAGCTTCTGCAAGCGCGAGGTCGCGACGCTGTTCGGCGGCGGGCAGGACGAGCTGGTGGTCACCAACCCGATCGCTTCGGACCTCGACTGCATGCGTCCGTCGATCTTGCCGAACCTGATCGACGCGGCCGGCCGCAACGCACGGCGCGGCTTCCCGGACGTGGCGCTGTTCGAGATCGGCCCATTCTACAAGGGCGACCAGCCGGCCGACCAGATGACCGCCATCAGCGCCGTGGTGGCGCCGCACGCGCCACGCCGCTGGGACGGTGTGACGGCCGATGCGCTCTACGAGTTGAAGGGAGACGTGCTGTCCCTGCTGGACGACCTGGGCGCGCCGACCGGCTCGCTGCAGGTCTCGCAAGCCGGCCTGTCGGACTGGTGGCATCCGGGCCGGGCCGGCGCCCTGCGCCTGGGCAAGAACACCCTGGTCGAGTTCGGCGAGATCCATCCGCGCATCCTCAAGGCGCTGGACGTCGAGGGGCCGGTGCTGGGCTTCGAGCTGGTGCTCGACAACCTGCCCGAGCCGAAGAAGAAGGCGACCAAGACCAAGGCGGCGCTGGAACTCTCCCCGCTGATGCCGCTGAGCCGTGACTTCGCCTTCGTGGTGGCCGAGGACGTCGCCGCGGCGGACCTGACCAAGGCCGTGGCCGGCGCCGACAAGGCGCTGATCAAGGAGGCGCGGGTGTTCGACGTCTATCGCGGGACCGGCGTGCCGGAAGGCTTCAAGTCGGTGGCGGTCGAGATCCTGGTCCAGCCGCGGGAGAAGACCCTTACCGAGGCCGAGATCGAGGCGCTGTCGGCCAAGGTGGTCGCGGCGGCCGAGAAGGCGACCGGCGCCAAGCTGCGCGCCTGATCCACGTCAGGGGCCGGCCGCGCGCCGGCCCCTCAGGCGCGGGCGAGTTCGCCCAAGATGAGCTCGCGACAGGCCTCGGGCGCCTCGCGCAGCAGGTCGTGGCCGCAACCGGCCAGGGTCTCCATCCGGATGGCTGGATAGGCGGCCAGGCGCGCGTGCGCCGCGCCGTCCATCAGCGAAGGGGCCGGGCTGTCGCGCGGCTCGCCGAGCGGGACGCTTCCCGAAAGCACGAACACCGGCGCGCGGATGCGGTCGAGCAGTTCCCCATAGTCGCGGTTCTCCGCGATGGCGCCGTCCCGCCAGCCGATGGTCGTGAAGAGGAAGTCGGGGTCGAGGGCCTCGCCCCTGGCCTCACCGGCGCGGATGCGGGCCTCCAGCGGCCACAGGCCGGCGGTGGAAAGCAGGGGATCCAGGGCCACACAGGCCCGGCGATGGGCGGCGAGCGCCAGGGCGATGGTCCCGCCCAGGCCTGCGCCGACCACCAGCACTCGACGGCCCGGAAGGATGGTGTCGATGCTGCGGGCGTAGGCTGTGATCAGGTTGGTCCAGCCCCCCTCGGAGAACCTCGGCGCCTTGCCATGGCCCGGCAGTCCCGCCAGCACGACCTCGGCCTCGGGCTCCAGCCGGCCGAACCAGTCGGCCATCGCGCCAGGCGTGGAAAAGAGGTCGTGGATGAGCACCACGGCCGCCTTGCTGCGATCCTTGATCTCCGGCCGGGCGACGAAGACGAACTCGTCGCCCGCAGGCGTGTGGACGTGCAGCCACTTGGTATCGCTGATCGGTCGCACCCGCCCCCCGGCCGGCTGAACTCAGATATTAGAAGGGCAGGAAGCGACGCGTCCTGCTGAAGCCCAGATAGCCGACATTCGCGCCGAGTCGCAGCCCCACGCCAGCGCGGATCGGCGCCAGGGTGATGTCGTCGGAGCGCAGGTAGTTCACGCCCAGGCCGCCGATCAGATAGGCCGAGCCCTCGACCCCCGGGAAGCGTTGGAAAATCACTTCCGGGTAGTGGAGGTTGTAGCAGAGGGTGAAGACGCGGCTGGCGTTGCCGCCGAAGTCCCAGCCTACGGACGGGCCCTGCCAGAACACCTCGATGGGCTGGCGGTTCTTCATGTAGAGCAGGCCGCGGCCGTAGCGGGCGCCGCCGACGATGGCCGCGCTGCCCTCCTCACCCGCGACGTAGGCGGTGGGACGGCCGTTATCCTGGAAAACCCGCTCGATCGCCCCGCCGGCGGCCTCGGCCGTGACGCCGAGGAAATCGGAGACGTTGTTGACGATCTCGTCGCGGCTGTAGGTCTCGGCCTGGCCGGTCGAATAGCTGGGATTGGCGGTCGCGCTGGGCGACGGCGGAGGCAACGAGCCCGGGGCGGTCGATTGGGCGCTGGCGCACCCGGCGACTCCGGCGGTGGCGAGCCCTGAAACGATAAGCGTGCGGCGATCCATGTGTCGCAATTATTCCCTGGAAGCTTGAACGAGCCTCACATCCCCAAGAGGCATGAATGGGGCCGCCCGCCTTAACGGCGGATTAACCATGAGGGCCCAGCGCACGCGCCCTACTCGCGATCTGCGCCGAATGTGCTAGAGGCGGGGCGAAATGACGACGCCCCTTTCCCGCATCCGCAACTTCTCGATCGTGGCCCACATCGACCACGGGAAGTCGACCCTGTCCGACCGGCTCATCCAGGAGACCGGCGCGCTCAGCCAGCGCGAGATGAAGGAGCAGGTGCTCGACAACATGGAGATCGAGCGCGAGCGCGGCATCACCATCAAGGCGCAGACTGTGCGCCTGCATTATCGCGCGCGCGACGGCGAGGAATACGTCCTCAACCTGATGGACACTCCCGGCCACGTCGACTTCGCCTACGAGGTCTCGCGCAGCCTGGCCGCGTGCGAAGGCTCGATCCTGGTGGTGGACGCCTCGCAGGGGGTCGAAGCCCAGACCCTGGCCAACGTCTACCAGGCGATCGACAACAACCACGAGATCGTGCCGGTCCTGAACAAGATCGACCTGCCCGCCGCCGAGCCTGATCGCGTGCGCCAGCAGATCGAAGACGTCATCGGCATCGACGCGTCCGACGCGGTGGAGTGCTCGGCCAAGACCGGCGTCGGCATCGCCGACGTGCTGGAGGCGGTGGTGACCCGCCTGCCCCCGCCCAAGGGCGACCGCGACGCGCCGCTGAAGGCGCTGCTGGTCGACGCCTGGTACGACCCCTATCTCGGCGTCGTGGTGCTGGTGCGCATCTTCGACGGCGTTCTGAAGGCCGGCCAGCGGGTGCGCATGATGAACGCCGGGGCGACCTATCAGGTCGACCGCATCGGCGTGTTCCGGCCCAAGCAGACCGAGGTGGCCGAGCTCGGCCCGGGTGAGGTCGGCTACATCACCGCCCAGATCAAGCAGGTGTCCGACGCCGCCGTCGGCGACACCATCACCGACGAGAAGCGCCAGACCGCCGCGGCGCTCACCGGCTTCCGCGAGGTGCAGCCGGTGGTGTTCTGCGGCCTCTTCCCGGTGGACGCGGCCGACTTCGAGGACCTGCGCGCCGCCATCGGCCGGCTGCGCCTGAACGACGCCAGCTTCTCCTACGAGATGGAGACCTCCGCGGCCCTGGGCTTCGGCTTCCGCTGCGGGTTCCTCGGCCTGCTGCACCTGGAGATCATCCAGGAACGGCTGTCGCGCGAATTCGACCTGGACCTGATCGCGACCGCGCCGAGCGTGGTCTACAAGATCGCGATGACCGACGGCGCGGTCATCGACCTGCACAACCCCGCCGACATGCCCGACCCGGTGAAGATCGAATCGATCAGCGAGCCGTGGATCAAGGCGACGATTCTGACACCGGACGAGTACCTCGGCTCGGTCATCAAGCTCTGCCAGGACCGCCGCGGCGAGCAGCGGGAGCTGTCCTATGTCGGCGCCCGGGCCCTGGTGGTCTACGACCTGCCGCTGAACGAGGTGGTGTTCGACTTCTACGACCGCCTGAAGAGCGTCTCGAAGGGCTACGCCTCCTTCGACTACCAGATCGAGGGCTATCGCGAGGGCGACCTTGTGAAGATGTCGATCCTGGTCAATTCCGAGCCGGTGGACGCGCTGTCCATGCTGGTCCACCGCAGCCGCGCCGAGACGCGGGGCCGCTCCATGGTCGAACGGATGAAGGACCTGATCCCGCAGCACATGTTCCAGATCCCGATCCAGGCGGCGATCGGCGGCCGGATCGTCGCCCGCGAGACCATCCGGGCGCTGCGCAAGGACGTGACGGCCAAGTGCTATGGCGGCGACATGAGCCGCAAGCGCAAGCTCCTCGACAAGCAGAAGGAGGGGAAGAAGCGCATGCGGCAGTTCGGCAAGGTCGAGATCCCGCAGGAAGCCTTCATCGCCGCCCTGAAGATGGACGCCGACTAGGCCTGGGCGGAACCAGGAACCACAGGGCCAGGACATACGCGAAGACCGCCATATAGGCCGCGGTGAACACCCATAGCGGCAGGGGCCAGTAGATCAGGCTGTTGATCGTCCGTGCGATCAGAGGCGGCCTCTCGACGCCGCCGCCGGCCTCGTCCTGCCAGATGGTCAGGAAGCAGGCGCGGCCAAGCACCGCCTGCAGCGCCACCACGGCGAGGGAGGCAAGGTGCAGCAGCCGCCAGCCGCGGGCGCGCACGAAGCGCCAGCCTCTCCAGGCGCCCAGCGGAATGGCGACCAGGCCGAACAGGTTGAAGGCGATCACCGCCAGGTGCAGGGCCAGCATGAGGGCTGCGACAACCGTCCCGCTCATCGGATCGCCACCGCGATTGATCCGCCGCCACACCCACGCCTAAAAAGGGCCTGGAAGCGCAGCCATGAAGCTTCCGCCAAGAAGGGGAGCTCACCCATGCGCAAGATCATCGCCCTCGCCGCCGTCGCCGCCGCGCTTATGGCGTCCGCCTGCAACACCGTCGAAGGCCTCGGCCGCGACGCCCAGGCCGCCGGCGCGGCCGTCACAGGCGCCGCCAGCGACATGAAGCGGTAGGCGATTTCAGGCGTCCTCCTCGCGGGACGCCTCCTCCGCCACCTTGGCCTTCTCGGCGGGGCTGACGATGTGGTCCGGCGCCCTGCGGGAGCTTTCCTCCGCAGGCGTGGTCGGGGCTTGGGGATGCTCCTCCGCCGGTTTCGACGGCTTGGTCGCGGCCATATGAACTGCTCCGGACATGGTGGCTTGTCTTGCTGAAACAGGCGGAGGCGGGCGCGGGTTCAGGCTTGCGGGACAATTCCTGGCGCGTTGCGGCCATTGGCGCCCTTCCCTTGTGGGGACGCAGGGCCTATCGGTGGCCCCGTCGTCGACCAGGTGCGCTCATGTTCTTGCAGTCCATGCGTCGCGGCCTGAAAGGCCGCTGTCCCCATTGCGGAGAAGGCAAGCTCTTCCGCGCCTATCTGAAGGTCTCGCCCACCTGCCCGGCCTGTGGCCACGACCTGGCCAAATATCCGGCCGACGACGGCCCGGCCTATTTCACCATCCTGATGGTCGGCCACCTGGTCGTCGCGCCGCTGCTGCTCTTCCCGGCGATCTGGCAGGTCTCGCCCTGGATCGTCGTGCCCTCGACCTTGATCCCCCTGACGGTGATCAGCCTGTTGCTCTTGCCGTTGAACAAGGGCTGGTTCATCGGCCTGCTCTACGCGCTTGGCGTCAAGCGCGGCGACGCCGCCGTCCATACCGCCGACGTGGCCGACCGCTAGGCGGCAGGAACCGGCGCCGAAGCCGACCGTTGCCTCGGTAAGACCCCTAAGGGTCCGCACCGGAGGAGGCGCTCGTGAGCCTTGGAACCATCCTGCTTATCGTGCTGATCGTCCTGTTGATCGGCGCCTTGCCGACCTGGGGCTATTCGAGTTCGTGGGGATACTTCCCATCCGGCGGCATGGGCCTGATCCTGGTGATCGTGCTGCTCCTGGTCCTGACGGGTCGCCTCTAGCCGGGCGGTGGGCGGCGCCCTAGGATTCCAGGCGTAGTCGCGTTCAGGACGGCCTGGTGAACTTCGTTCGAGCTCTCTCCTCCGCCGACATGGCGGCCCTGGCCCTGTTCGCCGCGGTGTGGCTCGCCTACGAGCCGCTGCTGAGGACGCTCGCGCGCGGCCGAGGCCTGATCAACACCGACATGACCATCATCCGCGTCGCGTGGATGCGGACCATGACGATGCGCGAAAACAAGCTCATGGATGGCCAGTTGCTCGGGCACACCCTGAACTCCGCATCGTTCTTCGCCTCGTCGAACCTCATCCTCATCGCCGGCGCCGCCGGCGTGCTGTTCGGCGGCGAAGGCGCGTTCCGCAGCGCCTCGAGCCTGATGGTGCTGAAGACGTCCTCCCGGCTGCTGTTCGAGGCGCAGATTTCCCTGGTGCTGCTGACCCTCGCCCGCGGCCTGCTCGAATTCATCTGGGCCATCCGGCAGATGAACTATTGCCTGGCGGTGATCGGGGCCGCCCGCGACACCGCCGACAAAGCCTTTGCGACGGAGTACGGCGAGGCGGCGGCTCGGCTGCTGAATCCGGCGCTGTCGTCGTTCAACAGGGGCGTGCGCGGCTACTACTTCGCGCTGGCGGCGGCGGCCTGGCTTTTCGGGCCCATCCCCTTCGCCCTGGTCACCCTGGCGGCGGTCGCGCTGCTGTTCTCGCGCCAGCGCAGTTCGCCGGCCGCGGCGGCGATCGCCGACGTGCGGCGGCTGCTGGACCGGGACACTAGCTAGAGGCCCAACTCCGCCCGGAGCTTGCGGGTCAGCTTGGCGGCGATCAACTCGTGGGAGGTGGCGATCCAGCCGGCCACCTCTTCGGGTTCGACGTCATCGATATCGACGGAAACCCATTGCCCCTTGGCCAGGTAAGGCGCCTGGCGGCCAGGTCCGCCCTCGTCGGTGAGCACCACGAAGCCGATCTCCGTGACCTTGAACGACAGCGCCTCGCCAAGGCCACAGATGGCGAACACCTTGCCGCCGACCTTGTAGACGTCCGCGCCGCCCCACTGGACCACCTTGGTGGCGGCCGGCAGGGCCAGCGCCAGAAGCTCGACGTCCGTCCGGTTCAAGCGCTGACGCCGACGCCGATCGGGCAGGTGACGCCCGTGCCGCCGATGCCGCAGTAGCCGGCGGGATTCTTGGCCAGGTACTGCTGGTGATAGTCCTCGGCGAAATAGAACTCGGGCGCCTCGGCGATCTCGGTGGTGACCGGGCCGTAGCCCTTGGCCGACAGCGCCTGCTGGTAGGCCTGCAGCGAGGCCGTGGCCGCAGCGGCCTGGGCGTCGTTGTGGACGTAAATGCCCGACCGGTACTGGGTCCCGATGTCGTTTCCCTGGCGCATGCCCTGGGTCGGGTCGTGGTTCTCCCAGAAGACCTTCAGCAGGTCCTCATAGGTGACTACGCGGGGATCGAAGACCACGCGAACCGATTCAGCATGGCCGGTGCGACCGCTGCAGACCTCTTCATAGGTCGGATTGGGGTGATCCCGTTCTGATAGCCGACGGCCGTCACCCAGACGCCGGGAACCTGCCAGAACTTGCGCTCCACGCCCCAGAAGCAGCCCATGGCGAAGTCGGCGACCTCCAGCCCTTCCGGATAGGGCCCCTTCAGCGGACGGCCGTTCACGAAGTGAAGCTCGGCGGTGGGCAAGGGGTTCGACCGGCCCGGGAGGGCGGTGTCGGGGGAGGGAAGCTCGGAGGTTTTCTTGGCGAAGAGCATGGGCTTGGCCGATCAGGAGGGGACAGGCTGCAAACATAGGAGTGCGGTCACGCAAATGCACGCGCCCCAGCGGCGCCAAAGGCTCAAACGGCGCTTGCCCGGCAAGGCGTCATGAGTATATTGCGCGCCTTCCGCGAGGGGCCGCACGCTCCTCAAGGCCTGTGGTGAGGTGGCGGAGTGGTCGATCGCGCACGCTTGGAAAGCGTGTATAGGTGAAAGCCTATCGAGGGTTCGAATCCCTCTCTCACCGCCATTCAGTCTGAAAATTCGTCTCTCAACCGACGCTGGACGCCCAAGCCGCGGATAACGCGGCGCTTTTCCCGCTTCCTAGCCAACTGGTCTCGCGCAACCGCCGCCGTAAGCGGCGCAATAGCGCCCCTGTGCGTCGCCGGTCTCTCGCGGCGCCCCGCCATACACAGTTTCACCCTGTTGTCCTGTTCCCCGCAATCGACCGGTCGTGACGAGGCCGGCTGCACAGCCGGCCTCGTAGCAAACACCTGATCTAACGGGTTTTCTTTAGCGCTGTTGCGCGATGCGCACTGAACAGAACAGGAGAAAAACAGGCCCTGCTATCGGCTGGAACAGGTCCTGCAAGCGCAGGGAACAGGACCTGCAACCCGTTGAATCAGGACCTGTCGAAATCCAGCACCCGTCGCTGCTCGCTCCACTCGATGGGCAGATCGATGTCAAGCAGCTGGTGCAAAGTCAGGCCTGGCGGCTGTCGTCCATGCATGATGGCGTGCTGGATGTCCGGCGCGAGAAAGGCGAGCTCGACAAGTTTGCGCTGGTAGGGATCGGCGACGCCCCGCCCCATCGGCAGAGCGCCTCGTCCGGCCACGGGCACGAGGCCATTTTCCCGCAGAATTTCATGCGACCGCCGTAGCGCCCGGATCAACGTCCGGTCCGGCCGGGCGCGCTCGCCTGCCGCCTTCAGCCAGGTCCGACCACCGCGAACCTCCGGCCTCTGTCCAGGGATCAGCCGAAGCGTACCTTCCGGCGCGGGTTCAAGCATGTCGTGGTATCCCAGGCGATCCTGCCAGTCCCGCGCGATCGACGTTCGCACCTCGATGGCCACGCCATCGGGCATCAGCTCCACCTTGAGCAGATGGGCTGCGAGGTCCTCCCAGGACGCCGTTGATGCGCCTGCGAGAAGGCGAAGCCTTTCAAGCACGAAGTCCTCGATCACCGGCGCCGAGATGCGTGCCGGCTTTTCACCGCGGGCCGCCTCGACCGCAGCGTAGTAGCGGAAGGTCGCCCCATGCCGATTCCTGGTGTGGCTCGGGCTCATCGTCCGCCCGCTGGCGTCGACGATCCGACCGACCAAGCGGCTGGGGCTCGCCTGTACCTTCGCCTTGTGTCGCCGCACATTGTCGTCGAGCGCGGTCTGGACCGCCTGGAACAGCTCCGGAGCGATGATGGGCTCGTGAAGGCCTGGATAGCTTTTGTCTCGATGGACGATTTCACCCAGGTACACACGATTGCGGAGCAGGTGAAACAGCGCACCACGAGCGAATGGACCGCCGCCTACGATGTGGCCCGCCTTGGCCATTCGCTGCTTGGAAGAAACGCCCCGCCGGTTCAACTCCGCGCATAGCGCCGGCACGGAGCCGAGTTCGAGATAGAGTTCGAAGATCACCCGGACGGTGTCGGCCTCCGGCTGGTTCAGCACCAGTTTGCGATCCTCGCAGTCATAGCCCAGGGGCAGGTTGCCCCCCATCCACATGCCCTTGGCCTTGGATGCTGCGATCTTGTCACGGATGCGCTCGCCGGTGACCTCTCGCTCGAATTGAGCAAAGGACAGCAAGACGTTCAGCGTCAGACGTCCCATGCTGGTGGTCGTGTTGAACGCCTGCGTCACCGAGACGAAGGAAGCGCCGGCTTTGTCCATCACCTCGACAATCTTCGCGAAGTCCGCGAGAGAACGCGTCAGGCGATCGACCTTGTAGACCACGACGATGTCGATCTTGCCGGCGCGGATATCGGCCAGGAGCCGGTCGAGCGCCGGGCGCTCCATCGAGCCGCCCGAGAAACCACCATCATCGTACTTGGCCGGCAGCGCCTTCCAGCCTTCGCCGACCTGAGAGCGGACGTAGGCTTCACAAGCTTCGCGCTGCGCATCCAGGCTGTTGAAGGATTGATCGAGGCCCTCCTCCGAGCTCTTGCGCGTATAAATGGCGCAACGCTTGCGGCTCATTTGCCGTCGTCCGATCGAAGGCCGAAGAAACGCGGACCGTTCCACCGCGTGCCGGTGATCGACCGGGCGATCTCGGAAAGGCTCGCCCAGCGCTCGCCATCGTAGATGTAACCGCTGTCGGCGACCTCCACCTCGTGACGCACGCCGCGCCACTCTCGGACCAGCCGCGTGCCGGCCGCGAGCCCCCTCGGCTGCGTGTTCGACTTCAGCGCGCGTTGTGTCTCGGAGTCGAGGCCCCCAAACGCCTCGGCCTGAACCCGCCAGGCCAGAATACGCCGAAGCAGGTCGGGCGAGCGAAGCGGCGGCGGCGCACCATACCGCGCGCGCCAGATTTCCCGCAGCGACTGAAGCCCGAGCGCGTTCAGCGCCCGGACTTCCTCCATCGCCTGCGTCTGCCGGCTCACGCGGTCGCGCCGACAAGGCGGTAGACGCGGCCCGACGGCGTCTTCTCCGATACGAGCTGCAGGCCGAGCTTCTTCTTCAGCGTTCCAGCCATGAAGCCACGCACCGAGTGCGGCAGCCACCCTGTCGTTTCGGACATTTGCACGACCGTCGCGCCTTCAGGTCGCTCCAGCAGGCCGCGCAGGGTGGCGGTCTTCGAGCCGCTTGCGATTTCGACCACCGGCGCGGACTCGGCCGGCTCGATCTTGCGGACAGGCGTCGCCTTCGGCGCACGCACACCGGCCGCTTCGCGGCCTTCGCGGGTGATCGTCAGCAGACTCGCCTCGCCATCACGTGGCACTGCGATGAGATAGCCACGCTTGATCAGGGCGTGCGCGATGCGCCCATCGACGGTGTCGACTGCGAGATCGCCGCCAACGGCGGATTTCAGGATTTCAATCTGAGCAGGCTTTAGGTTGGACACGAGGTGCTCCGGTATTCGCCGGCGCGCCATCGCGCCGGTCCCACCGGGCAGAGCCCCGTCGCGACCTATCGCCGGGGCTGCGGCGCGAGGCATCGGGGCGTCGCTTCCGCGCGACCAATGACGCTCTGGTCGGTGGCGAAGTCCAGTCCGAAGCTCAGGTTTCGTGGTGGTAGGCTCGGCGCAAGGCCATCGCCGTCGCATCCGCCGCGAGCGCGATGTCGCGTCCGATGTCGCCGATCGCCTGTAACTCGTCGATTTTTAGAAGGATGGTGGGCGGCGAAGCATCCTCCCCAAATTCCATCGCCCGGGCCGCAAGATCGCCGATTATCATCTTGAACGCGACATAAGCGTCTTCTGCGGTCACATCGTCCACCATGTCCGAACTCCGTTCTCGACCATGACGGATTGACGCGTCCTCGCAGTCCACCCTTACGAGGGCTTGTTATCCAGTAGGTCGCTGAACGTTACGCCAAGACCTTTGGCGACCTTCTCAACCGATACGATGGTGCTTTTCTTAGACGCGCGCTCGATCTGCGAGATGAACGTGCGATGCAACCCCGCTTCTTCGGCGAGTCTCTCTTGAGACCAGTTCTTGGCCTTTCGAAAAGTCCTCACGCGATCCGCTAGCCAACGCTCGATCTCCATAGAAGGAGAGGGCTTGGATGACGCCCTCTCATCTACAGCCCACTCATCTCATTTCGAGTTGAACCGACGTGAGTTCCGTGGCTGATGTGGCGACATGAGACGAGTAGTATTCAATCCTGCGAAGCAACAGAGCGACCCTTGGCAATCACAGGGGTCGGTTCATAGGGAAAAGGCGGTCGAGCATCTCTTCCTCGGCGAGCTCTCGCGCCATCTGCTGATCCAGACTGGCAGCGGACCTGAAATCCTGAAGGCAGAGCACGACAGCTACGGCTACGATGTCATCATTGAAGTCGCGTCGGTGGTCCGCCACGTCCAGCTGAAGATCTCACATCTCGACGGACGGCGCGCGCACGTCGATGTCTCTACGGTGCTGGCGACGAAGCCCGGCGGATGCGTTCTGTGGATGTTCGTCGATCCGACGACATACGAGATTGGACCCTACTACTGGCTGGGCGGGCGGCCCGGCCAACCGCTCCCTGACCTCGGCGACCGCCCTGTCCGGCACAGCAAGGCGAACGCGCAGGGCGAGAAGGCTGTGCGGCCGGGCCTGCGACGCATACCCAAGGGCCGGTTCTCGCGGCTCGTCTTGATCGACGAGGTCGCCGAAGCGCTCTTCGGACCTGCCAATGACCGGCGCCTCCGCGCGCACCTTGCCTCCCGTCCACCGCAAGGCACCCCTCTGGATCAAGGCTGGCTGGATGCCGTTCGCATGGGCTGCTTCGCGGCGATCCCGCGAGACCTCACCTTCGAAGCCGCCGCCGGCTTGGCGCACCTCATCGACGGCTACGAGCTGGCGTTTGACGCCGGTCTTACGAAAAGCCCGACCTTGGCCGGCGCCGCCCCCTATGCTGACGAAACGTTGCGGCGGGCGATGCAAACGGGTGATTGGGAAGGCGACGCCCTTGAACTCTGGGTCGCCCTCTTCATGGAGCACCGCCGCGAAAGGTTTGGTGGAACGGAGCTCCCGCCGGGCCGAACCCGGCTTCTGAATCTGCTGGTGGATCGGTTGCGGTCTCGCTTGGCGAACGGGACCTGAGGACCATCACTCACGATCCAGCGTCGCTTTCTCGTCAGGATCACTATCGCGTTGCGCCTGCTCGGTAGCCAACCGCTTCCACCTCGGGAGAGGCGCGGTCCAGACACCGCCATTTTCCGGCGGAACGCTGCCGCTTTCCCGCAGCAGCTCCTTGAGCCGTTCGATCTCCTTCTGAGATTCCATCCAGCCTTCGTAGAAGATCGTCTGCATCTCTATGTGGCGGTCGTTCTCGATCGCCGCCGCCTGCACCTCGCGGATGAACCTCCCGGCAGAGATCTGCTTGCCGCCGGCGCCGGACATCCCGAGTTGAAGGAGGTTGGCTTCGTACAGTGTCATTTCCTCCTCCTTCCCGGCGACCTTGATCTTCACCTTCCGCTCGGCGATCCGCATCGCCGCCTCTCTGTTGTCGAACGGAAACCGATGCATGCCGCTGGACTGTGGCTTGGCGCCCCGGCGACCATTCCTGTTGGGGCATTGGCCCTTGACGAACCGCCCGCCCACATCGCGCTTGATCGGGTCGTTCACGCCGCTTCCTCCGCAAGCGCGCGGTCAGCGGCCCGCTCTATCTCCTCGTCCCGACGCGCCTTGACCTCGGCGAAGGCTTCGCCCGTCTCGACCAGGACCGCCGACTTCCGGGTCTTCCGCTGCCAGCGATCAACGATGACGTCGCAATAGCCGGCGTCATACTCGATCAACCTGGCCGCCCGCTTGGTGCGTTCGGCCGCGATCAATGTCGATCCGCTGCCACCGAATGGATCGAGGACGATGTCGCCCCTTTCCGAAACGTCCTTGATCGCGTCGGCGATCATCGCGACGGGCTTCACCGTCGGGTGCAGGGCAAGCTCGGCATCAGGTCCGATCTTGGTCGCGCCGCGATAGTTCCAGACATTGGTGCGATAGCGACCGTTCTTGCCCAGCTCCACGTTGTTGAGGTGGGGAGCAGAGCCGACCTTCCACAGGAACACCATCTCGTGCCTTGAGCGGTACAGCGAGCCCATGCCGCCGTTGTCCTTGGCCCAAATGCAGACGTTCTTCAGCTCGTCGTAGACCGCGCGTCCCGCCGTCATCATCTCGTCGATGTGGCGCCAGTCCATGCATTGGAAGTGCAGTGCGCCGTCGACGCTGACCTCGGCAGCATTCTCGAACACGGTCCGCAGGAACTCGCAGAACTCGTTCGAACTCATCTCGCCGGCCGCCATCGCGAACTCGCGATGCTTGACGCGGCCCAGGCCGCCGACGTGACCGTCGATACGCACATTGTACGGCGGATCGGAAAACACCATTCGCGCCCGATCCGCACCCATGAGGCGGGCGAACGAACCCGGTTCCTGAGAGTCGCCGCACAGCAGGCGGTGCGTCCCAAGGCTCCAGAGATCACCTCGGGCTGTGGTCGGCCATCGACGCGGAGGCTCGTCATTGTCGTCGGGATCGGCCGCCTTCCCCTCCGCGGTGTCCAACAAGACATCCAGATCGACGGTTGAAAAGCCTGTCACGTCGAGTTCGAACTCAAGCGGAAGCTCGGCGAGCTCGACGACTTCGAGCTTCAGGAGTTCCTCATCCCAGCCGGAATTGAGCGCGAGCTTGTTGTCCGCAATGGCATACGCACGGAGTTCTTCCGGCCCGAGATGGGACAGTGCGATCGTCGGCAGAGTCTCCATGCCCAATCGCTTTGCCGCCTCGACCCGTCCGTGACCTGCGACAATGCGATTGTCGTCGCCAAGCAGGATCGGTTGCGTGAACCCGAACTGGCGGATCGATCCCATGATCTGGGCGATCTGCTGCTCGGAGTGAGTACGGAGCACTCGCCTGGCCGGCTTGAGCTCCGCTACCGGCCGCAGGTCCACCTGCGGCCGGTCCACAACGCGGAGGCGGCTCACTTGCGGGTGTCCGCATCAACCTTCAGCAGCGCGCTCGCAAGCGCCGCTTCTGCGGGCGCCGCGCGGCGCACACTCTCCTGCAGGCGCTCCACCGCCTTGGCACGGCTCATCAGGCGCAACTCGCCCGGCCGCACGAAAACCACCACCTGCTCCTTGTTCACCAGACCCAACGCCTGTGTCACCTGGGGTGACAGCACCAGTTCGCCCTGCTCGTTCACGCTCGCAACCATGACAACCTCTTCGTCATCCAACGCCGGCTGGTCACCGACGGCGCGAGTCATACCAGCAACGTTGACATCACCGCAATCGCTAACGTTAGCATTTTTCCTGCGTGCGCGATCGCGAGAGATCGTCGAGTAGACGTGGTTCTCCTTCACGCCGAGGAAGTTTGCGATTTCTTTGCCTGCAATACCAGCTTCATGCAGCGCCCGAATTTTGGCCGAGACGCTCGTGCGGCCCTCGATCAAACGGTCAAAATTGCTCACGTTGATTCCTGCGAATAATTCGCCAATGACGTTATCATAGCAAAATGATCCTCGACTTTAAACGTTACAACGGCCTCTAAAGAGGCCGCTCCGTAGTCTCGGAAGTTGGTTGGGTAGCAGGACCGCGCCGCATGCCTCCGCGATATCGCAGCTTCCGCAGGCAACACCGTGATGGTCTGCGGGGAGCGGATGTGACCCAGGTCGCCGATGCACCGTCCGAGCCTGCATCGTCTACGGCGGCTACTTCTTCGCGCCCCTACCAGACATCAACTCAGGCTCCAGAAGCGGACCCAGGCGACAACCTTTTGCCGACCATTAATCTGTCGGACCCAATCTCGGGGAATATGGACGGCAAAACGACTGAAGCGCGTGGCCGCCTCTTGGAGGGCCCTGGAAGCGATGCACGTCTGCGTCGCCTTCAGATGCGCTTCGCTAGGCTAAATCGCCGCTCCATTGAACCAGCCAGCCGATCGAGTTGGCCATTCGGCTTATTGTGCGCGCTCACGTTTGTGGGCGTCTTTACAATCGGACTCTTGATCCCCAGGTAGACCGCTCGGTGCCAATAGATGACATCGGCGACGGGCCTGAAAGCGGACTGAACTAACCGTCCGCTTTTTGGAACGGGGGCATCGTCGAATGACGGACCACCACGCGCTCCGGCATCCGTAAGGCGCATCGGCATAGGCAGCGGCGAAATTCAGCCCTGGCGTTTGTGTCCCCAGATGCTGGTCTTGTCGTGCCGCACGACACGCCAATTCTCGTCGATGTCGCGCGCGCCCCAGCCGTACTCGATCTCGAAGCCCGACGGGGTCTGGGCGTAGAACGACACCATGTGGTCGTTGGTGTGCTTGCCCAGCGTGTTCATCAGCGGGATCTTCGCCGCCGCGACGCGGTCCAGCGCGAAGCCGACGTCGTCGAGGGTCTCGACCTGCAGCATGAAGTGGTTCAGCCGCCGCGGCACGGGCAGCGGGACCAGGGCCAGCGTGTGATGGCGCGGGTTGCAGTGGTAGAATTCCAGATCCATCCCGAACTCTTCGGTGATCTGCATCCGGATGATGTCGGACAGCCGGAAGCCGAGGATGTCGCTGTAGAAGGCCCGCGCGGCGCCAATATCGGCCGCAGCCAGCACCACATGGCCCAGGCCCTGGTCGCCGGTCACGAAGCCGCTGACGCCGGCCGGCGAAACGAACGGAATTTCGCGTCGCTCGGTCGCTCCGTAGTAGATTTCGACGAGCAGCCCCTGCGGATCGTGGCAGGCGATCATGCCCATCACGCCGCGCAGCTTCAGGTGCTCGGGGGTGTCCGGCGTCAGCGCCGATGAGACAGATTGAGGGTGCCGCATTTAGGAGGGTTTTGGTCTCGTCGTAGTGACGAAGGAACGAAGATGAGACCAAAACCCTTGGCCGCGAAGACGACGCCCGGTGAGCGGGTGGCGAAGGATATCCGGCGGGCGACGCGCCGACATTTCTCGGCGGAAGACAAGATCCGGATCGTGTTGGACGGGCTGCGTGGGGAAGACAGCATCGCGGAGCTGTGCCGCAAGGAGGGGATCGCCCAGAGCCTGTACTACGTGTGGTCGAAGGAGTTTCTGGAGGCGGGCAAGCGCCGCCTGGCGGGCGACACCGCCCGGGCTGCGACCACGGACGAGGTGAAGGATCTGCGTCGGGAAGCCACCGCCCTGAAGGAGGTCGTCGCCGAGCAGGCGCTGGAGATCCGCCTGCTCAAAAAAAGCATGATCGCCGATGGGGGCGACGGCGAATGAGATACCCCGCAGCTGAGAAGATCGAGATCATCCGCCTGGTCGAGCAGTCGAACCTATCGGTGCGCCGAACGCTGGAGCAGATCGGCGTGCCGCGCGCGACCTTCTATCGCTGGTACGACCAGTACCAGACCGGCGGCCCGGAGGCGCTGGAAGACCGCCCAGGGCGACCCAGCCGGGTGTGGAACCGCATCCCCGAGGAGGTTCGCGCCGCGATCCTGGAGATGGCCCTGGAGCATTCGGAACTGAGCCCTCGGGAACTGGCCGCGCGGTTCACCGACAGCCAGGGCTACTTCGTCTCGGAGGCCAGTGTTTACAGGCTCCTGAAGGCCCATGACCTGATCACCAGCCCGGCCTTCATCGTCATGAAAGCGGCCAAGGCGTTCAGCGACAAGACCACGGCGCCCAACCAGATGTGGCAGACCGACTTCACCTACTTCAAGATCATCGGGTGGGGCTGGGTCTATCTGTCGACGGTCCTGGACGACTTCTCGCGCTACGTCGTGGCCTGGAAGCTGTGCACGACCATGAAGGCCGACGACGTCACCGACACCCTGGAGCTGGCGCTCAAGGCCTCCGGCTGCGACCAGGTCCACGTCCGGCACAAGCCGCGTCTGCTGTCGGACAATGGCTCGAGCTACATCTCTGGCGAACTGGCCCAGTGGTTGGGCCGGCAGGACATCACCCACGTCCGCGGCGCGCCCTATCATCCCCAGACCCAGGGCAAGATCGAGCGCTGGCATCAGACCCTGAAGAACCGCATCCTGCTGGAAAACTACTTCCTGCCCGGCGACCTGGAGGCCCAGATCGGAGCCTTCATCGAGCACTACAACCACGCCCGCTATCACGAGAGCCTGGACAACGTGACGCCGGCCGACGCCTACTTCGGACGGGCTGCCGACATCCTGCGCCGCCGCGCCAGCGTCAAGCGACAGACCCTCGAACATCGGCGCTTGCAGCACCGCAAAATCGCCGCCTAGATATCAACCCCAGACGAGCCCAATCCTCCGCTAAATCCAAAGCCCCACTGTCCCAAAACTTCTGACGACGGACAGTTGATTTCCTTGATCATGTCCACGGACATAGGCGTGTCTCCTTCAGGTGGCTGCGCCACCGTTTCGTGTTGGCGAGAGGGATTGCGCAGGCTGAGGTCGCAGCCCGCATCCGCCGGGCGTGGGCCGGCTCTCAGGTCCCGAGCAGGGCGAGCAGCCGATAGGCCGCGACGATGCGATCGCTTCGAGCCTTGGCCTCGTTCACCGCGGCGGCGGTCGCTTCACGCTCGGCGTCGAGCAGGTCGAGTTGCGGCTTCATGCCGACGCGAACTTCATGGCGGACACCGTCGCGCGCCTGGGCGGCGGCAAGGGCCTGGCGGGTGGCGGCCGCTTCGACCATGGCGGCCGAGCGAACGCCCTGAAAGGCGCCGATCGTCTGCTCGTCGACAGCGGCGCGGGCCGCGCGCAGACGCGCCTCGGCCGCCCTCACCGCGCTGTCGGATTCCGCGATCCTTGCGGAAATGCGTCCGCCTGCGAACACCTGCCAGCGCCCGCGCACGCCGACGGTCACGCCGTCCGCGCGATAGTCGGGGAAGAACTGGTCGCGCACCGTGGAGCCCTCGGCGAAGGCGCCGACCATCGGCAGGCGCTCGGCGCGTGCGCCTCGAGCCGCCGCGCGCGCGGCGGCCAGCGCAGCTTCGGCCTGGGCCAGACCAGGGTTCTTCGCCCGCGCGATGTCCAACGCCTCTTCGATGGTTCCAGGCCCAGGCGGGCTTGGCGGCAGGGGTTGCAGATCCCGCGGCCCCAGGCCCGTCAGGTTCATGAATCTCGCCTCGGCTGAGACGGCGCGCCCGCGGGCGCGTTCGAGACCGGCCTGGGCTTCCGCCAGCCGCGCCTCGGCCTGGGCGATATCGGTGCTTGGGCTGTCCCCGGCCCTGAAGCGGAGCTGGGCCTGGCGCTGGATCTCCTGCATCTGAGCGACCATCTGCTCGTAGAGCGACGTCGTGCGGTGCGCGGTCAGCACATCGCCATAGGCTTGCACCGTCGCGAGGACGACCTGACTGCGGGTCGAGCCTTCGCCGGCGCGGGCCGCCGCGCTCCCCGCCCGGGCTTGGGCGATTGCAGAGCTGATCCTGCCGCCCGCGAAGAGAGGCTGCTCGATCGTAAGCTGGGCGGCGCGGGGGGAGACGTTCGCCGCCTGAAGCCCGAAATAGCCCAGCGGATCGAGCCGCCCGGCCCCGACCGTTCCGGTCAGAGCGACGCTGGGCAGGCCTTGCCCCCTCGCCGCTCCGATCCGGGCCTCGGCGGCGTCGGCGTCGGCTTGCGCCGCCTGGATTTCCGGGGCGTGCCGCAGGGCGGCCGCGATCGCGTCTTCCAGGGTGGTCGCATGGGCGGGCGCGGCGACGCCCACGAGGAGGCAGGCGATCAGCGACCGCTTGAGCCTCATTTGAAGGCCGTGCCCGGGCGAACCCCCAGCGACTTGAACACCATCGCGGCCGGGCAGAAGCCGGTGAAGCTGGCCTGGATCATGTTCAGGCCGGCGAAGACGGTCAGGGCGATCCACCACGGATGCACGGTGAGCGACAGGACGACGCCCAGCAGCACGACACAGCCGGCGAACACCATGACGGCGCGGTCGAGAGTCATCGTTTCATTCCTTCATTCAAGGATTTGAAGATCAGAAGCGCAGCTTGCGGATGCCCATGACGTGGAGCGCCAGCTTCTCGTAGAAGGGCTCGCTCTCGCCCTTGCGGACCTTGCGCAGGAAGTATTTTTCGAAGCCGACCTTCGCCAGATGGACCCACTTGCCGCTGGACGCCCAATTGACGTTGCGCGGCGGAATCTGGGGCTGGGCCACGAAGGCGACGCCCCCGTCCCCGAAGTCGGCCAGGCAGACCGCGTTCCAGGTCGCTTCAGCGGTCGGCTCCCTCTCCTCAAGGACGGCGGCGAGATTGGCGGCGATCGCCGTCGACATGGATTCGATCATGAAGCCCGTCTTCGGCACGCCGACCGGAACCGGCGTGGGTCCGGTCGGCGCGATGGCGACGCAGACGCCCAGGGCGAAGATCTCCGGGAAGGCTGGATTGCGCTGATGCTTGTCGACAATGATGAAGCCGCGGGGATTGGCCAGCCCCTCGATGTTCCGGACCGCGGGCACGCCCCGAAAGGCCGGAAGCATCATCGAATAGCCGAACGGCAGATCGTGCGTCTTCTTCACGGCGCCGTCCTCGCCCACCTCCTCGACGTGCATCAGGCCGGCCTCGACCTTGGCGACGCGCGCATTGGTGATCCATTTGATGTGACGGTCGCGCAGCTCGCTTTCGAGCAGGCCCTTGGTGTCCCCGACCCCATCGAGGCCCAGATGGCCGATATAGGGCTCGGCGGTGACGAAGGTCATCGGCACGCGGTCGCGGATCTTGCGCTTGCGCAGTTCGGTGTCGAGGATCAGGGCGAACTCGTAGGCCGGCCCGTAGCAGGACGCGCCCTGCACCGCGCCGACGACGATCGGGCCCGGCTGCTCCACGAAGGCGTCGAAGGCGTCGGCCGCGGCGGCGGCGTGAGAGGTCTGGCAGACTGAGACGGTGTGTCCTTGCGGCCCGAGCCCTTCGATCTCGTCGAAGGCGAGGTCCGGGCCCGTCGCGATTACAAGATAATCGTAACTGATAGAGGCGCCGTCATTGAGCTCCAGCCGCTTCTCGCCGGCATGGAGACGCTTTGCGCCCACCGAGGTGAAGCCGATCTTCTTCTTCGCGAACACCGGGGGGAGGTGGACCTGGATGGCTTCGGGCTCGCGCCAGCGAACCGCCACCCAAGGGTTGGACGGCACAAAACTATAGGCATCCGAGTCCGACACAACCATCACATCGGCGCGATCCTTGACGGCGGCCTTGATCTCAAAGGACGCGGTCGCGCCGCCGAGACCGGCTCCCAGCACGACGATCAACGGCTTGCCCATGTTGTGCTCCCTTCCGCCCTGCGGTCGCGTTGACTATATATGACGATTACATATTATAAGCAATCTACAAACTTAAGAGGCTCCCATGTTCGGATCGAAGAAAACCGGCGGCCACCGCGAGATCGGCGCGCGCGAACTGCATTCCATGCTGGAGGGCGGCGCAGCGCTTCTGATCGACGTGCGTGAGCCGGATGAGTTCGCGAACGGCCACATCGCCGGGGCCGTGAATATGCCGCTGTCGCGCTTTTCGCCGGCCGACCTTCCCGATCCGCAGGGGAAGACCGTGGTTCTGCAATGCGCGGGCGGAAAGCGGTCGGGGCAGGCGCTCGACCAATGCGCCCGGGCCCAGAGCGCCATCGACACCCACCTCGCCGGCGGGATCGGCGCATGGCGGGACGCCGGGCTTCCGGTGATCAGCGGTTAAGCGGCGCGGACAGGCGGGCGGTGAACGGCATGGCCAAGTGGGTCTGGTTGGCGGGCGCCCTGCTGGCGCTATCGGCCTGCGGGGGTGAACCGGAGCGCGAGCCGCCGGCGCCGCCCCTGCCGGCGGGCGACATCCTGCGTCTGGCGCCAAAGGAGATCGCCGACCTGAAGGTGGTCGGCGCGGAGATCGCCACGCGCGACCAGGCCGAGGCGCTGGCCCGCATTCCTGGCGTGCTGGCATCCCTCTCGGTGCGCGCGGGCGACGAGGTGCGAAAGGGCCAGAAGATCGGCCTGATCGTTGATTCCCGCCTAGGCTTCGAGACGCGCGCCTATGGCGCCCAGGTCGCCGCCGCCCAGGCCGAGGCCGCACGCGCCGACGCCGACCTCGCACGCATCCGGGACCTTTACGACAATGGCGTCTACGCCAAGGCGCGGCTCGACCAGGCCGTGGCCGCCGCGCATGCGGCCAATGCCCAGGTCGCCGCCGCGCGCGCGCAGCAGGGCGCCAGCGCCAGCGTGGCCGAGCAAGGCGCGGTCCTGGCGCCGGCGACCGGGCGTGTGCTTCGGGCGGACATTCCGGCAGGCTCGGTCGTCGCGCCGGGCATGTCGATCGCCACCGTCACCGCGGGCCCGCCGATCCTGCGCCTGATGCTGCCGGAATCGGTCGCCGGACAGGTGCGGCCCGGCGCGCGCGTGATCGTCAACGAAGCGAACATGCCTTCGAGCTCGTCTCAGGGCAGCGTGACACAGGTCTATCCCGGGATCACCGGCGGTCAGGTGCGCGTCGATGCGACTCTGCCCGGCCTCAGCGCCCAGTTCGTCGGCCGCCGCGTGAGCGCTTCCGTCGAGATCGGGACGCGCAAGGCGCTGGTGGCGCCCAAGACCTTCGTCACCACGCGCTACGGCATAGATCAGGTCCAGGTGGTGGCCGACGGCAAGCGTCTGAGCATGGTTCCAGTGCAGATCGCGCCCACCGACGATCCTGGCATGGTCGAGATCCTGAGCGGCGTGTCGCCCGGCGACGCCCTGTGGGCGCCGGCAAAGCCTGCGGGGACGGCCGGCCAATGAACCTCGGCATCTCCGGTCGCCTCACCAAAGCCACCATCGCATCACCCCTGACGCCGCTGTTCCTGCTCGCCGCGATAGCGGTCGGCTTGCTGGCGCTGATCTCCATCCCTCGGGAGGAAGAACCGCAGATCAGCGTGCCGATGGTGGACATCCAGGTGATGGCCCCCGGCTTCTCCGCCGCCGACGCGACCGAGCTGGTCGGCATCCCTCTGGAGACGATCGTCAAGAGCGTCGACGGGGTGGAGCACGTCTACACCCAGGCCCAGGACGACGGCGTGATGGTCACGGCCCGCTTCCTCGTCGGGTCGAACCCCGAGGATGCGGCCATCCGCATCGAGGAGAAGCTGCGCGCCAACTGGGACAGGAAGCCGGTCGGGATCCCCGACCCCAAGGTGACGGTGCGGGGCATCAACGACGTGCCCGCCGTCGTCCTGACCCTAACCCCCAAGCCGGGCGCCGCAGGCCAATGGAACGACGCCAGCCTCTACGACCTGGCCTCGAAGCTGCGCACCGAGATCGCCAAGGTCGACGATGTGGGCCTCACCTTCCTCGTCGGCGGCCGACCGGAGGAGATCCGCATCGCGCCCGATCCGGCAAGGCTGCGCCAATACGGCGTGCCGTTGGGCAATGTGATCGAGGCGGCGAGCCAGGCCAACCGCAGCTTTCCGCTCGGCCATATCCGCGAGGACGGCAAGGCGGTCGGCGTCACTGCGGGCCGGACCTTGTCGTCGGCGCAGGAGGTCGGGCTTCTGACCGTGCGCAGCGGCGCCGGCGCGCCCGTCTATCTGCGCGACGTCGCGACGGTCACCCAGGGGCCTCGCGAGGACCAGGCGCGAGCCTGGCGCTGGACCAAGGCGGAAAACGGCAAGTGGGATTCCGCGCCCGCCGTCAGCATAGCGTTCGCCAAGCGCGCCGGCGCCAATGCGGTCGTGGTGTCCGAGGCCATCCTCGAACGCGTCGAAAGCCTCCACGGCAAGCTGATCCCCGACGACGTCACCGTCGCCGTCACCCGCAACTATGGCGAGACGGCGAACGAGAAGGCCAACGAACTCCTGTTCCACCTGGGGCTCGCCACTGTCTCGATCGTGGTCCTGATCGGCTTCGCCATCGGCTGGCGCGAGGCCGGCGTCACCGCCGTGGTGATCCCGACCACGATCCTGCTCACCATGTTCGCCTCGAACCTGATGGGCTACACGATCAACCGGGTCAGCCTGTTCGCGCTCATCTTCTCCATCGGCATTCTCGTGGACGATGCGATCGTCATGATCGAGAACATCGCCCGCCACTGGGCGATGAACGACGGGCGCAGCCGCACCCAGGCGGCGGTCGAGGCCGTGGCCGAGGTCGGCAACCCGACCGTGGTGGCGACCCTGACCGTGGTCGCCGCCCTGCTGCCGATGCTGTTCGTCTCGGGGCTGATGGGCCCCTACATGGCCCCGATCCCGGTCAACGCCTCGGCGGCGATGATCTTCTCCTTCTTCGTCGCCGTGGTCATTGCGCCGTGGCTGATGGTCCGCTTCGCGCGGAAGACCCTCGCCCACGGCCACGGCCATGGACATGACGAGAGCGGCGGCCGGCTGGGCCGGCTCTACGCCCGCATCGCCCATCGCGTGATCGACACCCGCAAGTCGGCCCGCAACTTCCTGATCGGGGTCGGGGTGGCGACGCTCCTCGCCTGCTCGATGTTCTACTTCAAGGCCGTGACGGTGAAGCTGCTGCCGTTCGACAACAAGTCGGAGGTCCAGGTGGTGGTGGACATGCCCGAAGGCGCGGCTCTCGAAAGCACGAGCCGTGTGCTGGAGGACGTCGCCGGCGTCGCGCGCGGCCTGCCCGAAGCGACGTCGATGGAGGCCTATGTCGGCACATCGGCGCCGTTCAACTTCAACGGCCTGGTTCGTCACTATTTCCTGCGCTCGCAGCCCGAACAGGGCGACGTGATGGTGACGCTCCTCCCCAAGAGCGACCGCAGCCGCTCCAGCCACGAGATCGCGCTCGATCTGCGCCAGCAGTTGAAGGCTCTGAAACTGCCGGTCGGGGCCTCGGTCAAGGTCGTCGAGACGCCGCCGGGGCCGCCGGTGCTCGCGACGCTGCTGGCCGAAGTCTATGGTCCAGATGAAGCCACCCGCCAGAGGACCGCCGCCGAACTAGAAAAGATCTTCAAGTCCGTCCCCTTCATCGTCGACGTGGACAACAGCTTCGGCGCGCCCCGGCCCAAGCTGCGCCTCGACCTGCAGCGGGACCGCATCGACTATTACGGCCTCTCCGAGCGTGAGGTCGCCGACAGCCTCGCCATGCTGATGGGCAGCCAGACCGTGGGCTACGCCGCCCGTGGGAACGGGCGCTCGCCGCTCCCGATCACCGTCGCGCTAGAGCAAAAGGACCGGAGCTGGACGCAGACCCTTTCGAGCACGCCCATCGCACGGACGTCGAGCGGTCAGCTCATCGACCTGGGCGCCGTGGTCGAAGCCAGGACCGAGACCGGCGGCCTCGCCATCTTCCGGCGCGACGGCCGTTACGCCGACATGGTGACGGCCGAACTCGCCGGCGCCTATGAAGCGCCGATCTACGGCATGCTGGCGGTCGATCGCGCCGTGAACGAGTACGATTGGGCCGGCAAGGGCCTTTCAAAGCCCGTCATCCGGCTCAACGGGCAGCCGACGGACGAAAGCGTGTCATCCATGCTTTGGGACGGGGAATGGGAAATCACCTGGGTCACGTTCCGCGACATGGGCGCGGCCTTCATGGTCGCCCTGCTGGGGATCTATGTCCTGGTCGTCGCGCAGTTCCGCAGCTTCCGCCTGCCGCTGGTCATCCTGACCCCGGTGCCGCTGACCCTGGTCGGCATCGTCATCGGCCACATGCTGTTCCGGGCGCCGTTCACGGCGACGTCGATGATCGGCTTCATCGCCTTGGCCGGGATCATCGTGCGCAACTCGATCCTGCTGGTGGACTTCATCCGGCACGCGGCCACGGCCGACAAGCCGCTGCGGGACGTTCTCATCGAGGCTGGTACGATCCGGTTCAAGCCGATCCTCCTGACCGCGCTCGCCGCCATGATCGGCGCGGCCGTGATCCTCACCGACCCCATATTCCAGGGCCTGGCGATCTCGCTCCTGTTCGGGCTTGCCTCCTCGACCCTGCTTACTGTTCTGGTCATCCCGGCCATCTATGTGTTGCTTCGGGATGATGGGAGGCCCGCGACCCGATGATGCCCCTCGACACGCCGTTGGCGCAGTTGGCGGAACATGCGGCCGAAGCCGCGAACATCCTGAAGCTGCTCGCCAACGAGCAGCGACTGCTGCTGCTCTGCCGCCTCACCCAGGGAGAGTTGTCGGTCGGCAAGCTGGTGGAACTTTGCGAGCAGTCGCAGTCCAGCGTCTCGCAGCACCTGGGCAAGCTGCGCGCCGGCGGCCTGGTGCGCACGCGCCGCGAGGGAACGACGATCTACTATCGCCTCGCCGACGACGGCGTCCGCCAGCTGATCGATATGCTGTGCGACCAGTTCGGCCGGCCGAGGCCGCCGATCGAGGAGGAATGACGCGCCGCGCCGGCTACAGGATCTTGGCGAAGGCGGCCGCCGAACCCCGCGCGCGCGACTGAGCCCTTTTCGTCGTCACCGGCTCGCTCTTCGGGGAAAGGCCCCCCAATGCGCAAATCAGCCTCGCCGTGTCCCGCAACGCGTCCGAGGAAAGGCTGTAGAATACGAGCTTCGCATCGCGCCTCGTCTGCACCAGCTCGGCCTTGCGAAGAATGGCGAGCTGCTGCGACAGCCCCGGCTGGCCGATACCGGTGAGGGTTTCCAACTCGCCGACCGACTTTTCCCCGTTCTCGAGCAGCGTCCGCATGAGCTTCAGCCGGACGTCGTGGGCCAGCGCCTTCAGGACGTCGGTGATCGCATCGAGTTCCTTGTCCGTGAAGGTCGTCACTTGCCTGCCTTTGCCTGCCTGTCGGGCCGGGTGCGATGGAACCAGCACGCCTCGCCGGACGCATCCAGCGCGGACGCCTGATCCTGATGGGGTGGGAGGAGCACATCGTCGCCCGGCCGCCAGCCCTCGGGCGTCACCACGTTGTCGCTGTCGACCCGTTGCAGAGCGGCGATCACGCGCAGAAGTTCGTCCACCGATCTCCCGATGGTGGCCGGATAGCAGAGCTTGGCGCGCACGACGCCGTCCGGATCGATGAAGAAGGTCGCGCGCAGCGTCGCGGCGTCCGGCGCGTCCTCGGCCAGCATTCCGTAGGCTCGGCCGATGACCATCGACGGGTCTTCGACGATCGGGAAGCTGACGGTCACGCCGAAGTGCTCATGGATCGCCCGTATCCAGCCCAGGTGGGCGTAGAGGCTGTCGACCGAGATCGCGACCAGTTCACAATTGAGCGCCTTGAACCGGTCGCTCGCCCGCGACAGGGCGACGAACTCGCTCGTGCAGACTGGCGTGAAATCCGCAGGATGCGAAAACAGCAGCACCCAGCGGCCGCGATAGTCCGACAGGCTCATCTCGCCCATCGTGGTGCGCGCCTGGAAATTGGGGGCGACGTCGCCGATCTGGACCGTCCCCGGCCGCGATGGCGCGTCGTCGTCTGCACTGGGGTTCAAAATCCCACTCCCGTAACGGATTGAATCCATCTTTTACACGGTTACATCATACGGGTAAACGATCAGCCGAATTCGCCCTGGAGGACGCCCTCATGCCCGACCCCGTACTGGTGACGTGCCCGGCCTGCGCGAGCATCAACCGCATCCCCGAGGCCAAGCTCGACGCCGCACCGAAATGCGGCCGGTGCAAAGCCCCGCTGTTCCAGGGCCAGCCCATCGAGGTCGACGAGGCCGCGTTCAATCGCCACATCAATCGCGGCAGCCTGCCCGTCATTGTGGATTTCTGGGCGAACTGGTGCGGGCCGTGCCGCGCCATGGCTCCCGCGTTCAAGAGCGCGGCCGCGGAGCTGGAGCCGCACGTCCGCCTTCTGAAGGTCGACACCGAAGCAGAGCCGCGCCTGGCCGGGCGATTGGCCATACGCTCCATCCCCACCCTCATAGCCTTCAGGAACGGGAACGAGATCGCCCGAGTCGCCGGCGCCATGGACCGCACGCATCTCATGGCATGGGTAAGGCAGGTCCTATCGGCCGCCTGAGCGACGCCCCATCGCTTAGTTTCAGAAATTGAACGCAGCGGAGCGTCCAGAGACGCCTCCGCCGATCGCCGCCCGCGCAATATGCACAAGGGTTTCCAGGCCCATTGAAAAATCCGATCCTGAGCATCAATTAAATTATATTCACATGATTAAATGAAATATGTATCTCATAGCTATGCACCATAGCCGCAGGAGATCACGGTGACAGACCAAACCGACATCCGCCCCTCGATGCCGCGCATCAACGAGCCGGCGCCGGCCTTCAAGGCGAGGACCACCCACGGCGAGCGCTCGCTCGACGACTACCGGGGCAAGTGGCTGGTCCTCTTCTCCCACCCCGCGGACTTCACTCCGGTCTGCACGACCGAGTTCATGGGCTTCGCGAAAGCGGCCGACCGCTTCCAGGCGCTCAATTGCGAGCTGCTGGGCCTCTCCATCGACTCCGTGCATTCGCACATCGCCTGGATGCGCAGCATCGAGGAGAAGTTCGGGGTCGAGATCCCGTTCCCAATCATCGACGACCTGTCGATGAACGTCGCCAAGGCGTTCGGGATGATCCACCCCGGCGCGTCCGACACCTCGGCCGTGCGGGCGACCTTCCTGATCGATCCGGACGGGATCGTCCGGGCGATGGTCTACTACCCGATGTCGAACGGCCGCTCGGTCGAAGAATTCATCCGCCTGCTCACCGCGCTCCAGACGTCCGATGCGAACAAGGTGGCGACGCCGGAGAACTGGCGGCCCGGCGAGCCGGTGATCGTGCCGCCGCCCGCCACCGCAGAGGCGGCCAAGGCCCGCGCCAACGAGGGCTACGACTACACCGACTGGTACTTCAGCAAGAAGACGCTCTGAGCCGGTCGGCCGGCTTCGCGGGCCCGTCGCGCGAAGCCGGCGCCCGCTCGTCAGGAAAGGACAGGACCATGACCGACCCGCACATCGGTGAAGCCGCCCGGATCATCGCGGCCGCGAGCAAGGCGCGGCCCGCGGTCATCCGCAGCTTCTTCGACGAGGACACCTTCACCGTCACCCACGTCATCTCCGATCCGGCCACCGGCAAGGCCGCGATCATCGACAGCGTGCTCGACTTCGACCCGGCGTCGGGGCGCACCTCCTATGCGTCCGCCGACAAGGTGATCGCCTATGTCGAGAACGAGGGCCTGGAGGTCGAATGGCTGCTCGAAACCCACGCCCACGCCGACCACCTCTCCGCCGCGCCCTACCTCCAGGAAAAGCTGGGCGGCAGGCTCGCCATCGGCCGTCACATCCTCACCGTCCAGCAGGTCTTCGGAAAGATCTTCAACGAAGGCACGCGTTTCCCCCGCGACGGGTCGCAGTTCGACCGCCTGTTCGATGACGGCGACCGCTTCAGGGTCGGCTCGATCGAAGCGATCGCGCTGCACGTCCCCGGCCACACCCCGGCCGACATGACCTATGTGATCGGCGCCGCCGCGTTCATCGGCGACACGCTGTTCATGCCCGACTACGGGACCGCCCGCGCCGATTTCCCCGGCGGCGACGCACGCACGCTCTACCGCTCCATCCGGCGCCTGCTGTCGCTGCCGGACCGGACCAGCCTTCATCTCTGCCACGACTACAAGGCCCCGGGCCGCGACACCTACGCCTGGGAGACGACGGTCGGCGAGGAGCGCGAGCACAATGTCCATGTCCACGCCGGGGTGAGCGAGGACCAGTTCGTCGCCATGCGCCAGGCGCGCGATGCGACGCTCGGCATGCCACGGCTGATCCTGCCGTCCATTCAGGTCAACATGCGCGGCGGCCGCCTGCCGGAGCCGGAAGACAACGGCGCGAGCTACCTGAAGCTGCCGGTCAACAGGCTCTGACGCCATGACGCTGGAGCCCGTCCAATATCTGCTCGGCGCGGGATCGGGTTCGCTCGTCGGCTTTACGCTGGGCCTGGTCGGCGGCGGCGGGTCGATCCTCGCCGTTCCCCTCATGGTGTATCTCGTGGGCGTCGCCTCGCCGCACGTCGCGATCGGCACCAGCGCGCTTGCGGTCGCCGTCAACGCCGGAGCCAACCTCATGCCGCATGCCCGCCAAGGCGCCGTCAAATGGCGTTGCGCAGGCATGTTCGCCGCCGCCGGCGTCGCGGGCGCCTATGCCGGATCGATGCTCGGCAAGGCGTTCGACGGCCAGAAGCTGCTGTTCCTCTTCGCGCTGCTGATGATCGCCGTCGGCGCGCTGATGCTGAAGACGCGCGGCGATCCGGGCGACCCCGACGCCCAGTGCCGCCGGGAGAACGCGCCGAAGGTGCTCGGCTATGGCGCCGCGACCGGGCTGTTCTCAGGCTTCTTCGGCATTGGCGGCGGCTTCCTGATCGTGCCCGGCCTCATGGCCTCGACCGGGATGCCGATGCGCAACGCCATCGGCTCGTCTCTGGTCGCCGTCGCCGCCTTCGGGCTCACGGCCGCGCTCAACTATGCGGTTTCAGGTCTGGTCGATTGGCTGCTCGCGGCCGTATTCATCGGCGGCGGGGTGGTCGGGGGCCTGGTCGGCGCAGCGCTCTCGAAGCGGCTGTCCGCCCACAAGGGCGCGCTCAACACCATCTTCGCCCTCCTGATCTTCGCGGTCGCCGCCTACATGCTGTGGCGCAGCGCAGCGGCGATCTGGAGCTGACGCCTCCTCATCGCCCTTCACTCGTGCAAGCTTGCAACATGACGGCCCCGGAATGGAGATAGCTGATGTGGGATCAAAGATACTCGGGGGCGGACTATGTGTTCGGCGTCGAACCCAACCGCTTCCTGACCTCCTGCGGTCATCTTCTTGAACCGGGGCAGACCGCGCTCGCCGTCGCCGACGGCGAGGGGCGAAACAGCGTGTGGCTCGCCTCGCAAGGCCTGAGCGTAACGGCCTTTGACGCCTCGAACGCCGGTCTGAGCAAGGCCCGCCAGCTTGCCGCCGAGAAGCGCGTGGCGGTCGACCATCGGCTGTCGCAGATCGAAGACTGGGAATGGCGGGCCGAATGCTTCGACGTCGTCGTGGCCATCTTCATCCAGTTCGCCGCCCCCGAACTCCGATCGGTGATTTTCGAGGGCATGAAGCGCACGCTGAAGCCCGGCGGCCTTATCCTGATGGAGGGCTACAGGCCCGAACAGATCGCCTACGCCACCGGCGGACCGAGGCAGCGCGAACAACTCTATACGCGAGGCCTGCTGGAAGAGGCCTTCGCTGATTTCGAGATTCTCCAACTTGCCGAGCACGACAGCGAACTGCACGAAGGCCAAGGCCATTCGGGCATGTCCGCCTTGATCGACCTCGTCGCCAGAAAGCCGCCCGCTCCGGACGCGTAATGCGCATGACGAGATGCGCGCCTCGCGGGTGAAGCGCGCATCGGTCCCGTCAGCCACGGCGGCCAGGCTGGAGACGCGTTCGCGCCTGGCTATGCGATCCGCCAACGCTTAAAAGCGTTAAAAATCAAGACCTTAGAAAACACATTCCCCACTAGTTTCCCCCACTAGTCGGGGCATGTTTTTGCGCCCTGTGGCGCCGACATCACGGCTCACTTGGCCATGTCAGTGATGAACTGGTCGTGGTCGGCGGCCGCCTTCTGGCGTTCGGCGTCCCGCTCCTGGATGCGCTGCACCACCGAGCGCAGTCGCATCGTCCCCCCGGCTGCTTTCGATCAGAGTCTAGGGAGACCCAGGCGAACCCGCCGCGGAAACCCATCGCCGCTGCTCCGCCCAAGACGACGGCATGGCGATTTGCACCGATGCATCCAGTTGCCAAAAGGCGAGAGGTGCAAAGTGAGCAGCGCGCGCGCCCTCATAGCGAGGCTTCAGGATTGTGACGGAGCCGATGCCAACCGAGTCCTTGGCTAAGGACGCTCTCCATCTGGAACTGCGAGCAGACGACGGAAGCGACGCCGCATTAGGACAGTTGCGAGCGTCGCGCCAACAAGCAAAACAGTAGAAAGCGCAGCGACGGCGGGGCGAGCTTCACCAAAGCTGCTGCGCAACCAACTGGATGCAAGTCCCGCCAAGATCGAGCCGCAGAGGCAGAGCGAGACAAACCCGCCCCAGTTTCTTATCGATTGTAGGCGCTCAGCGACCTCGGGTGAAAGATTAGGGGGGACAAATTTTTCGAGACTTACGGACGAGGGATCGGACGCCAAAAAGGAGACCATGCCCGCCACGCAGGTAACGTTTGCGATTAGCGTTGGTACGCCGGGGGGCGCCCAGATTATTCCAAGAACGCCGAAGAAAAGGAGCACGGCCGCCACGCTGCTTCGCCAACCTGGTTTCGTCGACCTGTCTTTAATCGCAGTCATCGGTCCGCTCCGCAGCGTCTCAAATCTCACCGCTCAATTGAGCGCTGATGTCCTCCGCGATTCTCTTAACAGGACTGGCAATGGTAGCACGCATCGCCCGTAAGCGGCGCGCACCAGTGATGGAGGAACAGCCCAGATGACGCCGCCGACCTAACAAGTAGACGACGACGCCGTGCGTGAGCGGCGCTTGCAGACGCCGTCGTCGACGCGTCGGCCTGCGTCGGGACTTCCACTGCCTGCTTCAACGCCCGGGATCGCGCCGGAATGGACAATACACTGCGCTTCTCGCACGTCGTCCTCAGTGGCCTCGACGCGCGGATTTAGCCAGGGCCGGGACAGATCTCCGACACCTATTGTCGTTGGCGGGGCGCCGGCCTCAGCGAGTTCCTGAAGGCGCATGCATGCGACGAGGCTTAGTTCGCGCTCGATCGCGCCCTGGTTTGCTTCAGCCATGGTCTGGCTCCCATCGAGGATGGAACCTGACACCTAACACCGCCGAGAAGTCGTCTCCATCCGCCTTCGAGCAAATTTAAGTGATTGTTTTTACATTGTTTTTGGAGACCATTTCGCGTTTGACTGCCTCCACCGCCATTCAGTCTGAGAATTCGTCTCTCTTCCGGCGTGAGACGCGCAAGTCGCGGATAACGCGGCGGTATTTCTGCTCTCCATGCAACCGATCGGTCAGCCATACCGGCGAGCGACGCGATGACCATTCAAGCCGCCCAAATGTTCCATTTTTGTTCTTGACCAGCCCGGAAAGCGCTATAGCCTCTTTGGATGAGCCAATTGATCGACACCTTTTCGTTCCCGACGGGTGAAAACCTCGACTACGAAAGTGAGGAGGAACTCCGCGAGCTTGACGTGCTGCGAGCGGAGGCTTGGCGCTATCTGCATACATACAGCTGGGACCCGCCGATTGCGGATCTCGTTCTCGCTTTTGGCGTCGCCCCCGTCATCGCTCTCTTTCTCGCACGGCGTCAGCCTGGCGCGAGACCGGAAGACGCCGAGCGTTGGGTTGTCGTTGGCGACCTGCCGTCGATGCACTTCGAAACGGACGACACGCCGACGCCGGCTCTCGCCCTGCGGCTGTACTGCGCCATCGCGCAGGATTGGGCGGACAATGTTCTCGCGGGCCGCGACCTTTCGGAGAGCTACCCGATTCCGGTCGCTCCGACCCGTGAACTGGCCGAGAACCTTCTGGGCCGCGTCGATTTCATTCGGACGAGGCTTATTCCTCTGGCGTAGAAGGATGGCTCGGGGACAACTTGTCCGCCGACTGCCCCCCACCGCCATTCATTCCCCGAAAACATGAGCGCTTCCAGAAGCTCTTTATCGAGCAGCGAACGGAACGTTGCCCGGTCTGATTATTGTCAAGGTCACCGGACGGGCGCAGCCTAACCCTTGGATACCGGTCCGAACCGCCGCGGTTCGTTGCGGGGTCGGGCCGGCCATCGCTCAGAGGAGGCTTGGTCGTTCCATGCAAGTTCGGGTCACTGGCAAACAGGTTGATGTCGGCGCCGCTTTCCGGGAAAGGGCCGCGGATGAACTGTCGGCCTGCGTCGGCAAGCATTTCGAGCGCGGCGGCCGCGCCGACGTGGTGCTGGGCCGGGAAGGCCACGCCTTCAAGGTCGACTGCGAGGTCACGCTGACCTCGGGCCAGCAACTGACCTCGCACGGGACCGGGGAGGACGCGCACCAGGCGCTGGACGCGGCGGTCACCAGGATGGAGCAGCAGGTCCGCCGCCTCACGGAGCGGCTGAAGGATCACCACCCGCAGGCGCTCGCCAAGCAGCGGGAGCATGCCGCCCGCTTCGTCGCGCAGCCCACGGATTAGGCCGGGGGTGAAGTTCCGCGCAGAGGCTGAGATGGCGTCGTCCCGGGCGCCACCCCGGGACTGACGTCCGTCAATCGGCGCTGGCCGAAGCCTGACGCCAGTCGGCGCCGGTGGCGGCGAACAGGCGGACGGCGTCGGCCAGGCGTTGGCCCTCGGCGCGCGCCAGCGCCGACTGGGCGTTGTGCGAGCTGCGCTGGGCGTCGAGCACCTCGAGGAAGCCGCCGCCGCCATTCTGGAAGGCGAGCTTGGCCAGGCGCAGATGTTCCTCGGCCTGTTCCGAGACTCGCTGCTGAGCGGTGATCGCCTCGTCGTCAGCGGCCAGGGCCGACATGGCGTCGGCCACCTGGCCGAAGGCGGTCAGCACGGTCTGCTGGTAGCGGGCCGAAGCGATCGCCGCAGCCTCGCGCGCCTGCTGGCGCCGCGCCTTGAGCGCCCCACCGTTGAACAGCGGCGCCGTCAGGCCCGCGCCGATGTTCCAACCGGTGGCGTCGTAGGAGAACAGGTCGTCCGGCTTCAGCGAACCCTGGGCGATCGACGCGCTGAGGCCGATCTTCGGATAAAGGTCGGCGGTCGCCACGCCGATGTCGGCGGTGGCGGCGTGCAGGTCGGACTCGGCGGCCAGAATGTCCGGCCGCTTTCGCACGAGTTCCGAAGGCAGGGTCACCGGGATCTCCGAGCTGAGGCCCATTTCGGCCAGCTTGAACTCGGGAGCGGCCCAATCGGCCGGCGCTTTGCCCACCAGCACGGCCAGGGCGTGGCGGGCGGCCGAGAGTTCGCCGCGCAGCGGCGGCAGCAGCGCACGGTCGGCCTCGAGCTGGGTCTCGGCGGCGACCTTAGCGGTTCGGGTCGAGCCGCCAAGCGCGTTGGCCTTGCGCACCAGTTCGACGTTGGCCTCGTCGTCGGCGATCATTCCCTCGACCGCGTCGATCTGGGCCTGGAGGGTGGCGATGGTCACCGCCTGCAGGGCGACGTTGGCGGTCAGCGACAGATAGGCCGCGTCGGTTCGGCGCGCCTGCGCCTCCAGACGCGCCGCCGCGCCCTCCAGCTTGCGCCGTTCGCCGCCGAAGATGTCGAGATCGTAGGAGATTCCGCCGCCGACCGAATAGAGGCTGAAGGTCGGGTTGCTGAGCTGCACGTCACCGAAGCCGGTGAAGCCGAAGGCCTGCAGGTTGGCCCGCTGGCGATTGAAGCCGCCGTTGAGATCGGCCTGAGGCCCCGCCTCGCCGCGCGCCAGGGCCAGGGCCGAGCGGGCCTGCCGCAGGGTGGCGTCGGCCTCGGCCAGGGTCGGACTGTCGGCCAGGGCCTGGCGGACGACCGCATCGAGGGTCGGGGAGCCGAGGGCCGTCCACCAGGGCCCGCTCGCCGCGCCCGCGGCGTCCAGGCGAGCTTCCACGGGCGCGGCGTCGCCGGCCATGGCGTAGGCGCCGGTCGCAGGCGCGGCCGGCTGTTCGAAATCAGGCCCCACCGTGGCGCAGGCCGACAGCAGGGCGGCCAGGCTAATGCTGGCCAGGAGGGCCGCAGGGCGGCGGGCGTTAGTCGACGGCGACATGGACGTTATCTTCCGCCTTGGTCTTTGGGGTGCGCATGAGAAGGATGAGGGGCGCGCAGAGGATGGTGATCCCCAGCATCAGCCTGAAATCGTCGATGTAGGAGAGCATGGAGGCCTGGCGGTTGATCATCCCGCTGAAGCCGGCCATGGCGCTCTGGGTGTGGAAGAGCAGCGGCTCGTAGGCCTGGAACAGGGGATTGTCCGGCCGGGCGTGCTCCACCATCACGGTGCGATGGGTCTCGATCCCGCTGACGTACTTGGCCTGCATGATCGAGATGCCGGCGGCCGAGCCGATGTTGCGGATCAGGGTGAAGAGACCGGCGCCCTCGGCCCGGTACTGGGCCTGGACGGTCGCGAAGGCGATGGTCGACAGCGGCACGAAGACGAGGCCCGTCCCGACGCCCGACAGGAAGCCCGAGACGATGATCAGGTGGGTGTCCATGTCGAGTGTGAAGTGGGTCATCTGCCACAGGGACACGGCGCTGATCGTCAGGCCCGCCAGCAGGATGAGCTTGATGTTCACCCGGCCGATGAGCTGGCCCACCGCGAACATGGCGACAAAGGACCCGATCCCGCGCGGCATGCTGACCAGGCCGGTGAAGGCCACCGGATAGCCCAGCAGGGTCTGCATCATCGGCGGCAGCAGGGCGAGCGTCGAATAGAGCAGGATGCCGATGAAGAAGCCGAATATGCAGCAGGTGATGAAGTTGGCGTCCGCCAGCAGGGCGCGCGCCACGAAGGGCTTGGCCGCCGTCGCGAGCTGCACCCCGAAGATCCAGAGCGCGATGATCGTCACCACCAGATAGGTCCAGATCTCGGCCGAGCCGAACCAGTCCTGGCTGGGGCCGCGGTCGAGCAGGAGCTGGAAGGCGCCGATGGCGAGCGCCAGGCTCGCAAAGCCCAGGATGTCGAAGGGCCGCTTTTCGTCGCCCTTCTTCTCCGAGAGAAACAGGAAGACGCCGGCGAAGGCCAGGAGGCCGACCGGCAGGTTGATGAAGAACACCCAGCGCCAGTCGAGGTTGTCGGTCAGCCAGCCGCCCAGAGCCGGGCCGAGGATCGGGCCGAGCACCGCGCCGGCGCCCCACACCGCCATGGCCTGGCCGTGGCGCTCGGGTGGGTTGATGTCCAGCAGCACCGCCTGGGACAGCGGGATCAGCGCCGCGCCGAACAGGCCCTGCAGCAGGCGGAAGAGGACGATCTCCACCAGGCTCGTGGCGATGCCGCACAGCATCGAGGCGACGGTGAACCCGGCGATGGAGATCAGGAACACCGTCTTGCGGCCCAACCGATCGGCCAGGAAGCCGGTCAGCGGAGTCATGATCGTCGCCGCGACGATGTATGAGGTCAGCACCCAGGTGATCTGGTCAGCCGACGCCGAGACGCTGCCCTGGATATGCGGCAGCGCGACGTTGGCGATCGTCGTGTCCAGCGAGTTCATGATCGTCGCCAGCATGACGGCGATCGTAATGGGAACCCGGTTGGCGGCGTCGCCCTTGCCGTTGCCGGCTCCGGTCATCGCGCGGCCGCCGCCGTACGCAGCGCCGAGCGGACGTCGACCTTCACCTTGGCGCTGAGGCCGCCGCTGAGGTCGGGCGCAGCTTCATCGAGGGCCAGACGGACGGGCAGGCGCTGGACCACCTTCACCCAGTTGCCGGTGGCGTTCTCGGGCGGCAGCAGGGCGAAACTGGAGCCGGTGCCCGGGCTGAAGCTGGCCACATGGGCCTTCAGCTCATGATCGTAGGCGTCGATCTTCACCGTGGCGGCCTGGCCGACTCGCATGTGAGCGAGCTGGTCTTCCTTGAAGTTGGCCTCGATCCACGGCGTGCCGGAGATCAGCCAGAAGAGCGTCTGGGAGGCGTTGACGCGGTTGCCCACCTGGATCTGCTCGACCTTGGTCACCACGCCGTCGGCCGGGGCGGTCACCACCGTGTAGGAGAGATTGAGCTTGGCCTGGTCGAGGGCCGCCTTGGCTTGCAGCACCTTGGGATGCTGATCGACGGGCAGGGTCGCCCGGCCGCCGATGTCGGCCAGGGCCGAGGCCATCTGCTGACGGACCACCGGGATCTGCCGGCGGGCCTGCTCGGCCGCGTGGGCGGCTTCGTCTGCCTGGGCTTGGGTCGAAACGCCTGCGGCGGCCAGCGCCTTCTGGCGGGCGGCTTCGCGCTCGGTGTAGCTCACCGTCTCCTGCGCAGCCGCGAGGTCGGCCTGGCGTTGCTCGTAGACCGCGCGCGAACCGCTGACTTCATACTGCGCGGCGGCCAGCGCGGCCTCGGCCTGGGCGACCGCGACCTGATAGTCGGCGGGGTCCAGTTTGAAGAGCAACTGGCCCCTGCGGACCTGCTGGTTCTCCTTGACGTCGACCTCGATCACCCGGCCGTCGATGCTCGGGCTGATGCCTGCGCGGGCGGTCTGGACATAGGCGTTGTCGGTTGTCTGGAACCGGCCGCTTGTCAGCACGAAATAGCCAACCACCGCGATGATCAGCAGCGGGCCGCCGATCATCAACGGCCAACGCAGCCTTTGCCCGAGGGAAGGTTCCGGCGGCCGATGGCTCGCCGCGTCCTGCTCCACTTCGGCGATCGCCTGATAGCCTTCCGCGTCGCTCACGCGCTGCTCCACGTCTCTATGCGGCCGGCGAGCGCCGTCCGCGAAATTTCTGTCGGATGGGTAGGAGGCGGGCGGGGAGGCCTACCTTGACGGTGCAGATAGGCTTCCAGCTTTCATGATCCAAATGATAGTTTGTCACCACCATCATGAATGATACTCATCTTCGTAATCTCGATCTGAACCTCATGCGGGTCTTCGTGGCCTTGCTGGAGGAGGAGAGCGCCACGCGGGCGGGCGAGCAACTGGGCCTGACCCAATCGGCGGTCAGCCACGCCCTTGGCCGGCTGCGGGCGGCGCTGGGCGACGACCTCTTCGTTCGCGGCCCGCTGGGCCTGCGCGCCACGCCGAGGGCCGCGGAGATGGGCGGGGCGGTGCGCGCGGCCCTGAAGCTGCTGGAGGAGGCGATCGCCCCGGCCTTCGACCCGGAAACCACCCAGCGGGTCTTCAACGTGGCGGCCAGCGCCTATGCCTGTTCGGTGCTGATGCCGGCCGTGGTCAAGCGGCTGCTGGTCGAGGCGCCCGGCGCCAAGCTGCACCTGGCCAGCCCCACCTCGCACCTGGCCGAAGACCTCGACCGCGGCCGGCTGGACATGGCGCTGGGCGGCTTCGACCATGTCGCCGAACGCTTCACCCATACGCCGCTGTTCGAGGACACCGGGGTCTGGGTCATCCGCTCGGGCCACCCGGCGCTGGAGCATGGAGTCAGCGACGAGGTGCTGGCCGCCCTGCCCCGGCTGGTCATCGGGGCGCCCGACCCGCGCGAAACCACCCAGGGCCGAGGCGTCGGCCTGCAGCGTATCGCCAACTGGAGCGAGGAATACGCCCTGGGCGGGGTGAGCCTGCGGGAGGTCGACAGCCCGATCAGCGTGCCCGACCCCTATTCGGCCCTGGTGATGGTGGCCGACACCGACGTCGCCGCCCTGCTTCCGCGCAGGCTGGCGCAACTGGCCGAACAGGGCGGCCGGGCGGTGCTGATCGAACCGAGCCGCGAACCGACCCCGTTCGTCGTCGGGGCGGTGGTGCGCAGCGGCGAGACCGGCGCGGTCGAGTGGCTATTGAGGCTGGTCTGCGAGGTGGCGGCCGAGCTTTAGCCACCCGTCAGCACTCCACGACGTTTACGGCCAGGCCGCCCAGCGAGGTTTCCTTGTAGATTTCGCTCATGTCCTCGCCGGTGCGCTTCATGGTGGCGATGACCTTGTCCAGCGAGACGGTGTGCTGTCCATCGCCCAGCAGCGCCAGCCGCGAGGCGTCGATGGCCTTCACAGCACCCATGGCGTTGCGCTCGATGCAGGGGATCTGGACCAGCCCGCCGATGGGATCGCAGGTCAGGCCAAGATTGTGCTCCATGGCGATCTCGGCGGCGTTCTCGATCTGGGCGTTGGCGCCCCCCAGGGCCGCGGTCAGACCGGCCGCCGCCATCGAACAGGCGACGCCCACCTCGCCCTGGCAACCGACCTCCGCGCCCGAGATCGAGGCGTTGCGCTTGTAGAGCGCGCCGATGGCCGCGGCGGTCAGCAGGAAGGTTCGCCTTCCCTCCGGCCCGCCGCGGTGGAAGCGGTCGTAATATCTGAGCACCGCCGGCAGCAGCCCGGCCGCGCCATTGGTGGGGGCGGTGACGACCCGGCCGCCGGCGGCGTTCTCCTCGTTCACCGCAAGCGCCCAGAGGTTCACCCAGTCGAGCGCCGCCAGGGGGTCGGAGATGTTGCGCTCCACCTTGGCCATCAGTTCGTTGTGGATCTGGCGCGCGCGGCGGCGGACCTTCAGCCCGCCCGGCAGACAGCCCTCCTGCCGCAGGCCGCGGTCGATGCACGCCTCCATGGCCGCGAAGACATCGTCGAGGCCCTGGTTGACCTCCTCGGCCGTGCGCGTCGCCGTTTCGTTGGCGAACATCAGTTCGGCGATGGAGAGCCCGGCGGCGTCCGCCTGAGCCAACAGTTCGGCGCCGGAGGCGAAGGGATAGGGTTCGACGGCCGCCTGCGCCACCGTCGCGCCCGCCGCCATCTCGGCGGCGTCCAGCACGAAACCTCCGCCTACGGAGAAATAGACGTCTTCGGCCAGCAGCGCCTCGCCGTCATAGGCGCGCAGGGCCAGGGCGTTGGGATGCTGCGGCAGGCGCTCGCGCCCCGCCCACAGGATGTCGCGCGCCTCGTCGAAGCCGATGGTAGGGCCGACGCGGCCGAGGGGAAGCCGCCCCGTGGCCCTGATCTCCTCCAGCGCCGCCTCGGCGGCGTCCGGATCGATGGTGGCCGGTGCGAACCCGGCCAGGCCCAGCATGACCGCGCGGTCGGTGGCGTGCCCGCGGCCAGTGAGGGCCAGGGAGGCGTAAAGCTTCGCCTCCACCCGCGTCGTGCGCGCCAGCAGGCCCCGGCCCGCCAGCCGTTCGACGAAGCGGCCTGCCGCCGTCATCGGCCCCATGGTGTGCGAGCTCGAGGGGCCCACTCCCAGCTTGAACAGATCAAAGGCGCTCGCCATGCAGCTTAGGTAGGCCATCGCCGGAAAGCCGCCAAGCCGTCGCCGCAGACGGCGAGCTTGCAGGTGACGAGAGCGCAGGCCCTGGAGTAGTCGAGGGCATGGATACGGCCCTGACCATCCGCCTGGCCCTGGAGGCCGACATCCCGACGCTGCGCCAGGTGATGGAACGGGCGATCGACCAGTTGCTGCCGGCCTTCCTGCCGGCGCCGCAGGTGGCGGCCTCGCGCGAGGTGATGGGGCTGGACAGCCAACTCATCGCCGACCGCACCTATTATGTGGTCCAGGCGGGCGAGGCGATCGCCGGCTGCGGCGGCTGGAGCCGGCGCGCCACCCTGTTCGGGGGCGACCACTCGGCCGGCCGCGACGCGGCCCTGCTCGATCCGGCGACGGAAGCGGCCCGGGTGCGCGCCATGTACACCGACCCGGCCTTCACCCGCCGCGGCGTCGGCCGGATGATCCTGGCGACCTGCGAGGCCGCGGCCGCAGCCGAGGGATTCGACCGCTGCGAGATGGCCGCGACCATGGCCGGCGAGCCGCTCTACGCCGCCTGCGGCTACCGGCGCATCGAGCCCTTCGAAGCCGAAACGTCCGCCGGCGTGCGCGTGCCGCTGGTGCGGATGGGCAAGTCGATCGCGCGCCCGGCCTGATCGCCGCCGGGCTTTCACCACGCCTTCCGGGGCTTTCCCTTCGGCGCCGCTCGGCGTAGGTGGGGCGGGAAGCCATCCAACGAGGACGCCATGAAGACCCGCGCCGCCGTCGCCTTCGAAGCCAAGAAGCCGCTGGAAATCGTCGAGGTCGACCTGGAGGGCCCCAAGGCCTTCGAAGTGCTGGTCGAGATCAAGGCGACGGGCGTCTGCCACACCGACGCCTACACGCTCGACGGCCTGGATTCCGAAGGCATCTTCCCCTCGATCCTGGGTCACGAGGGCGCGGGCGTGGTGGTCGAGGTCGGCCCCGGCGTCACCAGCGTGAAGCCTGGCGACCACGTGATCCCGCTCTACACGCCCGAATGCCGGCAGTGCAAAAGCTGCCTCTCGCGCAAGACCAACCTCTGCACCGCCATCCGCGGCACGCAGGGCAAGGGCCTGATGCCCGACGGCACCAGCCGCTTCTCCTACAAGGGCCAGCAGATCGCCCACTACATGGGCTGCTCGACCTTCTCGAACTACACGGTCCTGCCCGAGATCGCGGTGGCGAAGATCCGCCCCGACGCCCCCTTCGACAAGGCCTGCTACATCGGCTGCGGCGTCACCACGGGGGTCGGCGCCGTGGTCAACACCGCCAGCGTCGAGCCGGGCGCCAACGCCGTGGTCTTCGGCCTCGGCGGCATCGGCCTCAACGTCATCCAGGGCCTGAAGATGGTGGGCGCCGACATGATCGTCGGCGTCGACATCAATCCCGACCGCGAAGAGTGGGGCCGCAAGTTCGGCATGACCCACTTCGTGAACCCCAATGACATCGGCGGCGCCGACATCGTCGCGCACCTGGTCGCCCTGACCGACGGCGGCGCGGACTACACCTTCGACTGCACCGGCAACACCAACGTCATGCGCCAGGCCCTGGAGGCCTGCCATCGCGGCTGGGGCGAGAGCATGATCATCGGCGTGGCCGAGGCGGGCAAGGAGATCTCCACCCGCCCCTTCCAACTGGTCACCGGCCGCGTCTGGAAAGGCTCGGCCTTCGGCGGCGCCCGCGGCCGCACCGACGTGCCGAAGATCGTCGACTGGTACATGGACGGGAAGATCCAGATCGACCCGATGATCACCCACGTCATGCCGCTGGAAGACATCAACAAGGCCTTCGACCTGATGCACGCGGGCGAGAGCATCAGAAGCGTGGTGGTGTTTTAGGGGGCGCACTACGGGAGTTATTGTTCCTAATTTGTTCTGGACAAATTCGGGGAAATCCTGGATGATTTGGTCATCGCTCGCCTAGTGGGTTTGAGCGGATACATCCAGCACAGCCGACCGCAATCACCGCGGGCCAGCGTGCGATTTCCCTTCAATTTGCAGAAAGAACGCAGATGGCGAAGATGCCTCTCGGCGAACCAAAAAGCGTACCCGATCCGGAAGGTGAACTCTACGACCGTGAGATGGCGAGAAGGAAGATTGCTCGCCCTACTACTCTTCAATCTTTCATTCCGGTCGTCGGGCCTGCTTGGGAGGCGGCCGCGGACTTTCAGGACGGCGACTACGCAAGCGCCGCATTCAATGGTGCGATGGCAGTAGCAGATGTTCTTCCCGTCGGGATTGCAGCGAAAGGCGTTAGGGCGGCAAGCAAGGGCGTAACGATGCTCAAAAAGGGCTCGGTCACCGCGAACGCTGCGGCAAAGTCCCTTCGACGCAAAGGCGTCGCCGGCAAAGGCCAAGAGATTCACCACACGATCCCACTAAAAGGGAAAAGCAGGACGGCACAGGACCCGCGCAACAACTACATGTTCCTCAAGGTCCTGCCCAAGGAACAACATCGACGCCTTACCGGCAGCTGGGATGGCAAGCCGCGATACGATCCGATCCGCCGCGTCTGGTATGGCACCAACGACTGGCAGAAGGCGCTTCCAACAACCCTCGTCGGCGATGCGATGGATACGCTAGAGAACTTTGTCGGCCGCGGACCGCAGCAAAGGAAGACGAACTAGGGAAGCAGCGCCCCCCAGAATTCGCACCCTCTCGCGGAGTTCCGCGAGAGGGCGCGAACAGCCGCTAAGGCCCGCATTCGCTACACGATCCCCGACGCCGAACCGGTCGTCCTGGATGTCTCAACCCCGATCTGCGACGCGCTCGCCGCTCAGAACAGCTCGTCCATCAGCCGGTAGAAGTCGCAGGCGGCCTCGTCGATCTGAGCCAGCGGATAGTGCTCGCGCAGGATCGCAGCGGCGTCGAGGTCCGGGTAGTTGTACTTAGCCGAGCGCAGGAAGAGGGCGAGGTCCTGGTAGGGGTCGGCGAGGCCCAAGCGACCGAGGTCGATCAGGCGGACGGGCCGGCCGGGGCTCCAGAGGAAGTTGGGCAGGCTGGCGTCGCCGTGGGTGAGGACGAGACGCTCCGTAGCCGGACGGGTCGCATGGGCGGCGTCCAGGGCCTGGCGGGCGGTCCAGCCGGCGCGCTCGCCGTCGAAGTCGCCCTCGTCCACCAGGCCGGCGGCGACGTGGCGTTCGGCCAGGGCGAACTTGACGTCCAGGCGCATGTCGAAGGGGCAGCCGGCGGGATCGCGGCCGTGCAGGGCGGCGAGGGCCTGCGCAGTCGCGGCCAGGCCGTCGGCAGCTTCCTGTGGCGAAAGATGCGAAACCGGACGACCAGCCAGGTTCTTCATCACCAGGGCGAGGCCGCCGTCCAGCTCGCCGCTCCAGAGAACCGGCGCCGTCGGCGCCTGCGGCCCCAGCCACTCCAGCACGGCGATCTCGCGGGCCAGCAACTCGATATTGGCAGAGGTCGAGGCGAACTTGACCACCGCCTCCCCCGCCCGCGCGACGAGGTCGCCGGACCGGCCGTGATCGACCACGCCGACGAGCGCTTCAGGCTGGGGAAGGCGCGCGGCTTCGAGGATGGCGCGGACATGCTGGGCGCTGGACATAGGGGCGAACCTAGCAGAAGCCGCGCCCGCGGCGCAGCTTGCCTAATCCGCCGCCTTGAGCCGCGCCAGGGCGACGCCCTCGCTGACCTGGTCGCCGACGCTGACGCTGATCGCCTCGACCACGCCGTCGAAGGGGGCGGCGAGCGCGTGCTCCATCTTCATGGCCTCAAGGGTCAGCAGGGTCTGGCCGCGGGCCACCGCATCACCGACCGCGACCGAAACCGCCACCACCTTGCCCGGCATGGGCGAGGCGATCGCCCCGTCCCCGCCGCCGCTGTGGGCCGCGTCCTTCATCGGCGGGCGCGGGGTCAGGACGAAGGTCTCGCCGGCGTCGAAGACCACGACCTCGCCGTCCTCGGTCAAGAGGACGTCGTCAGGCACGTCATCGGAGTAAAGCGGCGCGTCGAAGCCGCGGTCGCCCAGATAGAGCCGCATGGTGCGGCTGGACGGGGCGTTGAGCCGGAACCCGGTGAGCGCCGCCCAGGGACCGGCCGGCGCGGCGTCCTCCTCGGTCAGGGTCAGGGCCATGGCGGCGGCGGCCAGGGCGGGCTCGGTCGGGTCCGGTCGAGCGGCCAGAGCCTCGATCCGCGCCTCGATGAAGCCGGTGTCCACCTCGCCGGCGATGAAGTCGGGATGGTCCAGGCAGCGGGCGAGGAAGCCGGCGTTGGTCCTGACGGGCCAGACCTCGACCTCGCTGCATGCCTGGGCCAGCAGGTCTGAGGCGCCCTCGCGCGTGGGCGCATGGGCGATCAGCTTGGCGATCATCGGATCGTAGAAAGGGGTGATCTCGCCGCCCTCCTCGACGCCGGAATCGATGCGAACGAGGTCTTCGGGCAGGCGGAAGTGCTCCAGCACCCCGATGGAGGGCAGGAAGCCGCCGGCCGGGTTCTCCGCATAGAGCCGCGCCTCGAGGGCATGGCCGGAAAGCTCGATCTGGTGCTGGCCGAGCGGCAACGGTTCGCCGGCCGCCACGCGGATCTGCCATTCCACCAGATCGACGCCGGTCACCGCTTCGGTGACCGGATGCTCCACCTGCAGCCGGGTGTTCATTTCCATGAACCAGATCCGGTCGGGGCGCAGGCCCTCGCTGGCGTCGGCGATGAACTCCACCGTGCCGGCGCCGACATAGCCGACCGCCTTGGCGGCGTTGACTGCGGCCTGCGTGACGGCAGCGCGGGCGACCTCGCTCATGCCGGGGGCCGGGGCCTCCTCGATCACCTTCTGGTGCCGGCGCTGCAGCGAGCAGTCCCGCTCATAGAGGTGAACGACATTGCCGTGGGCATCGCCGAACACCTGCACCTCGATGTGGCGCGGGCGCTGGACATAGGTCTCCAGCAGCACGCGGTCGTCGTTGAACGACGCCAGCGCTTCCCGCTGGCAGGATGTGAGGGCGGCAGCAAAGTCCTGCGCATGCTCGACCTTGCGCATTCCCTTGCCGCCGCCGCCGGCCACCGCCTTGATGAGGACGGGATAGCCGATCTTGTCAGCCTCGGCCTTCAGCCGCTCGGCGGACTGGTCTTCGCCGAGATAGCCCGGGGTGACCGGCACCTCCGCTGCCGCCATCAGCGCTTTGGCAGCGTCCTTGAAGCCCATGGCGCGGATCGCCTCGGGCGGCGGGCCGACCCAGGTCAGGCCCGCGGCGACCACCGCCTCGGCGAAGTCGGCGTTCTCGGAGAGGAAGCCATAGCCCGGATGGATGGCGTCGGCGCCCGCGGCCAGGGCCGCGTCGATGATCTTCTCGCCGTCGAGATAGCTTTCGCGCGCCGCCGCCGGGCCGATCAGCACGGCCTCGTCGGCCATGGCCACATGCGGCGCGTCGGCGTCGGCCTCGGAATAGACGGCGACGGTGGCGAGGCCCATCGCCCGGGCGGTGCGGAAGACGCGGCAGGCGATCTCGCCGCGATTGGCGACCAGAATGCTCTTGATCATGGTCACATCCGGAAGACGCCGAACCGGGTCTCCGGGATCGGCGCGTTGAGGGCGGCGGAGATGGAGAGGCCGAGGACGTCGCGGGTCTGGACCGGATCGATGATCCCGTCGTCCCACAGGCGGGCGGTGGCGAAGTAGGGCGAGCCCTCCTCCTCGTACCTGGCGCGGATCGGGGCCTTGAAGGCCTCCGCCTCGGCTGGCGTCCACTTGTCGGCGTCGCGGTGGACGGTGGCCAGGACGCTGGCGGCCTGCTCGCCGCCCATGACGGAGATGCGGCTGTTGGGCCAGGTCCAGAGGAAGCGCGGGGAATAGGCGCGGCCGCACATGCCGTAGTTGCCGGCCCCGAAGGAGCCGCCGATCAGGACGGTGAACTTGGGAACCTCGGCGCTGGCGACGGCGGTGACCAGCTTGGCTCCGTCCTTGGCGATGCCGCCGGCCTCGTACTTCCCGCCGACCATGAAGCCGGAGATGTTCTGCAGGAAGACCAGCGGGATCTTCCGCTTGCAGGCCAGCTCGATGAAGTGCGCGCCCTTCAGTGCGCTCTCGGAGAACAGCACGCCGTTGTTGGCGAGGATCGCCACCGGATGGCCCCAGATACGGGCGAAGCCGCAGACCAGGGTCGTGCCGTAAAGCGCCTTGAACTCGTCGAAGTCGGAGCCGTCGACGACGCGGGCGATCACCTCGCGGACGTCATAGGGCGCGCGGACGTCGGTGGGGACGATGCCGTAGAGTTCCTCCGGATCGTAGGCCGGCGGGCGCGGCGCGCGCAGGTCCTGGTCGACCGTCTTGGTCGAGTTCAGGTTGGCGACGATGGAGCGGACGATGGTCAGGGCATGCTCGTCGTCCTCGGCCACATAGTCCACGACACCGGAGCGCCGGCCGTGTGTGTCGGCGCCGCCGAGTTCCTCGGCCGAGATCACCTCGCCGGTGGCGGCCTTCACCAGCGGCGGGCCGCCCAAGAAGATGGTGCCCTGGCCGCGGACGATCACCGTCTCGTCGGACATCGCCGGCACATAGGCGCCGCCGGCGGTGCAAGAGCCCATGACGCAGGCGATCTGCGCGACGCCCTCGGCGCTCATCCGCGCCTGATTGTAGAAGATGCGGCCAAAGTGGTCGCGGTCCGGGAAGACCTCGGCCTGGTGCGGCAGGTTCGCGCCGCCGGAGTCCACCAGGTAGACGCACGGCAGGCGGTTCTGCATCGCCACTTCCTGGGCGCGCAGGTGTTTCTTAACCGTGATCGGGAAATAGGCCCCGCCTTTCACCGTCGCGTCGTTGGCGACGATCATCACCTCGCGCCCAGCGACGCGACCTATGCCGGTGATGATCCCGGCGCCCGGCGCCTCGTCGCGATAGAGCCCGTGGGCGGCGAGCGCCGCCACCTCCAGGAACGGTGAGCCAGGATCGAGCAGGCGTTCGACCCGCTGGCGCGGCAGCAGCTTGCCACGCGAGGCGTGCCGATGGCGCGAGGCCTCCGAGCCGCCCAGCGCCGTCTGCGCGGTGTGCCTGGCGAGTTCCTCGGCCAGGGCGCGGTTGTGTGCGGCGTTGGCCTTGAAGGTCTCGCCGGCCTTGTCGATCGAGGTCGTGAGCCTGGTCATGCGCCCAGCAGCTCCCGCCCGATCAGGAAACGGCGAATCTCGTTGGTCCCGGCGCCGATGTCATAGAGCTTGGCGTCGCGGACCAGACGCTCGACCGGGAACTCCTTGGTGTAGCCCGCTCCGCCCAAGGCCTGCACCGCCTCCAGGCTGACGCGGACGGCGTTCTCGGAAGCCAGCAGGATCGCGCCGGCAGCGTCGAAGCGAGTGGTGAGGCCAGCGTCGCAGGCCTTGGCCACGGAGTAGACATAGGCCCGGGCCGAGTTCAGGGCCACGTACATGTCGGCGACCTTGCCCTGCATGAGTTGGAAAGAGCCGATCGGTTTGCCGAACTGCTGGCGCTCGCGGACATAGGGCAGCACCACGTCGAGGCAGGCCTGCATGATCCCCAGCGGCCCGGCGGCCAGCACCGCGCGTTCGTAGTCGAGGCCGCTCATCAGCACGCCCGCGCCGCCGTTCAGCGGCCCCAGGACGTTCTCCTCAGGGACTTCGCAGTCCTCGAACACCAGTTCGGCGGTGTCGGAGCCGCGCATGCCCATCTTGTCGAGCTTGGGCGAGACCGAGAAACCCTTCATCCCTTTCTCGATGAGGAAGGCGGTGATGCCGCGGCTCGCCTCGTCCGGCGAGGTCTTAGCGTAGACCACCAGAGTATCGGCGTGCGGCGCGTTGGTGATCCAGAACTTCGTGCCGTTCAGCACGTAGTGGTCGCCGCGATGGTCGGCGCGGAGCTTCATCGAGACCACGTCCGAGCCGGATCCCGCCTCGCTCATGGCCAGCGAGCCGACGTGCTCGCCGCTGATCAGCTTGGGCAGGTAGCGGCGCTTCTGCACGTCGGTCCCCCAGCGACGGATCTGGTTCACGCAAAGGTTGGAGTGCGCGCCGTAGGAGAGGCCGACCGAGGCCGAGGCGCGGCTGACCTCCTCCATGGCCACCACGTGTTCGAGGTAGCCGAGGCCAAGCCCGCCATACTCCTCCTCCACCGTGATCCCGTGCAGGCCAAGCTCGCCCATCTCGGGCCAGAGCTCGCGAGGGAAGGTGTTGGTGGCGTCCACCTGGGCGGCGATCGGCGCGATGCGGTCGGCGGCGAAGCGGGCGGTGGTCTCGCGGATGGCGTCGGCGGTCTCGCCGAGGCCGAACTGGAAGCTGGGACCGGTCATGGGCTCGGACTTCTCTGATGGGAGAGGCAGGTTCGCAAACCTAGGCCCGGAAGAACAATCCACAAAATTGAACGATCATGATGCATATGATAGGTCTCATCTATTATGGATCGGTACCTGCTCCGCTATTTCCTGGCCATCGTGGAGACGGGCAACTTCAGCCGCGCCGCCGCGCGCGAGAACGTGGCCCAGCCCACCCTGTCGGCCGGCATCGCCAAGCTGGAGGCCGAACTGAAGGCGCGGCTGTTCGACCGCACCAATCGCCGGGTCCACCTGACCGAGGCCGGCGCCCGCCTGCTGGTCCACGCCCGGCGGATCGAACATGAGTACAATCTCGCCCTGGCCGCGGTTTCGGGCGCACCGCAGAGTCGGCTGCTGCGCGTGGCTGTGCTGGCGACGATCCCGACGGCGCTCGTCGAGGAGATCCTGATCCGCCAGGCCGGCGGCGAGGAACGGATCGAACTGCTTGACGGCTCCGAGCGTGAGGTCGCCGCGCTGCTGGACCGCCGCCGCGTCGACCTGGCCCTGACCACCATCAGTCCGTCCACGGACCGGCTTCGCAGCGAGCGGCTGTTCGAGGAGGGCTATGGCCTGGCCCTTCCCGCCGGTCACCGGCTGGCCGGCGAGATTTCGGTGCCCGGCGAGGCCCTGGCCGACGAAGTGATGATGGTGCGCCGCCATTGCGAAGTCCTGGCCCAGACCAGTCGCTACTTCACCGGCCTGAACGTGCGGCCCTTCTTCAGCTATCGGGGAACCAGCGACGACAAGGTGCTGGCCCTGGTTCGCGCCGGGCTGGGGATCACCGTCATGCCCGACAGCCACCAGGCTGACGGCGTGGCCCGCGTGAAGCTGGACGGCTTCACGCCCAGGCGTACGATCGGGCTCGTCTATGCAGAGGAGACGGCGGGCCAAGGTGGGGACTTCGCCCAGGCGGCCAGAGAGGTGTTGAGTCCCGAGACCTAGGCGCGCAAGGAAACTCCTTCTAGTAGCGCTTTTGCATAATACCCCCATAGGTAAATATCCGATCAAGCCGCTGGAAAGACCTGATGGCTCCTTGATCGCCCTTCCTTCGATCCTGCGACCGATCCGGGCGCCGCCTTTTCGGGGCCGGCCTTCGACCCTGGTCGAATGGAGGGAACCCAATGCGCAGGCATCTCAAGGGACAGGGCCCGAAGCCGCCCCACCGCCGCGGTCGCCAGTATGCGGGCCCCCTCGGCTGGTTGCTGCTTCCAGGGCTGGCGCTGGCGGCGAGCCAGGCGAGCGCGCAGACGACAATCGCCCCCGGCGGCGCCGTGCCAGGTTCCATCGGGGCGGGGGCCACGCTGGTCTTCCAGGGCGATGCGACGCTGACCGGCGACTCGGCCCTGCCCACGAGCGCGACCACCGTGAACTTCCAGGCTGCATCCGGCTCGACGATCATCTCGATGGTCAGCAACGGCCATTTCACCAGCAATGGGGGCACAGGCGGACTAACCCTCAACCTGACCGGCGGCGACTTCGTGCTTCGGAACGGGGCCCGGCCGGCAGGATCGGGCGGCGCCATCCAGAAGATGCCGGCAGGAGCCGGAGGGCTGACCATCAATACCGACGCGACCCTTTCCCTCATCGGGAACACTGCGGGCGTGTTCGGCGGCGCGATCTATTCCGACCGAACCCTGACGATCAACGGGAGCCTGATCGCCCAGGGCAATACGGCGTTGGCCGAAGCTGGTGGAGCGATCCACGTGCAGAACGGCGACCTGACCATCATCGACGACTCCGGGGCCGGCGTGATCACCATCGACAACAATGTCGGCCGCGGCCCGGTGGTGGAGACGGACGCAGGCGGCGGCCTGTCGGACGATGATGGCATCCTGCGCGTGGGCGACGCCGACGACACGATCCAGATCACCAACAACTATTCCGGCTATCTACGCCCCGGCGGCGTCATCACCGTCGACAACACCAATTCGAACGGCGGCGGAATTCGCGCCAACAACGGAAGCGCCACCACCGCGAACGTCATCCTGACGGGCCAGTCGATCGCCCTTTCGAACAATCACGCCACACGGCACGGAGGCGCGATCTACACCAACAACGGCGCGGAGATCACCGGGCCGCTGGTCATGTCGAACAACGAGGGCTTCGGCGACGGCGGTGCGATCAAGACCCACCTCGGGTCGTTGCTGATCAACACGACCGGGACCGGCGCCACGACCATCACCGGCAACCGCGCGCTGGGAACCAGCGCAGGCACGTCGGGCGACGGCGGCGCCCTCGATGTCGGCGACAACAATCCATCGGACATCCGCATCGGCAATCCGGCCGGCGCGGTCGTCATCAGCGGCAATCAGGCCGCCGGGCGAGGCGGGGCGCTGAGCAGCTATCGGGACAACGAGATCACCGGCAGCGCCATCACCCTCAGCGGCAACCAGGCGGCCCAGGCGGGCGGCGCCATCTACACCGCCCGCAACACCACGATCGCCGGCGGGCTGACGGCCGAGGACAACAGCGCCGGAGGCCTGGGCGGCGCGATCTACAGCAACGGCGGCAATGTCACCTTGCAGGCGGTCGGCGCGGACATGAGCTTCAGCGGCAACCGGCACCAGACCGCGACGACCGCGCGGGCGAACGCCATCTATCTCGCCAGCACAGGCACGACGGCGGTCCTTACCCTCGACGCCGACACCGACCGGGCCATCACCTTCTTCGATCCGGTCGCGAGCGGGGCGATACGAACCAGCGTGATCAAGACCGGCGCCGGACGCGCCGGCTTCGACGGCTCGGAATACGTCGACGCCGCCGATCGCCACTCCACGATCTATGCCGTCACCGAGGTGAACGCCGGCGCGTTCGAGGTCGCCAACAACGCGGTCTATGGAGTGCGCGCCGCGGACGTGGGGGCGGCGGCGCCAAGCTCCTTCACGGTGGCGGGGGGCGCCACGCTGCAGGGCGGCCTGGCGGGGACGATCATCGCCAACCAGTTCGAACTGCAGGACGGCGCTACGCTTTCGGTGGCCGGCCGCCAGCCGAACGTGCGCGGGGTATTCACGATCGACGCCGACGCCGCGAACCTGGAAACCGGCAGCAACGTCCTCTTCAACACGGTGCTGAACAGCGGCGCGACCCAGGACACCGACTTGCTGGTCTTCAGCGGAGCGACGGTCACTGGCGTGGGCGCCAACGTCTTCGTCACTCGCGCGGGCGGCGCCGGCGCGGTGACCGTCGGCAACGGTATCCGGCTGGTGGACGCCCTGAACGGCGCGACGACGCCGGACGGGTTGTTCGTGCTGGGCGCCCCGGTGGCCGCCGGCCCGTACGAGTACAAGCTCTATCACGGCGGACCGGTCGCCGGCTCCGACAACGACTGGTTCCTGCGCTCGGAACTGAACTGCGCCTTGCCGGGCGCGCCCTCGCCCCCCTGCCCGGGCCCTGGACCCGGACCTGGGCCTGGGCCTGGGCCTGATCCGGGGCCTGATCCTGGTCCCGATCCCGGACCCGATCCCGGACCTGACCCAGGCCCCGACCCTGGCCCGGATCCGGGGCCTGGCCCAGCGCCGGATATTCCCGACTATCGGATCGAGACCTCGCTCTATACCGCCCTGCCAGCTCTGGCGGCGTTCTATGGCCGGGCGCTGCTCGACAACCTGCACGACCGGGTCGGCGAGGAGGAGCAGTTGCGCGGCCGCCCGGAGAGCCGCCGGAACTTCAACGGCGCCTGGGTGCGCGGGGTCATGTGGGACGGCCATCACGACGGCGGACCCTTGGGCATCTACAGCAACGAGGGGCCTGATTTCGACTACCGCCTGGCCGCGCTGCAGCTTGGCCTGGACCTCTACCGGCACGAGCACGACAACGGCCAACGGGATCACCTGGGCGCATATCTCGCCTATGGCGAGGCCAGGGCGGACGTCGACCACATCAACCACATCCGGGCCGGCACCGCGGGCATCGAAGCCTTCTCCATCGGCGGCTACTGGACCCACTATTGGGCCCGGGGCGCCTATCTGGACGCGGTTGCGCAGTACACTTGGTACGACGCCTGGGCCCGTTCCCCGCGCATGGCCGAACTGACCGGCGACGGCGACGGCTGGGCCCTGTCGCTGGAAGGCGGCTATCCCTTCCGGGTGCGTGAACACTGGGTGGTCGAACCCCAGGCACAGATCGTCTACCAGACCTTCGATGGCGGCGACGCCAACGACATCGCCGCCCACGTGACCTTCGACAGCACGAACTCCCTGGTCGGACGGCTGGGCCTGAGGGTGGCGCGGACCTGGCAGAACGACGACCCGCAGGAGCCGCTGCTGACCACCGGGTGGCTGCGCCTCAACTATCTCCACGAGTTCCTGGACGACCCCAGCACCACCTTCGACGCCGAGGACGGGCCGGTCACCTTCGAGTCCGACCTGGGCGCCAACTGGATGGAGCTCAACGGCGGCGTGACCAAGCAGATGTCGAAGAACGCTGCCCTGCTGATCAACGGCGGCTATCAGTGGAATCTCGATCAGGACAGCGAGGCCTGGACCGCGAAGGTCGGCGTGCGGTTCAACTGGTGAGGGCCTTGTGAGCCTAGTCCTTGCGGAACCTGAGCGGTCCCTGGGCGGTCCCGACCACTAGCGCGCCGTCAGGCGTGAAGGCGTAGTCGGCCGCGGTTTCCAGGGCGCGGAGGAACCTATCCTCCTGGTCCATCAGCGCGGGCGCGCAGGCCATCCGGCTGGAGCCCATCTGGCTGAGTGTGAGCTTGCCGGCGGACGGCCTGGCCCAGCTCCCGAAATAGCGGTTGCAGCCGCCAGATCCAGCCGCCGAGCCGCCCTCGGCCAGGGTCATGGTCACGTGCGAGTTGTCGATAATCCCGCCGCCGAGCAGGTCTTCGAGGCGCCATTCGGCCCCGATCAGGGCGTCGTTCCCTCCGCTGGGAGGGGCGCCCGGTGTGTTGGCGCAGGCCGACAGGACGATCGCGGCCAGGATCGGAAGAGCGTGTCGCATTCAGTTCCACTTCGAGCAAAGGACATCGGCCAAGAAGATGCGGCCGCCGACAGTTTCAGCGGCGCTGTTCCGGGCCCGGACATAGCCGATGGAGCGGCAGAAGGTATCGGCCTCGCGGGCGATGCAGGCCGCCGTTCCGCCCTCGCGCGCGCAAGCCTCGACCCGCTGTCCACGAACGTGGGGCGCAGGGAAGAACTCCGCCGCCATACCTCTCAGTGAGACGCCGTGACCCGATTGCGGAGGGAGCGGCGGAACCGGCCTGGCCGGAGCCGGGCGCACCGAACCGACGCCGCTGACGCCCAACTGGGCCTGCAGGTTGGAACTGGCGCCGCTGATCACCGTGCAGCGGCCACGGAAGGCGCGCTGTTCACAGACTTCCCAGGCGCTGCCGCCGCCGACCCGCACGCTGCGCGGCGCCCAGGTGGCCAGAAAGATCGGCATGGAGCCGGTCACGGTAAGGGTGCGGCCGGTGAAGTTGGTTCCGGAGAAGAATTGAGCGTTCGCCGCCATGCGGTCCTGGGCCAGCGACGGCCCGGCCGCGGCCGCAAGCGCGCCGCAGGCCATCAGGATTCCCAACCTCATCGCGTCCTCCCGGAATTCGCGCGTTCCAGGTGTAAATGGTCAAGCGCGGCCGTAGTTCCGTGGAAGGCGCGATCAGGCCCAGGCGGAAGGCGGCTTGCCCCGCTTGCTAACGGAGGCGAGCTTGACGTCGTCCAGCCAGATCTCGACGACGTCGCAGCTTGGATGATTGTCGAGGAAGCAGCGCGCCTCCTCCATCACTTGGGCGACATCGTCGCCCTCGGTGAACTCGGCGGTGGGCGATACACCGTCGCGGCGGCGGCCCATAAGAACGAAGCCCTGCATCTTCTTCGACCCGTCCCTTGATCTGAAAAGAGCTCCGTCACTCTGCACCCGGAAGACGAACGGGCAAGTTCACGTTTACGGGACTGTACGACCTCGCAGGTCGATGGTCATGTAGCGGGCATCATCCCCATAGCCCGCGACCTTGGCCGCGAGCGCCGCCGGCACGACGGCGGGGACGCGATAGCCCATCTTTTCCCAGAAGGCCCAGGCCCCCTGTACCGCCACAAGGTCGCCGCGTACGAGCCCCGCCGCCCTCGCCCGCTCGGCGGCGACGTCGACGAGCCGACGTCCGACGCCGTGGCCGCGCGCAGCCGGGCCCATGGCCAGATCGTGGACGAACCAGTTGTCGACGTCCGCGGCCTGCGCTCCCAGCCGCGTGCCGATCGCCGGCGGACTGGCGGCGGGCCACGGGTGGCTGAGGATGTAGGCGACCAGCTCATCGCCCGCGAACGCGCCCCAGCAGAAGCCCGGCCCGGCTAGGAGCCGGCTTTCCAGCACCTCCTGGTCCTCATGGTAGATTGGCTGATAGGCCAGGAGTTGCAGGTCCGCGACGGCGGGCATGTCGGCCGCGATCAAAGGGCGGACGATATGGTCGGTCATGATCGGCGGCTCACGAGGAAGCGGTTGGCCGCCCGCTTATAGAGCATGTAAGGGAGCCGCATGGCCCTCGAGATCATCCAGCAGCACAAGGTCCATGGCGGAACCTTGAGCTACGTGCGCCATGCGAGCCAGGCGACCGGCACGCCCATGCGCTTCAGCGTGTTCATTCCCGGCGAAGCGAAGGGTCCCCATCCCTACGCGATCTGGCTGTCGGGCCTGACCTGCACCGAGGACAACTTCACCACCAAGGCCGGCGCCTATGGCCACGCGGCGCAGGCGGGCCTGGCCATCGTCGCCCCCGACACCAGCCCTCGCGGCGAAGGCGTCGCCGACGACCCGGCCTACGACCTTGGCCAGGGCGCGGGGTTCTATGTGGACGCCACCCAGCCGCCCTGGGCGCCGCATTTTTCCATGGAGACCTACGTCACGGCCGACCTTCTGTCGGCGGTCGAAGACGGCTTTCCGCTCGATCCGGCGCGGCGGGGAATCTTCGGGCACTCCATGGGCGGCCATGGCGCGCTGACCCTGGCCCTGCGCCATCCAGAGCTCTTCCGAACCGTCTCGGCCTTCGCGCCGATCGCCTCGCCGACCCGCTGCCCCTGGGGACGAAAAGCGTTCGCCGCCTATCTGGGTCCGAACGAGACCGCCTGGGCCGAGCACGACGCCGTCCTGCTGATCGCCCAGGGCCGCGCCCGCGGACGCTCCATCCTGGTGGACCAGGGCGGAGCCGACAACTTCCTCGCCGAGCAGCTCAAGCCGGACCTGCTGGAAGCTGCGGCCAAGGAGGGCGGCGCCGACCTGACCCTGCGGATGCAGGACGGCTACGACCACTCTTATTTCTTCATCTCGAGCTTCATCGGCGACCACGTCGCCTGGCACGCGGCCCGACTTTAGTCGTTAGGCGAGCGCCCTCTTGTAGAGCGCCAGGAGCTCGGCCCAGGCCCGCTCGGCGGCTGCCTCGTTGTAGACTTGGCTGCCGCGGACGGTCCAACCGTGGGCAGCCCCCTGATAGACCTCGACCTTGGCCGGGCGGCCCGCCGAGGCGAACGCCGCCTTCAGCTTGTCCTTCGCGGCCGGATCCGCCTTGTCGTCGTTTTCGGCGATCAGCACCAGGAACTCGGCCTGTGTCTTGGGGATCAACAGGTGCGGGCTGGTCGGCTGGTCGGTCGCCAGGCCGGCGCCATGGAAACTCGCCACCGCCCCGACGCGCGAGGGGACCACGGCCGCGGTGCGGAACGCGAGCGGTCCTCCCATGCAGTAGCCCTGCGTCCCGACCTTCTTGCTGCGGTCGGTCTGAGGCTGGGCGTCCAGGAAGGCGACATAGGCCACGGCGTCGCGATCGGCGCCTTCCGGCGTCACGCTGGCCCGCAGGGGGGTGAGCTTGGCGCGGTCCTCGGGCGTGGCGAAGTTGAAGCCGCCCTCGATCACCGGCGCGGCTTTCACGCGGTAATAGAGGTTCGGCACGAGCACGACGTAACCCTCGGCCGCGAGGCGTCGGCCCATTTCACGGAACACCGGGCGCAAGCTGATCACGTCGGGCCAGACCACCACCGCAGGCCACTGGCCCTTGCCTTCCGGATAGAAGAGCGCTGCGTCGGCGACCCCGTCCGGGGTCTTCACCTGGACGTCCTTTTCCACGACCGGCGCGGCCGCGCAGGCCGCGGTCGCCACGAGGCCGGCCGCGGCCGCGCTCATCAGTCCGAACATTCGCCGCGAAACGGTGGGGTCTTCGATCAGGCCTTGGTGGATGTCGTCGTCGCACATTGGCGCGTCCTCCCTCGTCTTTGGCCGCATGGAGCCGGGCATTTGTTGCGCGGATGTTTCGCCGAGGGAAGCCTGCAACCTCAGTCGGAGTCACCGCGCAGGACCACGTCGCGGTACTTCAGGGCCACCGCCGCAGGCATGGACGACCAGCCCTGCAGTAGGGAGCCGCGGCCCCAGGGCGGCGAGAAATACTCCACTGCGCCCATCCAGCCCTCTTCGAGGCAGGTCCGCCACCAACGCAGCATCGGGTAACGCCAACCCGGCAAGCCCCGGCGCAGGCGCTCCTCGGCGTAGAGGCCATCGAGCCAGGGCCAGTCGGCGCCATTGTGATAGCGATAGGCGAAGGCGGACTTCGACCGGGTGTCGGCGCGGTGCTTGAAGGGCGGATATGAGCACATCACGCCCCAGTCGCCGAACCCTTGCGCCTGGTTGTGGCGGGTCTCCAGTTTGGCCCGGATCGCCGCCAGCACCTGCTGAGCGCGCTCCTCGGACACGGCGTCGTGGCGCAGCAGGGTGAGGCTGTCGAGGGCGAGATGATCTTCCAGCACAGGATCGACCTCGGCCAGGCCCTCGGGCGCCAGATAGTCGGCGTACCAGCCGTCCTCGCGCCAGAGCGTCGCCTCGATCACCGCGCGGGTGGACTCGGCCAGGCTGCGGGCCTCGGCCGCCAGCCCTGGCTCGATCCGCAGGCCGAGGGTCGCGATCGCGTCCAGCGCCCCGACCCAGAGGCCAAGGTCGTAGGCCACGAAGCCGCTGCGATAGACGTTATCGGTCCAGTCGCGCTCGTGCCGGGGTTTGACCGGCAGTCCCCGCTCGGTGAAGACCCGATAGCGCTGGAAGATCGCCTTGATCAGCGGCCAATGCCGCTCGGCCGGATCGTCATCCTCGCAGACGCGCACATAGTCGGCGATCGCCAGGATGAAGAGCAGCGGCGAGTCGAAGTGGTCGCTCCACCAGTCGATGGCGCGGGTATGTATCCAGTCCAGACCAAAGACCGTGGTCCGAAGCTCCTCCCAGGCCTGCGCCTGCTCGGGACCGGCGAGGATCACCCCGCTGGGCGCCTCGCCATCCGGCTGGATGCCGGAGGCCAGCATCTCGATCTCTTCGTGGACCAAGGCTGGTGCGACCTCCAGCAGCAACTGCAGGGTCCAGTAGCCGTCGCGATAATAGGTCCGCGCCGGGGTCGAGTAATGCAGGCCGGCGGCCAGGCCGTCGAAGCGGCCGCGCTCGTCGCGGCGGGCGCTGGAGAGCGCCGCATGGGTTCCCTGGATCACCATGCTGCGCAGCAGGGGATCGGCCTCCGGCAGGCGGTCGCAATGGGCTGCATAGCCATGCGCCTCGGCGATGATCGTCTCGACCGAAAACCCGATCGCCCGTTCGGCCTCGCCCGGGTCGGTCCCGGCCGCGATCACGAGGTCGGGGCCGCGCTGCTCGATGATCACATTGGCCCAGAAAAGATCGACGTACCGGCGGCCGTGCTCGCGCCGGATTCTCGATCGCGGATGCTCCATGCGGTCCCACGAGGCGCAGCGCCGCGCCGGCGAGAAGCCGCGATAGGTCACCCCGCAGATCACCATGACCGGGGCTTCCTGCGCGACGAACACGCCGCCCACCGCCGCGAGCAACATGTTCGGCGCATAGACGAAGGGGCCCTCCAGCGGCGAGAACCGCAGGCGTCCGAGGTCGCCCTCACCCCACAGCGCCAGTTGCGCGACGCCAGCCGCCGTCACCTCGCCCTGCAGCCTCGGCCCCATGATCGGCAGCAGCACCGGCTTGCGGCTCTCGACGAGGCCGTCGGGTCGCGGGGTCAGGGCAGGTTCGGGCATCGGATGCTCCACGCGGCGGACGCGAAGGAAAACGCAGCAAGCAGCGAAGCTTTCCCTCGGCCTTGCGCGAAACCCAATGCCGGCAAGGGTTCCCTTACCCTGCGGCGCGTCCGCTCGCTGCCCGCGAGGCGGTGATGAGGTCGCGGAGATTGGGGCCGGAGACGATCTCGATCCAGTAGCCGTCCGGGTCCTTGATGAAGGCCAGCCCCTTCATCGCCCCTTCATCGGGACGCTTGACGAACTCCACGCCCAGGGCGTCGAAACGCGCGCAGGCGCCGGCCACGTCGGGCACGGACAGGCCGATATGGCCAAAGCCCCGCGGCTCGGCGTTGCCGTTGTGATAGGCGAAGTCCGGATCGTCCTCGGTCCCCCAATTGTGGGTGAACTCCAGGAGGGCGGGCTGCTCGAACACCCACTTCACACGCTCGGCCGGATCGGACGGTATCTCGCCGCCCGGATAACCCATGAAGTAGAGTGAGAACTTCCCGGCCGGGAAGTCGTAGCGGTCGAGTAAGGTCATGCCGAGGACGTCGCGGTAGAAGGTCACCGTCTTCTCCGGGTCCTTGATGCGCAGCATGGTCTGGTTCAGCACGAAGCCGTCGGTGTCGCTCATTTCCGCCCGTTACCTTCTGGTGCATGAGCCCTGATCGCGGCGGCCAGTTCCTGTCGCATGACAGTCCGCAGCCGCTCCGGCCCAAGGATTTCCACCTTGTCGCCCCAGGTGAAGAGATGCCAGGCCAGCTCGCGCATCCCGCCGGCGGTGAACCGCACGATGACGTCGCCGTCCTCCTGCGGCTCCAGGCTCTGGGTCGGGTGGAAGCGCCAACCCATGGCTTCCTCGGCGCCATGGGGCAGTATGCGCAGCACCACGTCCTCCACCTCGTCCTGATAGATGCCGAAGCTGCGGTTCATGAACGCCTGCAGGGAGAAGCCCTCGGGCCGGCTGCCTACCGTCTCCAAGACCTCGATGTCGAGCACCCGGTCCAGGCGGAAGGTGCGCGGCTCGGGCGAATCCCCCTCCCCGCCAACCAGGTAGTTGGAGCGGCCGAACAGCAGGCCGAAGGGCGTCACCTCGCGCACCCGCCCCGGGGAGGAGCCGCCCTCGTAGCGGAAGCGCAGCCGGCGCAGGGACTTGATCGCCTCGCGCACGCAGCCGAGCACCACCTCGTCCTCGAAGGGCCGCGGTCCCGGGTGGATGGCCATGGTCTCGGCCTCCAGGATCGCCTCAAGGTCCGGCGCCAGCTTGCGGCGCGCGCCGGCTCGGATCGCAGAGAGCACCTTCTGCTCCAGCGACATGAGGGCGCTGGCCCGGGTGCGGGCGCCGGCGGCGCGGAACTGCTCGGCGGCGGCGCGCAGGGCCGCGAACTCGTCGGCGTTGGGGGCCTGGAATATCCCGTCCAGGCCCGCCGGGATGCGGAAGCGCCGGGTGGGCGGATCCTCCACCTCCTCCATCTGCGGGAAGGCTTCGCGCACGGCGTCGCGCATCCGCTCGACGGTGCGGCGGCCGACGCCCAGCCGATCGGCCATCTCGTCCAGGGTCAGCCCCTCGGCCGAGGCGGCCAGCATCCTGGCCAGCTCCAGCAGGCGGGCGGCCTTCTCATGACGCATTGGAACTTTCCCAGAACAAACATGCGTCCGATTCTGACGCATCCGCACTTTAACAAGAACATGCCGATTGGAAAGGAGCTTCCGATGCCCGCCGCCGCCCGAGTGACCTCATTCCGCCGTCCCTATGTCGAGCCGATGTTCCTGTTCGAAGCGCGCCGGCCGATCGTGCCCGCCAACGCCGAGATGATCGAGCAGGTCATCACCCATGCGGACGTGATGGTTCGCCAGTCCGGCGGCCGCATGAAGCTGCGCCTGACCCACGGCATGATCGCCGCCCTGCAGGCCGAGGGCCGCCTTGGGCCGGACGCTTCGCGCCTGGCCGACCTGACCGTGATCTGGGACGAGGCGGAGGGCCAGGTCGTCACCGTGCGCGACGACGCCCGCCTGCGCGACGCGGCCGCCCGCTGGGCCGACTGGGACGCCCTGTTCGACGAAGAAAGCTTCGCGCCGGTGAGCGAGGCGGCCTGACCGCCTCAACCCGGCAAGCTGGTCGTAGCCTGGCGCGCCACCACGCCTCGGACCTTTGCCAGCGCCTCCCGGCGCACCCGACCGCCGACGAACAGGATGAGCGCCAGCGCGTAGACCGCGGCGCCGAGCGCGACTGCACACGCAACGTAGAGCCACCCGTTGGCGAAGACCTCCCGTCGGCCGGAGAACAGCAGTACGGCGAGCGCCATCACCGAAGCGGCCAGGCCCTGCGGCAGGACCGCCCTGATCGCGTCCAGGATCAAACCTCCAGCGGCGCGTTTGAACACCCATAGCTGGAAGATCATCGCCAGATAGCACCGCGCGACGTAAGCCGCGGCGGTCGCCCTTAGCCCGAACGGAACAGCCAGGGCGCACAAGACCGCGGTCCCGACCAGATCGATCGCGGCCAGGCGAACGACCAGGTCCGCCCGTCCAAGCGCGGTCAGCGCCGGGCCGATGAAGAAGTTCAGCGCATAGGGCGTCACCAGCCAGGCCAGGATCTGCGCCAAGGCGATGCTGGGCGCCCATTTCGCCCCATAGATCAAAGGGATCAGCTCGTTCGCGAGCACGCCGAAACCGACGATGCAGGGAAAGGACACCGCCGCGCTGATCGCCACCATTCGCAGATATGACCGGCGAAAAGCTTCGCGATCGGATTGAAGCTTGGCCAGCATCGGCAGCGAGACCAGGGAGAAGGGTGTGATCGTGCCCTGGGAGATGAGCTCCGTCGACTTCCAGGCCATCCGGTAGAAGCCGACCGCTCCGGCGCCGAAGGCGTGCGAGATGATCAGGTCCTGCACCCGGGCGGTGAACAGGACGATGATCTGTGAGAGGGCGATGTTGCCGCCGAGCTGTAGTTGGGCCTTCAGGGTCGAAAACGAAAACTGGAAACCTGGCCGCCATCGGAAGGCGCTCCAGGCCACCAGGGTGTTGATGACCTCGGCGACGTACCGCTGGATGACCAGGCTCCAGACACCGAACCCGTTCAGCGCGGCCAGCACCGCCAGGCCGCTCGCGAAAAGCCCGCTCAACAGCGACCGCAACGCCAAGGACTTGTGCCCGAATTCCCGCAGATTGCGGGACATGTGGCTGGCTCCCAGCGCGGTGATCGGCAGCACGAAGCCGAGCGTCGCTACGACCGCGCCGCCCTCGGGTCGACCGAAAGCCACCGAGATCGGCTGCTGTGCGACCAGGCCGCCCAGCGCCAGGAACGAGGCCAGGCCCATGTTGCTCCAGAAGAGCGTGTCGGCGAGCTTCGGCGTGACCTCGCGCGCCCGATAAAAGCCGCTCACCAATCCGCCCGACACGATGATCTTGCCTGCCTCGGCGTAGACGAAGGCGACGGCGAAGAGCCCGAACTCGGCCGCCGACAGCAGCCGCGCCATCACGAAGAAGGCGACGAGATTGAAAATCTGGTCGCTGCCGAAACGCACGAAGGACCAAAACACCGACGCCGAGACCTTGCGGTCCAATCTGGGCGAGCTTGCCATGTACTACCGTGGGTTACGCGCAAACGGGGGCGCAAGAAACACCCAGTTTCACACCCCAGCAACCCACCTCGATCACGCCGGCGCCGATTGATGATCAATTGCCCATCTTACAGCAAAACGCCACCACACAGGTCACGCGAGGCCAATCATACTTGAAACAGGCTCGACCATACGCACGTACAACCCTCTAGAATCTGAGATTAATTACACAATCGGTTCCACAAGCTTCCGCGATTCTATTCGCATGGCTCGAAATTCTCGCAACGCGCAGGCCGTTAACACTTTATAAGCAAATGCAGCGAGATTGCACCACCCTCAGTTGAGGACGGGTGGCGTGATGCCTTTCCCTTGTACGGCTTTGAGTCAGGCGTTCGCGCACGGGTCGCTCGCTCCCCTCCGCGCACTCCGTTCCACGCCCGCATCGCCGCGCCAGAGCGCGCCTTGTGTCAGGCGGCCGCCCGCGGCCAGGCGGAGACCTGCGCCTTCCACGCCAAGTTCGACCGACAGCCGGAAAGTGTTGAAATGCACCCGATCCTAGCGACCCACCGAGGCTTACTGCTGGCCTCGACCACCCTGGCGTTAAGCGCCTCGCTCCTAGCCTCGAGCCCCGCCCTCGTCGCCTGCACGACAGCAGGCATTACCTTGCGACTCATTCGCAATCGCAATACAGTCGACGGGCATCAGGAGCACGCCATGCCCATTCCCGACGACCACGCCCGGCTGTCCGACCTGACCCAGGGCGAGCACATGCTGCTCTGGGCGTTCCGCGCCGCCGCCTTCGGGGTCGCCGACTGCCGCCTGGTCCGCCGCCAGTTCGAGGACGCCTGCGGCCCGGTAGGCATCGAGGCGCTGACCGCGCTGACCGTGTTCGTGAGCGAACTCGCCGCCAGCGGCCGGCGCAGGGTCACCCTGGCGGCTCCCGGATCCTATCGGCTGACCTGCGACGAACAGACGATCCTCGCCCTCTTCGCCTCCGCGCAGGCCGAGGACTACCCGCGCCTCGAGGCGCATCTGATCTGGCTGCTGGCCGATACGCCGCGCGCGCCCTTTGCGGCCGCCGCCTGCCTGGTGGCCCAGGCCTTCGCCATGAATGGCCTGCTCCTGCGACTACCGACCGTCGAGACTGCGCCCACGCCCCGCGAGCCCTCGAATCCGAAAGGAATCCTGCGATTTTCCTCGTTCGGCGCGGCCGCCTGCAATCACGCCTAGACGAGAGACGCTTCACGCACGGCAAGGTCTCTTCATTCAGCCCGACTTTGGTGGGAGAACATTGGTCTTCCAGCCCAAAGGAGGCTGACATGCCGAATGACAAACCTGTCGATCAGGGCAAGCTCGAAGCTTTTCAAGGAAAGATGGTCGGGGACATGGGCGCGGCGATCTCCGCGGCTCTCGTGCTCATCGGCGACAAGCTCGGCCTCTACCGGACCCTAGCCGAGATCGGCCCGGCCAGTTCGCTCGATCTGGCGAACGCAGCCGGCGCGGCAGAGCGCTATGTCCGCGAATGGCTCGCCGCCCAGGCGGCCTCCGGCTATGTCGAATACGACCGCACGACCGGCCGTTTCTCCATGAGCCCCGAACAGGCGATGGTCTTCGCCGACGAAGGCGGGCCGGCCTTCATGGCTGGCGGATTCGAAGTGCTCGCCGCCATGTTCCGCGACGAGCCGAAGGTCACCGACGTGTTCAAGAGCGGCAAGGGCCTGGGCTGGCACGAGCACGACTCCTGCCTGTTCCGCGGCACCGAACGGTTCTTCCGCCCGGGCTATAACGCCAACCTCACCTCGGCCTGGATACCGGCGCTGGAAGGGGTGGAAGCGCGGCTGAACGAGGGCGCGCGCGTAGCCGATGTCGGCTGCGGCCATGGCGCTTCCACCGTGCTGATGGCGAAGGCTTACCCCAAGTCGCGGTTCTACGGCTTCGACTATCACGGCCCATCGATCGAACGGGCGCGCCAGTCGGCACGCGAAGCCGGCGTGGAAGACCGCGTCGAGTTCGAGGTCGCCACCGCCAAGGACTTCAACGGCGGCGCCTATGACATGGTGGCGATCTTCGATGCGCTCCACGACATGGGCGATCCGGTCGGCGCCGCGCGCCATATCCGTGAGAACCTGGCGCCCGACGGCGCCTGGCTGCTGGTCGAACCCTATGCTCACGACGATCTGGCCGACAACCTGAACCCCATCGGTCGATTGTTCTATTCGGCCTCCACCATGATCTGCACGCCCGCCTCGCTCAGTCAGGAGGTGGGTCTGGGCCTAGGCGCCCAGGCCGGGGAGGCGAAGCTGCGCAAGGTCGCCGAAGAAGCCGGGTTCACTCGCTTCAAACGCGCCGCCGAGACGCCGTTCAACATGGTCTTCGACGTCCGCCCCTAAGGCTCAGAACGGGAAGAATATCGGGATCGCGATCATCGCGGCGACGTAGGTGACGAGGTTCAGCGGCGCGCCGACACGCACGAAGTCCATGTAGCTGTAGCCGCCCACCTGGAAGACCAGCACATTGGTCTGGTAGCCGAAGGGCGTGGCGAAGGCCGCGCTGGCGGCCATCATCACCCCGACCAGGAAGGGCCGCGGATCGACGCCCAGGCTTTCGGCCAGCGCTACGGCGACGGGCGCCAGCAACACGGCCACCGCTGCATTGGAGAGGAACTCCGTCGCCACCAGCGTCACACCGTAGAGGATGATCAAGGCGGCCAGCGGGCCGAACGGCCTGATGAAGCCGATCAGCAACTCGGTGCCGGCGGCGGCGAGGCCGGTGATCTCTATCGACATGCCGACCACCACCATTCCGGCGATCAGCAGCAGCACGTCCGGTCGAAGACCCGCGTAAGCTTCCTCGGCGCTGACGACGCGCATCAGGATCAGCGAGACCGCCCCCGCGAAGGCCGCCGCCGCGATCGGCGCCCAGCCCGCAGCCGCGGCGGCCACCACCGCCACGAACACGGCCAGCGAGAGGAAGGCCTTGCGGGGCTGCAATGGGCGGTCCGCCGCGCCGAACAAGGCGACATCTCCAAGGACCGCATCGCCGGCGCCGCCCTCATAGCCACGCTGCTCGCCGAGCGGAATCGGAGCCCGGGGCGATGCGATCTTGTCGTCCTCCTTCGGAAGAAGACGCGTGCCGACCAGATAGAGGTAGAGCGCCCCGGCCCCGGCCACGGTCAGTCCGACGGGGGTGATCTCGAAGAGGCTGAAGGCCGGCTGGCCGGCGTTGCGCGCCATGTCGTTGACGAGCAGGTTGGTCGAGGTGCCGATCAGAGTCAGCAGCCCGCCCAGCACCGTCACGTAGCTCAGCGGCATGAGGAAGCGCTTGGGTGAAAGCCCCAGAGAGGTCGCCACGTCCTTGATGATGGGCGCGGCCAGTACGACGATCGGGGTGTTGTTTAGGAAGCCGCCCACAGAGCCGCACAGGCCGATCACCAGCCAAAGCCCTCGCTCGCCCAGCCGGGCGCACATCCGCGTCGCCTGACGGATCAGCAGCCCGAGCAGGCCCGACAGCTCGATGGCGTAGGCGATGACGAACAGCGAAGCCAGCGCGAGGATGGCGGGGCTGGCGAAGGCGCCCTGCACCTCGCTCGGCCGGACGACGCCGAGCAGCAGCAGCGCGGCGGCGGCCGAAAGCGCGGCGACATCGGACCGGACCCGCCCATGAATCAGGACGCCGACAACGGCGACCAGAACGACGAGCGCCGCGATCTGATCGAAATTCATCTGTCCGTGCAGACCCGGCGAACCCGTTCACGTCAAGGTTTTTGACGCGCCTGCTCCCCGCCATGCTAGCTTGTCGGCCATGCCTCCCGCAGATGTGAAGAGAACGCTCCGTTCCCCGGCGCGCGCGGGCGCCGTCATCGCCCTGGCCCTGCTGGGCGCCTGCAGCCGCGGCGAGCAAGCCGCTCCGCCGCCCAAGATCGCGCCGCCGCCCGCCGAAAAGCCGGCTGTCCTGGCGCCGCCGCCGAACCTGGATCGGGCCGGACTCCTGGCCGCCATGGCGGACGCCGCCTCGGCCTATGCCGCGGGCGCCGCTGTGCAGAGCGCCGATCCTCTGGTGGGGCGGACCTTCGTGGCGCGCATGCCCTTCGGTTGCCTGGGCCCGCACGCGGCGAAGGACGCCCAGCCTGGCCTCGCCCGCTGGAGCTCCGGCGCCAATGGCCGGACCATCGAACTCGGCCTCGCCCCCGCCGACTGGACCAAGACCCCGCTGATGGCCGCCGCGGTCGGCGACAAGGTGTGGGAGCGAGTTGAAGGCTACTGGATCGACCGCCCCTGGCTGAAGGGCGAGGCGTGCCCGTCCACGCCGCAGGCAGGAGCTAGCCTGGTCGCACTCCCCTCACCCCAGACTATGGGGATCGCCGCGGTGTTCGCGCCTGACGACTCGCGACTGTCCCAACGCAAGGGCCGCCCCTACAGCTTCACCATCCGCGGCTCGGAGGATGTGCTGCCGGTCCCGCCGCCGGAAGGTTACCGCCTGGTGCTGGAGGGCCGGATCGTCGCCTTCCCGGACGGTCGCGCCGTCAATTGCCGCTCCGAGGGCCCCGACCAAAGACCCATCTGCATCGTGGCGACCCAGCTCGATCGCGTAGCCTTCGAAGACGGCGGGACCGGCGCTCAAATCAGCGAGTGGCGATGAGCCGGCCGCACGCTTAAGTTTGGCGTCGAATCTTCCAGAGAGGACCGCGATGATCGACCTGCCCGAAGTGGTGCGCACCGACAAACGCTTCGAGATCCGTGTCGGCGATGACGTCGCCTTCGCGGAATATCGCCTAAGGGGCGACAGCGTGATCTTTCCGCACACCGTCGTGCCCGAGGCCTTCGGCGGCCAGGGCGTGGGCAAGCGGCTGGTCGAGGCGGGCCTGGCCTTCGCGCGCGAGCAGAAGCTCTGGGTGCGGCCACACTGCCCCTTCTTCCACGCCTACATCGCCAAGCGCCCCGAGCTGCACGAACTGGTGCACCCCGACGAGCGCCCGTCGCTGATCAAGGCCTAGCGGAAACGCGCTCTAGGCGCTCAGTAGCGCCAGCCCGGCGGATGGGGCGTCGTCGCGCCTTCGAGGTCCAGCATGATCTCGTCCACATAGCACCAGCCCCAGCCGTCGGGCGGATCGTAGGTCTCCATGATCGGGTGGCTGGTGGCGTGGAAATGCTTGGTGGCGTGCTGATTGGGCGAGTCGTCGCAACACCCGACATGACCGCAGGCGCGACAGAGGCGCAAATGCACCCAGCCCGAGCCGATCTTCAGGCATTCTTCGCAGCCGTCGGCCGAGGGCGTGACCTCGCGAAGATAGGCGCCGTGCGTGCAGGTCATGGGCTCAGCCACTCCGCCAGGTTTCGATAGTAGCGTTCGACCGCCTGACGGCCGCGCGGGTCGGTGAGGATCCGATCGGAGGCCTGCTCGCTGACGAAGCTCGGGCAGCCGCTGCGCGGATCGAGATTGTAGTCGCAGAAGTGATGGAAGGTGGACTGGGCGACCGCCCGTCCCTGCCCGGGGACACGCCCTTCGAAGGCCACGATGAGGTTGAACCGCGCGCCGGTCGCCTCGCTGACTCCGGTGGCGATGACGTGCGCGTCGGGCTCGTCGGCCGGCGCTGTGACGGCGCCCTCATGCGGGTGCGAGGGCAGGAAGGCCAGGAGCCCGCCCGCCCCGTCGTCCAGCAACGGATGCGCCTCATCCTCGACCTGGATGGCCTGGAAATCGCCATTGGCGCCAGAGTGGTAGTTGGGCCAGTCGATATTGGTGGTCACCACGTCGTCGCGCCGGCGCCGACGCACGTCGGGCTCAGGGTTGGCGCTGTGGAAGTGGTGCGCCTTGCCCACTCCGCCGAGCGCGCAGACCGAGCAACCGAGATCCTGGTGGTCGCGGGTGACCAGAAGCCCTCCGCCCCCGGCGCGGAAACGGCTGATGGCGGCGCATTCGTCGGCATGGATGCCGTCGCCCGTATCCACGGCGAACAGCCAGAGCTGGTCGAAGTCGGCCTGGTCCAGGTTAGCCAGCACCGGATCGGCGCCGGCCTGTCGATCGCGGGCGACGACCTCGTGGCCCAGGCCGCGCAAATAGTTCGCCAAGATGGAGAAACGGCCGACATGCCAGTCGTCCTCCGCGGACGGAATCGTCGTCTGGATCAGTATCCGCTTGGCCATGGCCGACCTCCGACCAGTAGGCTAACGACAGGTGGCCGCCGACTGCAACCTGGACGAGGGTCTAGGCCGCCAGGCCCTGTATCTGCGCGGCGATGCGGCGGACCCGCTCGGGCCCGCCCAGCAATTGCCGATCGAGGCCGATGCGCTTGAACCAATAATGCAGGCCCAGCAGGTCGGTGATGCCCATGCCGCCATGGACCTCGGTGGCGGTGCGGGCGATGAAGCGGCCGACCTCCGACAGGTGCGCCTTAGCGTGGGCGGCCGTCAGCGAGGCCTCCTCGGGCGCGTCGTCGAAGGCGTAGGCCGCGTACCAGACCAGCGACCGGCAGGGTTCGAGTTCCGCGGCCATCTCGGCGCACATGTGCTTCACCGCCTGGAACGAGCCGATCACCCGGCCGAACTGGCGCCGCTCCTTGGCGTAGGCGACGGCTTTCTCGATCATCACCTGGGCCGCGCCCAGGGTGTCGGCCGCCAGCAGGGTCCAGGCCGCATCGCGAACAGCATCGAGGCCGTGAGCCGCCAGCGGCTCGGACTCCGTCCCCTCGAACCGCAGCTCGCCCAACCGCCGGGTGAGGTCGATGGTCGTCATGGGCTCGCGCGCAAGGCCCGCAGCATGGCCATCGACAAGATGCAGGCCGCCCGCATTGTCGGCGACCACGAACAGGTCAGCGCTCATGGCGTCCGTGACGAAGAGGGCCTTGCCGGTGAGGCGGTCCCCGTCGGCGTCGACGCCGGCCCCGTCGCGGGCGCCGGCGATCGGCTCGCTGATCGCCAGGCCTACGATGACCTCACCGGCGGCGATCTTCGGAAGCCAAGCCGACTGCTGGGCCGCCGATCCCGCGCGCGTCAAGGCCACCGAACCGGCCACCGCGCCGAGGAAGGACGTGGGCGCCACCGAGCGGCCGAGGGCCTCGGCGGCGAGCGCTGCGTCGAGCAGGCCAAGGCCAAGCCCGCCGTGCTCCTCGTCGACGACCACGCCCGGCAGGCCGAAATCGCAGAGCGCGGCCCAGATATCGGCGCCCGGGTCCTCCCGGTCGGCGGCGAACTTGCGGACGCGTTCCAGCGGCGCTGCGGCCTCCAAGACACGCGACAGGCTTTCCTGCATCAGCCGCTGGTCGGGGGTGATCGAGAAATCCATGTCAGGCGCTCGCCAGCTTCGGTTCGCGCGGCATGCCCAGGCCGCGCTCGGAGATGATGTTCTTCTGGATCTGGGCGGTGCCGCCGCCGATGATCAGGCCAAGGTCGAACATGTAGTCCCGCTGCCAGCCGCCCTTGGCGCGCAGATGCGGCCCATCCTCGTAGAGCACGCCCAGTTCGCCCAGGGCGTCGATCGCCAAGGCCGCGATCTGGTGGTTGAGTTCGCAGCCCTGCAGCTTGACCACCAGGCCGGCCATGCCCGGCGGCTCGCCGTTCAGGGACGAGGTCAGGTTCCGCAGGCCGTTGAACTTCATCGCCATGACCCGCGCCTGCAGGCGCATGGCGCGGTCGCGCAGGATCGGGTCGTCGATCAGCCGCCGTCCATCGACGCTCTCGGTCTTCATCAGCTCGATCAGCGAATGCAGCCGCGCCTCCGTGGCGTTGGGATCGCCCAGCATGCCGCGTTCGTGCTTCAGGGTGGCGTTGGCGACGAACCAGCCCTTGCCGCGCCCGCCGACCACCGCGCTCTTGGGCACGCGGACATCGGTGAAGAACACTTCGTTGAACTCGGCCGAACCGGTCATGGTCTTCAGCGGCCGCACCTCGATCCCCGGCGTCTTCATCGAGAACAGCAGGTAGGAGATGCCGTCGTGCTTGGGCGCGTCCGGCTCGGTCCGCACGAGGCAGAAGATCATGTCGGCCTGGGCCGCCGTGCTTGTCCAGATCTTCGAGCCGGAGATCAGGAAATCGTCGCCATCCTCCACCGCCTTGGTCTGCAGCGAGGCGAGGTCCGAGCCCGCGCCCGGTTCCGAATACCCCTGGCACCAGACCACCTCGCCGCGCAGGGTCGGGCCGATCCAGCGCTGCTTCTGCTCCTCCGACCCGACCTCGAGCAGGGTCGGGACCAGCATGGAGATGCCCTGGTTGGCGAAGCCTCGCGGCGCGCCGGCGGCGGTGAACTCCTCGGCGATGATGCGGGCCTTCAGGATGTCGGGCTCGGCGCCGTAACCGCCATAGACCTTCGGGATGGTGCGGGCCGCATAGCCGTTTTCGATGAGCAGGCGCTGCCACTCCAGCGCAGCCTCACGAGGACGGGCCGCCTCGCCCACATAGCGGTCCCGGTGCTTCGTCAGGAAACTGCGGACTTCCTGGCGAAAACCTTCCATTTCCGGGGTCAATCTAAGGTCCATCGGCATCCTCCCGGCCAGGATTTTCGCCTAGGCGAGCATCGCTGGAGGACCGGCGCAAGAGTGACCTTGCGGAACCGGAAATTCAGCGGCGGCGCGCCGCCCGGTAACCAATTGTAAAACGGCGCGCTCTAGCGAAAGACCGGGGGGACTTCTATTCGGCAAGGCCGGCGAAGCGCTGCTGCGGATGGCCAGCCGCGCGGCCGAAAGATCGCGGCTGGCGCCGTTAACCCGAATGGATCCAGTCACCCGGCAGGATACGGCCCCGATCGAGGCCGGACACGCGCTTGCACAGAGGTCGCAGGCCGCAGCCCGGCGGTTGGGGATTGTTCTAGACGGCCCGCAGTAGGCGGCGCCCACGGGGGAATACGATGTCGGATTCGCAAGCGCCGGCGGTGGTCAGCCTGCCGCCTATCCTTGACCTGCAGGCGGCCGAGCCTCTGCGGGCCGAGTTGCTGGCCCTGCGTGGCCGCCCGGTGCGCCTCGACGCTTCCCAGGTCACCCGGCTGGGCGGCCTTTGCCTGCAAGTGCTGATGGCTACGCGGAAAATTTGGGCCGAGGACAGCCTTAGCTTAACCGTGGATCAACCGTCGTCGGTCTTTTCAGAACAACTGGCCGCTTTCGGCGCGCCCGAGCTGCAATTCGAGGTCTAAGGGGGATTCTCGTGAGCAAGACCGTTCTGACGATCGATGACAGCCGCACCATGCGGGAAATGCTGAACCACGCGCTGGTCCAGGCCGGATACACCGTGATCCAGGCCGTGGATGGCGTGGAGGGGCTGGAAGTCCTGCAGGCCAACGGCGCCGACGTCGTCATCACCGATATCAACATGCCCCGCCTGGATGGCTTCGGGGTGATCGAGGGCGTGCGCGCCAATCCGGACTATCGGGCGACGCCGATCCTGGTGCTCACCACCGAGAGCGACGCGGCCAAGAAGGAGCGAGCTCGCGCGGCCGGCGCCACCGGCTGGATCGTGAAGCCCTTCAATCCGGTGAAGCTGGTCGAAGCCGTCCGCCGCGTCGCCGCCTGACCCATCCACGATCCGGAGCGCTCCGTTGGACCCGTTCGAGAGCATCAAGCAGACCTTCTTCCAGGAGTGCGACGAACTCCTGACCGACGCCGAGCAGGGTCTGCTGGCGATGGAGACTGGCGACGCCGACGGCGAGACGATCAACGCCGTCTTCCGGGCCGTGCACTCGGTCAAGGGCGGAGCCGGCGCCTTCGGCCTCGAGGAGTTGATCCGCTTCGCCCACGTCTTCGAGACGGTGATGGACGAGCTCCGCTCGGGGAAGATGGAGCTCACCAACGAGGTCGCCAAGACGCTGCTGCGCGCCTTCGACGTGCTGGCCGACCACGTGGCGGCCGCCCGCGACGGGACCATGGTCGACGAGGCCCGCTCCAGCGGAATGATCGCCGAACTGAAGGCGCTGATCGGCGACGACGGAATGGAGGAAGAGGGCGACCTCGGCGACGAGGACTTCGGCTTCGTGCCGATGGCGGTTTCGATCGACGACGAGCCTGTCGGCGAAGCGGCCGGCGACTTCGACCTGCCCCCGCCGGTCGCTCTGGACGAGCCGCAGGCTGCCGCCGGCGCCACCTGGATCATCGAGTTCGCCCCCAAGACCAGCATGTACGCCAAGGCCAACGAGGCCGGGCTGGTGCTGCGCGAACTGGCCCGCCTGGGCGAAAGCGAAGTGACGCTGGACGACAGCGCCCTGCCGTCGCTCGACCAGATGCAGGCCGAACACGCCTATCTGAGCTGGACCATCCGCCTGACCACCGAGGCCGACGAGGCCTCGATCCGCGAAGTATTCGAGTTCGTCGAGGACGACTGCGTCCTTTCGATCCGCTGCGAAGACGCCGCCGAGCCCGCCGCCACCCCTGTGAAAGCCTCGTCGAGCGACGATGAGCTCGCCCGCCGCAGCGCCGAGGAGCCGCTCGACATCGCCGCCCTGCTCGCGCGGGTCGCCGCCACCCCTGAGCCCGAGGCTGAAGCCGCCCCAGTCGCGGTCACGCCTGAACCTGCGCCTGAAGCCGCGCCGGCCGCTGCTGCTCCGGCCGCCGCGCCCGCCAAGACCCAAGCGCCGGCCAACACCAATACGGCGGCCGCCCCTCAGGCCACGATCCGCGTCGACCTGGACCGGGTGGATCGCCTGATCAACGCCGTGGGCGAGCTGGTCATCCAGCAGGCCATGCTGTCCCAGCGCGTCCTGGAGAGCGGACTGGCCCGGTCGTCCAATGTCGTCCTCGGCCTTGAGGACCTCGAACTGCTGACCCGGGAAATCCAGGACAGCGTGATGGCCATCCGCGCCCAGCCGGTGAAGAGCGTCTTCCAGCGCATGCCCCGCCTGGTGCGTGAGGTCGCCGACATGGTCGGCAAGCGCGTCAAGCTGGTCATGGAAGGCGAGAACACCGAAGTCGACAAGACCGTCATCGAGCGGCTCACCGACCCGATCACCCACATGTTGCGCAACGCCATCGACCACGGGCTGGAAGCGCCCGACGAGCGCGGAGCGGCCGGCAAGCCGGCCGAGGGCGTGGTCCACATGCGGGCCCTGCACCGCGGGGGACGCATCGTGATCGAGATCCAGGACGACGGCCGCGGAATCAACCGCCCGCGAGTCCGCGGCATCGCCGTCGAAAAGGGCCTGATCACCGAAGATGCGGTGCTGTCGGACGAGGAAATCGACAACCTGATCTTCCTGCCCGGCTTCTCCACCGCCGAAACCATTTCGAATGTCTCCGGCCGCGGCGTGGGGATGGACGTGGTCCGCCGCTCGATCCAGGGCCTGGGCGGGCGCATCTCGATCTCCTCGGAGCCGGGCAAGGGCTCGAAGTTCACCATGTCCCTGCCGCTGACCCTGGCGGTGCTGGACGGCATGGTCGTGACCGCCGCGGAACAGACCCTGGTGGCGCCGCTCTCGGCCATCGTCGAGAGCCTGACCCCGCGCGCCGAGGACGTGCACTATGTCGGCGGCAAGGACGCGGTGATCCGCATCCGCGAGACCTTCGTGCCGCTGATCGACGTCGGTGTGGCCCTCGGCTTCCGCGACGTCCCGACCGAGCCGTCGCAAGGCGTGGCCGTGCTGGTGGAAAGCGAAGGCGGCGGCAAGGCGGCCCTGCTGGTCGAGGCGATCCAGGGTCAGCGCCAGGTCGTGATCAAGAGCCTCGAAGCCAACTACCAGCAAATCGAAGGCATCGCCGCGGCGACCATCCTGGGCGACGGCCGCGTCGCCCTGATCCTCGACGTCGACGCCCTCGTCACCACCCAGCACCGACGCAAGCCGAGCCCTCGGGCCGAAAAGCGAATGGCAGGATGAGCATGAACGATCCGATGACCCCGGCGGCCGCCGGCGCGCGCCGCGAATTGATCGCCTTCCGCATCGCCGACCAGGAATTCTGCGTCGATATCATGCAGGTGCGTGAGATCCGCGGCTGGACGCCTGCGACTCCCCTGCCCCGCACCCCTTCGTTTATGAAGGGCGTCATCAACCTGCGCGGCGCGGTGTTGCCGATCGTGGACCTGGGCGCGCGCCTGGGCCTGACGACCAGCGAACCCAGCGCCCGCCACGTTATCATGGTGGTCAATATCGGCGGACGGACCATCGGCCTGCTGGTCGAGGCGGTCAGCGACATCATCAATGTCAGCGACGATATGGTGCAGCCTACCCCGGACGTGGCCTGCGACCAGGTGAAGACCTTCGTGAAGGGCCTGTTCGCCATCGACGGGCGCATGGTCAGTCTGATCTCGCTGGACCGCGTGCTGCCGGAGACCGAGGCCGAGGCTGCATGACGACCGGCGCCGACACGCGCGCCCGGGGGGGCGGAGCCGGCCTGGTCGAAGGCGAGTTCCTGTTCACCGACGAGGACTTCCGCAAGATCGCACAGATCCTGCACAGCCACGCCGGCATCGCGCTGGCCGAGGGCAAGGCCGCGCTTGTCTATTCGCGGCTGGCCAAGCGGCTGCGGTCGCTGGGCCTGCGCTCCTTCCGTGAGTATTGCGCCCTGGTCGAGGGCAATCAGGGTCTGGACGAGCGCCAGGCCATGATGGCCGCCCTGACCACCAATGTGACCCGCTATTTCCGCGAACCGCACCACTTCGACCACCTGCGTGAAGTGGTGATGCCGACCCTGGCCGAGCGGGCGCGCAAGGGCGGCCGCGTGCGCCTCTGGTCGGCCGCCTGCTCCAACGGCCAGGAGCCCTACTCCATGGCCATCACCGTCCTGCAGGCCCTTCCGGAGGCGGCCAGCCTGGACGTGAAGATCCTCGCCACCGACATCGACCCGAACATGATCGCCGAGGGCAAGGCGGGCGTGTATCGCGAGGACGCCGTCGCCCCGGTGCCGCTGGACCTGCGCCGCAAGTGGTTCAGGAAGGCGACCGGCGGCTGGGAAGTCGCGGACGACCTGCGCGACCTGGTGGCGTTCCGCGAGCTGAACCTCATCGGCGAATGGCCGATGCGCGGGAAGTTCGACGCCATCTTCTGCCGCAACGTGGTGATCTATTTCGACGAGCCGACCCAAGAGCGGATCTGGAGCCGTTTCGCCCCGATGCTGGAGCCGGGCGGCACGCTCTATATCGGCCATTCCGAGCGGGTCACCGGACCCGCCGCGTCCCGGTTCGAGACCACCGGCCTGACCACCTACGCACTGAAGGGAGCCGCCTGATGAGCATCGGGGTCCTGGTCGTCGACGACAGCGCGACCATGCGCGGCCTGATCGCCGCTGCGCTGAAGCGCGATCCCGACATCGAGGTGCTGGGCTTCGCCAACGATCCGATCGAGGCGCGCGAGCAGATCAAGAAGCTCAATCCCGACGTGGTCACCCTGGACGTCGAGATGCCGAAGATGAACGGCATCGAGTTCCTCGAGAAGATCATGCGGCTTCGGCCGACCCCGGTGGTGATGGTCTCGACCCTCACCCAGGCCGGCGCCGACGTGACCCTGGCGGCCCTGGAACTGGGCGCGGTGGACTGCATCGGCAAGCCGGTAGGCGGGGTCACGGCCCAGGAAGCCTTCTCGGAGCTCACCGCCAAGGTGAAGGCCGCCGCCCGCGCGCGGGTGAAGCCCTATAGCGGCCCGGCCGCTCCCGTCGAGCGGGACAGCGACTATCGCGCGTCAGACTGCGTCCTGGCGATCGGCTCGTCGACCGGTGGGGTCGAAGCGCTGATGACCATCCTGGCGACCTTTCCGGCCACCTGCCCGCCGACCGTCATCACCCAGCACATGCCGGCGACCTTCACCAAGAGTTTCGCCGCGCGGCTGGACAAGATCTCGGGGGCTCATGTCACCGAGGCCAAGGACGGCGATCGGCTGGTCCCCGGCCACGTCTACCTCGCCCCTGGCGGCGACCTGCATATGGAAGTGGCCGGCGTCTCTCAGCCCGTCATCCGTCTGCGAGCGGGCGAGCCGGTCAACGGCCACCGGCCTTCGGTGGACGTGCTGTTCGAATCGATGGCCAAATTGCACCGTCCGACGGTCGGCGTAATCTTGACCGGCATGGGCCGGGACGGCGCGGCCGGCCTGCTCACCATGCGTCAGTCCGGCGCCCGCACGCTGGGCCAGGACGAGTCCTCAAGCGTCGTCTACGGCATGCCGAGGGTCGCCTTCGAAATCGGCGCCGTCGAAAGGCAGTACGGCCTTTCCCGGATGGGCCCCGCAATATTGAACCTCTGCTCCGCCGCAGACCACCAAAGGACCGCGTGATGCCCGCAGCCGCCAGCATCAAGACCTTGATCGTCGATGACCAGCAGACCATGCGTTCGCTGATCCGCACCAGCCTGAACGCCCTGGGCATCTCCAACACCCGCGAGGCGCCGGACGGCGAGGAGGCCCTGCGCCAGTTGATCCAGGGGCCAGCGAACCTGGTGATCACCGACTTCAACATGCCCAAGCTGGACGGGCTGGGCCTGCTGCGCGCGATCCGCGCCCACGGCCCGACCTCCAAGACGGCGGTGATCATGCTGACCGGCCGCGCGGACCGCGAGCTCGTGCAGCGCGCCGTGCAGTTCGGCGTCAACAACTACCTGGTGAAGCCCTTCACCACCCAGACGTTGAAGGAAAAGATCGAAGCGGTGTTCGGCCCCCTCACATGATCGTCGAGAACGTCCCCGGACGACCTGGCAGACGGATCCATGTGGTGCAGGGCGAGCATCACATCTCGAACGATCCGGATGTCGTCTTGACCACGATCCTCGGATCGTGCGTGGCCGTGTGCATGCGCGATCCCAAAGCCGGGGTCGGAGGGATGAACCACTTTCTCCTGCCGGAAGGCCGCGCCGAGGGACTGGACGAAGGCCGCCGCTACGGCGCCTACGCCATGGAACTGCTGATCAACGACCTGCTGCGCGCCGGCGCGCGCCGTGATCGGCTGGAGGCCAAGCTGTTCGGCGGCGCGAGGATGTTCGGCGGGCTCTCGGACGTCGGCGCGTCCAACGCGGCCTTCGCGGAAAAATTCCTCCGCGACGAAGGTATTCCGGTCGTCGGATCGAGCCTGGGCGGGCTTTCGGCGCGGCGGGTTCGATACTGGCCGACCACCGGCCGCGCCCAGCAGCGGACGGTCACTGATAACGCCGAGCTAACCCATCTGCGCGAACCTGTGGCCAGAGTTCCGGCTCTCGTCTCCGACGAGGGATCGGTGGAGCTGTTCTGATGAGCCCTGTCCCCGTCCGCGCGCCCGAGGTCCTGTCGTCGATCGCCCAGGAGCTGGAGCATGCAGGCCAGCTTTGCGACCGCCTGGAGACCCTCGTCACCCAGTTGGTGCGCGCCACGCGCGGCGAGCCGCTGGCGATCGCCCTGCACGAGGCCCAGACCCTGGACGTGCTGACCCAGCATCTGGCGGCCCTGGCGACCTTCAGCCGCAACCTGTCGAGCCAGGGCGAGAGCGCCGGCTACGACCTGCGCCAGGCGGTGGCTGGAGTGACCCTCGGCGACCTGGCGGGGCGCTTGTCGGGCGTCAGCGCCGAGGCGGCCGGCGCCGACGCCGGCGACCTGGACCTTTTCTGAGACCGTCCGGTCATGGCCCTCGACCCCAAGATCAGGATCAACCTGGACCGCTCGGTAGTCCTGCTGGTCGACGACAATCCGCAGGCGCTCGAGGCGCTGTCCTCGATGTTCCGCGGCTTCGGGGTCCGCAAGCAGTTCAAGGCGGCCTCGGGGGCCGAGGCGATGCACATCGTCAAGACCCAGGAACTCGACCTCATCATCACCGACTCCTCCATGCCTGACATGGACGGCTACGACTTCGTCCGCTGGCTGCGCCGAGAGGGGCCGGACGCGGCCCGGTTCGCCCCGGTGATCATGCTGACCGGCCACGCCGCCCGCAGCATGGTGGAAAAGAGCCGCGATTCCGGCGCCAACTTCGTGGTCTCCAAGCCCTTCACCCCCGAGATCCTGCTGCAGCGGGTGTTCTGGGTGGCCAAGGATGAGCGCCAGATGGTGGTGGCCGCGAGCTATGTCGGCCCCGACCGCCGTTTCAAGAACGTCGGGCCGCCGCTCGGCATGAAGGGTCGGCGCAAGGACGACCTTTCAGGTCATGTGGGGGCTGCGACCACGCCGAACATGGATCAATCCGATATCGACATGCTGTTGAGACCTTCGAAGGTGCAGCTATGAGCGAAGCACAATTTGTCCGGGTCAAATATCGCCTGACCGAGCAGGTCGCCCAGCCGGGCGGCATGACCGCCGGCCTGGCGAGCGAACGCGCGCAACGCGAACTCGCCGCCTATGCGGGCGACGCCATGAAGTCGCTGGGCGCTATGATCTCGCGCATGGAGGCCATGAGCCGCGAGCAGACCGCCAGTCTCGACAGCGTCTATGAGGAGGCCTCGACCATCCTCGACATCGCCGGCGTGTTCGACAAGCGCATGCTCTGCGACGCCTGCTACAGCCTCTGCGAACTGGTGGATCGTCAGCGCACGCACCAGCGCCAGGACTGGGTCGCCATCGTCGTGCACGTCAACGCCCTGCGCCTCCTGTGGAGCAAGGACGGCCAGGAGCCGGACTCCCTGAAGTCCGTCGTCGACGGCCTCTGGACGATCACCGACCGCCTCGCCCCCTGACGACGTCTAGCGAGCGTATCGCTGGGTGACCTTGCGCAAGCCGGCGAGGATCACCTCGGCCCCGGCCTTGTCCGATGCGGGCGCGCGCAGCAGCAGGCGGAAGGCGGCCAGGTGGACGGCGATCGCCTCGGCGTCCCAGCATTCCTGGCCCTTCAGGTAATCGACCAGATCGGCCAGGCTGATCAGCACTGTGTCGACCGCATCCAGCCCCGAGACACTGGCGACCCCGATCGGCCTGGAGACGATCTCGTAGAGTTCGTTCACGACCACCGCGTCGTAGCCGTTCCTCGCCCGCGCGGCGCAGGTCTCGGCCTGCTCCAGCGCCGCTTCCAGTTCGGCCGCGCATTGGCGCTTGAGGCCTTCGAGCCGCTCGCCCGAGCGTGCGACCGCAACGGTTACAGGCAAGCCGCCGGGCGCCTGCAGCAGCTTGGCCAGGCGCACCGAGGGCGTGAAGATCTTCACCCCGCCGCTCATAGTTCCACGCGCCTTGTCCTGACCATGCCGTCGATGAGTTCCTGATCCATGTTGGGGCCCTCGGCCTGGCCGATCTCGCCCTTCAGGTCGTCGCGCCGGCGACCGACCATGCCCGGCGGCACGCCCGCGTTCTTGAAACGACGATCGGGGCCGACATAGGTATCGCACTCCACGAAGCACCGGCCCTCGCGGGCGATCCAGAGGATGCGTTCGAGCAGCGTGATCGGCGTCAGCGGCTTGGCCATGATGAAATGTGCGCCGCAATCGCGCGCCTTCGCGACCGCGTGGCTCGGCGTGTGGCCGGAGATGAGAAGGACCGGCACGTAGCGGTTGGGCTCGATCCGGCTGGCCCGCAGCCACTTGATGAACTCGTAGCCTTCGCCGCGCATGGCGTCGCAGATCACGAGGTCCAGCTCGACCCGGCCCACCGTCTCCTGGGCCTCCGCCACCGACTCGCAGCGATGCAGGACCTTGGCGCCGAACCCGGTGAGGATCTGCACGAGGATTCCCATCCCCATGCCCGAATCCTCCAGCAGGAGCACCGAGGCCCGCTCCAGATTGAAGCGGACGCGAGAATCCGGATTCAGCCCCATATGCTTCCCGACCAAGATCGTACGGCCAAGCTAGACCGTGGCGGTTAACAACTGATTCAGCGGCTTCCTCCCGCCCTTCGGCGCAAAGGAGAATTGCCGAGCCGCCGCGCCGTCCTTACTTGGCCTTGAGAAACAATCGGGATCGGAGGAACCCCCATGGCCGAGAGCCTGCAACTGCGTTCGCTGGTGAAGTCCAGCGGCGAACTGGAACTTTCCCTGGCGCGCGTGCCGATCCCCGAACCGGGCGCTGACGAGGTGGTGGTGCGGATCGAAGCCTCGCCGATCAATCCGTCGGACCTTGGCCTGCTGCTGGGCCCGGCCGACCTCTCCAAGCTCAAGGTGAACGGCTCAGGCGACGACGCCGTGGTGACCGCGCCCGTGCCGCAGCAGTTCCTGCGCGCCCTGACCGCGCGGCTGGACCAGTCGATGCCGGTCGGCAACGAAGGCGCCGGGGTCGTGATCGCCGCTGGCGCCTCGCCGCAGGCCCAGGGCCTGATGGGCAAGACCGTCGCCCTGCTCGGCGGCGCCATGTACGCGCAGCATCGCCTGGCGAAGGCGGCGGACGTGCTGGTGCTGCCCGATGACGCGACGCCGGCGGACGGCGCCTCGTGCTTCGTCAATCCGCTGACGGCGCTCAGCATGACCGAGGTCATGCGCCGCGAGGGCCACACCGCCCTGGTGCACACGGCCGCCGCGTCCAACCTCGGGCAGATGCTCCAGAAAATCTGCACCAAGGATGGCATCGGGCTGGTCAATATCGTCCGTAGCCAGCAGCAGGTCGAGCTGCTGAAGGGCATTGGCGCTCAGCACGTTCTGGACTCGACCGCGCCGGATTTCATGGACCGCCTGGTCGAGGCGCTGGACGCCACCGGCGCCACCCTGGCCTTCGACGCGATCGGCGGCGGCAAGCTGGCCTCGCAGATCCTGTCGGCCATGGAGATCGTCGCCAGCCGCAAGGCCACCGAATACAGCCGCTATGGCTCGGCCGTGCACAAGCAGGTCTACATCTATGGCGGCCTGGACACCCGGCCGACGGAGCTGGCCCGCAACTACGGCCTCAACTGGGGCGTCAGCGGCTGGCTGCTGACCCCGTTCCTCGCCAAGATCGGCCCGGAGGCCGCCGGCAAGCTGCGGGCCCGCGTCGCCGCCGAGTTGAAGACCACCTTCGCCAGCCACTACACGGCGCAGATCTCCCTAGCCGAGGTCCTCAAGCCGGAGGTCATCGCCGCCTACAACAAGCGCGCGACCGGAGAAAAGTATCTGGTGGCGCCGAACAAGGGCGCCTGATCGGAGAGAGGTGGCCTCGGGCGTCCCGAGGCCACCGAACCGGATCAGAACCGCTTGCGGACCCCCAGCTTGAAGGTGCGGCCCAGCGGGTTCGAGGTCAGTGCGTCGTAGTTCAGCTCCGTCCGCGCAAAGGACGGATCGCGGTCGAACACGTTCTGGACCGTGAAGGTCGCGGTCGTGTCCCAGGGCAGTTCCACGCGATAGGCGAGGTCGTGCTGGATGTAGGCCTCGATCTTCCGCCCGGAATAGGTGACCGCATTGGCCGGAACCGTCGGAGTCGGCGAGACCTGCGTGTTGGCGGCGGTGCTGGTGAACTGCGCCGTGCGCTGGTCGATGTAGCCGTCGATGTAGCGCACGGTCCAACGGAGGTTGTGCCTGTCGCGGGTGAACTCGGCATAGGCCTCGGCTTTCCACTCCGGAAGCGGATAGGCCAGGCTGTTGCCGAAGTTGGCGAAGCCCACGGCGTCGGTCTCGGGAGCGAAGGTCACGCCGCTGATCACCAGCTCGTTGACGGTGTAGTCGAGGATGTAGCTGAGGCTGCTGCCCAGTTGCAGATTGCCGCCCATCACGTCCGGAAGGTCCAGCGTCGCCAGCACGTCGATGCCCGAGGTCGTGGTATCGGGGCCGTTGATCTGCGAGAGCTTCACCGAGGCGACATTGGCCGCCGAACACGGACCGCTGAAGGTGAAGTGCTGGGCGATGAACGGATCGGACAGGTCGCACACGCCCGTGCCCGTCGGGAACGCCACGTTGAGCACCGCCTGGAGCGGCTCTGTGGTCAGCAGTTTCTCGAGCTTGAAGTCCCAGTAGTCGATCGTCGCCCGGAAGTTGCCGATGTCGAGGATCGCGCCGACGCTGTAGGTGAAGGCGGTTTCCGGCTCGAGCTCAGGATTGCCGGTCACCTCGACGGGCCGGAACGTGCCCAGGACGTTCTGCAGCGTAACGCCGGTGTCCGGGGCCAGCGAGGTCAGCGGCGGCGCGCGGAAGGTGGTGCCCACCGAGCCGCGGAAGGCCAGCCAGCCGAGCGCCTGCCAGCGCACCGAGGCCTTCGGGTTGAAGGTCGTTCCGCCCTGGTCGCCGAAGTCCTCGTATCGCGCCGCGAGCACCAGGTTGAGGTTGTCGGTGATCGGCGCGTTGAGCTCGACGAACCCAGCATAGGAGTCGCGGCTCAGGTCCTGCGGATTGAGGTTGCCCAGGAACACGAAGGGCGACGTCGGGGTCGGGAAGCAGGTGGTCGAACCGGTGATCGGGGTGTCCGGGCACGGCGTCTCGACATTGCTGCTAAGCGGGTCCGGATCGGTGTTGTACATCGTCCGCAGCCACTGGAAGCCGACGGCCCAGCCCACCTGCCCGCCCGGCAGGGTCAGGTCCGACTGGCCATTGAAGACCAGGTTGGTCTCGATGACCTCCTGGACCGTGAACTGCTCGTCCGCTCGGGTGAAGAACCAGGCCAGGAGGTCCTTGTTGGTGTTCTCCAGCGCCGGGTTGAAACCGGGATTCTGCAGACCGAGGATCGGGTGGCCCGAAATGCTGTTCGAGAACGGGTTCAGGTAGAAGCAGCCCGCTGCGGCGTTGCCGGCGTTGGCCGGGTTCTGCCAGGGACAGGCCGGCCCCCCCAGGCCGCGCAGGGCCAGTTGCAGTCGGCCGGTGACGGCGTCGTAGCCGTAGCGCTCGCTCTCGTAGCGGCCATAGGTGGTGTTGAGGTCCCAGCCCGCCTCGCCCAGGAAGCCGAGCTTGGGCGTCTCGCCCTGCAGCGAGGCCGAGAGCCGCAGGTTGCGCCGTTCGCGGTAGAGGATGGACTCTTTGTTGCCGAACAGCGGGTTGCCCCCGGTCAGGAAGGGACGCCATTGCGCCAGTTGGATCACGGCCCCGGCGGTGGGCGCCGGGCACTGGGTCGGATTGGCCGCGCAATAGGCGGCGAAGCCCGGATTGGTGATCGGCACATAGAAGAAGTTTGAGCCGGGCGGCTGGTCCGGCGCGGGCGTGGCCCAGGTCGAGACATTGGTGAAGCCGGCCGGCAGCACGGTCTGGCTGATAGGCCGGGAGGTCGTGTAGCTCGGCGTGGTGTTGACCGAAGGCGTCTCGGTGTAGGCGTACATGGCTTCCGCATGGAAGCGCAGGGTGTCGGTCAGGTCGGCGTTGAACTCGCCGTAGATCTGGGCCGAGCGAGTCTTGTCGACGATGTTGTCCCAGACCAGCGGCTGGCTGCGGCAAAGGCCATCGGCCGTGACGACGCCGCCCAGGACCGCACAGCCGACGTCGGCGCGGCGCGCGCCGACCGGGGTGAAGGTCGCCCCGACGGGAATGAAGCTCATCGGGCTGGAACCCGTAGACCAGGTGGCCTCGGGATTCTCGTGGAACTCCCGCATCGCCCAGTCGCGTTCGACGATCGGGAGGTCGGCGCGGAACTGGTAGCCGGCCGACACCAGCACGTCGAAGCGGTCCCAGGCCTTGCCGGCGGTGATGCTGGCGCTGTAGTCGCCGTCCGAACCGTCGATCGCGCGGTAGTCCGCGCTGACCTCCACGCCGGTGAAGTTCTTGCGCGTGATGAAGTTGACCACCCCGCCGATGGCGTCCGAGCCATAGGTCGAGGCCGCGCCGTCCTTCAGCACCTCAACCCGGCCGATGGCGGACATTGGCAAGGCGTTCGTGTCGTCGGCCGCGAGCCGGTGGCCGTTGAGCAGCACCAGGGTCCGCGTTGGGCCGAGGCCGCGCAGGTTCACCGAGCCTGCGCCTTCGGACGCCTGCCCGCGCCCGGAAGTGAACTGGTTGGATTCGCCGAGTACACCGCTCGAGGCGGTCAGCGACTTAATCATCTCGACCATGGTCGGAGAGCCCTGCTTCTGCAGTTCTTCCGAGGAGATCACGTCGACGGGAAGGGCCGCATCCTCCGGCGTTCCGCGAATGAAGGAGCCGGTGACCACCACCTCCTCGACCGTGGAGGCTCTCTGGTTCTGGGCGGAGGCGGAAGTCGCAGCAACTAGGGCGAGCACAGACGCACTCGCGAACACGTACGTGAATCGCACAGCTAATCTCCCCAATGGTCTGGCGCACGTTTCTTTGCCGCACGCCTAGGTTTTCCCCATCATGGGAGGAGGAACGCGATCTGCGCAATTCTTATTTTGGGTACGGGAAGCCCGGCCATTAAAATTGATGTTAATCAATTAGATAAACAGGATTACGCCCCGTAAAGCTGCATTCTTGTATCGATGGAATCGAAACAGCGTCCGACCGGCGCACGCCGACGCCTCAAGAAAACGCCCTCCCCGACGGCTGTCGGGAAGGGCGTTCCTGCCGCGCGGTGGACGCGCGGTCAGCAGTTCGGAGCGGTCTACTTCTCGTTCGTGAAGATGATCGTGCCCGAGGCCGCGAACATGCCGCCGACGCCATGGCAGACGCTGATCTTGGCGCCTTCCACCTGGGCCGGAGCGATGCCGCGCATCTGACGCACGCTCTCCTGCAGGGCGTACATGCCGTACATCCCCGAGTGCATGTAGGAGAGGCCACCGCCGTTGGTGTTCAGCGGAAGCTTGCCGCCGATCGCGGTGTTGCGCTCACGGATGAAGTCCTTGGCCTCGCCCGGCTTCACGAAGCCGAGGTCTTCCAGGCCGTAGAGCGGCAGGTGGGCGAAGGCGTCGTAGATCATCAGGTGATCGACGTCGGAGTGCTTGATGCCGGCCTCGTCGAACGCCTTCTTGCCGGAGATCTTGAACGCGGTGGACGACGTGAAGTCGTACATCTGCGAGACCATCGGGGTCTCGACGCTCTCGCCGGTGCCCAGCACGTAGACGGGCTTGTGCGGGAAGTCCTTGGCCCGGTCGGCGCTGGTCAGGATCAGGGCGCCGCCGCCGTCGGTGACGAGGCAGCACATCAGCATCCGGTAGGGCCAGGCGATCATCGGCGAGTTCAGGACGTCGTCGACGGTGATCGGGTCCTTGAAGCTGGCGCGGGGGTTCTTGGCCGCCCACTCGCGCTGGATGACCGACACCATGGCCAGGTCTTCCTCGGTCACGCCGTAGGTCTTCATGTAGCGAAGCACCGGCACCGTGAACATGGTCGGCGGCGAGGTGACGCCGAAGGGCATCTCGAACTGGCCCATGAGGCTGGAGGCCGCACGGCCGAAGCCGCCGACGCCGACCCGCGACTTGCCCGATTCCCCGTGGGTGATCAGGATGGTCTTGGCCAGGCCGGCGTTGATGGCGGCCGCGGCGTGGCGGACGTGCAGCATGAACGAGCAGCCGCCGACCGAGGTGCCGTCCGCATAGGTCGGCTTGATCCCCAGATAGTGCGCGAGCTCGACCGGGCTGATCCCGGCAGTGGCCACGCCGTCGATATCGGCGGGCGTCAGGCCAGCGTCAGCCATGGCGTTAAGGGCGGCGTCGGCGTGCAGTCCAATGACCGACACGTCCGGAATCTTGCCCATCTTCGTGGTTTCCGCGGCCCCGACGACCGCGACGGACTTAGGTTGCATATTGTCAGCCCCTCTTACGACTTGGCCGGTTGGAAGAAGGGCAGCGAGATGGTGTCGCTGAACTTTTCGAAGACGACCTCGAGCGGCATGTCGAGGACCAGCGCCTCAGGCGTCTGCGGGCAGTTGACGATGTTGGTCATCATGGTCGGGCCTTCCTCGAGCTTCACCACCGCGATGGCGTAGGGCTCGGTCCCCATGTCGGGGCGAGGCCGGTGGTTGATCACGTAGGACCACAGGACGGCCTTGCCGCTCGCCTTGAAGACTTCGACGTCGCGGGAGCCGGTCTTCGGGCAGAACGGGCGCGGCGGGAAGTAGGCTTCGCCGGTGGCCTTGTTGCGTTGCAGGAGCAGTTCGCCCCGGGCCGCCCCGTCCCAGAAATGCTGGGTCTCGGGCGTGGGTTCAGGCAAGATTCTCGCCATCTGGAAATTCGTCCCCAATCAAAATCGACGTTTGGAAATTGGCCCGCCGCGAAGCAGGCGCGGCAGCAAAGCCCGAGATAGGGGTGGTTGTCGATCCTGAGCGTGGGGTTTTCTCTAAAGAACTGGCCCGTTGGCCACGACCTAGCCTAATCGCGAGAGCCACCAGAGGAACCCCCATGTCCGATCCCTACGATCTCGCGAGGTTCATCGACGCTCAAGGGCCGGTCATCGACGAGGCGCGGGCGGAGCTGACGGCGGGGCGCAAGGCCAGTCACTGGATGTGGTTCGTCTTCCCGCAGATCGCAGGCCTGGGCGAGAGCGCCATGTCCCGGCTCTATGCGATCGGCTCGGCGGTCGAAGCGCGGGCCTATCTGGCCCATCCGGTGCTCGGCTCGCGGCTGCGGGACCTGACCGAACTGGCGTGCGAGATCCCTCAGCGGACCGCCCGGGAGGTGTTCGGCAGTCCGGACGACATGAAGTTCCGCTCCTGCATGACCCTCTTCCACGCCGTCGCGCCGCAGGAGACGGCCTTTACCACCGCCTTGGCGCGATACTTCGGTGGCGAGGAAGACGCCAGGACCCTGGCGATTCTCGCAGGCCTCAAGCCTTAGCGCGGCCGCTCGCGGTAGCGGATCAGGGCTTCCTGGGCGACGGAGGCCACCAGCTTGCCCCCTTCGTCGAAGATCGAGCCCCGGTTGAAGCCACGTCCGCCGGAGGCCGAGGGGCTGTCCTGCACATAGAGGTGCCACTTGGTGAAGTCGGTGGCGTGGTGAAACCACAGGGCATGATCGAGGCTCGCCACCTGGCCGGTCCCACCCTCCACCGCATGCGGACGCAGGGACGTGTCCAGCAGGGTCATGTCCGAGGCGTAGGCCAGGGCGCACTGGTGCACGTTGGGGTCAGAGCCCAGTGGATCGCGCGCGCGGAACCAGACCGACTGGTTCGGCTCCATCACCGGCGCCTTGCCCGGGCCATAGGGCATCGGGTCGACCGGACGGATCTCGATGGGCCAGGTGCGGCGCGGCTCGGTCTGGCCGGCGGCCTTGCGTAGCTCGTCCTCGTCCAGCAGCCCTTCGGGGCTGGGCGCCTTGGGCATCTCGATCTGATGCTCGAAGCCGGTCTCCGGCGTCTGGAAGGAGGCGGCGAGATTGAAGATCTGCTGGCCGTGCTGCAGGGCCGTGACCCGCCGCACCGAGAACGAGCCGCCGTCGCGGACCCGCTCGACCTTCAGGAGGATCGGAATCTTCGGGTCGCCGCCGCGGATGAAATAGGCGTGCATCGAGTGGCAGGTCCGCGCCTCGACCGTGCGATAGGCGGCGGTCAGCGCCTGGGCCACCACCTGGCCGCCATAGATGCGGCGGGTTTCGCCCTGGGGCGTGTGCCCGCGGAACATGTCCAGGTCGATGGGTTCGATGTCCAGGATGCGGACCAGTTCACTCGTCATCTAAGGGCCTTCAGAAGGTCGGGACCGGCATGTCCTTGAGGCGCGGCGCGATCCGGTCCTTGTCGGACAGGATCGCCTCCCCGCTGAACGGCCAGTCGATGCCGACGTCCGGATCGTTCCAGAGCAGGGCGCCCTCGGTTTCCGGCGCATATTGGCCATCGACCTTGTAGAAGAGCTCGCAATTGTCCGTGAGGGTGCAGTAGCCGTGGGCGAAGCCGCGCGGGACCAGCAGTTGCTCGCCGCCGTCGGCGGTCAGCTTGGCGCCGACCCACTTGCCGAAGGTGGGCGAACCGGCGCGGACATCGACGGCCACGTCGAAGATCTCGCCGCGCAGCACGCGCACCAGCTTGGCCTGCGGATGAGGCGCCTGCTGGAAGTGCAGCCCGCGCACCGTGCCAGCCTTGGCGTTGAAGGCCTGGTTGTCCTGCACGAAATCGTGTTCGATCCCGGCCGCCGACAGCGTGCGGCGGCTCCAGGTCTCGGAGAACCAGCCCCGCGCATCGCCATGGCGCTTTGGCGTGATAAGCAGGACCTCGGGGATTGAAAGCGGCGTGATCGACGTCATGGCTACCCGCAAGTTGGAAACCGCCACCGCATGAACGACCGCGCGCAGGAAGACAAGTCGCCAGCGCCCGCAAGCGTCCAAGTCACGGTCTGCATCATCGCTTACAATTCAGGCCCGACCCTGCGCGATTGCCTCCGTTACCTGGAGGCCCAGACCTTCCGCGACTTCGAGGCCCTGGTGATCGACAACGCCTCACCCGACCCGGGCGACGCGGAGATCGCGGCCGAATTCCCCTTCGCCCGCCTGATCCGCAACGATGAAAACCTCGGCTTCGCCGGCGCGGGCAACCAGGGCGCGCGGCTGGCCCGCGGGCGCTGGTTCGTGCTGCTGAACCCCGACGCCTATGCCGAGCCGGACTGGCTGGAGCAGTTGATCAACGCCGCCGCGCGCTATCCGAAGGTGCGGTCCTTCACCTCCCGTCAGGTGATGACCGAAGTTCCCGGCCACCTGGACGGCCTTGGCGACGTCATGTCGATCACCGGCATCCCCTATCGCGGAGGGTATCTGCAGCCCGATCCGGGAAATGTGCCTGAAGGCGAGGTCTTCTCCCCCTGCGGCGCGGCGATGATGATCGACCGCGAGCTCTTCCTCGATCTGGGCGGGTTCGACGAGTTCTTCTTCTGCTATTCGGAGGACGTGGACCTCGGCTATCGCCTGCAACTCGCCGACGAGCCGACCCTGCTGGTCCCCGGCGCCACCATCGGCCACGTAGGCTCGGCCTCCAGCGGCGGGCGCAAGTCTGAGTTCGCGGTGTTTCACGGCACCCGCAACCGCTTCTACGTGGTCTACAAGGACACGCCCTGGCCGCTGCTGCCGTTCGTCGTGCCGCTGCACCTGTTCTGCGTGGCCTACATCTCCAGCCGGCGCGAGAACCACCCGCACGCGCCCCTCGTCTGGCGCGCCTTCAAGGAGTCGTTGAAAGGCCTGCCCGTCATCCTGAAAAGCCGCCGCGCGGTGCAGCGGCGGCGGCGGGCCAGCACCCTTCAGATCGCCCGCGCCATGACCTGGAACCCGCGCGACCTCTTCGGCCGGCGCCCGGTCATCCGGCCCCTGCGGCCCACTCGATCAACCGCGCCATGAAGGCGCCGCCGCGCTCCATCTGACTGCGCTCGACATACTCGTTCGCCTGGTGCGCCTGGTCGATGGAGCCCGGCCCGCAGATGACGGTGGAGAACCCCGCCTGCTGGAACTGCCCGGCCTCGGCGGCATAGGGCACGACGCGCGCCGGGCCATTGTCGCCGGCCAGCCTGCGGGCGAAAGCCTCGGCGGCCCCGTCCTGCTCAGGCGAGAGCGGCGGCGTGCCCGAGCGTTGCACGACCTTGGCCCCGGCCTCGGCGAACAACGCTTTCAGCCGCCGGTCCAGTGCCTCGACCTCGGCATAGAAAGGGGCGAGCACCTTCAGCGGGTCCTGGCCCGGCGGGCAGCGCAGGTCGAACTGGAAGGCGCATTCGCGAGCCAGGATGTTCCCCGCCGTGCCGCCGTTCAGCAGGCCGATGGTGAGCGTGGCGTGCTTGGGGACGAAAGGAGAGGCCGGGTCGGCTTCCTCCTCCAGGCGACGGGCGAGCGCTCTGAGCGAGGCCAGCAGCGGGATCGCCTCCATCACCGCCGAGACGCCCAGGTGCGTCTGGCTGGAGTGGGCCTCCTTGCCGTTCACCGTGACCGTAAAGGTGGCGATGCCCTTGTGGCCGGACACGGCTTCCATGTTGGTGGGTTCGCCGACCACCACCAAGGCCGGGCGCGGCAGTTCGGCGCCGATCGTGCGGATCATGTCCGGCGCGCCCAGGCAGCCGATCTCCTCGTCGTAGGAGAAGGCCAGATGCACCGGACGCCTGAGCCCGGCGGCGACCAGGTCCGGCGTTGCGGCCAGCGCGAGCGCCAGGAAGCCCTTCATGTCGCAGGTTCCGCGGCCATAGATCCGGCCGTCGTCCTTCGGCGTCAGCTTGAAGGGGTCGGTCGACCAGGCCTGACCGTCCACCGGCACGACGTCGGTATGGCCCGAGAGCACCACCCCGCCCTCGATGGCCGGGCCAATGGTGGCGATCAGGTTCGATTTGCTGCCGTCCGCGTTGGGCACGCGGCGGTGGGCGACGCCGTGCCGGTCGAGATAGGACTCGACCCATTCGATCAGGGCGAGGTTGGAGAGCCTGGAGGTGGTGTCGAAGCCCACCAGGGTTTCGAGAATATCCAGGGCGCGCAGCGTCAAGCTTTCGGCGGATGACATGGGCGCGAGCCTAGCTCCTGGACGTGTGAGGTTCCAGGCTCGCCGGATGCCCCCTCAAGAAGGGGAGGATCTCAGGCCGGCGAGTTGGCCAGCTTCCGGCGCTCGGTCGAGGCGACCAGTTCGGCCCAGATGGCGGCCTGGAGATCGGTTGCGCCGCGGTGCTCGGCCCGGGCCTGCAGTTCGATCAGGGCCGCGCGCAGGGTGTCGTTGGCCGCCTTCAGCGACGAGATGCGCAGGTCCTCGTCGGCCGCGGAGGCCAGGTCGAAGAAGTCCAGCCCGATGGCCGGCCCCCGCGCCAGGAGAGTCCGGATCGCGCGGTTTTCCTCGAACAGGCGGGCGGCCATACCATCCCAGACCTCGGCGGCCATACCCAGTAGCGCCGCCGACAGACCCAGCGAACTGGCGCGGTCGGCGGGATGAACAGACGGATCGGCGTTGCGGACGGCGATGCCGGCGATCTCGGCGAGGACGGCAGGAACAGCAGGGGTCATAGGCGTCCCATCACTTTCAGAATGGCGCGATCCTGGGCGTTCTGCAGGGCCCAGGGCGGATAGGCCATGATCGGCTCGCGGTTGCCGCCGTCGATCCAGGCGCGGGCCGAGGATATCCAGATCGCCTGGCCCTTCACGCAGTTGAACAACTCCCACCAGTGGAGCGCGTCGGGGTCGGCCTTCATGCCGCTGGAGCGCTCCCAGATGGCGATCGCCTGATCGCGCGGCAGCAGGCCGCCGGCCAGGCCCGAGCCGAACGACCAGACCAGATTGAGGCTCCAGCCCAGGTCCTCCAGCGGGTCGCCCAGGTGCGCCATCTCCCAGTCGAGCACGCCGTGGATGCCGCCGGCGTCGTCGTAGAGGAAATTGCCGGTCCGGAAGTCGCCGTGCACCACGCCGATCTTCTGGGCGGGCGGCGGCATGTGGGCGCGCAACCAGCGGATGGCCGCCCGGGTGATCGGCAGCGGTTCGGCCTGGTCCTCGTCCAGCACCTTTTCCCAGTAGGAAAGCTCGTGGTCGGCGCAGCCGGCGGCGGTCACCGCGGGCATCACCCCGACCAGGCCCACGGCCGCGGGATCGGCCTTGGCGATGTCGCCGAGGATCGTCCATTTGCGCTCGCCCAGCTTAGCCAGGGTCGTGACGTAGGGCGGGGCGAACAAGGCCTGGGGCGAAGCCTGGAAACCGCAGATCTCCTCGGCGATGAAGAACGGGTGGTCGAGGGCCTCATTGGCCTCCTCGAGCCACAGCATCTCCGGCACCGGGACCGTGCTGCCTCGAAAGGCGCGATAAGCCTCGAACTCGATCCGCCGCTCGGTGTCGATCAGCGAGGCCGGCGGGTCACGCCGCAGGATCAGCCGTCGCTCGCGCCCCTCCCCGCCCTCCGACCAGGTGAGGCGGAAGCGGTAGGTTTCGCGCGAGGCGCCGCCGGAGATCCGCGTCAGGTCGGCGACGGCCACCTCAGTGGCGGCCGGCATGCGCGCGGCGATGTAGGACGCAAGGCGAGGTTCGAGAGCGCTCATACGGATAAGCCCCAAATCAGACCCTCTCCCCGCAAGAAGAGGTGGATCGCGGCGCGGGCCGCGAGACGACGGGGGCCGGCGGCGACGCCGAACAGCCCCCTCACCGGACTGCCGCCCATGGCTTCAGTGCATCGCGAAGCGGATGGGCAGCGTCTTCGGCCCGTTCACGAAGGTGGCCAGGCTCTGCTTGGGCTCGCCGGCCAGCTCGACGCTGTCGAGCCTGGGCAGCAGTTCCTCCCAGAGGATGCGCATCTCCATCTTGGCGAGGTGCTGGCCAAGGCAGACGTGGGCGCCATAACCGAAGGCCAGGTGCTTGTTCGGCTTGCGCTCGACCTTGAAGGCCGCCGGATCGTCGAAGACCTCCTCGTCGCGGTTGCCGGACGCATAGCAGAGCATCATCCAGTCGCCCTTAGCGAGCTGGCGGCCGGCGAACTGGGTGTCCTCGGTGGCCGTGCGCATGAAGGTCTTCACCGGGGTGATCCAGCGGATGCTCTCGTCCACCAGGCCCGGAATGAGCGACGGATCGGCCTTCACCTTGGCGAGCTCGCCCGGGTTCTGCGCCAGGCCCCAGATCGCGCCGGCGGTCGAGGAAGAGGTGGTGTCGTGCCCGGCGGTGGCGACGATCATGTAGTAGCTCATGGCTTCCAGCTCGGAGATCGGCTGGCCGTCGATCTGCGAATTGGCGATCACGCTGGCCACGTCGTCCTTGGGATTGGCGCGGCGATCGGCCGAAAGCCTGGCGAAATAGGCGTAGAAGTCGGCGATGACCCCCTCGGAGAGCATCTTGCTCATGTCGCGCTGCTCCAGCTGCCCGGACTTGCGGCCGAGTTCCGGGTCGGCGGCGCCGAAGAGCTCCTGGGTCAGGGTCAGCATCCGGGGCTCGTCCTCTTCCGGAACGCCCAGGATCTCCATGATCACGTGCAGCGGATAGCCAAGCGCCACCTCGCGGACGAAGTCGCACACCCCGCCCGTGGCCGCCATCTTGTCGACGGCGCGGCGGGCGATGCCGCGGATCCGGTCTTCCAGTCCCTTGATGTTGGCCGGCATGAACCAGGCCTGGGTCAGGGCGCGGTACTTCGGATGGTCCGGCGCATCCATCTGCACCAGGCTGCGCACCAGGTGCGGACTGCCGCCCATCAACTGGCGCACCGCCGTGTCGGCGGCCTTTGTGGTGATCACGGTCGAGCGATCGCCGTTGTGGAACAGGGCGTTCTGGCGGCTGATCTCGAGGATGTCGGCGTGCTTGGTCGCCACCCAGAAGGGGTCGAAACCTTCCGCCTCAGCCAGGCCAAATGGATTGTTCGCCCTAAGCCACCCATAAGTTTCGTGAATGCGACCATCCGCATAAGCGGCAGGATCGACGAGGTTCGCCGCGTGTTCGTCTGGTATGCGCGCGCCGCTGATGCCCATGGCTACTGACGTCTCTTCGCTGGTTTACGCCCCGTAAGCTTACGCGGCGTCAGCAAAAAGCCTTCTCCCTTGTCTTGTTATCTTTGATCACTTTGATACTGCGCATACGGGCGACGTCGCAATACCGTCAATCGACAAAGACAAGATCGCACCCACACGAGACGTCAGGGAGGACGCTGCATGCTGACCAAGGCCGACGATTTTCCGATCCACCAGACCGCCGAACCGATCGCGTATGCGGGCACGGACCGGAATTTCTACGATCGCTACTTCTTCAACGGCTATCAGCCGGATGGGACGGAGTTCTTCGCCGCGGCCTTCGGGGTCTATCCCCAGCTCAACGTCGCCGACGCCCATTTCTCGGTGATCCGCAACGGAATCGAGCACTGCCTGCACGCCTCCAAGGTGATCCACATGGAGCGCCTGGACCTCTCCTGCGGGCCGATTCGCATCGAGGTGATCGAGCCGCTGCAGAAGCTGAAGCTGATCGTCGAGCCGTCCAACGGCTTCGCCGCGGAGATCGTGTTCGAAGGCCGCTCCTTCCCGATCGAGGAGCCGCGCTTCACCCGCCGCAACGGGCCGCGCGCCTTCATGGACTACACGCGCCTGACCCAGAACGTCCGCTGCACCGGCTGGATCGAAGTGGACGGGGTTCGCAAGGAGCTGGCCGCCGGAACCGTCGGCACCCGCGACCGCTCCTGGGGCATCCGCCCGATCGGCGCCCCCGACCCGCAGCCGCCGGTCCCGATGACCATCACCGGCTTCTTCTGGCAGTGGACCCCGCTGAACTTCGCCGACCGCAGCGTCTTTTTCCACATCAACGCCGATCCGGACGGCCGTCCCTGGAACACCCGTGCAGTGATCGCCCCGGACGGGGCCGGGCACGACGGCTTCTACGAGACCGAAGGCGCCGCGATGGACGAGGTCGCCCTGATCCCGGGCACCCGCCACGCCAAGGGCGGAACCCTCAGCATCCCCCTCGCCCAGGGCGCCGCCAGCATCCGCTTCGAACCGTTCCTGACCTTCCTGATGCGCGGCATCGGCTATGGTGCGCCGGCCTGGCGTCATGGGGGCTACAAGGGGGACCTGGTGGTCGAGCGCGAGGACATCGACCTGGCCGCCGCCGACATGGCCGCGCCCGAGAACGTCCACATCCAGGCCCTCTCGCGCGTCACCCTGAACCTGCCGGGCGAAGCGCCGGTGACTGGCATGGGCGTCTTCGAACAGCTCATCGCCGGGCCGTATCGGCCGTACGGGGTATAGGCGTCAGGTCCTCCCCCACTGCGGGAGATGGCGCGCGCAACGCGACGGAGGGCGCCGCAGGCGGTCCCACCTATCCGCTACGTCCCCTAAAGCCCCGCCACCTTGGCGAGGTTCGGCTTCGGGATGGCCGAGATGAACGTCCCCTGGGCGTTGGCCTTGTCCCGCGCCAGTTCCGCCCAGGCCGCGGCGAAGCCGGTGGGGCTGGCCTTCGAGGGCCCGGCCAGGGCGAAGCTCGTCTTGCGTCCTGTCAGAGCGGCGGTGAGCGCCGCCCAGAGGTCGAGGTCCTCGGTCGGCGCGTCCTCGCCCTGCGGCGGCCGGCCCGCGGCGATGCGCGCCGCGAGGGTGGCGACCGCGCGGTTGTCCATCTGGATGGAGGTCTCGCCGACCGGTGCGTCCTTCAGCGCCGCCAGCAGACCTGCCAGGGCGATGCGGTCGGGGGTGGTGTAGCGATCGCCGCCGGCCTGGCCGACCGGTGCGCCCTTCCCGGCCCTGACATAGGCCCAGCCGCCGCACTTGAACGCGGTGTGGTAGCTGGTCTGGATCCAGATGCGCGTCGTCATGCGCAAGTCTATCGGCCTAACGCCCTCGCAGGGGAAGGGCCTGGGTGTTCTTCACCTCGGAAAGCGCCACCGTGGAGTGGATTTCCTGCACCGTCGGCAGGGTCAGCAGGCGGCCGAACACGAACTGCTCGTAGGTCCGCATGTCGCGCGTGACGATCCGCAGCATGAAGTCGAACGCCCCGAGGATGGTGTAGCACTCCATGACCTCCGGGAACTGGGCCATGGCCTCGGAGAACTCGGCCACATTGGCCCGGCCGTGGGCCGAGAGGCGCACATTGGCGAAGACGATCGTGTTGAAACCCAGCTTCTCGGCGTCGAGGCGGGTGATCTGGTCGCGGATATAGCCGGCCTCCTTCAGCCGGTTCAGCCGCCGCCAGCAGGGCGACTGCGACAGCCCCACGATCTCGGCCAGCTCGGCGGTCGAGAGCGAGGCGTCCTTCTGCAGGGCCTCGAGGATGCGAAGGTCGAGGTCGTCCAGGGTTTCGGCCACACCCAACTCCGGAATGTTCAATTTAACATAAGCGGAACTTTCACCACACACGACGTCGCGCAAGCAAATTATCAGCTCATCCGAGCCACAGGATAGCCATCAATCGGATAAAACGATCCATGCCGGACAAACAATCGACCAAGCTTCTCCCCGGCCCGGGCGGTAATTTTACGGGATGATGGACGCAAAGGCCGAACTGCTGAACGGGCCGCCGCCGGGAGCGGCCGCCGACTGGACCATTCCTCAGGACTGGGCGGCCTATACGCCAGGCGAGCACGCCATGTGGGACAAGCTGTTCGCCCGCCAGGCGGCCATGCTGCCCGACCGCGTCACGCCGGCCTTCATGAAGGGCCTGGACGTCCTGCGCCTGTCCAAGCCCGGCGTGCCCGACTTCGAGGAACTCTCCGAGCGCCTGCAGAAGCTGACCGGCTGGAGCGTGGTCGCCGTCCCTGGGCTGGTGCCCGACGACGTCTTCTTCGAGCACATGGCCAACCGCCGCTTCGTCGCCGGGCGCTTCATCCGCAAGCCCGAGCAGATCGACTACCTGCAGGAGCCGGACGTCTTCCACGACGTCTTCGGCCACGTGCCGCTGCTGGCCGACCCGGTCTTCGCCGACTACATGCAGGCCTATGGCGAGGGCGGGCTGCGCTCGCTGAAATTCGGCGCCCTGCACAAGCTGGCCCGCCTCTACTGGTACACGGTGGAGTTCGGCCTGATCCGTGAAGAGGGCAGGCTGCACCTCTATGGCGCCGGCATCGTCTCCAGCTATGGCGAGTCGATCTTCGCCCTGGACGATCCTTCGCCGAACCGGGTCGGCTTCGACCTGAAGCGGGTTATGCGGACCAACTACAAGATCGACGACTACCAGCAGACCTACTTCGTCATCGACAGCTTCGAAGACCTGCTGCGCCAGACCCTGGAGACGGACTTCGCGCCGCTCTACCGCGAGCTCGAGACCGCGCCGGACCTTGCGCCCGACGCCCTGGAGGAAGGCGACCGCATCTTTACGGCCGGCGCCCAGGAATATGCGAGATCCAAAGCCAAGCTCGGCTAGCCTTCCCCCGGCTTCGTCGCCATGATCCGCCCCCAATAAAAGGGGGATACGTCATGGCCGCGACCAGCAACCACACCAGCGTCGAAAAGCTCAACGGCGCGAACGAGGGCAAGCTGCCCGAGCACCTGGGCCTCACCATCACCGAGGTTCAAGACGGCAAGGTGGTGGGCCGCTTCAAGGTGCGCCCGGACCTCGTGGCCCACACCGGTTATCTGCTGGCCGGAGCCGTCCTGTCGGTCGCCGACATCCTCTGCGCCTATGGCGTCTCCACCGCCTGGCCGGAGGGCGCGAGCGGCTTCACCACCGCCGAGGTGAAGGCTAATTTCGTCGGCACTCTGCGCGAAGGCGAGGTGATCTGCACCGCCAGCCTGCTGCACGGCGGTCGCACCACCCAGGTGTGGGACGCCAAGGTCGAGGACGCCGCCACCGGCAAGCTGATGGCGGCCTTCCGCTGCACCCAGATCATCCTCTATCCGCGCGCCTAGACGGCCGTTGGAAAGAATGCACCCTAGGCGGCGTGCGTGTTGGGAGCATTCGGATGCGTGTGTGGTCGGCTGCGCTGGCGTGTGTCTTGGCGCTGGGGGCGGGCGAACTGGTCCAGGCTCAGGGTTCCAAGGTCAGTTCCGCCGCCGAGCTGGCGCGCCGGGCCGATACGCTCAAGCCCGGCCAGTGGATCTGGGCGCCGGACTCCAGCCCGACCGGCACGGTCATCGTCTATGTCGACCTGAGCCGGCAGCTCGCCACCGTCTACCGCAACGGGGTGCGGATCGCCGTCAGCACCATCTCCTCGGGCAAGCCGGGCTACGAGACGCCGACCGGCGTGTTCCAGATCCTCCAGAAGGACAAGGACCACCGCTCCAACACCTATGACAACGCCCCCATGCCCTATCAGGAGCGGCTGACCTGGGACGGGGTGGCGCTGCATGCCGGAGGCCTGCCCGGCTATCCGGAGAGCCACGGCTGCATCCACCTGCCCTACCAGTTCGCCAAGCTGCTGTTCGGCACGACATCCATGGGCGGGACCGTCATCGTCGCCGGACGCCACGGCGACCCGATCCGCGCCGATGCGGCGGGCGTGCTGGCGCCGGCCAAGGTCTCCGACCACACCCGGTTGGAGCTGACCGAAGGCCAGGCCTACCGCTGGCATCCTGAACTCTCGCCCAAGGGTCCGATCTCGGTGGTGATCTCGCGCACCGACCATCAGGCGGTGGTGCTGCGAAACGGGGTCGAGATCGGCCGCGCCCACGCGACGATCGACGGCGATTCCACCGGCGTGCGCGTGGCCACCCTGACCACCAGCAGCACCGGCGCGCCCCAATGGGTCATGGTCGGAGTGCCTGGGAACGACGCCGACGCCGGCCGCCCGGTCGACGCCAACGAGCTGGACCGCCTGCGGGTGCCGCACGGCTTCATGGAAGACCTGCAGGCGGTCATGACGCCCGGTTCCACCGTGCTGGTGACCGACTCGCCGGTGACGGCCCAGAGCACGGGCGAGCATCTGACCGTGCTCAGCGACGACGGCCCGACCGGCGAGAAGAAATAGGCTCAGGCCAGGGAAGCCACCGCCTGAAGGGCGAAGGCGATGTCCTGGGGCGTGTTGCGGATACTCGGCGTCAGGCGCACGTGCGGCGTCGCATAGGGTGCGTCCGAGCCGAGGATGCGCCAGCTCCGCAGGTGTGAGACGACGGCCTGCGCCGACATGCCGGCGACGTCGAAACTGACGATCCCCGCCGACATCTGCGAGCCCTGCGGCGTCTGCACCCTCACATGCGGCATCACCGCCAGGCCGCGCTTGAGCTGGTCGGCCAGCTCGTAGGTCCGGGCGGCCACATGCTCCTTGCCGACCATCTGCAGGAACTGGAACGCCTCGCCCATGGACCAGACCTGTTCGAAGGCCTTGAAGCCGCCGGGCGTCATGTGGGCCGCCGTGACCGGCCCGGGGTCGTAGTCGCCGATCCAGGCCGAATAGGCGCCCGAGGCCAGGAAGGTCGGGATGGTCGGGGCCAGCCGCGCCAGGGCCAGGGGGCTGAAGAAGATCACGCCGGTGCCGCGCGGCCCGAAGATCCATTTGTGGCAGCCGGAGACCAGCACATCGCAGCCAAGCTCGGGAAAGGTGGTGTTCTCGACACCGAAGCCATGCACGCCGTCCACGAAGAACAGCACCTGGTCGGCCGGCTGGCGCTGGGCGTTGATCGGCCGCAGAGCCTCGGCGATGGCGCGGATCGGCAGCTTCAGGCCGGTGGAGGAATGCACCCAGGTCAGGGCCAGGACCCGCGTCGCCGGGGTGATCCCCCCCAGCACCCGGCGCACAATCTCGGGCGTGGAGGCCGTAGCCGTTCCATCGTGCAGGACGATCTTGCGGACGCCCGCGCCGGTCCGGCGGGAGGCCAGGCGCAAGGCCTCGTGGGTGACGTAGTAGTCGTGGATGCTGGTCAGCGCCTCCTCGCCGTAGCGGAGGTTGAGGCCGGCATAGACCAGGGCGATGCCCGAGGTCGTGCTCTCGCACAGGGCCACCTGCTCCATCGGCACGCCGAAATAGGCGCCGGCGGCCCGGCGCGAGGCGTTCTGCAGGGCCTTGTTGTTGCGCTCCAGGTAGGTGATCGGGTTGCGGTCCAGCGCCTGGCGGTGACGGGAGATCGCATCGCGCACCGGCTTGGGATTGGAGGCGAAGAGCATGGCCGAGAGGTCGACCTCGCTCCAGTCGAGGTCCCACTGGCTGCGCAGCCGGTTCCAGTCGGGCGCGTGGCGCGTAACGGGCGCCGCGGGCGGAAGCGGCTGGAGCGGCGGCGCCTGGGCGGCCGCAGCGGCGGGCCCGGCGGCGAGACCCAGGGCAAGCAGCGAGCGTCGGCTAACGTCCGGCGCATCCCCGTTCAGGTTCGCCCGCATCCCAGCCTCCAGTCCCCCGTTGAACAATGCGCAGCTTGTTCAACGGTTTCCCGGGCTACTCGTGGCGCGGAGACACGTCGAAGGAGATGACGGCCGGGTCGGCCAGGAGTTTGTCCACCATGCCCTGGCAGAAATGAGCGTTGCGGCCACGCAGGGTCGAGGCGAGCTCGACGCCGGTGTCGTCCGGCAACAGGCGGGTGGCGACCGCGTCGGGCTTCAGGCCATGCTCGGCGACGAAGGCGGTGAACTGGGCGGCGGTCGGCGCGCTGCCGCGGACATAGCGGACGACGACATCCACATGCTGGATGTGCGGCAGCCACCCGTCGGCGACGCGCAGGCCGGCCAGCACCAGCAGGGTCGCCAGGGTCCCGGTGATGGCCAGCCAATGCAGGCTGATGCCGTACAGCAGCCCCAGCGAGGCGGTGATCCACAGGGAAGCGGCGGTGGTCAGGCCTCGGACCGAGAAGCCTTCGCGGAAGATCACCCCGGCGCAGAGGAAGCCGATGCCGGTCAGCACGCCGTGCGCCATCCGCACCGGGTCGATCCGGATGACGTCGTGCGGCGTCCCGGCCATCCACCTGATCTGATGCACGGCGGCGAGCATCAGCAGGGTCGAGGTCAGGCAGACCAGGATATGGGTGCGTATCCCCGCCGCGCGGCCGCGGTACTCGCGCTCGTAGCCGATCACGCCGCCGGTGGCGATGGCGGCGAGGATCGGCACGACATAGGTAGGATCGAAGAAGTCCATCGCACCGGAAACGCGCGAGCTGCGGTTAAGCTTCCGTGCGCCTTAGGCGTACTTCTCCATGTCCTCTTCGGAGATGTCGTAGTCGCCGTAGACGTTCTGCACGTCGTCGTCGTCCTCGAGCGCGTCGATCAGCTTCAGCAGCGTGGCGACGGTCTCGCCCTCGACGGCCGTGGCGCTCTTCGGACGCCAGACGATCTTGCTCGACTTGGCCTCGCCCAGCACGCCTTCCAGGGTGGCGGCGACTTCGGCGAAGTCCTCGAAGGCGGTGTAGATGACGTGGGTTTCGTCGTCGGATTCGACGTCCTGGGCGCCGGCCTCGATAGCCGCCTCCATGACCTTGTCCTCGGAGCCGACCGAGGCCGGATAGGTCAGCTCGCCCATCCGGTCGAACTGGAACGTCACCGAGCCGGAAGCGCCCAAGTTCCCGCCGTTCTTCGAGAAAATAGTCCGGATGTTCGAGGCCGCACGGTTGCGGTTGTCGGTCAGGCCCTCGACGATGATGTTCACGCCACCGGGGCCGAAGCCTTCGTAGCGGACCTCTTCGTAGTTCTCGCCGTCGCCGCCGGCGCCCTTCTTGATCGCGCGTTCGATATTGTCCTTGGGCATCGACTCGGCGCGGGCGTTGGCGACCGCCAGGCGCAGGCGCGGGTTCATCGCCGGGTCAGGCATGCCCGTCTTCGCCGCCACGGTGATTTCGCGGGAAAGCTTGGAGAACAGTTTGGACCGCGCCGCGTCCGCGCGGCCCTTGCGGTGCATGATGTTCTTGAACTTGGAATGTCCGGCCATGGGTCTCTCTGAAAGTTCAGTGGGCGGCTTCTAACGCCAGCCGCGCCCGAACGCCAGCGGCGCGGAACCTGCGCCCGCGGAAGGGGTTAGGGCTGCGCAGAGCGCAGGAGAAGGCCATGGTCGAATATTACGACGACTATCTCGACGAGGAGCCGACGCGCTCGGTGGTGCGCTGGATGGATCGGCCGCCGGTCCAGGTGGGCGTCGCGGGGCTCTCGACGGCGGTCGCCGGAGCCTTCCTGCTGGGCGTGGTCGCGGCCTTCGGCGTGCTGGCCGTAACCGGCCACTTCAGCCTTCGGCAGGTTGACAATCGAACCTCACGATCGATCCATTAGCCAAGCAGAACACGGCGTCCTGAGGCGTCTCCAGATCCCAGATCGCCTCCGGGCTTAGCCCCAGGAAGGCGCCGCGCAGGACGCGGCCCGAGCCGCCGTGGCTGACGACGATCACCTTTCTGTCGGGTTCCGGCGGCAGGCTGGCCATCCAGTCCGCGAGCCGATCGTGCACCGCCTGGTAGGTTTCGCCGCCGGGCGCGGCGAAGCGCCAGGCCTTGCTGGCCAAGGCTTTGGGGTATTCGAGCGCCAGTTCGTCGCGCAGACGCCCGTCCCATTCGCCGAAGGAGATTTCGATCACCCGCGGGTCCGTCTCGACCGGCAATCGCAAGGTTTCCCCGATGATCGAAGCGGTGGCCTGGGCCCGCCCAAGGGGGCTTGCGACAAGGCGCCAATCGGCAGGTTTTCTTACCAATCTGGCCAGCAACCTGCCGACCGCGGCGGCCTGAGCCCGCCCTTGAGCGGTCAGCGGCGAGTCGAGGCGCCCCTGCTGGCGCCCCTGGGCGTTGAAGACCGTCTCGCCGTGCCGGACCAGATAGATCAAGCCGCGAGCACCGGGCGGCAGGCCAGCCGGTCCACCCTGCCCTCGGTCAGCCGGAAGATCGCGTCCTGGGGCGTGTCCTGGATCAGGGTCAGTTGCGAGGAGAGGCCGAGATAGGCGCCGCGCAGCAGGCTGCCGGAAATGCCGTGGGCCACGGCGATCACCTTGCGCTCGCCCTCCGGCGGCAAGGCGCGCAGCCAGGCCCGCACCCGGTCGTCCACATGCTCGAACCGCTCCCCGTCCGGCGAGCGGAAGCACCAGCCAGGGCCGGTGAAGTCCTTGGGATAGGCCGCTCGGAGGTCGTCGTAGAGCTGGTTCTCCCAAACCCCGCAGCCGACCTCGATCAGCAGGGGCTCGATCTCGACCTCGAGCCCCAGGGTCTGCGCCACGATGGCGGCCGACTGGCGGGTCCGCTTCAAGGGGCTGGCGGCGATGCGCCAGCCCGGCTCGTCGCCGATCTCGCCTTTCAGGAGGTCGGCCATGGCCTGGACCTGAGCCATGCCCAGCTCGGTGAGCTGGGACTCGGTCTGGCCCTGCAGGCGGCCCTCGCGGTTGTAGTCGGTCTGACCGTGGCGCAGGAGGTAGATCATCGCTTGCGGCGCACCACCGGGTGGGACGAGGAGAGGCCGCCGTCGACGACGATGGCCTGGCCGTCCACATAGGAGCTCTCGTCCGAGGCCAGGAAGAGGCCGGCGTTGGCGATCTCGATGGGCGCGCCGGCCCGGTTCATCGGGTTGAGCTGGCCGATCTTGTTCTCGCTGCCGCGGGCGCGGGCGCCGTCGAACATCGCCTGGGTCATGCCGGTCTCGATCAGGCCCGGGCAGATGGCGTTCACCCGCACGCCGGTGCCGTAGAACTCGTTGGCCGAGGTCTGGACCAGGCTGATGACGCCGGCCTTGGAGGCCGAATAGGGCGTGCCGCCGGCGCCGGAACGGATGCCGGCCACCGAGGCGGTGCAGATGATCGAGCCGCCCTTGCCGGCCGGGATCATCACCCGGGAGGCGTGCTTCACCAGCAGGAAGGCGCCGATCAGGTTGACCCGCAGCACCTCGGCCCAGAAGGCGCCGTCCTGATCGTCAAAGGTCTTCCAGCCGCCGGAGATGCCGGCGTTGGCCCAGGCGACGTCGAGCCCGCCATATTCGGAGACCGCCTTGGCGACCAGGCTCTCGACGAAGGCCTCGTCGCCGGCGTCGCCCTGCAGCCCGACGACCTTGCCGCCGGCCTCGGCGACCAGGCGCGCGGTTTCATCGACGCTGTCCATCTTGTCGGCGACGACCAGGTTGGCGCCCTCACCCGAGAACAGCAGCGAGGCGGACCGGCCGATACCGGAACCGGCGCCGGTGATGATGGCGGTCTTGCCGGAAAGACGTCCCATGGGTGTTCCTTTTCGTCGTGAAATCTTTAGGCGCGCGCCACGGCGGCGAGAATGGCGTCGATGAAGGTGTCGTAGAGCGAAGGCGGCAGGTTGTGCCCCATGCCCGGAACGACCCGCAACTCCGCATCCGGGATCGCCCTGGCCGTCGCCTCGCCGCCGGCTACCTGGACCAGGGGATCGTCGGCGCCGTGCAGGACCACGGTCGGGACCTTAAGCTTGCCGAGGCGTTCGGTGCGGTCGCCGTCGCCGCGGATGGCGGCCATCTGGCGCTGGCTGGCGGTGGGGGTGAAGGCGCGTTCGTACTCGTCGATCACCCGCTGGCGCAGGGCCTCCTCCTCGAAGGGATAGCCGGGGCTGCCGATGATCTGGGCGTTCTTCACGCCATGGGCGACGAAGGCCTCGAAGTCGGTCTTGGGATCGGGGGCCGGCGCGGAGAGGACGGTGGCGGCGGAGGGCGCCGGGTCCAGGGTTCCAGGCGCACCGGTCGCCGACATGATCGAGGTCAGGGAGAGCACCCGGCCCGGATGCTCGATGGCGACGAGCTGGGCGATCATGCCGCCCATGGACATTCCCGCGACGTGCGCCTTGGCGACGCCCACGGCGTCGAGCACGGCCATGGCGTCGGCGGCCATGTCGGAAAGGCTGTAGGCCTGGCCCGGCTGGAACCAGGTGGACTTGCCGACGTCGCGGTTGTCGAACCGGACGACCTGGTGGCCGCGGCCCGCGAGGCGCTGGCAGAACTCGGCCGGCCAGCGGGTCATCTGCGAGCCGAGGCCGTTGATCAGGAGAATGGCCGGCGCCTCGGCGACGCCGAAGGTTTCGTACTCGAGTTCGACCGGGCCGTTGGTTGCGCGGGGCATGGCGTTCTCTCTCGGAGGCTAACCTTGAGTGTCATCCCGGCTGCAGCGAAGCGGAAGGCCGGGACCCATACACACCGATCCATCCGGAATGGGCGGCGCGTATGGATCCCGCACAAGCGCTACGCACTTTCCGGGATGACACTTGATGTCAGGGCGCGGTTCTTACGGCACGAGGACCACGCGGCCCACGGCGGCGCGGCTTTCGATGTAGGCGTGGGCGCCGGCGGCGTCCGAGAGCGGGAAGACCTTGTCGATGACGACTTCCAGTTCGCCGCGGGCGGCCTCGTCGATCAGGCGCTGGACGTTGTCGTGGACGCGGTCGGTCATGATCTCGGCCCCGAGGAAGACGCCGCGGAGCTGGCGGTTGCCGCCCATCATCGTGCCGACGTCGACCACCATCGGCTCACGGCCGGCGGCGCCGACCATGGCGACCCGGCCGCGATAGGCCAGTGCGTTGATCGAACCTTGCAAGGTGGGACCGCCGACCGAGTCGACGACCACGTCGACGCCCTTCTTGTCGGTGAGGCGCATGACCTCCTTCACCACGTCCTCGCGGGCGTAGTTGATGCCGTGATCGAGGCCGAGAGGCTTCAGGCGCTCCAGCCGCTCGTCCGAGGATGCGGTGGCGAGCACCGTGGCGCCGGCGCGCTTGGCGAGCTGGATGGCGGCCACACCGACGCCGGAGGCCCCGGCCTGGACGAGGACGGTCTCGCCGGCCTTGAGGCGGCTGGCTTCGAACAGGCAATCGTCGGCAGTGCCGAAGGTGACCGGGATCGCCGCGGCCTTCTTCACGTCGAAGCCGTCAGGGATGATCCAGCAGTTGCGGGCGGGAACAGAGCGAAGCTCGGCGTGGCTGCCCCAGTTGTTCACGGTGGCGACCTTCTGGCCGACCTTCAGGTGCGAGACCTCGGCGCCGACGGCGACGATCTCGCCGGCCGCCTGGTAACCGACCACGTGCGGGTTGGTCATCAGCGGGCCGCGGAAACGGTTGAGAGTGTCGCCGCCTTCGATGGCGATGGCCTCGACCTTGATGATCACGCCCTTGGGGTGGAGGCTGGGGTCGGGGAAGTCCTCGTAACGCAGAACCTCTGGACCGCCGTTCTCGTAATAGACAGCCGCCTTCATCCGTCTTCTCCCAATGAATTAAACAATTGTTTGCCTTGGGTCCTCCCACGCCCCGCGGGCGGACGCAAGGGAAAGCGGGTCTTGGGGACGCGCTTGAGCCCCGTCCTCGCCTCCAGAGCCTAGCCCGACGGCGGAGGGAGAAGGTCTCCGCGTCGGCGGGACGGGGGGTTCATTCCGGCCTATAAAACGTCTCGCCGAAGCCGAGAGAGGACCGCACATGCTCGCTAGGATCATCGCAGGGGTGCTGGCCGGAAGCCTGATCGCGGGGGCGGCGGAGGCCGCTTCGCCCAGGTTCGGCACGCGGGAGGGCGACCTAGGCTGCGCGGGCCTGCTGGCCGTGGCCTATGAAGGGGCCAAGGCGTCGGCCAAGCCGCAGGAGCAGGTGCTGTCGGCGACCATAGCGGCCTACGGGGTCTATATCGGGCGGCTGAGCGCGACCTCCGGCCCGATCACCCGGCAGGCGATGGGCCAGGTGGTCGACAAAATGTCGAACGAGGAGCGGAACGCCTTCGGGCGGGCCTGCCTGGCGAGGGCCGGAGAGCTGCTCAAGGCTCCTTTCGCAGGCGCCCAACCCTCAGCACGACCCCGGCCGGGAACATGAAGGCGCGCAGCCAGGCGTTGAATTCGCTCATCTCGGGCTGCAGGGTCGTCACGACGTCGCCGCCCAGGCAGATGACCACCGGATAGCCAAGGGCAAGGAGGGAACGGCCGCACTCGCGCGCGTGCTCGTCGTCCCGACAGAGCAGCGTACGGGTATCGAATGTCTCGCCCAGGTGGTTACGGCAAGAGAAGGTATATTCCGGCATACGGCTTCTCTGGAGGACCTGACCTATGAAAACACAGGCGCCGCGAGAGACAAGCTAGGTAATCACCTAATAGACCTGCGTAAAATGCGTACTCCAGAACAACCTGAAGAGCGACCGGACCAAGACTTGGACATGAGCGATATCATCGGGCCCCCAGCCGCCTTTCGACCCGCACGAGAGCCTGCCGCCGCGGTGAAGCGCCGATGAGCGAGGCGACGATCACCGAGCGTCCGCCGATCAGCCCCAACGCCTTGATCCTGCTGGCCGGCTGGATCGCCTCCGGCGTCGCCCTGGCGCTGGCGCCCAGCGAGATGGTCGGGCGGATACTGACCTTCGTCTTCGTGATCCTGGGCTGGGTGCTGGCGGTCATGGCCCACGAGTTCGGCCACGCCTTCATCGCCCACAAGGCCGGGGACCATACGATCCGCGCCAAGGGTTACCTGACCCTCGACCCGCTGAAGTACGTGGATGTCGGGGTCTCGATCGTCATCCCGATCCTGGCGGTGGTGTTGGGCGGAATCGGCTTTCCGGGCGGGGCGGTCTATCTGCGCGAGGACCTGATGCGCAGCCGCGGCTGGCGGGCGCTGGCCTCCCTGGCCGGGCCGCTGGGGACCTTGTGCGTGCTGGTGCTGCTGACCGCGATCGCCTGGGGCGTCGCCCTTTCGGCGCTGGCTACGCCGGGCGCGGCCATGCTGGTGGAAGGCCTGGCCTTCCTGGCTTTCCTGCAGGCGACCGCCTTCGTGCTGAACCTGCTGCCCGTGCCGGGGCTGGACGGCTATGGCGTGATCCGGCCGTTCCTGCCGGACGGCGTGAGGCAGGCGATGCGGCCCATCGAGGGCCTGGCGATGATCGGGCTGTTCCTGGCGATCTTCTTCATCCCCGGCGCGTCAGCGGTGATCTTCGCTCCGGCCCTGGCGATCACCGACCTCGTCGGCCTGCCGCGGGGGGCGATCCAGGCGGGGTGGGACGCGTTCCGGTTCTGGGCGCAGCGGGGATAGCGGGGCGTCGCTTCGCGACCCGGCCGCGACGAAGAGGAGTCGCGGCCACGTGCGCGCCGCCGCCTGAGAACGGCGCGGCCTGATTCATGGGCCCCGGTCTTCGGCCTGGGGCCGAAGCCGGGATGACACGCACGTTTTACCCATGTCGCCCTAAGCGCGGGAGGTCTCCGCGGGGCGGGGGGTCATCGGGCCGGAGAAGGTGCTGAGGCGCTTTTCGCCACGCCAGAGTTCAGCGCCATAGGCGTGGTCGTGGCGGGCGGCGCGCTCCATGGCGGCCACGTCGGAAGGACAGTTCCATTCCTCGACGTCCGCGAACTTGCCAGCCGAGTTGAGCAGGTAGAATCGATAGTCCATGGCTTCGCCCGTCCTTCTTGTTGGCATGGAGGACGAACCCCGCTGACGCGGAGGAGTTCCCGCCCGGCAAGGGCGACCGGGCGGGAACCTTCCCCCAGCCCCTCGAGCCGCATCGGGTCTGATGCGGCTCGGGACTCTTAGGCTGCCGCTACGCCCGCCATGCGGCGGCCGCGGCGCAACGCCGACCCCAGGCCGAAGAAGCCGAGCAGCATCATCGCCCAGGTCGAGGGTTCGGGAACGGCGTTGCCGATCGGCTCGCCGGCGATCGTCAGGCCGGCGTAGGCCATCCCGGAATCGTAATCTTCATCAAGGAAATTGGTGACGCCGAACTTGACCTTGTAGTTGCCGGTGTCACCGATGTTGTAGACCGACTTGATCCAGCCGGTGTAGCCGCAGCCTGGTCCAAAGCAGGTGTTGCTGTGGCCGCCGAGGGCGGACCATTCAGGCGCGCCGCCGACGATCGGAGTCGTGGCCGGCGTCAGGGTGGCGCTGTTGGCCGGCAAGCCGAAACCCGGGCTGGTGTTGCCCGATGGCGTCGTTCGCGCGGTGAACAGGTATGCGACGTGCGAACCAGCCGCGGTCAACAGCTCGGCAAAGCCGTATTCGGTGAACTGGGAACCGTCGGACGTGACGTAGTTGAAGTAGAAGGCGAGCGGATCGCCGGCCTGGGCGCCGAAGACATCGCTGATGAATTCGGAACCGTTGGTCCCGCCCACGCCAGCAATCTGGCCGACCCCATCGACGCCGTTGACGGTGGAGACGTAACCGTAGTTCGGCCCGCCTTCCGGCGGCGCGGTGACATCGCCGTTAGGCCCCAAAGTCCCGCAGTTGCCGACGCAGGTGCTGGCCGACGCCGCAGAGGCGCCGAACAGAGCGGCCGCGGCGACAGCCGAGCTCAACAACAGGTTTCTCACTCTCATCGTGGAAGCTCCCGCCCACGCGCGCCCCGAGCGGCGCGCGTCCTGGCCGCGGAATTTGGATACCTGTGTTATTTGAAGTCAACAGTTGTTTACCATTTACCGGCGCGGGCACGGATCATTCGCGTAAACGGCGAGAAACGCCGGGCCGACGAGAAGCAACACGATCTCGACGAGAGCGTCCGGCGACGCCCGACATCTCGGCTACAGCTACGCTTGAAGGCCTATTCCGGGGTTCACATCCCGCCCCATCCGGCTGCGTTGTTTGAATCGCTGCGCCGACTACAGCTCAGCTTTGGCGTTAAGCTTGACGGTATAAGGGGCGGGCCGTCGCTCCCCCTCAACGTTTGCTTAACCTCGCCGACGTCCTGTACGACTGCCGGAACAGATGACGAACGCGCCGATTCCCATGCTTGCCCCCCTGACCATCCTCGGCCTCGACCCTGGCCTGCGCCGCACGGGCTGGGGCGTAATCACCGTCGAGGGCGCGCGGCTGAGCCACGTGGCGCACGGAGTGATCGCGCCGAAGGACAGCCTGCCGTTCTCCGAGCGGCTGCTGGCGCTGTTCGAGGCGATCAGCGAGGTGGTCGAGCGGCACCGGCCGCACGAGGCGGCCGTGGAAGAGACCTTCATGAACAACAACGCCGCCTCGGCCCTGAAGCTGGGCCATGCGCGGGCCATGGCGATGATCGTGCCGGCGCGGGCCGGGCTGCCGGTGGCCGAGTATGCGGCGACCGTCGTCAAGAAGTCGGTGGTCGGGACCGGGGGCGCGGACAAGGACCAGGTCGGCTTCATGATCCGCCGCCTGCTGCCGACGGCCGGAGAGACCACCGCCGACGCCGCCGACGCCCTGGCGGTGGCCATCGCCCACGCCCACCACCGCAAGGTCCGCCGCCTGGGAGCGGCCGCATGATCGGGCGGCTGCGCGGGCTGGTCGCCGAGATCGGCGAGGAAGAGGCCCTGATCGACGTGGCCGGGGTCGGCTATGTGGTCCGCTGCGGATCGCGCACACTGGGCCACCTGCCGGCGCTGGGCGAGGAGACGGTGCTGCACGTGGAGAGCATCTGGTCCGAGGCCCAGGGGCTGAAGCTCTACGGATTTCTCGGCCGCGACGAGCGGCGGGCCTTCGTGGTCATGCTGGCGATCCAGGGCGTGGGGCCGAAGGCGGCCCTGGCGGTGCTGGACGTGCTGTCGCCGGCGGAGCTCGTCGGCGCGGTGGCGCGCGAGGACAAGGCCGCGCTCGGCCGGGCCAACGGGGTCGGCCCCAAGCTCGCCCTGCGGCTGATCACCGAGCTGAAGGACAAGCAGCTCACCGACGGTCCGGTGGCCGCGTTCCACGCGCCCGCCGCGCCGCCCGCCCCCAGCAACGTCGGCGAGGCGGTCGCCGCCCTGCTCGGCCTGGGCGTCGCCGAAATCAACGCCCGCCGAGTGGTCGAACAGGCCGCCCTGCGGCTGGGCGACGACGCGACGATCCCGGCGCTGATCAAGGCCGGCCTGCAGGAGCTGGGACGGTGACCCGCATCGTCTCCGGCGAGGCCCAGCCGTTCGAGGGGCACGACAAGGCGCTGCGGCCGCAGACTCTGGCCGAGTTCGTCGGCCAGGAGCAGGCCAAGGGGAACCTGAAGGTCTTCATCGAGGCGGCAAAGTCGCGCGGCGAGGCGCTGGACCACGTGCTGCTGTTCGGGCCGCCGGGCCTGGGCAAGACCACCCTGGCGCAGATCGTGGCGCGCGAACTGGGGGTGAACTTCCGGGCGACCTCGGGACCGGTGCTGGCCAAGGCCGGGGACCTGGCGGCGATCCTGACCAACCTGGAGCCACGGGACGTCCTGTTCATCGACGAGATCCACCGGCTGGCGGCGAACGTCGAGGAGATCCTCTATCCGGCCATGGAGGACCACGTCCTCGACCTGGTGATCGGCGAAGGGCCTTCGGCAAGATCGATCCGCATCGACCTGGCGCCCTTCACCCTGGTGGCGGCGACGACGCGGGCGGGCCTGCTGGCCACGCCCCTGCGCGACCGGTTCGGCATTCCGCTGCGGCTGGAGTTCTACACCCACGCCGAGCTCGGCAAGGTGCTGAGCGGGGCTGCGGCCAAGATGGGGCTCGCCCTGGGAGCCGACGGCGCGGCGGAGATCGCCGCCCGCTCGCGCGGGACGCCCCGGGTGGCCGGGCGGCTGCTGCGCCGGGTGCGCGACTTCGCCGACGCCGATG